>JAGZQF010000006.1 GCA_018382295.1 Collinsella sp.
GGCCCCTCTGGGGTTGCCTACCCGGATTCGCGCCTCAGGACTCAGCGCAACGCGTTGCGCTGAGTCCTGAGGCTGTTGCAATGAAAATGAGAATCAAGGCTCCTTTGTGGTGGTTTTCCAGTTTGCCAACGATATACGCGCCGGCAAAAAAGTCTGCTATACTCTTTCCCGCTGTCCCCATCGTCTAGCGGCCAAGGACGCCACCCTTTCAAGGTGGATATCGCGGGTTCGAATCCCGCTGGGGGCACCATTTGAGATGTGAAGCCCGTTACCAATTCGGTAGCGGGCTTTTTGCTACCGATATGCCGGGATTCGAACCCGGCAGGGTGCGGAGCTGAGGAAACGCGAAGCGTTTTCCAGCGCAGCACGCAAGGAGCGAAGCGACGCAGCGGAAGCGGGCGGCGCCAGCCGCACGCGGACATCCCGCTGGGGGCACCATTTAAACTGAGAAGCCCGTTGCCCTTGCAGTGACGGGCTTTTTGCTACCGATATGCCGGGGTTCGAACCCGACAGGGTGCGAACCCCGGCATCATCGCAAGGCCTGTGGGCAAAAAATAGCAAATATGAGTACTGTCACCAATTTAGTAACAGCGATTTCATGCCATCAGAAGGCGATTTAGACGCCAGGGTCCCTACGGCGAAAGAATTGCAGGCGTTTATCAGCTAAGTACTTGAACATATGTTGTGTAACACTGCATATTTTGCAAAAAAAATAATGCTACAGGACTTGTGACAGTACTCATATTTGACGTTTTTTGTCCACGCCCCCTTATTGCGTGGGCGAATCAGGTGCAAAACGGGCTTCAAAGCGTCCTTCGCAAACAAAAACCGGGGCCCGCATGATGCGGACCCCGGCTCAATACCGTGACGATATGTCAGTTACGCCCTACACGTAGAACAGGATGTCGTCGTAGGTCGGGACCGGCCAGTAGTCGGCTGCCACGATCTCCTCCATGGCGTCCACGGCGGCACGCAGCGCATCCATAGCGGGAACGACCTCGTGCGCGTACACGTTGGCCTGCTCCTGGCCATCGAGGGCCTCAGCCTTCTGATGCACGGCGTCAAGCGCCTTGATGGAGTCGTTGATGGTGGTGATGCCGTTGCAGAGCTTGTTGAGCGTGTTCTGCTCGCACTGCATGGCGGCCTCGGCACCGGCAGCACGAATAGTCTCAAGGCCCTTAGCGACCTTGGTGGCATAGGCGGTAATGACCGGGCGATAGGTACGACGCGCCTCGCGAACCATCGTGGTGGCCTCGATGTTCATGAGCTTGTTGTACTTCTCGAGTTTGCAGTCGTAGCGGCACTGGGCCTCGGCCTTGGTCAGGACACCCGTCTCCTCAAAGAGCGCAATGGCCTTATCGGAAACAAAGGCGGGCAGGGCGTCGGCCGTGGTCTTGTTGTTGGCAAGACCACGCTTCTCGGCCTCAACGGGCCACTCGTCGGAGTAGCCGTCACCGGAGAACAGGATGCGCTGGTGGTCGGTCAGGACCTTCTTGCAGTACTCGAGCGCAGCGTCCTGGAAGTCATCCTCGGGCGTACCCTCAAGCGCGTCGGCGAAGGACTTGAGCGACTTGGCCACGGCGGCATCGAGCACCAGGTTGGAGTCGGAGACGTTCTGCTCGGAGCCGCAGGCACGGAACTCGAACTTGTTACCGGTGAAGGCAAACGGGGAGGTGCGGTTGCGGTCGGTGTTGTCCTGCATCAGCTTGGGCAGGGTATCGGCGCCCAGGTCGAGCACGCCGCGCGTGGCATGGACGGAAGCCTTGCCATCGATGATCTTCTCGACGACCTCGGTAAGCTGGTCGCCCAGGAAGATGGACATAATCGCCGGAGGAGCCTCGTTGGCGCCCAGACGATGGTCGTTGCCGGCCGAGGCAACGGAGGCACGCAGGAGCTCCTGATAGTTATCGACGGCCTCGATCACCGCGGTGAGGAAGACGATGAACTGCAGGTTGTCGAGCGGGGTGTCGCCCGGATCGAGCAGATTCTCGGACTCGGTGCCAAGCGACCAGTTGTTGTGCTTGCCCGAACCGTTGATGCCCTCGAAGGGCTTCTCGTGCAGCAGGCAGACCAAGTCGTGGCGGGAGGCGATGAGCTTCATTTTCTCCATCATGACCAGATTCTGGTCGATGGCCTCGTTGACCTCGCCATAGACCGGGGCGAGCTCATGCTGGCAGGGAGCAACCTCGTTGTGCTTGGTCTTGGCGGGAATGCCAAGCGCCCACAGTTCATCGTCCAAATCCTTCATATAGGCCGAGACAGTGGGGCGGATAGCGCCAAAGTAGTGCTCCTCGAGCTCCTGGCCCTTGCAGGGAGCAGCACCAAAGAGGGTGCGGCCGGTGATGACCAGGTCCTTGCGCTTGCGGTAAGCGTCCTTCTTGATCAGGAAGTACTCCTGCTCGTCGCCCACGGAAGGAACGACCTTCTTGGGCGTCTTGCCAAACAGCGCCAAAACGCGCTTGGACTCACGCGAGAGCGCGGTCATGGAGCGCAACAGCGGGGTCTTCTTGTCCAGGGCCTCGCCCGTGTAGGAGCAGAAAGCCGTGGGGATGCACAGGACATCGTCCTTGATAAAGGCGGGGCTGGTGGGATCCCAAGCGGTGTAGCCACGGGCCTCGAAGGTGGCACGCAGGCCGCCGTTGGGGAAGCTGGAGGCGTCCGGCTCGCCCTGGATGAGGTTCTTGCCCGTAAACTTGGTAATGGCGGTGCCGTCGTGGTTGGGCTCCAGGAAGCTGTCGTGCTTCTCGGAAGTAATGCCCGAAAGCGGCTGGAACCAGTGCGCGTAGTGCGTCGCGCCCTTGGAGATGGCCCAGACCTTCATGGCATGGGCAACGGCGTTGGCCACATCCAGGTCGAGCGGCTCACCGCCCTCGAGGGTTGCAGCAAGGCGCTTCCAAATGTCCTTGGGGAGGTAGTCCTTCATGACTTCCTCAGAGAACACCATGGTCCCGAAGCGGTCAGTAAGTTCGGCCATACGGAACTCCCTTCGTATCGGCACCGCGTGAGAAGCGGTGTTGATTACTAACGAACGAGTCATAGCTTAGACTCGCCGTGTTTCCGCGACATTACCGTTATGTTGCCGTCGCGAAACCAATCATTGAGGTTACCCTATCGAGGCGGCGTTGCCACCCTCAACAGCCAATCAACTGCATAAATTGCAGACCTCTCCCCATGGTTTAAGGGTAGTCAATTTGGGATGGAGCTCTATTAACTGGTATTTTGCATCAGATACCAGTCTTTATAGTCCGTGCCCTAGATTAGCCGCTCTGTTATAGAGAGAGCCGATAGCAAGGCATCTTTGATTGGTATCCTCAAATAGCGAGTGAAACTCCACCGTGGCACAGTGGTGCTGTAGAATCCTTACAACACATCACACTATTACGTATCTAGAGGAGCACGATATGCGCGTCGACGAGGTTTTTAAGCAGGCAGCATCCGAGGGCACCGCACCCGTTTCGTTTGAGATGTTCCCGCCCAAGGGCGAGCTCACCCTCGACACGGCTCGCGAAGTGGCAGGCAATCTGTGCAAGCTTTCGCCGAGCTTTGTCTCGGTCACCTGCTCGGCTGGCGGCTCGGGCAACGGCGCCACCACCGCCCCCATCGCGCATATGATTTCGAGCGAATTCGATACGCCCTCAGTAGCGCACCTCACCTGCGTGGGCCGCACCCACGCCGACATCGCCGCCAAGATCGACGAGTATCGCACCGCCGGCGTTGAAAACATCCTGGCCCTGCGTGGTGATCTTCCCGCTGGCGCGACCGAGGACGACAAGCCCGCCTCCGACTACGCCTACGCCCGTGACCTTATCCCTGAGCTCGTCGACGCCGGCTTTTGCGTGGGCGCCGCAGCCTACCCCGAGGGCCACATTGCCTGTGAGGATCTCAACGCTTCGGTCGAATACCTCAAGCAAAAACAGGACGCCGGCGCGAGCTTCTTTGTGACGCAGCTCTTCTTTGATAACGAGTGCTTCTACCGTTTTCGCGAGCTTGCCGACAAGGCCGGCATCACCGTGCCCATTACCGCGGGCATCATGCCGTTTATGGGCAAGTCGCAGATCAGCCGCATGGTCTTTATGTGCGGCGCGTCGCTACCCTCCCCCGTCATCAAGATTCTCGCCAAATACGAGAACGACCCCGAGAGCCTGCAGGCAGCCGGTGTAGATTATGCTGCTCGTCAGCTTTGCGACCTTAAGGAGCACGGTACCGACGGTCTGCACCTGTACACTATGAACCGTCCTGCAATCGCCGCGACCATTATGGAGCGCCTGGGGTAATGGAAAAACCGTACGCCGATATTACCGTTGTTGAAGTGCCGGCCGACCTTGCGTCGCCGGCGCTTTACCGTATCGACGCTGCCCACCACCCTCGTGTCGACCGTGCCGAGATGCTGCGGTATCTGGGCTACGGCGGCCAGCAGATTGAGCCCGAGCTGTCGCAGCGTATTGAGCTTGTCGTTGAGCGTCTGGAACTGGACATTGAACCCCGTGGCGTGCACCGCGTATTTGCCATCGATGCCACGGGCGTGGACGAGCAGGGAGAACCTTGCATTCGCCTGGTCGGCACCAATGTTGAGCTGCGGGGTCGCGATATCTATCGTCATCTTAAGGACGCCCGCTTTGCCGCACTCATGGCATGTACCCTCGGGATGTCTGCCGAACGCCGTCTGCGAACCACCGGAACCCAGCAACCCCTGGAAGGCGCCGTGCTCGACGCCGCATGCTCTGCCTATGTAGAAGCCGCCGTCGAGCAGATGGACCAGCAGGTCAAGGCTGCGGCCGCTGTACACGGGCTCGCCGGCAACTGGCGCTTCAGTCCCGGCTATGGCGACTGCCCGCTCTCCGCCCAGCGCTGGATCGTGGCTGCACTCAACGCCACGCGGCTCATCGGGCTTACCGTCACACCTACCAGCCTGCTCATGCCCACCAAGAGCGTGACCGCGGTGATCGGCCTGTTTGACGGCGAAGCCCACGACGCCCAGAGCCGCCCCACCTGCAATATCTGCCGCATGCGCGAGCACTGCCGCTTCCGCGCCGCCCACACCACCTGCTATTCCAGCCATTAGGAGCCCTCGATGTTTACTCCGCTTATCACTCATGATTCTGACGGCACTGCATTGGCGGCACCCGTTGATGCCGCACGTCGCAACGGTGCCACGTACAAGACGCGCACGATCGACGACCTGCACATTAAGGATGAACGCCTGCGTGCGGCCATCGAGGGCACGGGACACCTGCTGTTCGACGGCGGCATGGGCACCATGTTGCAGGCCGCTGGCATGAAGGCGGGCGCCCTGCCCGAGCTGTTCAACTTTGAGGAGCCCCAGGTCATTACCGACATTCAGCGCCAGTACGTCGAGGCTGGCTGCGACGTGATCACCGCCAACACCTTTGGCGCCAACGCCCACAAGCTCGACGGTGCCGCCACCGTGGCAGACGTCTTTGCCGCCGCTGTCGCCTGCGCCCGCGCGGCCGGCGCCCGCTACGTCGCTGGTGACATCGGCCCCATCGGCGCGCTGCTTCGTCCCTTAGGCACCCTCAGCTTTGACGAGGCCTACGACCTCTTTGCCGAGGAGGTGCGCGCCGGCGTCGATGCGGGCGTGGACCTCTTTATTATCGAGACCATGACTGACCTTGCCGAGATCAAGGCGGCTGTCCTCGCCTGCCGCGAGAACTCCGACCTGCCCGTCTTTGCCACCATGACCTTTGAGGAAGACGGTCGCACCTTCCTGGGAACGAGTCCCGAGGTCGCCGCCATCACGCTCGACGCCATCGGTGCCGACGTTTTGGGTATCAACTGCAGCCAAGGACCGGCCGAGCTCCGAAGACTCGCCGCACGTATGCTCACCGTTACCGACAAGCCCGTTATGGTGCAGGCCAACGCGGGACTCCCCCACGTAGACGATGACGGCAATACCGTCTTTGATATCCAGGCCCCCGAATACGCCGAAGCCGTCGCCGGCATGATCGCCGACGGCGTGAGCGTCGTGGGCGGCTGCTGCGGCACCACGCCGGCGCACATGGCGGCCTTGCGCACGCTTATCGACAACCACACGCCCAGCCCGCGCCACCGCAAGCCCAGCATGTCGGTCACAAGCGCCCAGACCGTGGTGGACCTTCCCTGCGACGGCCACAAGATCGCCGTCATCGGCGAGCGCATCAACCCCACCGGCAAAAAGCGTCTGCAGCAGGCCCTGCGCGACGGCGATCTGGACTACGTCGTGAGCCAGGGCATCAGCCAGCAGGAACAGGGCGCCGATATCCTGGACGTCAACGTCGGCCTGCCCGAGATCGACGAGGTCAAGATCATCCAACAGGCGACCGAACAGCTCCAGGGCTCCACGCTGTTGCCGCTGCAGATCGACTCCACCGATCCCGCCGCTGTCGAGGCCGCCGTGCGCCGCTACGCCGGCAAGCCCATCATCAACTCGGTCAATGGCAAGCAGCAGATCATGGATGAGATCTTTCCGCTGGTCGCCCACTACGGCACCAACGTTGTCGGCCTTACGCTCGACGAAGGCGGCATCCCCGATACCGCCGAGGCTCGCTTCGCCATCGCCGAGCACATCGTGGCCGAGGCTGCCCGTTACGGCATCGGCCCGGACCGCGTCCTCATCGACTGCCTGGTCATGACCGCCTCGACCAACCAGCGCCAGGCCGAGCAGATCCTGCGCGCCATGTCCCTGTGCAAGGAGCGCCTGGGCGTCAAATGTGCGCTCGGCGTGTCGAACATCAGCTTTGGCCTGCCTGCCCGCCCGCTGCTGGGCTCGGTCTTTTTGGCTGCCGCCTTCGGCGCGGGCCTGGACGCCCCCATCATGAACCCGGGTTCCAAGCGCTTTATGGATACCGTCTACAGCTATCGCGTGTTGAGCGTTGAGGACGAGGGCTCGACCGGATACATCGAGCGCTATGCCGGCTGGACCGATCCGTACAAGATCGCCGCCAACCCGGCAGCTGCTCAGGCCGCATCGAGTGATGCCGCGCCCGCTGCCGGCACCGCCGGCACCGACGGCAACGACGACCCGATTCGTCGCATGGTCGTCTCGGGCCGCAAAGGCGAGATCGCGGGCGAGACCGAGCGCCTGCTAGCGGATCACGACGCCATGGACCTCATCAACAACCACTTTATCCCCGCCCTCGACGAGGTGGGTGTCCTCTTTGACCAGGGCAAGTTCTTCCTGCCGCAGCTCATGGCCTCGGCCGAGGCCGCGCGCGTGGGCTTCGACACCATCAAGCGCCTGATGCCCGCCGGCGAGATCGCCGACAAGGGCAAGATCTGCGTGGCCACCGTCAAGGGCGACATCCACGATATTGGCAAGAACATCGTCAAAATGCTGCTCGATAACTACGGCTATACCGTCTTTGACCTAGGCCGCGACGTCGATCCGCAAGAAGTGCTCAAGACCGTCAAGGAGCGCGATATCAAGCTCGTCGGCCTCTCGGCGCTTATGACTACCACGGTCGTCGCCATGGAGGAAACCATCAAGCTGCTTCATACCGAGGTGCCAGGCGTCAAGATCATCGTGGGCGGCGCCGTACTCACCCCCGAATACGCCAAGCAGATCGGCGCGGATTACTACGCCAAGGACGCCGCCGAGAGCGCGCGCATCGCCGAAGAGGTCTTTGGGCAGTAACACAACGGAAACAACCGAGCACCAAAACGTGCCGCATGCGCCACTTGGCACGTGCAGCACGTTAGAATAGATAAGATTATGCTCGTTTTGGCAGATAGGAGCGCAAGGATGGCGATCACGCCCGCAGAAATCGCGGAAACCCGCGGCATGGTTGAGGAGCAGAACCTCGACATCAGGACCATCACCATGGGTGTTTCGCTCATGGGTTGCGGTGACGAGAACCTCGACCGCATGTGCACGAAGATCTACGACCACGTGACGCACACGGCTGAGCATCTGGTCGAGACCGCCGAGAACCTCGAGCGCGAGTACGGTATCCCCATCGTCAACAAGCGCGTTTCCGTCACCCCGGTGGCGCAGATCGCCGCGTGCTGCAAGGATGAGGACCTCACCCCTATCGCGCATGCCCTCGACCGCGCGGCCGAGACGCTCGGCATCGATTACCTGGGCGGCTTCTCTGCACTCGTCCAGAAGGGCATCGGCGACGCCGACCGCCGCGTCATCCAGTCCATCCCCCAGGCGCTCGCCACCACGAGCCGCGTTTGCTCCAGCGTCAACGTCGCCAGCCTGCGCGCCGGTATCAACATGGACGCCGTGCTCATGGCCGCCCAGACCATCATCGATGCTGCTAAACTCACGGCCGACCAGGATTCCGTCGGCGCTTCCAAATTTGTCTGCTTTGCCAACATGGTCGAGGACTCCCCGTTTATGGCGGGCGCCGTCCACGGCGGTGGCGAGGCCGACGCCGTCATCAACGTAGGCGTCTCGGGCCCCGGCGTTATGGCCGCAGCCCTGGAAACGCTGCCCGATTCCGCATCGATGATGGAAGTCGCCGAGAAGATCAAGCAGACCGCCTTTAAGATCACCCGTGCCGGCGAGCTCATGAGCCGCGAGGCCGCCCATCGCCTGGGTGTCGAGAAGGGCATTGTCGACCTGTCGCTGGCTCCCACGCCCGCCATCGGCGACTCCGTCGCGCGCATCCTCGAGATTATCGGCGTGGGCACCTGCGGAGGCCCCGGCACGACCTGCGCACTCGCCATGCTCAACGATGCCGTCAAGAAGGGCGGCGTCATGGCCAGCTCCAGCGTGGGCGGTCTCTCCGGCGCCTTTATCCCCGTGTCCGAGGATGCCGGCATGATCGCCGCGGTCGAGGCCGGCGCGCTTTCGCTCGAGAAGCTCGAGGCTATGACCTGCGTATGCTCCGTCGGCCTGGACATGATCGCCATCCCCGGTGACACCCCGGTCGAGACCATCGCCGGCATCATCGCCGACGAGATGGCTATCGGGGTCATCAACAACAAAACCACGGCCGTCCGCGTGATTCCCGCCATTGGCAAGGGCGTGGGCGACTGCGTCGAGTACGGCGGCCTGTTTGGCCGTGCGCCCATCATGCCGGTGAACCCCAACGCCGGCACCGTGCTTGCCCACCGTGGTGGACGCTTCCCGGCTCCGCTGAACTCGCTGAAGAACTAGCCCAGGGATACGAGGCGAGGAGCCCCGGGAAGGGCAAATATATAAGGTCGCCTGCTCGGACAGTCCTGACTCGCACGGAGAGCACATTAAGTGCTCTCCGGCTCGTGCGGAACTCGCGATCGACCTTATATATTTGCCCTTCCCGGGGCTCCCGCACAACGGGACCTCGGTTGGGTTCTATCCCTTTGGCAGTCGCTTCGCTTCTGCCCTACTTTGCTGGTATGGCGGTTTGGCACTGGATCGGTTCTATCTGAGATATGCTTGTTGCGGCTCTTCTTTTGGGAGGAGTCGCTTTTTTGTTGTTAGGAGGTTGGCCCGTGGTTGATGGGGATGTTCGCTCTGAGCTTCTTTCTGCTGATTGGAATGGCGAATGGATGCGTCTGCAAGCCGCTCGGCATCGGGCTGATGACTCTTTTGAGTGGGACAAAAGGGCTCGGCATTTTCGGCCGCTTGAGACTGCTTCGTATGCTCGGGATTTTATGAAGCTGTTAGCGCTTGAGCCTGGTGAGTCGGTGCTTGATATGGGGTGTGGGGCTGGGTCGATTGCTATTCCGCTTGCTCAGGCTGGGCATCCCGTGATTGCTGCTGACTTTTCCCCTGCCATGTTGGGCACGCTTGATGCTGGCATTGAGTACTATGGGCTCGAGGGGCGTATAACGCCGCTTGAGCTTGCTTGGGATGACGATTGGGATCTGGTTGGACCGGTCGCGAAAGCGGTGGATGTTGCCTTTGCCAGTCGGTCGGTTACGACGACCAATCTAAAAGGTGCACTTGCCAAGCTTGACCGTACGGCTCGTCGGCGTTGTGCTGTCACGATGGTCGCCAACTCCAGCCCGCGCTATGACCTGCACCTGATGAACGCCATCGGCGCCTCGGTTACCTGCAGTAATGGCTTTGTGTATGCTTTTAATATCCTCGTTCAGATGGGTGTCCTGCCGCAGGTTACGTACTTTGAATCGCCCCGTCGCGATACCTTCGACAGCCTTGAAGCGGGTGTGGCGGACTTTTCTCGTATGCTCGAGCATGGCAACGAGGACAAGATCGACTGCCTGCGTGACTACATCGCTCAACACATGATTGAGAACCCCCATGCCGGCGAGCCGGGGTCCAAGGGCGTGCCGCAGGGGCGCTATATGCTCGATCATGTCCGCAAGGTTCGTTGGGCGTTTATTGCATGGGAGCCGGTCTCTGCGCCCAGCTCATAGCCTGTTCACAGCCCGCACCGCCCACTCACTCGGCATCCGCATTCTTTTTGAACTGGGAAAACGCGCTCCACACCGCGCCGTTCCTGCGCTATCGTGGGACAGCTCACGTAGATTAAGGCCCCGTCGCGGGGCGCCCCATACATAGAAAGCGAGAACCCATGGCACTGACAGGAGCACAGGTCAAGCAGCTTCGCAGCATGGCCCATCACCTCAACCCCGCCATCATCATCGGCAAGTCCGACGTCAACGAGGGCACCGTCGAGCAGACGGTCGCCTACCTGGAGAAGCACGAGCTCGTTAAGTGCTCCGTGCTCGATGGCTCCAGCCTTTCCGCCCGCGAAGCCGCCGAGGAGCTCGCCGAGCGTTGCCACGCCGAGGTCGTCCAGGTCATCGGCCGCAAGTTCTCGCTGTATCGCGAGTCCTCGCGCAAGGACATCGAGAAGATCAAACTCGTCTAGGAGCCAATGATCCGGCGAGCCAACACATAGCAAGCTTACGGGTGCCCAAGTACTTCGGGCGCCCGTTTTTTATCGTTCGACCAGCACGCGATTGAGCCGCCCCTCCACCAAGCGCTCGTATAGGCGCCGCGTCTCGGGCTCGGGCACGCCATTGACCTGCTCCCTCAGGTGGTGCATATGCCCGCTGTACAGCTCGACGATATCGCGCCGTCGCCCCGCCGCACTGTAGACGCGCATGGCGCAGCGCACCATATCCTCACGCGCCGTTTCCTGTCGAAGCCCCGACTCCGCCAGCCAAATCGCCGACTGCAGATCGTTTTCTTCTAGAGCGGCATTTGCTCCCTTAATCATGCAATCGATGTACTTTGACTGCATAATGCGCCGCATGCGCAAAAAGTAGGTGGGATTACAGCCATTGGGAACATACAACGGTCCGGCATAAAGCTGTTCAATCTTAAGGCACAACTCGACCAGATGGGGCCCGCGCGCACCCGTGCGATTTCCCAAAACCTCGCGGCTTATCTGGTCAAACAGCCGTACATCGGTCTTGACGTAGTCGCCGTTGAGCCCAATGCATTCATTTTGGATGAGCACGCATGACTTGCCATCCGGCGTCGGCCCCAAAGCCGACCGCAAGCGCGATATCGTCGAGTACAGGTTGTTGCGGGCGCTATTGAACTCGGCATGGGGCCACAGCTCCATGGCCAGCGTCTCACGATCGACGAGCGCATCCATGCCCAGCGCAAGCCGCTCGGCAAGTGTCGCCGCCTTCTTGCGGCGCCACATTTTGTCCGTGATGGGAAACCCGTCGCGCTCGGCGCGAAACGCCCCAAACATACGAATCTCGATATGGTCGATGGTATCAACGGCTTCAACCTCGCCGGCCTGGAACAGGCGCTCGCCCTCCCCTTCTAAATCGTCGCGCAGCGAATACCGCGACAGCTCGCGCACGGGAAGCTTCTTGCGTATCCTGGCCGCCGGCTCGCCCAGACAATGCATGGCAAGGCGCGCAAAGAGCCGATACGATGGCTCTAGAATTCCCGCACGATTCATGGACATCCAGGCCGCAAGATCGCTGTCTCGGCCCGCACAGGCCAAATGCAGCGCCACCATCCAGGCTTCTGCGCCACCAACCTGCGTCTGGCTTATATCGAGTAGCTCCGCTTCCTCGCGTACCGAAACCATCGACGTGTTACGCAGATACGCTGCGCGCTCCAGCAGCAATGCGTTATCGCGCATGTACGCAATCGACTCCTCGGCAAGTTTAAGCACTTGGACCGCACGGAACTTTGCATTAACCGGCCGTCCCTCTGCCAGCGACTGCCAACCTTCTAGCAACAGGCCAAACAGCTGAATCTGGTTGTCGCGCATGCGCACGGCAAAACGATCGAGCTCGTTGAACGCCGCATCGTCGGTTACCGGCAAGCCGGAAAGGAGCCGCCGTGCCGCCAACACCATGCGCACCCAGATAGCCATCGCCTTAAGCCCACGTACGTCGAGCGCCTCCCGCACCACCGTCATCTCGTCGTCGCGCTCGTCGGTTCCCGCAAACGACCCATCAAAGAGCTCCACCAGCATGCTATCGGCCCGTATAACAATCCCCGCGATGTCGAGCTCGCAGTCGTAGGCCCTGCTCGTTTTGAGCTGCTGTAGAACGCCGCCGTCATTTCCCCGCTCGGTCAGACAGCGCTTGACCTCGATATGCGCAGACAACATATCGAGTGCGGTATGGGATGTCTCGATTTCTGGCACGGCCAGATTCGTAGGAAGCCCAAGCCCGTTGTCCCCATAGCAAACAGCCGTCAGTGTCTGGGCCACCCTCCATGAAACAGGGTCTATTTCGCAGGCCGCCCGTTCGCCCCCGCGCTCGATGACCGATGCCATATAGCGGGCGAGCTTTGTGTTGGACACGCTGACCGCTGCCAGATATACGCCAAGCGCCTCGGCAGGCGTTGGCTCTGGAGCCGGATCGTCAGCGTCGATCGTGCCCAGCGCTGCTCGGCAGATATCGGCCCCGTGCCCCGTCAGAGCAAAATCGACCCCATACTGCCCAGCAAGTTCAAGAACCGCCTCACGGTCCAAAAAGGCGTCCGCCAGGCCCATCGCCGCATCGCATCGGCCCGCCTTAAGCAAAATCCGGGCCGCCCTCGGAACAAGTTCGGGGCGAACCTCGGCCACCAACTTACGCAAGCGCAAGCGTCCGTTATCCTCCGTGCCCAGACACGTAAAACTCCGCTCGGCGGGATCCAAGCCAAAGATCGGGTAGTCGCGTACAAAGTAGGACTGGTCGACCATCGACAGCCTCACCCCGCAAGCCTCGAGTTCTGCGATATTGCCCTCGCCCATCAAAACCATGAGACATGCCACGCAAAACAGCGCATTATTGTCGAGCGAAGCCAGATCGGCAAGTGCCGCGCCATATACGTTGACAATCTCGTTTTCGAGCAGACCGGCTACGTCGCCTTGGCCATACAGACCCGTCTGCAATGCCGAAACGAGCTCGGGCACGCCCTGCGTGAGCTGATAAAAGTCGAGCGATGTGCTGATCGAAAACGCCGATGCCCACGCCGAATACTCATAGGCATGCACCTTGAGCATCTGCGCATTGATCTTAACCGAATCGCCCAGCCCATGAATCAGCTGACGATTTGAAGGACGGCAGGAGATAAAGACCCCTATCCCCATAGCGCGCAGGCCGCGAATCCTGTCGATGAGGTCTTCGGTATCGTGCTGATCGAGGTTTGGCACATTATCAATCGCGATAAGGGAGTGCGGTTTGTCTTTGAGTTCTTCGGTAACCACCTCGAGCTGCATAAACACCTCGCGCCCAGTGGCGCGATCGGCCTCGATAATCCGCACGGGGCCTCGCGTCGGGTCGCATTTAACCTCATGGGTGTACTGCAGCAGCACCGAGGTCTTCCCAAACCCGTCGGGCGCATAAAGCACCACGATGCCGGCCTTTCGGCCCTTGGCGATAAGCTCATTCATCAAGCGTTCGCGTCGCACCATATAGCCTCCGCCCAGCGGCATCAGCTCGAGGTCGTCTATACCGCTCAAATCATTTACCATGCCCGCTCCTCAACTCGACCGTATGGACACTGTAGCCGCAAGACCATACAAGCCGCGCTATGAATAGAGCGACCTTGTGTTTTAGGTTGTCTTTTGGTACGCAAGCGGCAAGTTTTTGTACAGCGAGGGCCGATTGTTATTAATCCCCCGACTAATCGGTCTTTAAGCAGGTAAATGAGCTTGTCAGCTTGTCCCATCTAAGCGGCAGTGTAACGCAGATGAACAAGGTTCAGCCATGTCATTCAACTCGCCTAGCACCCGCTACCGTCTACGACCTTCTAGTGGCATTTTTGCATAGAATCTGGTATGGAATGAATCAAGCTGTTGGGCATCCGGCATTCGTCAAGCTTGCGGCAAGATTTTGGTCAAGTGGGCGAAAAGGGATAGCAAAAAGGCCCCCGCAAAGCGGAGGCCTTAGGCAAGGCTATGTCGAGCTGCAGGATTCGCGCTACTCGCAGAGCGAAAGGGCGGCCTCGTCGGCAACGACAACGCAGTTGGTGTGCAGCTGCAGGATCGAAGCCGGGCACTCGGGCGTAACCGGACCATAGCACATGTCATGCACGGCCTGAGCCTTGGCCTCGCCGTTGGCGACGACCAGGATCATGCGGGCATACATGATGGTCTGGGTACCCATGGTGTAGGCCTGACGGGGAACATCGTCGATGCTGTCGAACAGGCGGCTGTTGGCCTGAATGGTGCTCTCGGTGAGGTCGACGCAGTGCGTGCCCTTGGAGAAGTGGTCATCGGGCTCGTTGAAGCCAATGTGGCCGTTGTTGCCAATGCCGAGCAGCTGCAGATCCGGATAACCGGCGTCGGCGACGATCTTGTCGTACTCAGAGCAGGCAGCGGCGGCGTCGGGGTTGGAACCGTCGGGCACATGCGTGTTGTTAAGGTCGATGTTGATGTGATCGAAGAAGTTCTCACGCATGAAGTAGTGATAGCTCTGGGGATCGTCGTGCGAAAGGCCGCGATACTCGTCCAGGTTGTAGGTGCTGACCTCGGCAAAGTCGACGTCGCCCTTCTTGTACCAAGCAGCGAGCTGCTTGTAGGCACCGATCGGGGTGGAGCCGGTGGCAAGGCCCAGCACACAGTCGGGCTTGAGGATAACCTGGGCCGAGATAATATTGGCGGCCTTGCGGCTCATATCCTCGTAGTCTTTAGCTTTAATGATCTTCATTACGCGTCCTTTCTCGTACAAGAGAGGCAAGGCTCCCTTACAAGCACTTGCCCGCGGCCCGCGTCGGCCGCAACCAACGTGTGCGGCCACCAGGGCGAGGTCGCGTAATGTATGTGTCTCGTGTCTAACCGCGTCGAGGCCCCTGCCCGTCCACGGTGACCCAAAGCCTTTTAGCTTCGGACAAATCCCATCTTGCCACGGAGGGCGTCCTCTTTCAAGAGCGCCCTCCGTAAACGTGTTTGAATTGTAGGCTAATGGCCACGTGCACTTGCTAGCGCTCGCGAGCAACGATGAGCTGGTCCATCTCTTCGACATGCACGCCAACGGAACCCTTGATGCTCGAGAACTCAACGGAGTTGCACACCAAGATGGGAACCGTCACATCGTAGCCCTCGGCAGCAATTGCCTCGCGATCGAACTCAATGAGTACATCGCCCTTATGGACGATGTCACCCACTTGCGCATGTACGGTAAAGTGCTTGCCCTCGAGCTGAACAGTGTCCAAACCAACGTGGATGAGCACGTCCAAGCCATCGACCGTGTTAAGCGCAACGGCGTGTCCCGTGGGAAAAATGGCCTCGACCTTGGCATCAGCCGGTGCAATCACACGCGTTCCGGTGGGCTGAATCGCCACGCCCTGGCCCAAAAGGCCGGTGGCAAACGTCTGATCGTTTACCTCGGAGAGCGGAATGACGTCGCCCGAGATGGGAGCATCCAGCGTAAGGACTCGACCACGCATACCAAAAGACCTTAGGACTTTAGTGAACATGCTCCCCCTCGGACATACCGATTAACCAAAATAACCTTAACAGTTTACCACTTGGCACCCGTTTTTGACCATTAGGGAAGTTCGCGCTTGACAACCTCGACGATGTCGTCGACAACGCGCTGGGTCAGCTCGTGCGTCTCGGCCTCGGCCATCACGCGGACCAGCGGCTCGGTACCGCTCGGGCGCACCAGAATGCGGCCGCGGCCGTCAAGCTCCTTCTCGGCGGCAGCGACGGCATCCCAGATGGGCTGGCAATCGTCCAGACCAGCCTTGTTGTCGGAATGCACGTTGACGAGTACCTGCGGGTACTTCTTCATGATACCGGCAAGATCGGTGAGGGTGCGACCGGTGCGCTTGAGCACGGCCAGCAGCTGCAGAGCCGTCACCAGGCCGTCACCGGTGGTGTTGTGCTCCAGGAAGATGATGTGGCCGGACTGTTCGCCGCCGATGACGGCGCCGTCCGCGAGCATGCGCTCCAGAACGTAGCGGTCGCCCACGGCGGTCTGGACCATCTCGAAGCCCTGCTCCTTCATAGCGATGGAGAAGCCCAGGTTGCACATGACGGTCGAGACGATCTCGGAGTTGGCGAGCTTGCCGCGAGCGGCGAGGTCAGAACCGCAGATAGCCAGGATGTAGTCACCGTCGATCTCATTGCCCTCGCTGTCCACGAACAGTACGCGGTCGGCGTCGCCGTCGTGGGCCAGGCCGATATCAGCATGGGTGCGCAGCACGAGCTCGCGAAGGGGCTCGAGGTGCGTAGAGCCACACTCAACGTTAATGTCAGTGCCGCAGTAATCGGTGTTGATGGCATGGACCGTGGCGCCCAGGCGCTGCAGCGCGGCGGGCGTGGTCTGGCAGGAAGCACCGTGACCGCAGTCGACGGCAACAACCAGGCCGTCGAGCTTAAGGCCGTCGAGCGTGCTGATGGCATGATCGACATATGCCTTGCGGGCGTCCTTCATCTTGATGATGTGACCCACACCGGCGCCGGTCGGCAGCGTGTCGGCAGCCATGGCCTCCTCGGACATGACCCAGGCGCTGATCTCTTCCTCAACCGCGTCGGGAAGCTTCATGCCCTTGCGGCTAAAGAACTTGATGCCGTTGAACTCCGGCGGATTATGCGAAGCAGAAATGACGATGCCGCCATCGAGCTCGTTTTGGACGGTGAGCAGCGCCACGGCCGGCGTGGGGATGACGCCGCAGCAGTGCGGGCGGCCGCCCTCGGCCATAATGCCGGCGGTCAGAGCACTCTCGAGCATGGTGCCCGAAAGACGCGTGTCGCGGCCGATGCAAATGTCCGGACCAAGGAACTTGGTCGCCGCACGGCCAAGGCGAAATGCGAGGTCGCACGAAAGGTCGGCGTTGGCGACGCCACGGACGCCGTCGGTACCGAAGATATTCTGGGGCATAGGATCGCTCCTTCCCAAGTGGGCAAAACGCAGTCGCCCACCCTAGTCGAAAAAGAAAAGCGGGACCCGCCGAGCAATCGGCAGGCCCCGCTTGTACATTGTATCTCGTAAGGAGATAAAACCTTAGCGCTTGGAGAACTGGGGAGCGCGGCGGGCCTTCTTGAGGCCGTACTTCTTGCGCTCGACCACGCGAGCATCGCGCGTAAGGAAACCGGCCTTCTTGAGGTCAGCACGGTAATCGCCAGCGTTCAGAAGAGCGCGAGCGATGCCCAGGCGCAGAGCGCCGGACTGACCGGAGATGCCGCCGCCATCGCACAGAGCGATAACGTCGAACTGACCGGCGGTGTCGGTCACCTTGAAGGGAGCAAGGGCGTTCTCAACGAGCTGATGACGGCCGAAATACTGCTCGGCGTCACGCTTGTTGATGGTCACCTTGCCGGTGCCGGGGACGAGACGGACGCGGGCGACGGCGTTCTTACGACGACCGGTACCCTGGTAGACAACGGTGTTCTCAGCCATCTTTAAGCCTCCAGCTCAATCTTCGTGGGGTTCTGGGCAGCGTGCGGATGCTCGGCACCAGCGTAGACCTTAAGCTTGGTCATCTGGGCACGGCCGAGGGTGGTCTTGGGCAGCATGCCGCGAACGGCGCGCTCGATGACCTTCTCCGGGTGCTTCTCCATAGCCTGGCGGAAGCTCTCAGCCTTGAGGCCGCCGTTGTAGCCGCTGTGGCGATAATAGGTCTTCGTGTCGGCCTTGTTACCGGTAAGCTGGACCTTATCGGCGTTGATGACGACAACGAAGTCGCCGCAGTCGCTGTTGGGCGTGAACTGGGGCTTGTTCTTACCGCGCAGGATCATTGCGATCTGGGTGGCAAGACGGCCCAGGACAGCACCATCGGCGTCGACGAGAACCCAGTTGCGCTGGACCTCGCCCTGCTTGGCGTAGTGAGTCGATTTCGAAATCACTTAGACTCCTCCATGTACAGTACGTGTTGTTACAGAGATTCACGGGGCTCTGCAAGTAACCCGTCCATATTACCCCGCTCGCCGCCCGAGTCAACAGGTATTTTGGCTCCGACCAGAGTTTCTGCACATGTCATCCACGAGCCATAATTTTTCCAGCTCTTTAGCTGTTGTCATTTTTTGAGGGTTCGCTATCGCTAGCGCTCAACGAACTCTTGGATTTCCGCGAGCAGGCGCTTTGCCTCCTGACGGCCCTGGATATACAGGTCCAAAAGCTTTGCCGGATCGTGCTCGACATGGCCGACCTCGACCGGCTTTTGCGGAGCGACGACCAACGCACGGCCCTCGCGCTCATACTTCCACAGGTGCATGCGCTGGATGTTGTAACGGTCGTGGCGCGTCTCGATAGCCTCGAGCAGGTAGGGGTAGTCGGCATAACGCGCACGCGCGGCCGGCAAAAACTCGTAGGGTTTTTTCTCGTACGAGCGGTCCTGCGTGACGATGACGACCGCACGGTCGAAGCCCGCCTCCTCGAGCACATGCTCGATGGGGACCGAATCGGCCACGCCGCCGTCGACATATTTGTGCCCGTCAATCTCGACCGGCGGCGTCACCAGTGGCAACGAGGTCGATGCGCGCACGGCGTCGAGATCGAGCACGGCGCTTTTGACCGGGAGGTACGTGGCGGTTCCAAAGAGCATGTCCGTCGCGGCGGCGTACATCTCGATGGGGCTCGCGTCGAACGTCTCGTTGTCAAAGGGATCCAAGCGGTCCTGGACATCGTTGAAAATAAAGTCGTAGCCGACGATAGAGCCCGTGGCCGCAAACGACGCGGCGCCCATGAAGCGGTTGTCGTTACAGAAAGCCAGGTTGATGCGGTTGGCACGGCCGATCTGGTGCGACTTGTAGTTCACGCCGTTGAGGGCGCCGGCCGATACACCGTAGACAGACGGAATCTCGACGCCAGCCTCCATGAGAACGTCGAGCACGCCTGCGGTAAATTGCCCGCGGAAGCTGCCGCCCTCCAAGACGAGCGCGACCTTGCCAGCGTTCTTTGCCTTATCTTCTGCAGTCATATTGACCTCCTGCGATTGCGTTTTGGCCTTCTTCTACCCAGTTTTGGGATGGAGGGCGCATGGGTTTTGGAGCAGAGTTCGATTCTCCGCGGTTTGGGGATGACGTCGATGTGGGGCATGACCGGCTGAAACCCCATCGGCATCGCATCTGTTTTGGGCTGGGGCTTTGCGCGGAGAATCCGCGTATTTGCTTCGCAAATCTGCACCGGCTTCGGCCGCCTGCCGGCGTCCTCGCCCGCTCGCTACAAACGCTCCGCGTTTGCTTAACGCTCGCGCCCTGCATAGAGTTCGATTCTCCGCGGTACGGACTAGAAATAAAAAGGCAGGTAGATACGAATATCTACCTGCCTGTTACTTATGGTGGAGGCGCGGAGAATCGAACTCCGGTCCACGAAAGCCCCCTGATTGGCATCTCCAAGCTCAGTCGCTGGTTTAGTCTCGGACGCTTTGCGCGCAGCGACACGCTCGCGGTGTCCTAACCGGTTCGGTCTTAGCCTGCGCCATACCGATTACGTGCGCAGGAGCATTCCCCTAAAATGACGTCGCGCCGGTGCCGGGGAAATCACCGGATTGACGCGCCGCTATAAACTAAGCAGCGAGAGCCATAGGCTCAAAAGAAGAGTTGTTGTCAATTCAATTTGACGGTACCCCTGTTTAACGAGGCGAGGAGACCTCGGCTTGCTTCCTCTCTCAGAGCTATCGCGTCGAAACCAGTCGCCCCCGAATGTCGGGAAAGTCTGGATGGTATCGGGCCTGCAAACACCCGATAACCGTCGACTTTTCAAGGAACATGCGGGGCAAGCCCCGCTTGTGGAGTGTTATCTTACCACGTTCTGAAAGCGGACAGCTGTTCTATGCACGAGCTGTGAAGACCCCAATGTGCGCCGCACTTCGCACTTTTGTTACCGATCGCGTCACGTATATTTTCGCCAAGCAAAATTGACCCGTCGAAAGGACCGTTATGGATACCAAGCAGCAACTCGTCAATGCCCTCGCAGGCCTGGGCTCAACCATTACCGAAGCTATGGATGTCATCGAGGGCTTTGTCCCCTGCGGACATCCCGCCCTCACGGTATCGAACGCACTCGTCGCGCTGGACGCTGACGATGATGCAGCTCTCGCCCAGCAGTTTGAGACCGTCAAGGGCTTTATCGACCACGTGAGTGAGAACCGAGGCGTGTCCGCCTACCACGACATCGAGGTCGAGCTCGCGGGCCCCAAAGCCGATCTGCTCGCAGCAATCCGCGAGGTAGGCGCCCTTATGCAGACCGCAGGCGTCAAGAACACCCAGGTCAACGAGTGGGTCTACCGCAGCTTAGCCGCACTCGGCAGCTCCGAAGAAAAGGCAGCCGAGCAGCTCGCAGAAAGCCCCGTCATCAAAGCTGCACTTGCCTAAAAAGGCTTGCACCCTGGCGGCTGCAACACCGTCCGAATGCAGACCATAAACTCAAGCAAAAGCGCTAGCGCAGATATGCCTTCGCGTTGCTCAGGCTGTAGGCGATCGTCGAGCCGTTGTGCAGCAGCGACGACGTCTGCGGCGTAATCGTGCCGGTGATGCCGAGCGCCAGCAGCGCCGAGTTGGTGAGCATCACCTTAGAGTAGGAGCTCGTCAGGCGATCAATGAGGCCCTGGCTCATGCGGCGCAGGCGCACGATTGCGGCGAGATCCGTGTCGGTCAGGATGATGTCGGCGACCTCCTTGGCGATGTCGCTTCCGCCACCCATCGCCAGGCCCACGTCGGCCAAACCGAGCGCCGGCGAATCGTTGACGCCGTCGCCCACCATGGCAACGTGGCGCCCCTCGCTCTTAATGCGCTCCACATAAGCGTACTTATCCTCGGGCAACAGCTCGGCCTTAAACTCATCGACGCCCGCCTCGCGCGCGATGCGCTCGGCGGTGCGCTCGGAGTCGCCCGTGAGCATAACGACGTGCTTGACGCCCAGCGCGTGCAGGTCGGCGATGGCTTCGCGCACTCCGGGCTTGAGTGGGTCCTCGATGCCGAGCACGCCCACGACCGTGCCATCGACCGCCAGGTACAGCGGCGACAGGCCCTGCATCTGGGACTCGATGCGTTCCTTGATGTCGGACTCGAGCTTCGCTCCCTCGTCCTCAAACACAAAGTGCGCCGAACCGATAATTGCGCGACGCCCCTCGATGGACGAGGCAATGCCGTGCGCCACGATGTACTCGACGGCGGCATGGCGTTCGCGGTGCTCAAGCCCGCGTTCACACGCGGCGTTAACGACGGCACGCGCCACCGGATGCGGAAAATGCTCCTCCAGACAGGCGGAAAGGCGCAGGACCTCGTCCTCGCTCCAACCGTCGGTCGTGAGCACGCAAGCCAGACGCGGCTGGGCCTCAGTCAGCGTGCCGGTCTTATCAAAGACGATGGTGTCCGCCTTGGCAAACGACTCAAAGTACTTGGCGCCCTTGACCATGACGCCCATCTTGGCAGCGTCGCTCATGGCGGTCATAACGGCAACGGAGCCCGTGAGCTTGAGCGCGCACGAGTAGTCGACCATCAGCGCCGCGGAAGTCTTGATGAGGCTGCGCGTGGTGAGCGCGACCAGACCCGCGAGCAAGAAGTTCCACGGAACGATCTTGTTGGCAAGATCCTCCATGTGCGACTGGCCCTCGGATTTGAGCGAGTCGGCCGTCTGGACGAGCGAGACAATCGAGCGCAGTTTGGTCTGGGCCGTGTTGGCGCGCACGCGTACCAGGATGCTGCCGTCCTCGACGACGGTGCCGGCAAACACGTCGTCGCCCGCGCTGCGCTCGACGGCCAGCGGCTCGCCGGTCAGGGTCGCCTGGTTGACCATGGCGCTCCCCTGCTCGACCACGCCGTCGATGCAGATGGACATGCCAGTGCGCACGGCGACCAGGTCGCCGGGCTCAAGCTCGGTGGCAGCAACGCTCACCTCGGTGTCGCCGACCACTTTTTGCGCCTTGTCGGGCACGTCGAGCAGCGAGTTGATGAGCTCGTTTTCGCTCATGGCGCGCGTGTAGTCCTCGAGCAGCTCGCCCACGTTGAGCAGGAACATCGTCTGGCCCGCGGTGTCGACGTCGCGCTTGACGAAGGAGATACCAATGGCCGACGCATCGAGTACGGGAACGGTCAAGCGCGGCTTCGCGAGCTCGCGGAGGGCTGCGCGCAAAAAGGCCATGTAGCCGGCCACAACAAAGACAGCGCGCAGCGGTGTGGGCAAAAACCAACGGCGCGCGTAGTGGGCGCCGACGAGCGTGGCCAGGTCCATAACCAGTTTGTGCTTGCGCGGCTCGAGTTGCATCACGTAGCCCGACTTGGCGTCGGCGATGGCCTGAGCATCGAGCGCGCCGACAGCGGCCAGCACGGCATCGCGGCGCGACTCGTCGTATTCGAGCGCCATCTGGCCGATGCGGCCGTAAACGCGCACCTTGCGCACGCCGTCGATTTCGCCGCTAAGCTTTAGAAGCGCATCGAGATCGCTCTCTGGCACAGGACCCGCCAACTGGAGGCGGGTCCTGCCGGGGATCTCACTGATAATCGAGAATCTCATAGTTTCTGCCTGGGAGCGCTACTCGGCTGCGTTGTCCGCATCAGCCTCGCTCTGGGTGATGTAGGCAGCCTCGGCAACCATGTCGTCGACATTGGCCTTGGCCTGCTCGACCATGTCCTGGTAGCCGTTCTTGATGCGCATGCCGCACGCGATGCCCTGCACGCAGGCGTTCTTTACCGGAGCGCTGGTGAGCAGCTTGATGCCGGCCGTGCCAAGCAGAAAACCGCCACCGACAAGCAGGGTGTTAAACGTCGACTTCTTCATGTTGCTTCTCCCTTTTGCCGCACAAGCGCGACATGGTGCCTTAGCACCCGAGTTCATTAGTTTGCTCGAGCACGCTTTTGAGACTAGTTTAGTCGAACTATTATGGTCAACCAAAGTTAACCTTTGGAAATCTTGGTCCCCTTTCCTACAGCTGCCAGGCAACCGCTTCCTTTTGCAGTGCGACCATGCGGGCAAATTCTCCGCCTGCCGCCTTAAGCTGCGCCGGAGTGCCCTGCTCGGCAACCACACCATCCTTGAGCACAACGATTTTGTCGGCATTTTCCACCGTACGCATACGGTGGGCAATAACGATAACCGTCTTACCTGCAAGCAGACGGGAGAGTGCCTGTTGTACCACGGTCTCGTTCTCCACATCCAAGCTCGCCGTCGCCTCGTCCAACAGCACGATAGGCGCGTCTTTGAGCAGCGCGCGGGCGATAGAGATGCGCTGGCGCTCGCCACCGGAGAGTTTGGAGCCGTTCTCGCCGATCATGGTGTCGTAGCCCTGCGGCATGCGGTTCACGAACTCGTCGCAGTTGGCGGCACGCGCGGCCGCAAGCACT
The DNA here is from genome assembly GCA_018382295.1 of Collinsella sp. GTDB lineage: Bacteria > Actinomycetota > Coriobacteriia > Coriobacteriales > Coriobacteriaceae > Collinsella. Next base: position 23,592 of record JAGZQF010000006.1, read on the forward strand.
TCCTCATCGGTGGCATCACGACGCCCGAGGCGGATGTTTCCCATCACCGTGTCGTCAAAGAGCAGCACGTCTTGGAACACAATGGCGTAGTCGCGCAGCAGCACCTCGTGATCGACGCTCGCAACATCCACGCCGCCCACGGTGACCGTGCCTTTGGTGGCATCCCAAAAGCGCGCGGCCAGGCGGCTCACTGTAGACTTACCGGAACCCGAAGGACCGACCAGTGCCGTGACCTCGCCTTCCTTAGCGGTAAAGCTCACATCGGTAAGAACTTTCTCGCCGGCGCGGCCGTCCTCGCCCGCACCATAGCCAAATGCCACGTGATCGAACACCACATCGTGGCCCACGGGCTCAAATTTCTCGCTGCCCCGCGCCACAGGCTCTTCCATGATAGAGCGCATACGCTTAGCTGACGACTCGGCGGCAAACAGCTCGGACACCAGCATCAACGCCTGGTCAAAAGGCGCATAGATGCGGCTCACCATAAGCAGGAAGGCAAACATCACCAAAAAGTCGACCCGCCCCGAGGCAACCATCGCGGCACCCGTTACCAGCGTGGTGGCAATGCCCAGACGCAGGATGACAAAGGCGGAGTTGACCAAAAGCCCGTTAACGAGTTCTCCCTTAGTGGTCTCGCGCTCCTCGACATCAATCACGGCGCCGAGTCCCTCAAGATAATAGGCCTCCTGGTTGGTAGCGCGGATCTCGCGCACACAATCGAGCGTCTCCTGGATCGCCTCAGTGACTTTGACCTTCTCGGCGCGAACACGGTCGAACACCGGGACCATGGGACCGCGCGTCAAATACAGCACGGCAAAGGCCACGGGAACGCTCCAAAACGCCGCTATCGCCAACTGCCAGCAAAAGAACAGCGATGCCACGAACACAATAGCGCTTGCGATAATGGCACCCCAAAGCTCTCCCAGCACGTGGCTGTAGGCATGCTCCATGGTCTGGACATCGCCCATGATGGTCTCGGTTAAATCGGCCAGATCGCGACGTCCAAAAAACGATAGCGGCAGCCTGCGCAGGCGCTCGGCAATTTCCATGCGCTGCTTGCCGCACTCCTCGTAAAAGATGCAGTAGGTGTAGTAATACTGCTGCCAGTTAGAGGCAAAGAGCAGCACGAAAAAGACCAGGAGGCCGCCCACGATCGGCAGGGCATCCGGCAGGTCAGCCCCGCTGGCGAGATGCTCGACAAAGCCGGCCATGACCAGGAATAAAAAGCCCATGCCGGCCATGGTAATGAGATTAGTGAGCGTGGTCCAGAAAATGCCACGTTTTACGCCGGCGACACCTTTATCGGATAGGAAATACTTCTTTTGTAATGAGGCGAACATTTAGGCCTCGCCTCCCTTCGTGACGGCGGCATCCGCGGTCGCTGCAGTGATTTTCCAGCTCGCAGCCTGTTCGTATTCGGCCCACATCTTGGCATACAGACCCTCTTGGGACAGCAACTCGGCATGGGTACCCGACTCCTGCACGCTGCCCTGGTTGAGCACCACGATTTGGTCTGCGCCCACTACAGTCGAGAGTCGGTGCGCGATCATAATGACCGTGCGGCCCGCCGCCAGCTTGCTAAAGGCGCGCTGGATGAGCGCCTCGTTCTCGGGGTCGGCAAACGCCGTGGCCTCATCGAGCACCACGATAGGCGCGTCTTTAAGGATCGCGCGGGCGAGTGCTACGCGCTGCACCTCGCCGCCCGAAAGATATGCCCCTCCAGCACCGAGCATGGTGTTAATACCCTGCGGGAGCTTGGCCACAATGTCGTCGCACTGAGCTGCGGAGAGGGCCGCACGCACTTCGTCGTCAGTGGCCGTGGGCTTGGAGGCACGCACGTTATCGGCAAGTGTTTGCCGGAACAGCTGGTTGGTCTGGAACACGAAGGCAACCTGGTCCATAAGCTCGTGCGGGTCCATGTCGCGAACGTCCACACCGCCTACGAGCACTCGACCCGAAGAAACATCCCAAAAACGCGGGATCAGGCTGGCGCAGGTTGACTTACCACCGCCCGAGGGACCCACCAGCGCAAGGGTACTGCCTGCGGGGACGTTAAAGGTTACGTGGCTGACGGCAGGTGCTTCGGCACCCTCGTACGTGAAGTTCACGTCCTCAAAGCGCACATCGCTGCCAACAGGACGCTTAGGCTGAGCGGGCACCAGAAGTTGCTCAGACTCCATGATGCTTCGGATGCGCGCCAGCGAATCGGCACTCATTTGAGACGCCTCGCCCACAAACATAAGCTTGGTCATGGCTGTGGGCACCACGGCCGAAAAAATCGCGTAGAAGGTGAAGTTTGTCAAAAAGTGCGCAAAATCCGTCTCGCCCGGAGCCAGCAGCAACGCCACGGGCAAAAAGAATGCCACGAGGCCGTTGAGCGCCGTAAGATTGAGCACTTGCGGGCCTCGACAGAACGTGCCCGAATAGTTTTGTGCCATATCGGCGTATTCGGCAATCGCATCGTGGAAGGCCTTAAAGGAGTAGACCGTCTGCTGAAACACCTTGACCACAGGGATGCCGCGTACGTATTCGGTGCCGGTCTTGTTCATCTTGACCAGCGCTCCCATGTAGGCCTTCATAAACTCGCCGCCTTTGCCGCCCATCATGGCGGCCATAGCGCCAAACGAGATGGCTACCGAGATGAGGCATGCCGCGCCCAAGCGCCAATCGAGGGCGAAAAGCAGCACGAGCAGGCCTGCGACCATGGCGGTGGCGCCGGCGATGTCGGGCAGCATGTGTGCGAGCAAAGTCTCGGTGGAGGCGGCGCATCCGTCTACAACACGACGCAGCTCACCGGTGGCGTGCGTGTCAAAGTAGCCAAGCGGCAGCTTAAGCAGGTGCTCGCTCGTAGTCTTGCGGATATTGGACGCGCAGCGAAACGCAGACAGGTGCGTGCACATGAGCCCCACGAAATAAGCTACGATGCTTGCCAGGGCAAAACCAACGGCCCACCAGCCATACATCGCGATATCGGTGGCTTCGCTCCAGTTAGGCGCCACGGCGATCAAATCGCGCGCGACAAGCCAAATACACACGTACGGGCCAAAGCTCAGCAACTGCGAGAGCGCCGAGAGCGCCATGCCCAAATACGTTAGGAATTTGCGGTCACCGGCATACGCGAGCAGCTCGCCGATACCGCCACCTTCCTTTTTTGATCCCTTTGCCATGAGATTCCTTTCTAACGGCTTGAGAGTTAACCGCAATCAACTTATCATTGACGTGTTAGCCATGGCTCACAATCAAGCCAGGCGTGGACGTTTCTGCAAAGGAAGGGGACGCTTTTGCAAATACGGCAGGCAGCGACCGACATAACCGAGCTCTACGCACCGCAGTTTGAGCAGTTTGGCCTGGAGCTTTCCGGCAAGGGCGCTGTCTTTACCGGCGAGGTGGCAAACGATCGGGCGCACGGCCGCGCATGGATCATGCCCCTCTCCCCCGCCTGCATTGTCATGGAGCATTTCATCACCCCGACGCACGATATGTACCTGGCCGAATACACACCCGAGCCATACGCCTGCGTGAGCGAAGTCAGCGCGCCCACACTTACATGCATGCCCGCGGCTGGCATAACGCCCGCGAACCTTAAACCATTGCATGGACCGTGGCCAAACAATGCCGTTTGCAGCTTTATCCAAGATAGTTGCGGCGAGGAATTAAGCCCGCTGTTTGCGGGGGAGCTCTATCACTCGCGCTCGGTGCTCTTTTTGCCTGGATATTTTGACGAACTGGAGCACCGCTATCCCACCGAGTTCGCGGGAATCTTTGAGGCGTTTGCCGAGCCATGGCACGAGGAGGCGACGTCTGCCATCTGCCACACGCTGCGCCGGATTAACGAGGACCGCGCCCGCACCGTAGGCGGACACGTCTATATGCAGGGCATCGTGGAGACCATGGTCGCGGAGCTCGCCTGTTCGCGCGCGGCCCAAAAGCAGGCGCGGCAGGCGGCAGGCACACGCGTCAGCATGACCATTGCCGAAGAAGCAACGGCAATGATTGAGCGCGCGCTCGACAAAGGCAGACGTGTGGGTATCAACGAGGTGGCCGAGAGGCTCTACACAAGCCGCTCCAAACTATGCGCCACCTTTAAGGCCCAAACCGGCGAGTCCCTGGGCACCTACATACGAAGGCGCCGCATGGAGCGAGCACAGGACCTTTTGGCCGATAGCGCGCTCACAATAGCGCAGGTGGCAGAGCGCCTAGGCTACCCTCAGCAAGCCGCCTTCGCCCAAGCGTTCAAACAATACACCGGCATGACACCCACGGCTTGGCGAAGCAAGCACCGCTAAGGTCCAAGCTCCTTGGCCGTTACGGAGCGATTTAATTAGCCGCCGCCCATCAGCTCGCCCAGGATCTAAACGTCAAGATGTGCACAATCAAGCGCCTTTTTGATAAGAGGGGCAGATCGATCAGCCAAATACAACGGAATGTTGAGCACCCCGTCGTCGAGCTTTAGGTTCTTAAGTGAGTAGCGGACCCTCAGTGAAGTCGTCTCCGCATGCTTGTCGGCATAGTACTTAAGACTCTTGGAATGAACCACCTCTCCCGATTTGACCTCGACGGGCACGATTTCGTTCCCGACTTGAATCAAAAAATCGACTTCGTGCTTCGGCTTCTCGTTTGTCCAATAACGCGGAGCAGCATCTAACTGTGAAAGTAATGCCTGAAGCACATAATTCTCGGCGAACGAACCTTTGAACTCCGAAAACAGCGCATCCGAGATGGCAAAAGCGGACGCATCCAGTCTTGCCATGCGGCGCAGCAAACCGACATCAAGACAGTAGACTTTAAATGCCTTGAGGTCATCGTATGCAGAGAGCGGCACGCCACCGGCAGCATTAAGGCGAACCGCCATGATGAGCCCAGCATCGGCAAGCCATTCCAGAGCATCCTCGTATTCTCGAGCACGAGCCCCCTCGCGCACCGCACCCCAAACGAACTTTTTATTCTCGCGCGCCAACTGAGTTGGAATCGAGTTCCATATTTGCGAAAGCTTGGCGAACTGCGCACGGCCACCATGCTTGGCAAAATCGCGCTCGTAGGAATCCAAGAGATCGGACAACACCTTATCGACCTGAACGATATCGCCCGTCTCCACCCACCGACCAAGAGCCTCTGGCATGCCGCCACATGCAAAATAACGACGAAGATGCTCGACGAGACGGATATGGAAGAAATCGGGCACTGTCTCGATCTGATCCAGGCCGCCAAGGTATTCGTCGTAGTTTGCAGCGCCCTCGGCTTTCAGAAACTCGGAAAAGCTCATAGGGTGCATCTCCATGAACTCGACCTTTCCCACCGGAAAAGCGCTGGTCTCACGGGACAAGCGAACGCCCAACAAAGACCCTGCGCATGCGACGTGATACTCGGGGGCCTCGTCACAGAAGTATTTAAGGGCGCCGACTGCAGAAGGACAATCCTGGATCTCATCAATAATAAGCAGCGTCTCGCCGGGATCGATAGGCTGTCCAAGTGCCAGGGAAAGGTTTGAGATGATCCGCCGAGGATCGCGCGTACCTTCGAAAAACTGAGCGTACTCGCTCTGTACCCCAGGTGACGGTTCCTCGAGCGTCAGATACACAAAATTGCGGTACGAGGTTCGACCGAACTCCTTAAGCGCCCACGTCTTTCCAACCTGGCGCGCCCCCTTAAGGATAAGCGGCTTACGATATTCCGACGCTTTCCAAGCGTTAAGCTTGGCAATGATATCTCGCTGCATGACCGAACCTCCCGCAAAGAAACTTCCGTAAACGTGATATTTCCCACATTTTACCCTAGGTAAAACGTGACATTTATCACATTTACGGAAGTTTTAAGCTCATTTCGCCACACTTTCATCACATTCAAAAGACGGAGGCGCTACTTGCGCCTCCGTCACCATCTTTCTATCAGCCCGCCTGACCCGAACGGCCGAGTCGTCACGGAACCCGGGAGCCCCGGCAGGGCGGGTGCTTCCTCAAAATGAGTTCCGCACGCAAAGAAGGCCACTTAATGTGGCCTTCGTCTTGCGCAGGACTGTTCGAAATTTTGAGGAAGCACCCGCCCTGCCGGGGCTCCCGGGTTCCCGCTTACGAGAGCGACGTTCTCAGCAACTCGTTGAAGAGCTTCGGGTTGCCCTTGCCGCGGCTCGCCTTCATGCACTGGCCCACCAAAAAGCCGATGACCTTCTGGTTGCCGTCACGATACTGCTGTGCCTGATCGGCACAGTTAGCCAGCACCTCGTCCACGATCGGCTGCAGCGCGCCGGCATCGCTCACCTGGCGCATGCCACGCTCGTCGACGATCTTGTTGGGGTCGTCGCCGGTCTGGGCCATGGCCTCAAAGACCTCGTGCGCCTGGTTGGAGCTGATGGCATCGGTCGCCAGCAGCTTGGCCAGCGCTGCCACCTGAGCCGGCGCGATGCCGGACTCGGCCAGCGAGACGCCCGCACCCTTAAGGTAGGCAATCATCTCGTTCACCAGCAGATTTGCAACCGTCTGGGCCTCCTTGCCAGCCATACCGGCAGCGGCAGCCTCAAAGAACTCAGCGAACTCGGGGTCGCCGGCGATCTGCTCGGCGTCGGCCGTCTTAATGCCAAAGTCGGCCTCAAAACGGGCGCGCTTGGCATCGGGCAGCTCGGGGATCTCGCCTCGGCAGCGGTCGATAAACTCGTCGTCCAGATCGAACGGCGCCAGGTCGGGATCAGGGAACAGGCGATAGTCGTCGGCCGTCTCCTTCACACGCATGACCACGGTGCGCTTGCGGCTGGGCTCCCAGTGGCGGGTCTCCTGATAGATGATGCCGCCCTCCTCGAGCACCTCGGCCTGGCGGCAGATCTCGTAGGCAAGGCCGTCATGCAGGCTCTTAAACGAGTTGAGGTTCTTGAGCTCGGTCTTAGTGCCCAGCTTGGTCTCGCCGCGGCGGCGCAGCGACACGTTGCCGTCGCAGCGCATGGAACCCTTCTCCATGGAGCAGTCCGAGATGCCCAGCGTCACAAAGATGCGACGGAGCTTTTCCATAAACAGGCGCGCTTCCTCGGGCGTGCGCAGATCGGGCTCAGTCACGAGCTCAATCAAAGGCGTGCCGCAGCGGTTGTAGTCGACGAGCGACTCGGCCGCGGCGGTAATGCGGCCCTCGGCGCCGCCCACGTGGACCATCTTGGCGGCGTCCTCCTCCATGTGGATGCGCAGAATGCGGATGGGCACCGTGTAGGAACCGTCCTCGCGACGCTCGGGCATCTGCAGGTTGGACGCGTCGTAGCTGGCCAGGTGACCGGCGCGCTGGTTACCCTCGCGCATGGTAGAGGACATTGACGTGGACAGACCCTCGGCGTTGGCCGAAGCGCTCGCCAGGCTCTGGGCCTCGGCCTCACCAAACGCGCAGTCGGGGCGTTCGGCGGCACCGCGACCAGTCACGTCCAGATCCAGGTGACCGTACATGGCAAAGGCGACCGGACCCTGCGTGGTCTGGAAGTTCTTGGCCATATCGGGATAGAAGTAGTGCTTGCGGTAGAACATCGAGTGGCGCTGGATCTCGCAGTTGGTGGCCAGACCCGCCTTGACGATGCTCTCGATGGCGCGCTTGTTGGGCACCGGCAGGGCGCCGGGCAGGCCCAGGCACACCGGGCACACGTTGGCGTTGGGCTCGTCATCGTGGCTGAGCTTGCAGTTGCAGAACATCTTGGTATCGAGTGCGGTGAGCTCGGTATGGATCTCCAGGCCGATCACGGCCTCCCAATCCTGCAGGACCTCGGAAAGCTCCTTCATTACAGCTCGCCCCCCTTCCCGGCAAAATCGGGCGCGACGGAAAGCACGGGCGCACCCGTGGCGGCATCGGCAAAGCCGCGCTCCAGGGCGCGGGCAAACGTGAGCAGCTGACGGTCCTTAAAGGCCGGACCAACCAGCTGGGCAGAAACGGGCAGCTGAGTATCCTCGCCCAGGCCCAGCGGCACCGAAATACCGCCGTTGCCGCAAATGTTGAGCGAGATGGTGTACAAGTCGGAGAGGTACATCTGCGTGGGGTCGCTAATCTCGCCAAACTTAAAGGCCGTGCGCGGCGAGGCGGGCATGAGGATGGTGTCCACCTTGGCATACGCGGCGTCGTAGTCCTGCGTGATGAGCGTGCGGGCCTTTTGCGCAGCGTAGTAGTACTTGTCGTACACGCCCGAGCTCAGCAGATAGGCGCCGAGCATCTGACGGCGCTTGGCCTCGGCGCCAAAGCCGTGGGCGCGCGAAAGCGAGCTCTGGTCGGACAGGTTGGCGCAGCCCTCCTTCTGATAACCGTAGCGAATGCCGTCGAAGCGGGCCAGGTTGGAGAACGCCTCGGCCGGGCCGATGACGTAGTAGGCGGCGATGGCGGCGTCCAGGTGCGGCAGGTCGACCTCGACCAGCTCGGCGCCCTGGTTCTGCAGCTCCTGGGCGGCGCGCTGAACAGCGGCCTTGACCTCGGGCGTCAGGCCCTCGGCCTCCATAAACGCGGGGATGATGCCCACGCGCTTGCCCTCGATGCTGTCGTTGAGGTGCTCGGTAAAGTCGACGGCGCAATCCTGGCTGGTGCAGTCGTACGGATCGCGGCCCGCGCCGGTAAGCGCGTTCATGGCCAGCGCGACATCCTCGACCGTACGGCCAAAGGGGCCCACCTGGTCGAGCGACGAGCCAAAGGCGACCACGCCGTAACGGCTCACGGCGCCATACGTGGGCTTAAAGCCCACCACGCCGCACAGCGACGCCGGCTGGCGAATGGAGCCGCCGGTGTCCGAGCCCAGCGAGAGCGCGACCTCGCCTGCGGCGACGGCTGCAGCGGAGCCGCCCGAAGAGCCGCCGGGCACGCGCTCGGTATCCCAGGGATTGTTGGTGCGGTGGAACGCCGAGCTCTCGGTGGAGCTGCCAAAGGCAAACTCGTCCATGTTGGCCTTGCCCATGGGCAGGCAGCCGGCATCGAGCATGCGCTGGACGCAGGTGGCGGTGTAGACGCTCTGGTAGTTCTCGAGCATGCGGGAAGCGCAGGTGGTGCGCGTGCCCACGAGGTTCATGTTGTCCTTAATGGCCAGCGGCACGCCCGCGAGCGGGGGCAGCGGCTTGCCTGCGGCACGGTCGGCATCCACGCGCGCAGCGGCCTCGAGCGCAAGCTCGGGCGCCACCTGCAGGAATGCCTGGACCCCGCCCTCGCGCGCCTCGATGGCGGCAAGAGAGGCTTGGGCCACCTCGGTAGCGGTAAAGTCGCCAGCGGCAACGCCTGCGGCGAGCTGGGCGGCGGTAAGGGAATCGAAGCTCTGCGCCATTACTCGCTCTCCCCCTCTCCCAAAATGGACGGCACGCGGAAGTAGCGGTCGCGCGCGCTGCCGGCGTTTTCGAGCGCAACGTCGAGCGGCAGGTCGCGCTCGGGCTCGCGCAGGTCATCGCCCATCACGTTGGACAGGCTTCCGATGGGATGGAACGTGGGCTCCACGTCGGGCAAGTCATATTGCAAGACGGGCTCGAGCATCTGGACGGCGTCGTTCAGGTAGGACGTCATCTGGGTGAGCTCGTCATCGGTCAGTGCGATCTTTGCGTACTCGGCGATGCCGCGCACGTCTTTCTCGCTGAGTGCCATAGGCGCTCCCTTCCGCATAACAGTTAAACCGCTCTAGTATACAAGGCAACGCCGGCTTGGAGCAGGCGCTTTACCCAAATGCAGCGAAAACGTAACGAGGGCGGCGGTTGGTAAGCGGCGGGCTGGCGGTTCTGCAGCGAAACCGCACCGTCCATAGCGAAAACCGTCTCGCCCGCAGCGAAGACCGTCCCGCCCGCAACGAAAACCGTCGCGTCCACAGCAAAAGCATCACAACATTCGACGCTTTTCACCAAAATCGAGATTTTCATCGAATGTTGTGATGCTTTGGAAGCCCCGACCACCACAAAGGTGCCTGTCCCCTTTGTGGTCGTTCTGGAGAATGTCTTATGCCGAGGCCTTGGCCTTGCGGCGCTTGCGGACCGCGTGGATCACGATGTCCAGCAGCAACAGCACAATGGCTACGACCACGATGAGCACGGCAAACTCGCGCTTGCCCCAGTGGCGGCCAGCCAGCGACTTTTGCTTGTCGACGTCCTTCTTTTTGTACTTGGTACGCACGCAATGCACCAGCAGGCGATGGTCGTTCACGCCATAGGGCGTGCAGGTGACAAGCGTCACCTTGTCGGCGCCGGGCTCGATGGTCAGCGACTCCATCTCCTCGGGCAGCACCACCTCGGAGTCCACCATCTTGTAGGCGAGCGTCTTGTTCATGGTGTGCAGCAGCACCAGGTCGCCGGGCTTCAGCGAGTGAATGTCGTCGAACATGCTCAGGTTGCGCATGCCCGAGTGCGCGGTGAGCACGCAATGCGTCGAGGTGCCGCCCACCGGCAGGCTCGTGCCCTCCAGGTGGCCGACGCCTGCCATAAGGACTTCTTCGCTCGTGCCGTGGTAGATGGGCATGCTCACGTCGATGGAGGGAATCTCGACCCAGCTCATCATGGGGTCGCGGTCAAAAATGAGCTGCTGGGCGTAGGGCTCGATCTGGTCGGCGGGGAGCTCGGTGGCCTCGCCCGCCAGCTGCTCGTTAAAGGAGCGCGCCTGGAGCAGGATGCGCTCGCGCTCCTCGGCAGATAGCGCGTCCACGGTGCTGGACACGGTGCTGATCTGGTTGAACACGCCCGAGGCCTCGAGCCGGTCCAAGATCCACGGCCAGGTCATAAGGCCCACGCCAATAAGAATGATGACGATGGTGATGAGACGGTCGGCCCAGCGCGGCAGTCGCTTGCGGCGGCGCTTGGGTTTTGGTTGAGGTTTGGGCTGGGGGCTTGAGCCGCCGTTGGCCGCGGCGTTATTGCTCTTCATATGTTTGGCGCCCTGCACCATCGCCAGTCACTCCTCTACAACTCAAGTTGTCTAAACAAATAATAGCCGATTAGCGAGCTTCCGCGCCGGACAACGCAGCTAGACAGCATTGCGCGGCGCGAGCATAGGCCAGCATTTGAGTTTTCAAAATGTCCCGAATCGGCGGGGCGATTCGGGATACAATAACCACAGGAAACGACGCACCCCGCGTAAGTACTTAGGAGCGCGGGCGACCAGTTTCCGACGTTGTTAAATGCCCGGGCCTCTAACCCCGGGCATTCTTATTTGCGCTTGTTGCGGCGCAAATGCCTTCTACCGTCCGCACCGCGCGTGCGCCTACGGACCTTAAACCGAACCTCATACGAGTCAAGAAACGCGATGACGAACGTGCCCACCGCCGCGAGGGCGGCGAGCACGTTAAGGAATTTCAGCATTTGGGGACCTCCGATCGAGTCGTCGGCCGCCCGCGCACGGGATGCGTCGCAAGGGTATTTTACTGCGAGTGTATGCACCCACAGCTGGTAAACGCAATAATTGCAAACATCTGTTCGATATTCATACGCTTGATCCATCGGGCAATGGAGCCTGGCTGCGTTGCCAAAAAACAGGGCAGACTCCAGTGCGAAGTCTGCCCCGAAAAGAGAATGGCAAAGCAAGAACGTGGATGGACGAGAAAAGTGTCCGCAAGTCTCATGGCCATCACATCCCACCTGCCAAAGGGATGGGTGAGTAAGCGTTACTCCTGCTCGGACTCCTCAGCCTGCTTACGGCTGCGGATGAGGTGCGCCACGCCGATGCACAGCACCGCGCCACCAGCGATCCAAGTGAAGGTCACACCGTTAAGACCGGTGAGCGGGAGGCCGGAGCCCTGCTTGTTTTTGACAATCAAAGCAGCAGTACCGTTGTCCGTGTTGGTCGTGTCAACCTCGACCAAATTGGAACCCGTGGTGCTCGTCTTGACCGTGAGCTTGTTTTCTCTCACACCCTCTGCATTGTTGAGGCCAGTGGCTTTGATGGTGAAGGTGAAATCGGGGATGGTGTTGTAGCCGGCGAGCGTATGGGTTTCCTTGACGGTGTAGGTGCCGGCATCGAGGCCCTTGACGTAAATCTCGCCGGAGTCGGTGGTCGTGAACTCATGACGCCTATTATCGAGAGAGCCATCACCCTGGACATACATGTCCTTGGATGTAGTATCGTCGGGATTAGTGGCACAGATGGTGAACCTTACGCCGGTAAGTGTCTTATTCTCATCAGTCGCGTCCTTCTTGACGAGCTTGAGCGCATAGGTGTAGTCGCGCACGGTGTCGGGCACAGACTCACCCTTGGTATCGTGGCCAGGGTTGTTGGAGTAGATGAGCTTGACGGTGTTGGAGTTGCCCGTGCCACCGACAACAACATGCTGGGACATCTTCGGGTCGAGCTTGGCGCTGTACCTGACAACGACCCTTGTGTTCTCGTCAACAGTGACACCGGCCGCCCCGGCGGCAGCCTTAAGATCGTCAAACTTTACGCTCAAGACCGTCTTGCCATTTGAATCGGGATTAGACACGGTCACAGAAGTAGGCGTGATAGGAGTCTCACCAATCACGGCCTTGACAGAGGACTTATCAACAGTCAAACCGGCAGACAGCTCATCGTAGAACTCATAATAGTAGGTGCCGAACGTGTCGACATTGTTTGCAACCGTGCCGGTCAGCTTGTACTGAACGGTCTGACCCATCTGGGAGTCCGCCTTGTCATGCCACTCGACGCCCGTAGCATCGTCCTTGATCTGCTTCATCACGGTCGGGATGCTCGTCTTCTCGGTAACGCTCACTGCGTCGCCGCCCACGACCGCAAAGATCGGCGAGGTACCGGTCTGCTTCTCTTTCTTATTGAGCGAGTCGGTATCGGTCATGAACAGGTAGTAGCCGGCCTTCGTAGTGGTGAAAGTGGAACCGGCAGCAAAGGAATTGCCCGTAGCGGTAACACTCTTCTCTACAGCCAAGGCAATCTTGTTAAGGATGCTGCCCTGCGGCAAACTCGTGGTATTAGTGGTATCAGTGATCGTGGAAAGGTAGTCGGCAACATCAGAAGCAGTCGAGTCTTTGGTAATTCCAGGGACTTTATTAGCAACAAGCTCGTCCAGGACCGCATTCTCTGCGGCAGGACTCGCCCACTTAACGTTGGACGTAACCTTACCGGACGTTCCGTCCATAACGTCAGCAGTAAAAATCTGATACGCCTTGAACAAAGTGGGGCCATTGTCCGCGGCCTGGCTAATCGTGAGCGAATAGCTGGGGGCGACACCCTCCTCAGCAAACGCCATGGTCACCGGCGCCATCACACCGCCGGAGCTCAACGCCGCCGTGAGGCCTGCCGTTACTGCTAGGCGTGCGATGTTCTTGCTCATGCTCATCTTCTTTTCCTCCGTTTTCCGGTTGGTTCTCATTCGATCGATCATCATCTGTCTGTGTCTTAGCATCTGCTTCGTTATGTCTCGCCCCGTTCTCTGTGGGGCTGCCAGCTACTCTTTATGGCTGCCACTTCCCCGCTTGACCAGGAGCGCGACCACGATGAGCGCAGCTCCGGCGGCCGCTGCGGCGGCCGCGGTGAACATTGCCATATCGCCAGTCGAGGGCATAAAGCCTCCGGTGGTAATGCTAGGGGGTGTGCCGGTGGGCGTGTTAATGAGCGACGCCTCCAGGCTGCCCGTCGACCCGTCCGCGCTGTCGGCGCGCAGGGGCGACTCGGCCGTGATGGTGAGCTTGGGCTTGGCGGCGGCCACCTGGTCGACGTCCAGACCCTCGGCCTTGACCGTCACGGAGCGTGTGCCCTCAAAGGCGGTGTAGCCCTTGGGCGCCTTGAGCTCGCGGACCTCTAGCTTGCCCGAGTCCACGCCCGAGACGGCCACGCGACCGTCCTCGCCCGTGGTGACGGTGGCCTTACCCTCTGCATCCCACGTGCCGTCAGCCGCTAGCGTGCGGCCGCGGTCGTCGGCGATGTTCAGGACCGCCCCGGGCAGCGGCTTGTCGCCGTCGCTACCGCGCTTGGTGAGCGCGAGATCCCAGGTGTAGGCGCACGCATCGTCGCTCGGCGTGTGGGTGAAGCCGGCGTCGCCGGACTGGTCGGCAAAGGGAGAGCGCGGGTAGCGCAAGTAGACCTCGTTGGGGTTGCCCTTCGCGATGCCGTGGTTGCATGCGCTGTTGAGCGGCGCATTGTACACGGCGACCACGCGGGCACCCGCGGTGAAGGCGTCGGCCCCGCCGAGCGCGGCGATCAAGTCGGCGGTGCGCACGGTGAAGGTCTTGCCGTCGGTCGCTACCTTGGTGGCGCACTCGGCCGTGATATCGGTCCAGCCCTTCGCGGGGTCGGTGCCGACGCGGCCGTCCTTGTCGGCCGAAACGGTGTCGAAGCCGCCGTCCGTGCCCGCCGCCACGTACACGCGCATGCTCGCGGTGACCTTGGAGGGGTCGAGCCCCGCGCTCATGGTGTCGACGAACTGCACCGTATAGGTGTCGTAGGCCGTGAGGCCCGCCGGGACCGTGGCCGAGAGGCGCCAGTACAGGTCGTCGGCGACCGTGGCGTCGGCGGCCTTCTGCCAGGCGGCGGTGCTGTCCTCCAGCACGTGCTTTTGGACCTTGGGCGTCGCCGCCTTGGACTTGACGGTGACGGCGCTGCCGCCCACCAGGGCCATGATCGGCGCGGTGCCGGCCTCGTTCTGGGAAATGGCGTCGTCGTCGGCGACGATGAGCCAGTAACCGCAGGGCAGCTCGGCCGTCTTGCCCGCGTTAAGGGCCACGGACACGGCGCCAGAGCTCTGGAGGGAACGAGCGAGCTGTGCGCTCAGCGCGCTCGTAAGGTGGGAATCGGTGTTGAGCCACTCGGCAGCTTCTTGCGCGGTGGTCTGGGATTTGGACATGCCGGCGCTGTGCAGCACAGGCAGCACGGCATCGCTTGCCCAGGCGAGGTCGGTGGCGATCTTAGCGTCGTTGTCGTCGTCGATAACGTTGGCGTCAAAGATCTGGTAGGCGTCGTAGCTGCTCGCCACAGTGCCGCTCACCGTGATGGAACCGGTCGAGGTCGGCGCGGCCTGCGCGGATGCGGGGAACACAACCGCGCAGGTGCCGATCACGAGGGCAAGCAGCGCAAACAAGATCGGGAAGGAGCAAACTTTCTTATTCACGACGCTCACCTCCCTTCGCATTCGCCTTGCGACGAATGTGCATCCAGGCCGCAGCAGCGCAAAGCACCGCCGCGCCGGCAAGGTACGTCAGAGTGACGCCCGACATACCAGAAAGGGGCAAAGAGGTGGAGTAGGTGTTGGTGAAGGTGGGGGTAGTGTCGGGAAACTCGTGGCCATCGGTCTCGGCGCTTACCCACGTACCTTCTTTGTCAACGGTTCCCTTCCTGTAGGTCACCGCACAGTTGATCTCTCCTTTTTCGGTGTCATACCTTGCCACAACCGTGAACTTATAGACCGAGTGGTCGTACGTGTAGCGCGAGAACCGCGAACCGTCGGTTTTCTCGCGCACATAGTACGTATAGGTCTTGGAAGGGTCACCCGTGGAGTCGCCCGAGTCGTCGGGATTACCCCTGATATCAGCGAGCGAGTACTTGAGCTCAACCTCTTTATCAGTGGTGTCTTTGAACGAAAGCGTCTGCTTCGTTTCTTTACCAGAGGTCACGGCAGTACCGATGATGTTTTTAAATTTGCTGTCTTTCGCAAACTGAAGTGTAAACTCCTTCATCTCGCCACCCTCAACGACCTTAGTCGCCTTAGGAGTCCAGGAGGCGGGGGGCACGATTTTGTTGGTAAAGGTCGGTTTCTTACTGTTACCGATAGTAACCGTAGTCTTCGTGCTATCTTGTGAGCTATCTTGTGGGATGTCAACGGAATAGCTTTCGGAACCAAGTGGTTTGAAGATGGGATCCTTCTCTGTCTTTTTAGAAACGGTTATTTCTTTTACCTTGTAATAATTAATAGGAATCGACATGAGATATTTAGTGTCGGATGGATTGTCCTCAACTTTTACCACGATCTTGTAAATGGTCTCGTCGAATTTGGTATCCAATTCGTTTTCGCCGCTGATGGGTTCCTCAACAAGATAGAAAACGTATTGTCCCGAAGAATAGTCCTTGCCAGAGTCGAAGGTGATATTGCCGTTTGTTTGATCAACAGGCGCCTCGCCCGCAACACTGCAATCGCCCATATCAAATGTGTCGTCATCTTTCCAAGAAGGCTCGATGTCACCATCCTGGCGCAGCAACTTAAATCTGTAATTGTGCGTGCTAAGGCCTTGCGAGATTCCCTTTTCATCTTTAAGCACCTTGGTGGCATTGAGCTTCATGCTCGGATAAACACTCAGATCCTTGACCTCGCCAACGACAAGATCGCCGTTGGTCATGATGCCGCCACCGTGGGTGTAGGAATAGTTGCCACTGATAATGGTCGTAGCCGCTGTCTGCGCCTTTCCCATGGCATCGGCAGTCGGATGGGCCTCAAGACCGAACATGTACTTGGCCTCGGCGCCGCCATTTGGCTCAATGGTGATCTTCTCGCCGTCGCAAGTGCCCTGCCAACCAGCCGAGTCGCCGCCGAGCATCTTGCCGAGCACAACTGCAATTGTCGAGTTCGCACCATCTTTTTTACGCACCAGGAAGAAATCCTTATGGCCGGATTTTTTGAAGGGCTCGGTAATGTACTCGGAGTTACTATCCTCGTTCTTCCCATATCCGCCGGCAGAGTAGTGTTCACCATTATTATCTTTATTGTTATAAATAGCGGCACCGTTGGAATGCGAAACGATTGTTTCGCCCGTAGGGCAAGC
Source organism: Collinsella sp. (assembly GCA_018382295.1). Classification (GTDB taxonomy): domain Bacteria; phylum Actinomycetota; class Coriobacteriia; order Coriobacteriales; family Coriobacteriaceae; genus Collinsella. Next base: position 40,232 of record JAGZQF010000006.1, read on the forward strand.
GCCAACGCCGCCGCCCCAGCCGCCAGCCTCATTTTCGGCAATCAACGTCTTTACGATATTGAGCTTGCCGCCCTTCTGGATAAAGACGCCACCGCCGCCCCAGTCGCCGCCGCGATCCTTACCCGTCATAGTCTTGTTGTTCGTAATGTAAATCTTGCTGTTCTCACCAGCGCTAATTGTTGCCATCGTACCAGTGTTGTCACCGCCAGCGATACGCAAACCGCCGCCCTCAGCGTTCTCCGCCACGTTGCCGGCAATCGTGCCGCCAGTCATTTCAAACTCGATGGTCTGGTTGTAAAAACCAGCGTAAACACCACCGCCAGCCTCATGGGAGCAGTTAGCAGTAACTGAGCCACCCGTTATACTGAGCTTGCCACCATTTACACATGCAATGCCACCGCCACCGAGCAGGCCATTGTTAAACGATTCAGAGATATTGGAATCGACACGATTGTTAGTAATGCTTGCCGAATCGCTGATACTAACGCAAGCATTTTTGGTAAAGACGCCGCCGCCATAACCATTTTCGGGACTGCCGCCGCTGTTGCAAGTGTTTTCATACGTAGCGTTGCCAGAGATGATTCCACCCGTAAGCTTCAAGGTGGCTCCGTTGTCAGCATAGACGCCGCCGCCAGAAGCTGCCTTGTTTCCCGCGACCACGCCGTCTGTCATTTCGAGGCTGGCATTCGCGCCCGTTATGCACAGACCACCGCCCCAGCCACCGCGGTTGCCGTTGGTGACGTAACCGCCTTCGATTTTGACCTTACCCGTAGAAAGAATCACATGGCCGTTATCGCTCAGATTGGCGGCCGTGGTAATCATGCCGCCCTTGAGATCGAGCATGCCGCCCTCATTAACGGTGACCACTTGCTTTACGGAACCGTGGTCCGATGCCGCAACGATAGCGCCAAAGCCCGTAACGTCATGCCTGTACGTAGTCTCGGTGGTGCAAAGTCCATCTGTATTGGGCGTGCTCTTAGTCTCATAGTAAGTAAGACTCTTAGGAGCGCCGTTATTAGAGCTAGACTCGTCTCCCCTTTCCCATGTCATAATCGCAGGCTGACCCGCCGGCGCATTGTCGACCGGAGTCTTTTCGTCTTTTGTGCTATCTGAGCCCTCGATAATGTTCTCGATGGTGAGCGTGACTCCGTTTTCGACCACAAAGAAGGAGTCTAAGCCGCCGGAGCGGTTGTAGAGCATGTTTCCCGCAAGATTAATGGTGGTGTTTTTTTTGATGTCAATCTGCTGACTCGAATAGGCAGGACCCGTCAGTTGAAACTTGCCGCCGTTGTCGAATTTCCCAGAAACATCACCATTTACCTTGTCATAGTCATCGTCACTGACGCTGGCGGGGGCAATTGCGTTTTCGTCGCTATTTTCATCATCAGAAGTCTGTGCGTCGGAAGGCTGCGCGGCGCCCTCGGCCTCCGCGTCATCGGCTGTCGAGTCTGGTGCAACGGTATCCTCGTTCGCCTCATTCTCGGCATCATCACTATTCTGGTTTTCGGCATCCTCGTTAGTAGTGTTGTCTACACCAGTAGACTCACCTGAGGAACCCCCCCCCATCACAGTTTCCTCGGCAGAAACCGTCTGGGCATCGTTAGCAATGGCCTGCGAGATTGGAGGCATGACGAGCGACAGTACCAGGCTCAAAACAGAGGCTCCGCACAAAACGCCTGCCAGTACACGGCGCGTCGCTTTATTACTCTGTTTAGATTTGTCTGAATTTGCTTTCATCGATGTCTCCTCCCCAAGAGACCGCGATCTTGCTCTTTCACTATCAAACGTATCTGCGCAATCTGTAATTGCGCACGCTTAGTAATCCATATTGTAGCGATTGTTTGAACATCTGAACAAGATAACCGATTGTTTTGTAGCGAATTCTCAATTCTCTTGACATTTGCTCAGATTTACCTTCGTTTATTCGCTATATATTTTTTGTTTCTGCTGGTAATATAGTTGTCTATCATTTTTTAATGGCATTAGATTTATTTGCACAACATTTTGCTCAAGAGTAAACATCCTGTAAACAGTCGAAAATCGACCATGAGCAGTAGGTCATTAACCGGAAGGAATATCCTACCAAACTGGTGAGAATATCTTAACCCATCGGCAGTTAGAAGCGTGATGTTCAGGCAACGTTATTTGCATTTTCACGCAGATTTTAGGTATCAATTCGCCCAAATCGCCTGAGCGTTTAATTGCAATCAAGCGGCCACCGCAAAGGAGCCTGTCCCCTTTGCGGTGGTTCTCCCCCGGCGCTATAGCAGATGTTCCTCGATAAAGATTGCGATGCCGTCTTCGTCGTTGCTCGCGGTTACAAAGTCGGCGGCGGCGCGGGTGGCATCGCTGCCGTTCGCCATGGCCACACCCACGCCGGCGTCGGCCACCATGCAGGTGTCGTTATCGGCATCGCCAAACACGCAGATGTTCTGGAGCTCCATGTCGTTGAGCTCCGCCATGCGCACAAGGCCGCGCGTCTTGGACACGCGCGGATCCATGAACTCGTAGAGTCGCTGCGTGGTTTGCAGAGCAGCCGCCTTAACGGTGTCGTCGGCGAACGTCGACGCTCGCTCGATGACCTGCGGCATCACCTCGGGCGCCATGGTAAACATCACCTTGGTCTGCGGCTCGCGCAAAAACTCGGCAAAGTCGACCACCTTGTAGGGCACGCCGTCGACACGCGACAGGTGCTCGACGCATGCATTGCTCTCGGGCACATAGAGCACGCCGTCCCGAGGGCAAACGGGCGTTGCCGGCAGGTCTGCCATGTGCTCGCAGATGCGCGCGATGGTCTCGCCCGGCAGCGGGTAGCTCAGCTCGTTGATGCCGTGTGCACGGTCGATGACCTCGGCGCCGCCGCAGCCCACGAGCACGTCCACCAGGCCTTCGATACCCCAGAGCTCGTACATGGCCTCGGTCGCCTGGGCGTCGCGCCCGGTGCACAGGCCAAAGAGCACGCCACGCTCGCGCAAGGCGCGGATCGCCGCCACGGTGCGCGGGGACACCGTGTGCTGGCTCGTGAGCAGCGTGCCGTCGATATCGCAGAACACGGCTTTGATGTGGCTGAAGGTGGCGTCCATGGGGGCCTTTCTGGGTTGTGCGGCGGTGTGGGGTGTATCTGGATGTGGCGTTCATGGTATACCAAAGCGCGGGCGCGGCCCGTCAAAGCAAAAACCACCACAAAGGTGCCTGGCCCCTTTGTGGTGGCCGGACTCGCAGGATGGCCTGGCCCGGGGCGCAAACCATCACAACATTCGACGCTTTTCCGCAAAATCGCGATTTTCATCGAATGTTGTGATGGTTTTTTACTGCTTTGCGGCACGATCCAAGTGCCAGCGACCAAACAGCAGCAACGCCGCGGGAACCGCCGTCACGACCATGCCCGCCCCGATGAGCGTCTGCTGCACACCAAACGTCGCCGCCAGCCACGGTGCAACCGCCAGAGGGGCCACGCCGGCGAACATGTTGCCAAAGCCCATGACCGAGTTGACGCGACCGAGCTGCTCGAGCGGAGCCGTCGTTTGCACGATGGTGTTGTGGAGCGGGTTGACGACACCCCAAGCTATGCCCAGGGCGACCTGGCCGACAAAGGCCACACCCACGTACGGTGTCCCCACATAGAGCAGGCTTCCCAGACCCACAGACATAAGCGCCACGAGCAGCGTTTTAAGGTTGACCAGGTGCGGCGGCAAGCGGAGCGCGACCACGGCGCCCAGCACCGCGCCCACGCCCGAGGCCGACGAGAGCCAGCCCATCCACTCAACGCCGACGCGTAGGACATCGCGATAGAAAAACGACTCGAGCGGATCGAAGGCCCCGTAGCCAAAGTTCGAAAGAAAAATGATGCAGAAAAGTAGCGCGAGGACGCTGTTGGTGAAGACTGTCTTGATGCTGGCTGCGAAGGTGGCGCGGGTGGATGTGCTGGGGTTGGAGCTTTGTCCCGCACGCTCCCCTTCCTCTGCCGAATCGGCATCCGCATCTCCGGCGACATGGCTGGTCTGCGGTCTAAAGCCCCAACCGGCGACGAGCGCCAGTGCGGTAAAGAGCATCATGAGCACGAACACCGCGCGTGACGATGCAGCCGCCGCGACAAAGCCGCCCAGCGTGGGGCCGACGATAATACTCACGTTTGAGAACATGGTTATGGCGGAGTTAATGTCTTTGAGCTCGACGGGATCGTCGGTGAGGTAGGCTGGATAGGATGTGGCGATGGGCTGGGCGAACCCCATCACAAAGCCCAGGAGCGCCGCGCCGAGCAGGACGATGCCGGTCGCGCTGCCAAAGGCGATAATCGCCGCGCCGGTTGTCAGCGTGCCGACGATGCTCGCCCGGAAATGCCGACACGGACCCCAGGCGTCGAGCGCCGCGCCACCCGCAAAGGATCCCAGGATTACAAAAACATTCATAAACAGGACGGCCAGCGATGTCGCCACGACCGAGGCATCGTCCGCATAGGTGAGCGTTCCGATAACGCCGATAAAATAACTAGTCTGAAAACCGGTGTAGATAAGAAAGCGCATTGCCACCAGGCGCTTGGCCTGCACGGGCAGCGATGATTGAGGTTTTGAGAGAAGAGGGATGAGCATGGAGACTCCTTGTTTCATACGAATACGGGCGGCGGGCATTCGCCACCGTCTGTCAAATCAATCTATCCGCATGAAACTTTAAGGACGCATCAAGCCTCTTCTCTCCGTTTTTTGCCCGTCATGAACTATTTGGTAGATTGTAAGGCATGTCCCACACATCTACCAAAGCAAAAACCACCACAAAGGTGCCTGGCCCCTTTGTGGTGGAAATGACGTTTGCCCAGATAAAATCTGCCAAAACAAACCTGTCCCTATTTGGCAGGTTATGGCAGCGCAGCGAGCCGGCCCTTAAAGGTGATCTTGGATAAGGTCGCAGATGGCTCGGGCGTCGTTGATGTTGATGGCTCGGGTCGCAAAGCCGGCGTCGAAGGCCTGACGCGCCAGGGCCTCGTTGCAGGCAAGCGCCAGCGTGCGACCGTCAACCAGGTCGAGCGAGCTCTTGCCGCGCAGACGGTCGACACCGGAGCGCGCGACCACGATGTTGTCGAAGCCCTCGGTCTTGTAGCCCTCGATGATCACCACATCGACATCGCTGTAACGCGACAGCAGCTCACGCGCGGGCATCTCGTCCTCCTCGCGCGTGTCGGCGTACTCCGCCCAGCGCGTGGCGCAGATAAGGCCCACGTGCTTGGATCCGGCTTGGTGATGGCGCCAGGTGTCCTTAGCGGGCACGTCGATATCAAAGCCATGATGCCCATGATGCTTGAGCGAACCCACGCGCAGGCCGCGGCGAGTGAGCTCGGCGATAACCTTCTCGACGAGCGTTGTCTTGCCCGAGTTCTGGTAGCCGATAAACGCGATCGCGGGGACGGCCGGAGCTGGAACTGCGGGCGCGACGGCGACGGGTGCGCTTGCGGACGCGGCACCGTCAGCGGCCACGGCCTCAGCGGCAGCGACCTGACGTTCGGCACGATCCCACACGCCCGAGCGGCCGCCCTCCTTGTGCAGCAGGCGCACGTCGACGATCTCCATGCCGCGATCGACCGCCTTGCACATGTCGTAGATGGTCAGACACGCGGCACTCGCGCCGGTCAGAGCCTCCATCTCGATACCCGTCTTGCCCGTCACGCCGGCCGTAACCAGTACGTGAAAGCCAACCTGCCCGTCCGCGCGCGCCGGCGCCCAGCCCTCGGGCACGTCCTCGACAGGCGTCCCCGCCGCAGCGATGGGCGCAATGTCGCACTTACTCTTGGTAATGAGCAACGGATGGCACATGGGGATGATGTCGCTCGTGCGTTTAATGGCCATGATGCCCGCCACGCGCGCGCAGGCAAGCACGTCGCCCTTTTTGGCACGGTCCTGCAGCACCATGGCCTGCGTCTCGGGATGCATGAGGATGGTGCCCTCGGCGATGGCGATGCGATGGGTCTCGGCCTTGTCGGACACGTCGACCATGCGCACCTCGCCCTTGGCGTCCACGTGCGTCAGCTCGTCGCGACGGGCGTCACGGGCGGGCTCGGCGGCAGCGCTGGCAGTCGGCTGCACGGACGCGTCGGCGCTGCCAGCATTCGCCGCAGCCGTGACTTTGTGGGCAGACATCGCGGCCCTGCGAGCGGCCTTGGTGGCATCGGCGTACCTGCTCTTGGCCATATGATCATCCTCCGATTTGGGACATAAATCGTTGCGTGCCCTCAATTATCGCGTGTTCCTGCGGTTTGTGGGCCACGGCATCGCGCCAAATCGAAAGTACCTGCATATCATCACCACGGCGCAGGGCATCGCGCACCGAATACTCGGCATCGCTGAACAGGCACGGACGCACGTTGCCATCGGCCGTCAGGCGCAGACGGTTGCAGTTCGCACAAAAATGGTTGGACATGGCGCTAATAAAGCCGACCGTTCCCGCCGCGCCCGGAAAGTGCCAATAGCGCGCAGGGCCTGCGCCGGCAGGAGCGTCGTTGATGTCGAGCGGCTCGAGCTCGCCCAGACCCACCGCGGCGGCCCCGGCATTGATGCGCGCCCGCAACTCGACGCTCGGCACGGTATCGCTCGCGTCCCACAGCTCGGGATTGAGCGCGGGCGCATGCGGGTCCACAGCGCAATGCGAGCTCGTACGCTCGTCGCCAATGGGCATGTATTCGATAAAGCGCAGATGAATGGGGCGATCGACGGTCAAGCGCGCGAGGGCTGCCACATCCTGGTTGAGCCGGCGCACAACAACGCAGTTGACCTTAACGGGTTCAAAGCCCCAAGCCAGCGCCGCGTCGATGCCAGCCATGGTCTGCTCGAGTCGACCCAGACGAGTGATCTTTCCAAACAGCGTAGGATCGAGCGTGTCGAGCGAGATGTTGACGCGGTTAAGCCCCGCGTCTTTGAGCTGCGGCGCCAGCTTGGGCAGCAGGGCGCCGTTGGTGGTGAGCGAGATGTCCTCGATCTGCGGAATCGCGCGGATGTCGCGAATAAGCGGGATGATGCGGCGGCTGACCAGCGGCTCGCCGCCCGTCAGGCGTACGCGGCGAATGCCCTCCCCCGCCACCAAGCGCACAAAGCGGGCGATTTCCTCGGCGCTGAGCAGCTCGTCGTGCGCACGGGGCGCCACGCCATCGGCCGGCATGCAGTAAACGCAGCGGAAATTGCACTTGTCGGTAACGGCAATGCGCAGGTAGTTGATATCGCGGCCAAAGCCGTCATGTTGCACGCGCCCGTCCACGCATCCCTCCCCTCACGCGGCGTTTTATTCTTCAGAAAACATAATACCCCACGGGAGAATCATGCCGACACCCGTACGACAGGACAGGTCGCTTCGAGCAAGACGGACTTCCCAAGCCCATCCTCAGCATACAAACCATCACAACATTCGATGCTTTTCCCGTTTTTGGCGAAAAACGTCGAATGTTGTGATGGTCTGCCTGCCCACGGCACCCCGTAGAAGGACCAAAGCGTCCCTAAAGGCCGCCGTCCCAGTGTCGAATCACGAATTCTCGCAGGTCATTCTGACGTTTCTGGAACACCTCGCTTCGGTCGCACTTGAGACCCATAGCGAGCGCGATGGCGTTCATCGCCCGGTGCAATTGCAGCTGATGGGCAAACTGAGTCCCGGTGAGGACGATCATCTTAAAGCCCAGTGCGCTCAGCACGGTCATGCGCTCCGCATCCGACGCGCTGCGCTGTTTATCAAGATGGTCCGAGCCGTTGTATTCAATCCCCGTACCGCTCGCAGGCGCATATACGTCGATCTCGAAATACCCGGCCTTTGCGAGATACTTGAACTCGTTGGGAACATCGACCCGATGGTTGAGCTCGATCTTGGCGTATCCCAGCCCTCCCTGGGAACGTTTTGCTACGACCATGATTGCGGCGGCCGTCTCCATGGGCGACCGCGCGCCATCGTGCACGCGCTTGAGCACGGCGGCCGCACGTATAGTCCCCTGACGAGATCGGTTCTCATTGCAATAGGCAATTAAATCGGCAACGGTATACCTCTGCCCCATCTCGATATAATCGCCTGTCGACAGATGATTCAAATGGTATCGGGCGCAGATTTCGTAGCCATATTCCAGCTGCTCGGGCTCGCTCATCCACGAACCCGCTTGGACAAAGCACATGGCCTCATCAACCACTAGAAGGCCCTCTGCCACCTCGATAAGATGACTTGGAGGTACCGGCGCTCCAAACACGTGGCACCTAAATCCAGCCGGCGTCGAGCGCTCAAAATCGAAGTTGACGAGCGTATCGATATGATCGAGCTCTTCTCGTGGAATACCAAGCGAGACCAGATAATCGGCAACGATCCCAACTGCCGTTGAAGCCCTCAGCCCTTTGGCATCGAGTCCCAATTTGGGCAGGCCCGCAGTCGGCTCCGCCTCGTTAGCAAGCGAGTCCTCATCGTATAGGCTGCTTGCTCGCGAGAGCGGCTCGGACGGGCGCGCCACGTTGTGGTACAGCCAGGCAGTCTTATGGGACAGGACGATCGGCAGGTCCATGAGCCCTCCAATGGAGTCGGATAACCAACCTTATTCCCCTGCCCACGGGTCCGCACACCTTCGTGCGCAAGAAAGCGAATCCACCCGATCGAGTGGCAGAAAAACCATCACAACATTCGATGCTTTTCCCGATTTTGGCAAAAAACGTCGAATGTTGTGATGGTTTGAGGCAAGGTGAGGGGCACGGAGGGATCAAAGCATCGTGCTCGAACGGGTTAATCCAGCTCTTTTAAGCCATGCGCCAGCTGCCAGTACTCGCCGTGCTGGGCGAGCAGCTCTTCGTGCGTGCCGCGCTCGATGATGCGGCCGTGTTCGAGGACCATGATGGCGTCGGCGTCGCGGACAGTGGACAGGCGGTGCGCGATCATAAACGTGGTGCGACCGCGCATGATGCGGTCCATACCGCGCTCGATGAGCTTTTCGGTACGCGTATCGATGGAACTCGTGGCCTCGTCCAGGATGAGCACCGGCGGATCGGCGACGGCCACGCGCGCGATGGCGAGCAGCTGACGCTGACCCTGCGACAGGTTGGCGCCGTCGGCCGTGACCGGTGTGTCGTAGCCCCGCGGCAGGCGGCGGATAAACGAGTCGGCGCAGGCGGCCTCGGCAGCGGCGCGCACCTCCTCGTCGGTCGCGTCGAGCTTGCCAAAGCGGATGTTCTGCGCAATGGTGCCGCTAAACAGGTGCGTGTCCTGCAGCACAATGCCGAGCGACCCGCGCAGGCTGGCCTTGGCAATGTGCTTGACGTCGATGCCGTCGTACGTGATCTCGCCGTCATCGACCTCGTAGAAGCGGTTGATGAGGTTGGTGATGGTCGTCTTGCCGGCACCCGTGGAGCCCACAAACGCGATCTTTTGCCCCGGCTTGGCAAACAGGTTGAGGTCCGTGAGCACGCGGGTGCCCGGCACGTAGGAAAAATCCACGGCATGGAAGCGCACGTCGCCGGCAAGCGGGACCAAGCCGCACGTGAGCTCGGTGCCGTCGGCAGCCACCGCGCGGCCCGACTCATCAACGGCTGCCACATCATGCAAATGCCCGTACGCGCCCACGCCCTGGCCCTCGGGAATCTTCCACGCCCACGCGGCGTCGCCCGTCTGCACCAGCTCCACGCAGCCCTCGTCCACCTCGGGTTTAAGGTCCATAGCCGCAAACAGGCGCTCGGCACCGGCCAACGCGTTGAGCAAGAAGTTGCCGAGCTGCGTAAACTGGTTGATGGGCATGGCGGCCTGGCGCACAAAGACCAGGTAGCTCGCGAGCGCACCTACGTCGGCGAGTCCCTTGATGCAGAGCATGCCGCCCGCCACGGCGACGATGGCATAGTTGACGTAGCCAATCACGACGGTCATGGGCACCATGGAGTTGGCATAGCTCACGGCGGCGGTGCCGGTGCGGCGAAGCTCGTCGTTGCGGCAGGTGAAGCCGGCAACATTCGCCGCCTCGCGGTTAAAGACCTTGATGACCTTTTGGCCCGAGACCATCTCTTCGATATATCCGTCCAGGTCGCCAAGCGATGCCTGCTGGGCGGCAAAGAAGCGCTTAGAGCGCGCGCCCGAATAGCGCGCATACAGCACAATGGCCGCATCGCACACGAGTGTGATAATCGTGAGCTGCCAGTTAAGGATGATGAGCATGGCCGTGGTGCCCACAACCTGAATGGCGGCCTGAATCACGTTGGCAAAGCTGTTGTTGAGCGCCTCGGAGACGGTGTCGACGTCGTTGGTGAAAAAACTCATGATGTCGCCCGAGCGCGTGCTGTCAAAATAACTGAGCGGCAGCGTCTGGATGTGCGCGAACAGGTCGCGGCGAATATCGGACACCACGCGTTGGGCCGCACGCACCATGATCTGTGAGTAGCCCAGGGCCGAGAGCACGCCCGCGGCGTAGATGATCGCCGTCAGGATGACCTGCCTGGCAAGCAGTTCCTCCCCGCCCGTGGCCAAACCGTTAACGATGGGGCGCACCATGTAGGTGCCGACGAGGCTCGCGATGGCGGCGACGGAGGCGAGCACGCCCACCGCGAGCAACGAGAACTTGGCATGCCCCATGTAGGAGAGCAAACGGCGCACCGTGCGCTTGAGGTCGGCCGGGCGTGCTTGGGCTGCGGTCTTAGGCATGGCGCTCACCCCCTTCCAAGGGCAATCCGCTGGGGACGGAGGAAAACGGATCATTCGCGCAGCCGCCGTCGTTGCCATCGCCGGCGTCCGCGTTCCCCGCAAACTCCATCTGCGAGGCGTAAATCTCCTGGTATATGTTGTCGCCCGCCAGCAGTTCCTCGTGCGTGCCCACGCCGTGGACACGACCGTCGTCCAGCACCACAATGCGATCGGCATCCATGACGCTCGCGATGCGCTGGGCGATGATGAGCACGGTCGTATCGGAAATCCGGGCGATGTGCTCGCGAATCTTAGCGTCGGTCGCCATATCGACCGCGCTGGTGGAGTCGTCAAAAATGAGCACGCGCGGATGCTTGAGCAGCGTGCGCGCGATGCACAGACGTTGCTTCTGGCCACCCGAGACACCGGCGCCGCCTTGGCCCAACTCGCCGTCCAGCCCGCCGATGCGATCAAGGAACTCGTCCACGCACGCCGCGCGGCAAGCCGCGAGGAGCTCATCGTCCGACGCCTGCGGATTGCCCCACTGCAGGTTCTCGCGCACGGTACCCGTAAACAGCACATTCTTTTGCAGCACAATGCCCACGGCGTCGCGCAAGGCGGCGAGGTCGTAGTCACGCACGTCACGTCCGCCCACAAGCACGGCACCCTCGGTAGCGTCGTACAGGCGCGCAATCAGCTGCACAAGTGAGCTCTTGCCCGAGCCCGTGCCGCCGAGGATGCCCACCGTCGAGCCGCTCTCGATGCGAAGGTCGATATGCTCGAGCACATCCTCGGCTGCATCCGCGCGGTATTTAAAGGAAACGTCGCGAAACTCGATACTGCCGTCCGCTGGCGCCGCAATCGCGAGGTCTCCCGCGGGGTTGACGATAAAGGGCTCCTCATCGAGCACCTCGGCGATACGGCCCACACTCGTAAGAGCGCGCGTGAGCAGCAAAAACACGTTGGAAATCATCATGAGCGAATTCATGATCAGCAGCACGTAGCTCATAAAGCCCGTGAGCGAGCCCACGCCCAGCTTGCCGGCGAGAATCATGTGGCCACCAATCCACAGGATGGAGAGCGCAGCCACGTACATCGACAGCTGAAACACCGGCAGGTTGAGCACCGCGCTGCCAAAGGTCTTTGTCGCAGTGCGCGCGAGCTCGGTATTGACGGTGTCGAACTTGGCCTCCTCGTGCTCGGTACGAACGTAGGCCTTGACGGCACGCACGGCGGTGAGGTCTTCCTGTACCACGCCGTTGAGGTGGTCCATCGAGGTCTGGAGTTGGCGGTAGAGCGGGCTCACGCGATAGGTGATGACACCCAGCACGATCGCCAGCACGGGCAAGATGATCGCAAAGACGGTGGCGAGCGGGCGCGACAGCATCAGCGCGTAGATAAGGCCGACGATAAGCGTCACCGGGCCGCGCACCATAGGGCGAAAGCCGTTGCTCACAGCATTTTGGATAACGGTGATGTCCGTGGTCATGCGAGTGACGAGCGAGCTGGCGTCGTAGTTGTCCAGGTTACCAAAAGCGAGCGTCTGAATCTTTTTGTACTCGGCCTCGCGCAGGTTAGCGCCTAGGCCCGAGGCAACGCGGGCGGACGTGTGTGCATAACCCAAGCCCAGTACCAGCGAAAGCGCAGCGCACACCAACATGTACGCGCCCTGCAGCAGCATGTAGTTGATATCACCCGCAGGCACGCCCAAATCGATGATGTTGGCCATGATGACCGGGATAAACAGCTCGAGCACCGTCTCGACCGACACAAAGAACACGCCGAGAATGGCATCGCGACGGTATGCCCCTAGATAAGAAAACAGTATTTTGAGATTGCGCACGCAGGTTCAACCCCCATCAAACGTTGTTCGCAAACGCACGTATTATTGCGCGCCGAATAATGGTGTCAAGTATTCCGAAATCGTTTTCTGCAAGGTTAACGCCGGCGGCGAGTTCTCGTGACGTGTGTCCATATTCACTCGGAATAATGGTGCGCGTGACTTTTTTCGACCGGCACCCAACACAAACCTTGACTCTACAATCGTTGTAGGGTTTTCACTACACTGGTACGTAAACGAACCCAGCCAGAAAGTGCCCCCGCTCATGGAACACGACCTCACACGCGGTAATGTCCTCAAGACCATCGCGGTCTTCGCCCTGCCCTATATGCTCTCGTACTTTTTGCAGATGCTCTACGGCATGGCCGACCTGTACATGATGGGGCAGTTTAGCGGCGCTGCCGGCATCACCGCCGTGGGCAATGGCGCGCAGACGCTCTACATCATTACCGTGACGCTCGTGGGTCTGGCCATGGGAACGACCGTCATCGTCGGCCACGCCGTGGGTTCGCGTCGCTTCGATCGCGCCGAGACCGCCATCGGCAACACCATCACGCTGTTTATGGGTGTCTCGGTGGTGCTGGCTGTTGTCCTGCTTGCACTGTGCCCGCAGATCGTGGCACTCATTGGCACGCCGCCCGAGGCGGTCGAAGGCACTGCCGCCTACCTGCGTATCTGCTTTATGGGCATCCCCTTTATCGCCGCGTACAACATTCTTTCGGCCATCTTTCGCGGGCTGGGAGATTCGCGCTCGCCCATGTACGTGATCGGCGTGGCATGCATCATCAACATCGCGCTCGATTTTCTGCTTATCGGACACATGGGGCTCGGCCCCGTGGGCGCGGCGCTCGGCACAGTGACCGCCCAGACGGCCAGCGTTGCCCTCGCGCTCGTGTGGCTCAAGAGCCGCCGCACGAACATCCACGTTAAGCGCAGCGACCTGCGCCCCCAGCCCGAGGTGCTCGGCAGCATTCTTAAGATCGGCGTGCCCGTGGCCGTGCAGGACGGCTGCATCCAGGTGGCGTTTATGTTTATCACCGTCATCGCCAACCACCGAGGGCTCGTCGACGCCGCCGCCGTGGGCCTGGTCGAAAAGATGATCAGCTTTTTGTTCATTGTGCCGAGTTCCATGGGTGCCACCGTCAGCGCGCTCACGGCGCAAAATGCCGGTGCGGGCAAGGGCGACCGCGCGCGTCAGGTGCTCAAGGACGCCATGACGATCTCGGTGGCGTACGGCTGCCTGATCACGGTGCTGATGTGGCTGGTGGCGCCGGCGTTTATCGGCTTTTTTGCCAAGGACGCCGCAGTGGTCGCAGCCGGCACCGGCTATATGCGCAGCTATATTTTCGATGCGATCTTTGCCGGCATTCACATTTGCTTTAGCGGCTTTTTCGCCGCGTACGGCAAGAGCTACATCGGCTTTGCGCACAACGTACTGGCCGTGGCGCTCATTCGCGTACCGGGCGCATGGCTGCTGTCGAACGCCTATTCCGACACGCTGTTCCCCATGGGCATCGCTTCGCCGTGCGGGTCGATTCTGTCGGCAGTCATCTGTGTTGTCGCGTTTACCGTGCTCAACCGACGCGGGGCTTTTGACAAGTTGGCAGCGTAGCGGGGCAACGCGAAATCGCCCTTATCGACGACATCATCAGCGACGACCCGGCGACCCAAGTGACGCGGATCGCGGTGCCGGTTGCCCCAGCAAAGTAAGAACCGCCCGGAAGGCATCATACTTCCGGGCGGTTCTTACTAATCATCATCTAGCAACTCGAATCGATTTCTAGATATCACCAATGCGGCATAATCTTGGCTTTGGTGAAAAACATGGGCAATCACAACGTCCTCGTTATCGTAGTAATAAAGCATTACATAAGAATTAACGAGGCAAGCATGGTAACCAAGCACTGCAAGCTCGGGCAACTTCGATAAGCCGTAGTCAACTACACCACTTTGAAGAAGCTGGAGCTGACTACGGTATTTATCAGGAAAGTGCCGGGCGGTAAAAATACCATGCCCCAATAGATAATCAACGATATCGTCAACTTCTTGTTCAGCTGTAGGCAGAATCTTGACGTTATAGGCCATATTTTGCCTCAAGGTCATCGAGGGCCTCAAAGGCATCACGCGCCGTGCCGGCAGCACGCTCCCGCTCGGCCACAGCTATACGAGCCATCAGGCGAGCCTTAGCCTGTTCCTGAACCATGAGGTCGTAGTCCTCGGATCGAAGTACAACAAATTTGCTATAGCCGTTTTTTGTAACAGTCACTGGACCAGGAGTAGTTTCAACGAGCTCCGAGAATTTCGCGGTGTCCCGCATATCTTTAATTGGAACGCAAACGGGCATGTTCAACTCCAATCATAATTATGTACATAATTATGAAGTGTAGCTCAACTAACGAGCGTCGGCTACAGAAGATCTACCACACTGGAGACAGTCCTCGATATGGCGGTTTTACTCCTCCGGAATCGGAAACGCACGGATGAACTCTGCAGGCGAGAAGGTCTTGATGGTCGAGCGCACAAAAGCGGCGCGGTCACGCGTGATAATAAAGTCCACGCCGGCACGCTCGGCCATCGCACGGATACAGCCGTCCTCAAAGTCCGGCTCATCGGAATAGGCGGAGGCAAAACAAGCCTCTTGGTCGAGAGACTCTACCGAGTAGCTCTTAAGGCAGTCGCGCACTACCTCGCGCCCGCGCGCCTCGCCGGCCTGTTTGGTGAGAATGTAATACGCGTCCTTGAGAGAGCAGGCCGAAACAACGCCTTCGATAAGCCCCACGTCGACGAGCCCCTTGATCGTTTGCGCCGCTGCGTGCTCCGGCCGGCCCGGAAGCACGCAATCGAGCAGAAAATTGGTATCGAGAAATGCTCTCATAGGTAGCGCTCCCTCGCGACGCGCTTTTCATCTTCAACCGTCATCGTATCGAGCGGCGTTCCTTTTGGCATTTTGGCTACGATATCGAGATACTCCTGGTAGTCCTCATTCTCCGCGAGCATCTCACGGATCTCCTTCCAGGTGATCTTGGGATGCCACATCGTACCCACGTCGCGCTTGGGCTTGTCCGAGCCGCACGTCGGCTTTGCACCCCCGCGCTCCTGGGCAGCGTCATATTCCACTGCAACCGGGCTTTGATAGTCGAGCGGCACGATCTTGAACAACGGCTTGCTCCGCTTGAAGACCACAACCTCCTCGCCCTCATTGGCAACCTTTTCGGCCACCTGCGTAAGGTTTTGGCGCAGTTCCGAAAACGCGACGGTAACCATAACTGCTCCTCTCAACATATATCTTCACTGCTAGGTATACACGTTAATGTTAATGTTAAAGTGTATAAAACTCATCACAATGGGGCAGCCCCGTTGTGGAACCTCACTGCGGGGCCCCTTTGCTTTGTATGAATCTTCTATCGCTCCGGAACGACACCGCTCCGCAGGGTCACCCTCAGCAACCTACATGATGCAGATCATGCTGCCCGCCACCACGCCCAAATAAAAACCTCCCGGAAAGTATCAACCTTTCCGGGAGGTTTTCTAATTTGATTATCGATGTCCTAAGCCTGGGGCACCTCACCAGTAGCCAAGATCTGCTCGAGTGCATCCTCGTCCAACACGGGTACGCCTAGCTGTTCGGCTTTGGTGAGCTTGGAGCCCGCCTTGGGGCCGGCGACCAGATAGCTCGTCTTCTTTGACACGCTGCCCGAAACCTTGGCGCCAAGCACCTTGAGCGCCGCGCCCGCCTCGTCGCGCGTGCGATTGACAAGCGTGCCGGTAAGCACGAAGGTCAGGCCCGCGAGTGGTTGTGCGTCGGCGAGCTCGCCCGCCACGCCAGCGTCGGCTGCGGCTTGCGCGTGTGCAGCGCCCAGGTCGACTTCGAGCGACAGGCCCGCTTGGCGCAGACGTTCCAGCACGGCAAGGTTCTCGGGCACGGCCAGGAATTGTTTGACGCTCGCCGCAATCTTGGGACCGATGCCCTCGCACTCGGCAATATCCTCTTCGCTCGCCAAGATAAGTTTGTCAATCGACAGGAATCGCTCGGCGATGACCTCGCCCACGCTCTTGCCCACGTGGCGGATACCCAGGGCAAACAGCACGCGACCGAGCGGATGGCTCTTGGACTTGTTGAGCTCGGCGATGATTTTCTCGGCCGTCTTGAGGCCTACCGGAATGGGGTCGCCCTTCTTGACGCCCTTTTTGCTGTTGGAGCTGGCATAGGTGCGCCCCGTGTCCAGGCCTGCGATGTCGTCGACCGTGAGCTGGTAGAAGTCCGCGACATCGTGGATCAGGCCGGCGGCAATCATCTTGTCGACGATCTCGTCGCCCAGGCCGTCGACGTCCATGCAGCCGCGACTCACCCAATGGAGCAGGCGCTCCTTGAGCTGCGCGGGGCAGTCGATGGACACGCAGCGGTAGGCAACCTCGCCGTCCTCGTGGACCACGGGGCTGCCGCACACGGGGCAGACCTCGGGCATGTGCCAGTCGACCGAATCGGCCGGGCGCTTGTCGAGCACCGGCCCCACGACCTCGGGGATCACGTCACCCGCCTTGTGCACGATGATGGTGTCGCCCTCGCGCACGTTTTTGCGACGGATCTCGTCGATATTGTGCAGCGTGGCGCGCGCGATGGTGGAGCCGGCAACCGTCACTGGGTCGAACTCGGCGACCGGCGTGAGCACACCGGTGCGGCCCACCTGGATGCGGATTTCGCGCAGGACGGTCTGCTTTTCCTCGGGCGGGAACTTAAAGGCAATGGCCCAGCGCGGCGCGCGGGCGGTAAAGCCCAGGTCGAGCTGCTGCTGAAAGCTATCGACCTTTACGACCACGCCGTCGATGTCGTAATCGAGGTCATCGCGGTGCTCGAGCGCCTGGGCGCAGAACTCGTGGACCTCGGCCGGCGTGGCGCAACGTGCCACGTTGGGGTTGACGCTAAAGCCGGCGCTACGCAGCCAATCGAGGAACTCGCGCTGGCTGTGGACGTGCAGCGGATCGGTATCGGCGATGGCGTAGATAAAGGTGGCCAAATCGCGACGCGCCGTGACCTTGGGGTCCTTTTGGCGCAGGCTGCCGGCAGCGGCGTTGCGCGGGTTGGCAAAGGGGTCGCGGCCCTCGACATCGGCCTCTTCATTCAGGCGCACAAAGCTGCCCTTGGGCATGTAGACCTCGCCGCGTACCTCGATGGTACGCTCGCGGTCGGCGCCCATGTGGGCGAGCGCCGGCTCGGACAGGTGCATGGGCACATCCTTGATGGTGCGCACGTTGAGCGACACGTCCTCGCCCGTAGTGCCATCGCCGCGCGTGGCAGCGCGCACAAAGGTGCCGTTTTGGTAGGTAAGCGCCACGCCCAGACCGTCGATCTTAAGCTCGCAGGTATAGGTGACGCTGCCGGCACCGAGCGCATCCTCGGCGCGCTGGAGCCACGCGTCGAGCTCGTCCAGATCCATGGCATCGTCCATGGAATACATGCGTGCCATGTGCGTGACCGGCGTAAACTGCTCGCTCACGTAGCCGCCCACGCGCTGGGTATAGCTATCGGGCGTCACCAGGTCAGGGTAGGTGGCCTCGATTTCCTGCAGCTCAACGAGCATTTTGTCAAAGGCGGCGTCCGTGATCTCGGGCGCATCGAGCATGTAGTAGCGATAGGCGTGGTAATCGAGCTCGTGGCGCAGCTCGGCCGCGCGCGCTGCCGCCTGGGCACGGGCATCGGTCGGTGCGGTGGCTTCCGCGGTCGCGGGTGTTTCGGTATCGATGTCCACGCCGTCACCAAACAGGCTCGATTGCTCCATAGCGGCACTCCTTCGCTCGATTTCAAACGGATACAAGAGTACCACCGGTCGCAACGGGGTCGAATAGCGGTCTCAAACCGCACCGAATCGGCAGCCGCCAGACTGGGGTGGACAGTTAGTTCAGATACGTATAAATCCTAGAGCTGGATTAGACACGAACACCCCTGTTTCAACTAATTTGGGCTCCCTGAGACCATGTAAACGTCCCGCTCGCCCTCCCAAACACCCATTCAAACCCCATCCCAATGGTAGCGCGCAGAGATGTGGTGTAAGAGGCGGGGCATGCCCCGCCTCTTCTCTTTCTTGAAAGGGAGGGGACACCGCCTAGAATTCGTCGTTGGAGTA
>JAGZQF010000051.1 GCA_018382295.1 Collinsella sp.
GGCCAACAAGAATGCCCAGACCCTCAACGACATCGAGAATGTCCAGGGCAAGATTGACGACACGCAGGCCCAGATCGATGAAAAGAAGGCCGAGCTCAAGAAGAAGCGCAACGACCTTTCCGATCGCGTGGCCGCCAGCTACAAGTCCGGCGGCACGAACATCCTGTCGCTGCTGCTGGCCTCTGGCTCGTTTGAGGAACTCGTCGCCAACGCGCATTACGTTGAGAAGATCAACAAGAGCGACCGCGACGCCATCGAGGACATTCAGACCATCCAGGAAGAGCTCGATGCGCAAAAGACCGAGCTCGAGTCGCAGAAGGCCGACTTAGAGAAGCTCAAGGACCAGCAGACTGCCCAGATGCAGGACATGCAGGCCAAGCAGCAAGAAGTCCAGACCGTGCTGAACGGCCTCTCTGACGATGTCAAGGAGCTCATGGCTCAGCGTGATTCCGAGATTCTCGCTGCTGCCCAGGCCGAGGAGGCCGCTAGGAAGGCCGCCGCTGCCGCGGCCGCCGCGAACAAGAACAATTCCTACTCGGGTGGTTCGAGCTCGGGTGGCGGATCGTATGCGCCCGGAACTCCGCAGCAGAATGCCGGCTCGGGCAAGCAACAGGCCGTCGTCAACGCGTGCTACTCCACGCCTTCGCCGGGCCAGAACTGGTGCGCGGCGTGGGTTACCAATGTCTTCCGTAACGCCGGCGTTGGCTACTTTGGCGGCAATGCGTGCGACATGTTTAACGCCTGGTGCTATAGCTCCGACCGCTCGGCGCTGCAGGTGGGCATGATCGTGGCCGACTCATCGCATAGCGGCACCGGCATGCCGGGTCTGATCTATGGCCACGTGGGCATCTATGTTGGCGGCGGCATCGTCATGAGCAATGAGGGCGCCATTACGTCTAAGTCGCTTGATTCGTTTATTAGCTTCTATGGCACTGGCTCTGGCGTGCGCTGGGGCTGGCTTGGCGGTATTGCGCTGTCGTAGCTGCGGCTTGGTCCGGGACAGTCCGAGAGGCATAAGGTTGCCTGCCGCACGGAGAGCACATTAAGTGCTCTCCGGCTCGTGCGGAACTCGCGATCAACCTTATGCCTCTCGGACTGTCCCGGCCCTCTCGGATTCGGGGCGCGACACACCGGACTGGGTTATCTGAATAAATATGGTGAAGGCCCCTTTCGGGGCCTTCTTTTTATAAAAATTCGCCTACTCGGTGGACTTCGGGTTCTAGGTCTACGTCGAACTGCTCTTTGACTTTGGCTTGGATGTCGCGGATGAGTTCGTCGACGTCGGCGGCGGTGGCGTGGTCGGCGTTGACGATAAAGCCGCAGTGCTTTTCGCTTACCTGCGCGCCGCCAACGGCGTGTCCTCGCAGGCCGGCATCCATGATGAGCTTGCCGGCAAAGTAGCCCTCGGGGCGCTTGAAAGTGGAGCCGGCACTCGGCATGTCGAGCGGCTGCTTGTCCTCGCGGCGCTGGCGGTAGTCGTCCATGTCGGCCTTGATCATCGCGGCGTTGCCCGGAGCGAGATTGAAGGTGGCCGAAAGCACGATGAAGCCGTCGTCGGCAATGCGGCTCTTGCGATAGCCCAGGTTGAGCTCATCGACATCGAACTCAATGATATTGCCGCTGCCGCGGGTGCCGTCGTCGAGCTGGCGAGCGGGTTTGTAGACGCGCACGGACTCCAGCACATCGGCCATGCAGGCACCGTAGGCACCGGCGTTCATGTAGCAGGCGCCGCCGACCGATCCGGGGATGCCCGAGATGGGCTCCATGCCGGTGAGGCCGGCCTCGGCTGCCGCCGCGGCGACATCGGAAAGCAGCGCGCCGGCTGCCGCCGTGACGTGCGTGCCGTCGACGGTGATGTTGGAGAGACCTTCGCCCAGCGCTACGACGACGCCGCGGATGCCCTTGTCGCCGACGAGCAGGTCGGAGCCGTTGCCCACGATGGTGAGCGGCAGGTCGCAGCGATAGCAGGTATCGAGCGTGGCGACGAGGCCCTGCTCGGTATCGGGCGTGACAAAGACGTCGGCCGGGCCGCCGATCTTAAACGTGGTGTGCTCGCGCATGGGCTCGCTCATCAGTACGTTGTCCTCGCCGGCAACGCCAGCAAGCGCGCACAGCAGGTCCTCGTTAAAAAAATCGTTTTCGTGCATACTAATAGCCGCCTTTTGGTGGTCGTTGTCATCAATCGATTGCAATATACCCCACCCGGACGGATTTGGTGCGCTGGCGGCGATAAAACAGCCGTCTACCGGATTGGTAAAGTGTTTATCACCGTGGTAGAGGGTCGGTCGCTATACTTTCAAGAGATTGCGCGTAAACCCGGAAGGAGCGAGATGGCCAACAAAGTCACCCTCAAGCAGATCGCCCAAGAGGTGGGGCTTTCCCCCTCGTCGGTCTCGCTTGTTCTCAATAATCGGCCCTGTCGCATCTCGGAAGAAAACCGCAAGCTCATCAAGGAGGTCGCGGCGCGCAACCACTATGTCCCCAACCAGATTGCGCGTAGTCTGGTCATGCGCGAGTCGCGCACGCTGGGCCTTATCGTCCCTAACATCGAGAGCCGCTTTTTTGCCTCGCTCGCCGGTAGCCTGGAAAAGCGCTGCCGCGAGGACGGCTATGCGCTCTTCATTACCAGCTCGGGTGGAAGTGCCGACGACGATCTGGAGCTGCTGCGCCAGCTGGTAACGCGCGGCGTTGATGGCGTCTTCCTGGTTGTGGGCGACGAGTTCTCCGACGACCGCGCCCTGCGCGAAGAAGTCAGCCATCTGCCTATCCCTGCCGTGATGGTCGACCGTGCCATTGAGGGGCTCGAGTGCGACAAGGTGATGTTCGACCACGAGATGGGTGGCTACATGGCCACTCGCTATCTGATCGAGCAGGGCCACCGTCGCATTGCCTGCTTGGTTAACGCGCGCCGTTCCAATACGGGGCGTAAGCGACTTGCCGGCTATGAGCGCGCGCTGCGCGAGGTTGGCCTGCCTATCGACGCACGTTTGGAGTTTGAGAGCGAGTACTACATTCCGAGTGCCTACGAGGCCTCGGAGGCGGTGCTCGCAACTGATGCCACCGCTGTGTTCGCAAGCTCGGACAACATCGCCCTTGGTCTGCTCAAGCGCTTACACGAGATGGGGAAGAGCATTCCGGGCGACATTTCGGTGGTGAGTTACGACAACTCGGCCGCCGACGTTCTCTTTGAGCCGGCGCTGACCGCGATTGAGCAGGATCCAGGTATCCTCGCGGAGCATGCTTTTGGCTGCATGTCCAAGCGTCTTGCCGGTAGGGGCGGCAGGCGTGCCGAAGAGGTCGTCCTGGAGCCGGAGCTTATCGTTAAGGACAGCGTGCTCGAGCTTACTAAACACAACTAAACACGTTTATCAATTTGCAGAGACCGAATGTGGAGCACCTGTGACGGGCAATGCCGCAGGTGAATGTCGCGTTTTGCTAATCGATGGGATTGATAAGGGTGGTAAAACGTTTTTTCACCATGATAAAACGTTTTAGCAAATATACTAGTCCCAACGAAAGGTTGCCGTATCGGAGGGCGACCGCACAGCGAAGGGACATAAACAATGGCTAAAACACTGGGGACGCCGTGGCAAAAGCTGGGCCACGAGGTGCCGGCTTCCGAGCTCGAGGGCGTCGACCTGTATTGGCGCGCATCGAACTATCTGTCCGTCGGTCAGATCTACCTTCGCTCTAACCCGCTAATGCGCCCCGACTTTGTTGATGAGAAAACCGGTGAGGTGCGCGACTTCGGTCGTCCGGACGTTAAGCACCGCCTGGTTGGCCACTGGGGCACCACGCCCGGCATCAACTTCCTGTTCGGTCACGTCAATCGTCTGATCGCCGACCACAACCAGAATGCTATCTTCTTGATGGGCCCTGGTCACGGTGGCCCCGCCGGTACTGCTCAGTCGCTGCTCGACGGCACCTACCGCGAGATTCGCCCCGACATCACCAATGACGAGGCCGGCCTGCAGAAGTTCTTCCGCCAGTTCTCCTATCCCGGCGGCATCCCGAGCCACTTTGCGCCCGAGACGCCCGGTTCCATCCACGAGGGCGGCGAGCTCGGCTACACGCTCAGCCACGCCTACGGCGCCGTTATGGACAACCCGAGCCTGCTGGCCGTGGCCGTGGTGGGCGATGGCGAGTCCGAGACCGGTCCGCTCGCGACCTCTTGGCAGTCCAACAAGCTCGTGAACCCGGCAACCGACGGCATCGTCCTGCCGATCCTGCACCTCAACGGCTACAAGATCGCCAACCCCACCATCCTTGCTCGCGTGTCCGACGAAGAGCTCACCAAGTTCTTTGAGGGCATGGGCTATAAGCCGCACTTCTTTGTCGCCGGCTTTGACGACGAGAGCCACGCAAGCATTCATGCGCGTTTCGCTGCCCTGTTTGAGCAGGTCTTCGATGAGATCTGTGACATCAAGGCCACCGCGCAGGCCCAGGCCGCCTCAGGCGAGACCGTGGTCCGCCCGGCTTACCCCATGATTGTGTTCCGTACGCCCAAGGGCTGGACTTGCCCCAAGCACATCGACGGCAAGAAGACCGAGGACTCCTGGCGCGCGCATCAGGTGCCGCTGGCGAGTGCCAAGGACACCCACGAGCACTTCCGCGTGCTGCGCGAGTGGCTGCGTTCCTACAAGCCCGAGGAGCTCTTTACGCCCGAGGGCCAGGTGCGCCCCGAGGTGACGGCCTTTATGCCGACCGGCGAGTTGCGCATCGGCGCCAACCCCAACGCGAACGGCGGTAAGGTGCGTCGCGAGCTCGAGCTGCCCGATATTCATGCCCACGAGGTCCCCGTCGCAACTAAGGGTCATGGCTGGGGCTCCACCGAGGCCGCCCGCGTCTTTGGTGAGTACACTGCCGACGTTCTGGCCAAGAACATGGATGACTTCCGCATCTTTGGTCCCGACGAGACCGCGTCCAACCGTCTGCAGGCTGCCTACAAGGTGACCAAGAAGCAGTGGGATGCCGGCTTCTACGAGGACGAGGCCAACGACGAGCTGCTGGCAGGCTCCGGTAAGGTCGTCGAGCAGCTGTCCGAGCACCAATGCGAGGGCTTCCTTGAGGCCTACGTGCTCACTGGCCGTTCCGGTGTGTGGAGCTCCTACGAGAGCTTTGTCCATGTGGTCGACTCCATGGTCAACCAGCACTGCAAGTGGCTCGAGGCTACCAAGCGCGAGATTCCGTGGCGTGCCCCCATCAGCGGCCTTAACATTTTGCTGTCGAGCCACGTTTGGCGTCAGGACCACAACGGCTTCTCGCATCAGGACCCCGGCTTTATCGACCTGCTGCTCAACAAGGCCAACGACACGCACATCGTAAACGCCTACTATCCGGCCGACGCCAACATGGCTCTCGTCGTCGCCGAGCGCGTCTACCAGTCCACCGACTGCGTCAACGCCATCTTCTGCGGCAAGCAGCCTGCTCCGACCTTCCAGACGGTCGACGAGGCCAAGGCGGAGCTCGCCGAGGGCGTTGCGACCTGGGAGTGGGCATCGACCGCCGATTCGCTCGCCGAGGCCGACGTCGTGGTCGCCACCTGCGGTGACGTGCCGACGCTTGAGGCTCTGGCTGCAACCGACATGCTGCGCGAGCTGGGCATCAAGGTATGGTTCGTCAACGTGGTCGACCTGCTCAAGATCCAGAACGTCTGCGAGAACGACCAGGCTCTCAGTGACGAGCGCTGGGCTGAGCTGTTCGGCTGCGGCGATAAGCCCGTCCTCTTCGCGTTCCACGCCTATGCCGGCACGATTCGCCGTCTGATTTGGAACCGCCCCGGCCACGATGCCTTCCGCGTCCACGGCTACGAGGAGAAAGGCTCCACGACAACGCCGTTCGACATGCTGCGCCTGAACAACATGGACCGCTGGGCACTGGCCGCCGACGTGCTGCGCATGGTCGACGCCGATAAGTTTGCCGAGCAGATTGATGAGTGGGAGGCATTCCGCACCGAGGCCTTTGAGTTCGCGTGCGATGAGGGCTACGATCACCCGGCCTTCACCGACTGGGTCTGGCCCGACGCAGCAGCTGCAACCGCTGCCGACGGCGCACTCTCCGCAACCCAAATGACCGCTGGCGACAACGAATAGCATCCGGGACGGTCTCGCGCTGGGGCCTGCTCCGGGCGGGTGCCCTTCCTCGGGGAAGTGGGCTTCGCGAACTTCCAAAACCTATACCAACCACCCCGGCCCCGGCGATGTATTTCGGGCCGACCATAGTTAGACGCGCGGTTTCCAAGGCAGCAACAGCAAAGCCCTAATTACATCAAAAATAATCAGCCCCCGCAAAACGAAACGGTCGAGAGGGCCCTGCCGGGCGGGGTGACTTTGTCCGGGGAAGTTCGCGAAGCCCACTTCCCCGGACAAAGTCACCCCGCCCGGCAGGGCCCCAGCGCGAGACCGTCCCGGATGCCTACCCGCACAGGGTGGCTACTAGGGGGATGGTCAGGATGGAACAGAGGATCGACAGGAAGGTGCACTGCATCATGGGGCGTGCGTCCTTGCCGTATTGGAGGCAGTACAGCGTTCCGTTGCTGCCAACCGGCATTGCCATCTCGAGCACGAGTGTCGTGATAAACATGGGCGTCATGCCCGGCCAAACGCGAGCCACGGCAAGGCACGCCACGGGCACGATAACTAGGCGAAACGCTACGGCGACATAGGCACGCCAGTTGGTGAGCATATCGAGCGGACGATACTTGGCGATAGACGAGCCCATGAGCAGCAGCGCCGCCGGGGTGGTCATGGTACCCACGATGGAAATCGAATCGCCCACCACGCCCCAATCGGTCCATCCCGTCAACACGATCACGAGCACAACAAGGCTCGCGATAAGGCCGGGATTTTTGCAGCAAGCCGCAAGGTTTCGCAGCTGCTTCTTAAGGCCGCCCTGTGCGCCACTAAAGAGCATGACACCGACGGTAAACATAAATATATTGAGAGGGATGAGCGCAATCGAAGCATAGAGCAACGCCTGCTTGCCAAGCACTGCCTGAACAACCGGAAAACCGATAAAGCCGGCATTACCAAAGAGCACGGCAAAGCGATACGAACATTCAGTGCCTTTGGGCACACGAAGAGCAGCCGTGACAACGAACGCAATAACGATCGCCACCACATACATGACGACAGACAAACCCATGAGCGAAAACGTATCGGCAACGCTCGGCAGCTGCACATCATCGCCCAATGCCGACGAAAGCACCAAGCACGGCAACGCCACCTGCAGCAAAAGACGCGAAAGCTCGCGCTCAAACTCGGCCTTCATAAACCCCAGCTTGGAGATACACCACCCCAACAGGATCGGCAAAGAGACCGTCACCATCTGCAACGCCACGCTCGTAAAGCTCATCTATTCCCCCTCCTATCTATCCCACGAGGGCCGGGGCGGCCTGGTTAGGTTTGGGAAGTGGGCTTCGCGAACTTCCCCGAGGAAGGGCACCCGCCCGGAGCAGGCCCTCTCGGCCGTTTCGTTTTGCGGGGCTGAAAATTTTTAATGCAATGGTGACTTTGCTGATGCTGCCCTGGAGACTGCGCATCTAACTTTGGTCAGCTAGGATTACATTGTCGGGGCCGGGGCGGCCGGG
>JAGZQF010000007.1 GCA_018382295.1 Collinsella sp.
CTGTCCGTGCTGACCACCGACCGCCTCTCGCGCAACTACGAGCTGGTCACCAAGCACAACCTCAAGTACCGCCGCTACTACCACCAGTTCGACTACTAAGAGCTGGCCGCAGGGCCGATATCTTGGCTGGTTGATATCTCGACCCTACACAAGGGCGTCCGCATTCGCGCGGGCGCCCTTTTTGCGTTGCGACAAGAGACTGCTGCTAACCGCTCGCCCTCTGTTTCCAAATGAATACGGTGTGAGCCGAGAAGGACGATTCTCCCCGCAAACACTCTAGTATGCTAAAGTACCCAGAAGACCGGCGGAGCTATGCCGGTCTTCTGTTCCATACGAAACACAGCATGAGGAGGCTCACCAGATGACGGCCACACCATGGGGATTCCGGGACATATTGCCCGAGGAGGCTCAGGCGCGCGAGGAGATTGCGCTGACGGTGAAGGGCTGCTTCAGGGAGCATCATTACCTTCCGGTCGAGACGCCGCTGCTCGAGGACAAGGGTTCGCTCGAGGAAGGCGGCCGCATTGCGGACACGCCGTTTAAGCTCTTTGACGATGACGGCCGCCTGCTGGTGGTCCGTTCCGACAACACATTGCCGATCGTGCGTCTGGTTTCGACCCGCATGCGCGCGGCCGACCTGCCCCTACGCCTTCGCTACGAGGCGCCGGTGGTTCGCGAGTGTCAGCGCAATGCCGGTGGCTCGCGCCAGTTTACACAGCTGGGCTTTGAGCTTATCGGTGCGGGCGATACCGCGGGCGATGTCGAGATCGTCTCGCTCGTGGCCGAGGCGGTGCGCAAGCTGGCACTTCCCGATGCGCACATTATCGCGGGTAGCGTGCGTCCGTTTAAGGAGCTGCTCGCGGCGTGTGAGGATCGCGAGCTGGCCGCTGAGGCCCTGCGCTGCGTGCACGCCAACGACTTTGTGGGCCTCGATGCCCGCGTGGCGGCAAGCACCGAGTCCGATGCCGTCAAGGCCGCCATTAGCGAGCTGCCGCGTTTGCACGGCGGTGCCGAGGTGCTCGACCGCGTGGACGCGCTGCTGGAGACCGCCGGTATTGTCGCGCCGCTGACGCGCGAGCTGCGTGCCCTGGTCGAGGGCCTGGCACCCGAGGACGCCCAGGTGCTGTCATTCGACTTCTCCATCATGAACTCTTTCGATTACTACACGGGCCTGGTCTTTAAGGCCTATGCCGGCGGCCTGCCCGATCCGGTGGGCTCGGGCGGTCGCTACGACTCCATCTTTACCGGCGCATTTGGCGACGGTATCGAGGTGCCGGCGGCGGGCTTCGCCTTTTCGCTCGAGCGCCTGGAGGCCGCGCGCACCTCGGCCGAGGATGCCGCTTCCGATGGCGACCACGCCGTGGGCCGTGGCGCCGAGGGCCCGCTGCGCATTGCCGTGCCCAAGGGCTCGCTTAAGGCCGACACGCTCGACGTGCTTGAGATCGCGGGCCTGGACGTCTCCGAGCTGCGTGACCCCGGCCGTCACCTGATCGTGCGCGGCCGCGACACGCGTGCCGGCGAGGGCGCGGTCGGCGATATCGAGTTTGTCATCGTGCGTCCCAGCGATGCGCCTGCCTTTGTGGGCTGCGGTGGTGCCGATTGCGGCATCTGCGGTTGGGACTCGCTCATCGAGGCAGACCTCAACCTGCTGCAGCTGGTCGACCTGGGCTATGGCCTGTGCACCTTTATCGAGGCGGAGCCCGCATGGCGCGCCGGTCAGGCCGAGCGCAACTATACTCGCCGCGGGTCGCTTCGCGTGGCCACCAAGTATCCGCGCATCGCGGGTGCATGGTATGCCGAGCGCGGCGTGAACGCCGACATCGTTTCGCTGCACGGCAACATCGAGTTGGGCCCCATCGTCGGCATGACTGATCGCATCGTGGATATTACTGCCACGGGCGCCACGCTGCGCGACAACGACCTGGTCATCACCGGTCGCATTATGGACTGTACGGCCCGCTTCTTCGTCAACCCGGGTGCTGCGCGCCTGGATCCGCGCGTGCGTAATCTGGCAGATCGCTTGGCAGCGGCCGTGAAGGACAAGCATTTTGAGCCCGTTGCGGGCTCGGCACAATAGCGCGAGCACGCACGGGCGTCCCAACGTCTGGGCTGCGGGCCGATTGGCGCCGCCGCCCGGCCTCTCGTTTTTCGAACTCAACCTCGACCGATAGGGGATACCGATATGAAGACCATCAAGCTTGCTCCCGGTGAGCGCCTCGTTACCAACCAGCTCAACCGCAAGGGCGTGCTGCCGCAAAACATCGTCGACGCCGCCCGCGATATCGTGGCCAACGTGCGTGCCAACGGCGATGCCGCGGTGCGCGATTACTGCCAGCGTTTTGACGGTGTCGAGTTGCAGAGCTTCCGCTTGCCGCAGGAGCAGATCGATGCCGCGCTCGAAGGCCTCGATCCGGCCTTTGTCGCCGCGCTCGAGAAGGCCGCGCGTCAGATTCGCGAGTTCCACCAGCGCGAGGTCGAGCAGAGCTGGTTTACCACGCGTGCGGACGGCACGATGCTCGGCGTTAAGGTGACCCCGCTTGCTGCGGCTGGCATCTATGTGCCGGGCGGTCGCGCGCAGTATCCCTCCACGGTGCTCATGAACGCCATTCCCGCCAAGGTTGCCGGCGTCAAGCGCGTGGTCATGGTGACCCCGCCGCAAAAAGACGGCCTGATCAGCCCCTACACGCTCGCCGCTGCAAAGCTCGGCGGCGTGGACGAAATCTATATGGTGGGCGGCGCTCAGGCCGTGGCCGCGCTGGCGTACGGTACCGAGACCATTCCGCGTGTCGATAAAATCACCGGTCCGGGCAACGCCTTTGTTGCCGCTGCCAAGCAGATTGTCTCGGGCGATGTGGGAATCGACATGGTCGCCGGCCCGTCCGAGGTCTGCGTGCTGGCCGATGCCACGGCCAAGCCCATGGTGGTCGCGGCAGACCTGATGGCCCAGGCCGAGCACGATCCGCTGGCAGCCTGCTATCTGGTGACTTGCGACGAGCAGTTTGCGCGCGAGGTCGAGGCGGGTATCGACATCCTAGTGGCGCAGTCCCCGCGTGCCGAGATTACGCGCGCCTCGCTCGATAACGAAGGAACCATCGTGGTGGCCGCCGATATGGCTGCCGCCGTCGAGGCCGTGAACACCGTGGCGCCCGAGCACCTGGAGCTGCACTGCAAGGATGCGATGGGCCTGCTCGGCGGCATTCGCAACGCCGGCGCCATCTTTGTGGGCGCTTGGAGCTCCGAGCCGCTTGGCGATTATGTTGCCGGCCCCAACCACACGCTGCCGACCGGCGGCACGGCCATGTTCTCCAACCCGCTTTCGGTGGAGGAGTTCGTCAAGCGCTCGAGTGTCATTTGCTATACTCCCGAGGGCCTGCTCTCCGACGCTCCCGCCACACAGCGCCTGGCCGAGGCCGAGGGCCTGTGGGCACACGCGCTTTCCGCCGCTCTGCGTCGCCGCGTGTTGGAGCAGGGTGAGGATGCCGTGAGTGCCGAGTCGCTGGCCGCGGCCGACCTGACCAAGGTCGCCTGGCCGGGCGACGCCGTGGCGACGGTCGCCGAGGGCGTGGACCTGGCGGCTGCAGGCTCGGATGGCGCTGGCGCGACCGGCGAGGAGGCCTAACATGGCCGAACTCACGCCGCGCATGAAGGAACTCGTCCAGCCCTACCTGGCCGGCATCGAGCCCTATGATCCCAACTTTACGCCCACGCGCATCAACCTTTCGGCCAACGAGAACACCTATCCCGTGCCGGCCGGTGTGCGCGAGGCGATCGATGCGGCGCTCGCCGCTACGCCGCTCAACCGCTATCCCGATCCCATGTCTAACGACCTGCGCGACGAGCTGGCCGCTTGGCATGGCGTGACGCGCGAGAACATCTGCGTGGGCAACGGCGGCGACGAGCTGCTCTATAACTACCTGCTGGCGTTTGGCGGCGCGGGACGGACCCTGCTCAACTGCCCGCCGTGCTTTAGCGAGTATGCGTTCTTTGCATCGCTCTGTCAGACCGAGGTGCGCGACGTGTGGCGCGACCCGGCGACCCTTGAGCTCGACCAGGCAGCGGTGCTTGCGGCGGCTCCCGAGTGCGATCTGGCGATCGTGACCTCGCCCAACAATCCCACGGGTGACGTGGCGCCGCTCGACTTTGTCGCGGCCCTGTGCGATGCGTGCCCCGGCATGGTCATGGTCGACGAGGCCTACGTTGAGTTTGCCGACGATTCGTTTGGCGCGGCCACCACGGCGCAGGGACTTATCGCCGAGCATCCCAACCTGGTGATTCTGCACACGCTGTCCAAGGCGTTTGGCGCCGCCGGCACGCGCCTGGGCTACGTGATCGCGGCGCCCGAGGTTATCGAGGTGTTCGCGGCGATTCGCCAGATCTACTCGGTTAACGTGCTGAGCCAGGCCGCCGCGCTTGCCTGCGTGCGTGCCCGCGATGCGTACGCGCCCGTGGTGGCACAGGTCGCATCCGAGCGCGAGCGCGAGCTGTGCGCCCTGCGCGCGATGGCTGCCGAGGGTCTACCCGTGGAGGCATGGCCGAGCGCGGCGAACTTTGTGCTTGTGCGTACGCCGCACGCCACGCGCGTGCGCGAGCGTCTGCGCGATGAGTATTCGATTTTGGTGCGCGACTTTAGCTACGCGCCGGGGCTTGCGGACTGTCTGCGCATTACCGTGGGCACCCCGCAGGAAAACGACGAGGTGCTGGCTGCGTTTGCCGCGCTGGTGAAGGAGGAGATGTAGATGGGCCGTTATGCCGAGGTGACCCGCAAGACGGGCGAGACCGACATTGTCGTTAAGCTCGACCTGGACGGGAGCGGCGCGTGCGATATCTCGACCGGCGTGCCGTTTTTCGACCATATGCTCAACGCCTTTGGCCGCCATGGCCTGTTCGATTTGACGGTGCACGCGGTAGGCGACGTGGAGGTCGACGCACACCATACCGTCGAGGACACGGGTATCGTGCTGGGCGAGGCGTTTTGCCAAGCGCTGGATGACAAGGCGGGCATTACGCGCTTTGCCGACGCGGCGATTGCCATGGACGAGACGCTCGTGATGGCCGCCGTTGATATTTCGGGCCGCGGGCAGGCCTACTGCGAGCTGCCCGTGCCGACCGAGCGCGTGGGCGGCTTCGATACCGAGCTGGCCGTCGAGTTCTTCTACGCCTTTGCGCGCGACGCCAAGCTCACGCTGCACGTGCGCGAGCTGGCGGGCGGCAACTCGCATCACATTATCGAGGCCGCCTTTAAGGCCGTGGGCCGCACGATGCGCCACGCCTGCGAGCTCGATCCCCGCGTGCAGGGCATCCCCAGCACCAAGGGCTCACTGTAACCTGCCAAAAAAGACAGGTTTTGAATGAGATAAGGGAGGGTCGCGTGGGCGAACCGAAGATCGTGGTGGTCGACTACCACAAGGGCAACTTATCGAGTGTTGTGCGCGGGCTTGCGCGCGCCGGTGCCGCCGCCTGCACATCGGACGATCCGGAGCAGATCCGTAATGCCGACGGCTTGGTCATCCCGGGCGTGGGCGCGTTCTATGACGCGATCGCCTTTATGCGCCAGAGCGGCGAGGCGGACGCGGTGCTCGATGCCGTCGCCGCCGGAACTCCGCTGCTCGGCATCTGCCTGGGCCTTCAGCTATTTTTTGAGCGCGGCAACGAAGGCGTGCCTGCGGACGAGGGCGCGGTTGCCGATGGCAACACCCCCCAGCAGGCCGGTGGCCCCTGGGTCGATGGCCTGGGTATTATGTGCGGTTCGTGCACGCGCTTGGAGTCGAGTCGCCTGAAGGTGCCGCACGTGGGCTGGGACCAGGTGCACATGACGCCCACCGGTGCGGCCGATCCGCTGCTTACTGGTTTTGCCGAGGGTGCCAACATGTACTTCACCCACAGCTACGCGGTGTCCGACGATGCCGATGCCGCCGATGTGCTGGCGCGCACGCACTATACGCGGAGCTTCCCGTGCATCGTGCGCCATGGCAACGTGTGGGGCTGCCAGTTCCATCCCGAGAAATCCTCCGCGCTGGGTCAGCGCATTCTTAAAAACTTTGTGAGCATCGTCGAGGGGGCCGGCCGATGATTCTGTTTCCCGCAATCGATTTGATCGGCGGTAAGGTCGTGCGCCTGGAGCGCGGTGACCGGAGCCGCTGCAAGGTATATTCCGACGACCCCGTGGCCGTTGCCCGCTCCTTTGCCGAGCAGGGCACGAGCTGGGTGCACGTCGTCGACCTGTCCGCTGCCTTTGGCGAGGACGAGGACGCGTGCGCTGCCAACTCGGCGGCGATAAAGGCTATCTGCGGCGTCGACGGTCTGTCCGTGGACGTGGGCGGCGGCGTTCGCTCGCTCGCGCGCATCGACGAGCTTGCCGGCTATGGCGCGCGTCGCATCGCGCTGGGCACGGTGATCGTGACCGAGCCGGGATTTGCCGAGGTGGCGGCTCGCGGCTTTGGCGAGCTGCTGGTGGCAGATATCGCCGCACGCGACGGCCAGGTCAAGGTGAACGGCTGGCGCGACGGCGCGGGCGTGGCACTCGACGATGCCGTGGCGCAGCTTTCCGAGCTGGGCTTTAAGCATCTGGTGTATACCGACATCGCGCGCGATGGCATGCAGACGGGCATCGATGTGGCGGCGTATCGTCATGTGGCCGAGGTCGCGGGCTTTCCCGTCGTGGCTTCGGGTGGTATCTCGACGCTCGACGATATCCGCGCACTGGCCGCGGTGGGTGAGGATGCTATTGAGGGCGCCATTACCGGCCGTGCGCTCTACGAGGGCAACTTTACGCTGGCCCAGGCGCTAGCCGCCGCCCGAGTGGAGGAGTAGCCCATGCTTACCAAACGCGTGATTCCCTGCTTGGACGTCAAGGACGGCCGCGTGGTCAAGGGCGTCAACTTTGTGAGCCTGCGCGATGCGGGCGACCCGGTGGAGCTAGCCCGCGCCTACGACCGCGAGGGTGCGGACGAGGTTGTCTTCCTGGACATTACCGCCACGAGCGACAACCGCGCGACGACCATCGAGATGGCGGCGCATGCGGCCGAGGAGCTCGCTATTCCCTATACCGTGGGCGGCGGCTTTCGCGACCTGGCGGGCATGCGCACCATGGTTGCAGCCGGCGCCGACAAGGTGTCGCTTAACTCTGCCGCCGTGCGCGATCCGTCGTTGATTAGCCAGGCTGCCGCGGCGTTTGGCAGCCAGGCCGTGGTCGTGGCGATCGATGCCAAGCGCGTCGGTTTGCCCGGCGCATCTGGTGCCGACAAGTGGGAGGTCTTTACCGCAGGCGGCCGCAACGCCATGGGTATCGACGCGGTGGCGTGGGCCGAGGAGGCGGCCCGTCGCGGCGCCGGCGAGATCTTGCTCACCAGTATGGACCGCGACGGCACCAAGGCCGGCTTTGACCTGGCGCTCACCCGCGCCGTGGCGCGCGCGGTGCCGATTCCCGTCATCGCGAGCGGCGGCGTGGGCACGCTCGAGCATTTTGCTGAGGGTGTGATCGAGGGCGAAGCCGACGCCGTACTGGCGGCAAGCGTCTTTCACTTTGGGACGTTCAGCATTCGCCAGGTGAAGGAGTATATGGCGTCGCAGGGTATTCCTGTGAGGTTGGACTTCTAATGCTGCGGGCTTCGCTGCGGCTTGTCCAGGCACCGCATCTTGCCGTTCAAACCGTCGCTCGCGTACCAAAGTACGCGTCGCTCCTCTTTCGCGGCAACCTGCGGCACCTGGGCAAGCCTCGCCGACCTGCGATGTTCACGGTAATTACTTGGGAGGAATGATGACTGAGGTGGTAAATGCTACCGAGCTGAAATACGACGCCCGTGGGTTGATTCCTTGTGTGGTTCAGCAATATGACACCGGCGAGGTGCTTATGGTTGCTTGGATGAACGAGGAGTCGGTGGGGCTGACGCTCAAGACCGGTACCACGTGGTTTTGGAGCCGCAGCCGTCAGGAGCTCTGGAATAAGGGCGCGACGAGCGGCAATATGCAGGAGGTCAAGGAGCTCTGGGCCGACTGCGATAGCGATACGCTGCTGGTCAAGGTCGACTCGCCGGGTCCGGCCTGCCACACCGGCAACCGTACCTGCTTCTTTAAGAAACTCGCGTAGGACGGGCGCTCGACTAGGCGCTTGGCCAACCAGAAAGGAATGAACTATGGGTGTGCGCACCGCAAACGTTCAGGATGGAAATATCGGAGAGACGTTGACGGGGCTCGCCGAGGTGATTCACGGTCGTCGTGATGCATCGCCGCAGGAGAGCTATACCGCGCGTCTGCTGACCGACGTCGAGGACGAGCTGCTCAAGAAGCTTGCCGAGGAGTCGAGCGAAGTGATCATGGCCTGCAAGGATAACGATCACGATCACATCCGCTACGAGGCCGGCGACCTGGTCTACCACCTGCTCGTAACCCTTGAGCGCTACGGTATCACCCTCGACGAGCTTGCCGGCGAACTCAACGCCCGCCGCCACTAGTCGTTTGGGACAGTCTTTGTTGGTGTGACGGGGTCATGGAAGTTGCGGTGAAATAGGGACTGTTTAAGCGCTTCATCAAGCAAAACAATCCCTATTTCACCGCAACTTATGAAGGGATGGCTAGGCGAGGGGCGTGGATTCCCATTCACCGGTGGCGTGGGGGATGTCGAAGGTTCGATAACCGCAGTCGTACGCGTGCGCTTGTGCCTCGCGGATATTCCAGCAGATGTCGCAGGCGCGGTGTGCGTCCGAGCCAAAAGTGATCGGCACCTCGGCGTGGGCAAAGCAACGCAGCAATCCGGTCGCGGGATAGTAGTCGTCGAGGCCCTTGCGCGGTGCGGCCGTCGAGATCTCAACGCGGCGGCCCGTGTCGTGAGCGCACTCGGCCATCTGCTCCCAGAACGGCGCGGGGTCAAAATCGGGCGCAAAGCCTTCCTTCGAAAAGCGCATGACCAGGTCGGGGTGGGCCATCACATCAAAGTTAAGCGGGCTCTCGCAGGCGCGGCACCAGTCGTCGACATAGCGCTCCCACACGCCGTGTACCCCCAGGTTTTCCCAAACATGCAGGTTGGTGTCGTCATCGATCCAGCCGCAGCGCGAATCGGGCGTATCGGGGCGAGCGACGTCCTCCGTTCCCGCCGTGCCCGCGGCGCCGGCCATGATATCGCCTGGGTTGCCAATCCAATGCACGCTGCCCAAGCGCACTATGGCACCCGCGGACCAGCGCTCAACCAAAGGCTCGCAACCTTCGTACCAGTCGCATTCAAAGCCATAGATAAAGCTGAGCTCCGGCACAATCTGCGCGGCAAGCTTGCGAGCACCCTCAAAAGCCAGACGATGTACCGGCAGGTCGCCCTCAGTAACCTGCACTTCGCAGTTGGCATCCATGCTGGCGGGCAGGGTGAGATGGTCGGTCGAGACCATGACGCGGCAGCTGGCCGCAGCAGCGGCGCGAACGTTGTCCTCAAACGAGGCATGTCCGTCCGAAAACGAGGTGTGGGTATGGCAATCGACCATCGGGCAAGCAGACATGGCAGCTCCTTTGCGTCAAGCGAATCCGCTCCATTGTAATGGTGTAGCTTTTAACACGCCGGGCACGCCGGAGCTCGAAATCGATTGGAAAGGCTGTGCGGTGCGCGGCGCGGCCTCGCTTGCGCTCTCAAAACATGTACATCAGCCTCCAAAAGCTGCAGAAAATGACATGTTTGGAGGCTGATGTACATGTTTGGATAGGGGCGAGGGCGGCGACGGACGAAAGTCACGCCTGTGCCACGTCCGATGTGCTAGCGTTTGGATGAACAAAACGAGCCCGTGCGGAAAGGAGTCGGACCGTATGCCATGCGATAGCACATCCCCGCTGTCCCGCGAGACCGATGCACCCGAAACCATCGTCAAGTTGGAATGCGATATCGACGACGCATCGCCCGAGGTGCTCGCCTACGCTGCCGACCGCCTGCGCGAGGCGGGTGCGCGCGAGGTGCACTGGCTGCCCCTCTACTGCAAAAAAGGCCGCCCCGGTTGGCAGCTGCAGGTGATCTGCTCGCACGAGGATATCGAACGCCTGCAGACGATTATCTTTTTGGAAACCACGACCAACGGCATTCGTCGCCAGGTCATGGAGCGCGTTTGCCTGCCACGCCGCTTTGAGCGCGTAACGACGCCATGGGGCGAGGTATCCGTCAAGGTGGCCACCCTGCCCGACGGCAGCGAGCGCGCGGCGCCCGAGTACGAGGACTGCGCCCGTCTTGCCCGCGAGCACAACGTGCCGCTCCAGCGCGTGATGCAGGCGGCTCAGAGCGCGGCACTGCGATTCGAGTAACACGGCCGGCGACATCTCGCGCTCGGCCACATCAACCCCACCCCGAAAGGACCACCATGAAATACCTCATCGCCTCCGACATCCACGGCTCGGCATACTGGGCCGAGCGCCTGGTCGCCGCCATCGAGTCCGAGCAGCCCGACCGCATCGTCCTGCTGGGCGACCTGCTCTATCACGGTCCGCGCAACGACCTGCCGCGCGACTACGCCCCCAAGCGCGTGATTCCGCTGCTCAACGCCCTAGCCGACCGCATCATCGCGGTGCGCGGCAACTGCGACGCTGAGGTCGACCAGATGGTCCTCGACTTTCCCGTCATGGCCGACTACGCCACGCTGTTTGACGAGAGCGGCCGCGAGCTGTTCCTGACGCACGGCCACGTCTTTGGCGCCGGCATGCACAACAGCGTCGACCACGCGCCCGCACTGCCCGAGGGCTCCGCGCTCGTCTACGGCCACACGCACATCAAGGTTAACGAGGAGAGCGCCGCGCACCCGGGCCTGTGGCTCTTCAATCCCGGCAGCGTGAGTATTCCCAAGGACGGTACGCACAGCTACGGCATCTACGAGGGCGGCGCGTTCCGTCACGTGATCCTGGAGGAGGAATAACCATGGCGCAGCACATGGCTCAACAAAATGCCGAGGGCTCGCGCGATCTGTCCACGCTGGTCGACGCGTCGGCCGAGCTGCAGCATCTGGTGCAGACCATCTGGCGCCTGCGTCAGCCCGACGGTTGTCCGTGGGACCGCGAACAGACGCATCAGAGCATCGGTAAGAACATGATCGAGGAGGCCTACGAGGCACTCGACTGCATCGAGGCCAATGACGCGACGCACCTGCGCGAGGAGCTGGGCGACGTGCTCATGCAGGTGGTGCTGCACGCTCAGATCGCGGCGGACGCCGGCGAGTTTACGCTGGCCGATGTGGCGCGCGATATTGACGCCAAGCTCATCCGCCGCCACCCGCACGTGTTTGGCGATGCGGATGCCGAGAGTTCCGACGAGGTGCTCAAGATTTGGGACGAGGTTAAGCTCGCCGAGAAGGCGGCCAAGGACAAGGCCGTGGCAGCGGGCGAGGCCGCGCCCGAGGGCCTGCTCGACGGCGTGCCCACGCATCTACCGGCGCTGATGCAGGCTCAGAAGGTGTCGCGCAAGGCGGCCGCCGTTGGCTTTGAGTGGGAGACCGTCCAGGACGTGTGGGACGAGGTCGCCGAGGAGCGTGCCGAGTTTGAGGCCGAGGCCCCGGGAACGCCCGAGCGCGAGATGGAGTTTGGCGACCTGCTCTTTGCTCTAGTCAACGTTGCGCGCAAAGAGGGGATTGACGCCGAGAGCGCCCTGCGCGCGAGCACGGCCAAGTTCCGCCGTCGCTGGGCCGCGATGGAGCAGATGGCGGCCGGTGCTCACGTGGATCTTGCCGAGCTTTCGACCCACGGCCTCAACGACCTGTGGGATGCCGCAAAGGCGGAGGAGTAAGGCTGCGGGAACGACGGGCTGACACGCCTCATCGTTCCCGCTAAATTTTTCGAAAATCAAGTGTATCCCTAGGCTAACTTAGGGCATAATGCAAAAAGTGCGACATGGCTAACTTACGGAGGCGCACCGACGGTGCACGGTCAGCCGGTCGCCAAGCATTCAGCCCGTTTCCAAGTGAGAGGGAGACAACATGAGCGATATTTTGGATGTTTACGGTCGCGAGGTGCTCGACAGCCGCGGCAACCCCACCGTCGAGGTCGAGGTCGTGCTCGAGGACGGCAGTTTCGGTCGCGCGATGGTGCCTTCGGGCGCATCGACCGGCGCTTTCGAAGCCTGCGAGCTGCGCGACGGCGACAAGGGCCGCTATCTGGGCAAGGGTGTCTCGCAGGCCGTCGAGCACGTCAACAACGAGTGCGCCGATGCCGTCGTGGGCCTCGATGCCTTCGATCAGCGCGCCGTCGATGCCGCGCTGATCGCCGCCGACGGTACGCCCAACAAGACCAAGCTCGGCGCCAACGCCATCCTGGGCGTGTCGCTGGCCGTCGCCCGCGCCGCTGCCGAGTCGGCGGGCCTTTCGCTGTACCAGTATCTGGGTGGTGTCAACGCCCATCTGCTGCCCACGCCCATGATGAACATCCTCAACGGTGGCGTGCATGCCGACAACAACGTCGACTTCCAGGAGTTCATGATCATGCCGGTGGGCGCCCCGAGCTTTGCCGAGGGCCTGCGTTGGTGCGCCGAGGTCTACCACACCCTCAAGGGCGTGCTGCACGAGGCCGGCCTGGGCGGCGGCGTAGGCGACGAGGGCGGCTTTGCGCCCAACCTCAAGACCAATGCCGAGCCGTTCGAGTACATCACCAAGGCCGTCGAGAAGGCCGGCTTT
Source organism: Collinsella sp. (assembly GCA_018382295.1). Classification (GTDB taxonomy): domain Bacteria; phylum Actinomycetota; class Coriobacteriia; order Coriobacteriales; family Coriobacteriaceae; genus Collinsella. Next base: position 12,621 of record JAGZQF010000007.1, read on the forward strand.
AAGCCCGGCGTCGACTTCATGTACGCCATGGACCCGGCCTCGACCGAGTTCTACAACGCCGAGACCGGCATGTACGAGCTCAAGGGCGAGGGCGTTGAGTATACGAGCGCTCAGATGGTTGATTACTGGGAGAAGCTCGTCGACACCTACCCCATCATCTCCATCGAGGACGGCATGGCCGAGGAGGACTGGGACGGCTGGGTTGAGCTCACCCGCCGCATTGGCAACAAAGTGCAGCTGGTGGGCGACGACCTGTTCGTCACTAACACCGAGCGCCTCAAGAAGGGCATCGAGCTGGGTGCCGCCAACGCGATCCTGGTCAAGGTCAACCAGATCGGCACGCTCACCGAGTCACTCGAGGCCATCGAGACCGCCAAGGAGGCCGGCTACGCTTGCATCGTGAGCCACCGTTCCGGCGAGACCGAGGACTCCACGATCGCCGACCTGGTCGTGGGCGTCAACGCCGGTCAGATTAAGTCGGGCGCCCCGTGCCGCAGCGACCGTATCGCCAAGTACAACCAGCTCATCCGTATCGAGGACGAGCTCGAGGGCAGCGCGCGCTACGCCGGCAAGGCCGCGTTCTACAACATTCGCTAGGCAAACGGCGTGCGCGGGGCGGGGTTGACTCGGATTCGCCTCGCTCCCGCCGGGCGCTGTTGAGCACCATTGGGCGCTGGGCCATATGGCTCAGCGCCTTTTTTATGTCGAGCAAGGGCCGCCGAAGGCGTTGCGCGCGCTCGTGCTATAACTAAAAGACTTAGCGCAAACAAACCTCAACCGCACAAGGCGCACATGGATCAGATTTACGACAACAGGTACTATTCCGCCGGTTCGCGTGAGCCGTCGTCTCGTCGTGCGCGTACCGCGCAGCTTGGCGGGTCCGACTACGGCAGCGTCGATCACCGCGCACGGCGTCCGCCAAGTGCCTCACACTCCCGTGCTCAAATGAATACGTCGACGGACCACCCGCCACGTTCGGCGCGCCCGACGCATGCTCAGCGCCCCTCGGCTCAAACGCACGAAAATTCGACCAGGCCCTCGAACCGTCTTTCGGGCTCGGACTTTATGCACTACGCCAACGACAACGCAGTGGTCAAGGCAATTTACGACTTTACCCACGGTCCTCAGCGAGGGCTATTCATCGGCATTGTCGTTGCTCTGGTGCTCGTGAGCCTGTATTTCCCCGTGCGCGATCTGTACGTGGCAAAGCGTTCGAGCGATATCTTGGCCAAGCAGGTCGAGATTCGTCAGCAATACAATGATGAGCTGCAAAAAAGCGTCGACAAGCTGCTCTCGGAGGAGGGTATCAAGGACGCGGCATCCGAGGACTTGGGCCTGGTGATGCCCGGCGAGAAGAGGATTGAAGTGCAGGGCCTGGACGACGATTCGGATTCGTCTTCGAGCAAGAAGTCGTCGAACGCCAAGAAGGCCAGCGAAGTTGCCAAGGAAATCGAAGAAGTCGGTAAGGACGCGCCGTGGTACATCCAGGCGCTCGACATGCTGTTTGGGTTTAACGGTGTCGAGGGCCAGACGGTCGTGTCCAACGGCAAATAGCGCCCGGAGGGGAGCGCGCAATGGCAGATTGCAAACGATATAAGGTGGCGGCGATCGACCTGGGAACGGTGTCGTCGCGACTGGTGTTGGCGCAGGTTGAGGCCGGGGCGATTGTGGAATCGTCCAAGCATACCGAGATTACAGACTTGGGTGAGGGCGTCGACGCGACGGGTCGCTTTTGCGAGGCGGCTGTGGAACGCGTGCTCGCTGCGTGCCGCATGTTCGTGGCCGAGGCGCGCGACTTTGGGGCCGCGTGCATCTGCACCACGTGCACGAGCGCTGCGCGTGATGCGTCCAACGCCGCGCTGCTGTTGGACGGTCTGCGCGAGCTGGGGCTCGAGCCACAGGTGATTCCGGGAGAGGTCGAGGCGCGCCTGACGTTTTTTGGCGTGGCGCACGACTTTGCCGGCGAGCGCATTATCGTTGCCGATTCGGGCGGCGGGTCCACGGAGCTCGCGACGGGCGTGTACGCACCGGAGCGAGGGATCTTTGCGCTGGAGGGCACGCGCTCGCTGGACATTGGATGCCGTCGCGTAACGGAGCGCTTCTTCTCGGCCCTGCCGCCTGCGGACGGTGAACTTGCGGCCGCCGCCGACTGGGCGGGCGAGCAGTTCGCTATCTATTTTGAGGGCCTGCCCAGCAATTTTGAGCGCGCCGAGCGCCTGGTCGCGGTGGGTGGCACCGTCACCACGCTCGTGGCGCTGGTCCACGAGTTGGAGCCGTACGATTCGAGCTTTGTGCACCTGCGCGAGCTTTCGATGGAACAGATTTCGGCCGCTATTGAGCGCATGTCTGCGCTGGATGTTGCAGGCATTGCCGCGTTGCCAGGCGTGCAGTCCAAACGCGCGGGCGTGATTCTCGCTGGCGCCGTGGTAATTCGCGAGCTCATGCGAGCTGGCGGTTACAAGACGCTCACCGTAAGCGAGAACAGCCTACTCGCCGGCATGGCCGCCACCATCAACGAAACTCTCGACGGCGCGACCCCCACCATCGGCTGGACCCCGAGCCTCAGCGCCTTCCAATAAGTTGCGGTGAAATACGGACTAAATCGCCCTTTCGGGCCCCAAACAGTCCCTATTCCACCGCAACTCACCATCGGTATCGGCATCCAAAAGAAACAAGCCCGCATCCCTGGGGGACACGGGCTCGTAGACAATACATGGTAGGGGCGGTGGGGCGTCTGCGTATTTGCTGCGCAAATCTGCACCGGCTTCGGCCGCCTGCCGGCGCCCTCGCCGGCTCGCTACGGACGCTGCGCGTCCGCTTGACGCTCGCCCCCTCGCGGGTTCGAGTCCCACCGGCATCTAAAAGAAACAAGCCCGCATCCCTGGGGGACGCGGGCTCGAAAGTTCCGTATGGTAGGGGCGGTGGGACTCGAACCCACAATCCTTGCGGCGAGAGATTTTAAGTCTCCTGCGTATGCCAATTCCGCCACGCCCCCGTGAGACTAGAAGTCTAGCACAAGCCGTCCGTTACGCGTTGACGGCCATCGAGTGCTGGCCCGACTTTTCCAGGAACTCCTGGAACTTGGCCTCGTCGCCTTTGTTCTTGTACTGCAGGGCCAGCAGGTATTCCAGTCGGCAAGCCTTGACCTTGTCGTCGCCGGCTTCCTCGAGCATACGCTCCAGCTCGGGGATGTCGTTGTGGCGCTTCAGAATCATCGTGTCATACATCAGCTGGCACTCGTGCGCGACCGCCTCGGCCTGGCCGCCCTCAAAGCCCTTAATCTCGTGCAGTAGCTCCTTGGACTTTTTACGGTCCTCCTGGCCAACGTAGTAGTTGAAGGCCTTGATCACCAGGTCGACACGCTGCATCTTGGGCAGGTTAAGGCCCAGCAGGAGGTCGAACATCTCGTCGGCGCGCTTGTGGTCCTCGCGCAGCAGATAGGAGTTCAGGCGCAGATAATCGCGGTTGTAGCGCGGGTACAGCATGCTGGTGAGCTTGCTGTCGAGCAGGCGGTCGAACTCATCCCACTGCTTGGCGGCCATCAGCTGCTGCAGGCGCTTGAACGTGGTGCGTTTTTTAACGCTAAAGAACACCGATATGGCGATACAAATAATGACAACGGCGGTCCAGAGTGTGCGGGAATCGGGCATATTGAGCTCCTCGGTCGCTCGTAAAACAAGCGGTATGACAATACGTGCTAGATGTATTATACGCAGCGTGCAAGCAAACTGGCACAAAAGCGCATCGAGGCCGAGCGCCATCGCTCGCTGCGGTACACTTACCTAAAGTAAACCATGAAGGGAGACATTACCTATGAAGAAGATCGTTTTGGCTTGCGGTGCTGGCGCTGCTACTTCCACGCTCGTTGCCCAGAAGGTCGCCACCCTGCTCGACGCCAACGGTTATGCCGACAAGTACGAGATCGTGCAGTGCGCCATCTCCGAGGCCAAGGACGCTTGCGACGAGGGCGCCGACCTGCTGATCGCCACCACCGTTGCCCCCGAGGGCCTCACCTGCCCGTACGTGAGCGGCGTGCCCTTCATGACCGGCATGAACCGCGTCGCTGCCGAGAAGGCCGTTCTCGACGTCATGGCTCAGTAGGCGTCGCCTCTATGAGTGAGCAGAACGCCAACCCGGTCGAGCTCTTTGACATGCGCGTCGCCCATGTGGGCATCAACGCCACCGATCCGTCCGACGCCCTAGAGATCGCGGAGCTGTTTTCGACGATGATGGGCCTGCCCGTTATCGAGACCCCGGTTTCGTACTTTAACGATTCGCTAGTCGAGATCATGAAGCAGAACGGTCGTGGCACCAAGGGCCACATCGGCTTTGCCGTCAACGATATCGACGCAGCCGAGAAGTGGTTCGCCGAGCGCGGGCTCGAGGTCAACGAGGAGTCGCGTGCGCTGCTGCCCGACGGTGGCACCAAACTCGTGTACTTTAAGCGCGAGTTCGCCGGCTTCGCCGTGCATCTGTGCCGCGAGTAGCGCGCAAGCTGCCATAGCTAATCAAAACCACCCCTAAAAGGGGTGGTTTGCTCTTAGGGTATAACCCTTGGATTTCCAGCACGCGTCTAAAGGCGCCGGCCCTCACGGGGTTCGGGCCGCACTGCAGATTGACCCGTGGCGGGCCGGTCAAACCGGCGCTATTTACGCCCCGGCCCCCTGCCGAAGGGGTCCTCGTACTCCTTGACGCTCAGCCGGTCGAGCGCGATGTCGGCCTTCTCCTGCTCCCGGATGTACTTCGCGATCGTGGCCTCGTTCAGGCCGACCGTGGACACGTAGTAGCCCTCGGCCCAGAACTTCCTGTTGCCGAACTTGTACTTCATGTTCGCGTGCTTGTCGAATATCATCAGCGAGCTCTTCCCCTTCAGGTAGCCCATCACGCTCGATACGCTGTACTTCGGCGGTATCGCCAGCAGCATGTGGACGTGGTCAGGCATCAGGTGCCCCTCGATGATCTCTATCCCCTTGTACTGGCAGAGCTTCCTGAAGATCTCCCCAAGGTCGGACCTTATTTGGTTGTAGATGACTTTGCGCCTATACTTCGGCGTGAACACGACGTGGTACTTGCACATCCACTTCGTGTGCGACAGGCTGTAGGCCTTCTGGGCCATACGCCACCACCGCCCTCTCGACTCGGATTCCTTGCGGCCTGAACAATCGCAAGTGTCCGGCGAGGGGGCGGCTTTGTAAAGCCGTTTGGCCCCACCCGCATAGCGGGTGGTTTCTGATGCGGCGCGCTGCGCGCCCCGCACAGGCTAAAGCCTCTAACGAAAAAAGGGGTAAGGCCGCGTGGCCTTACCCCTTTTTTATGCCGTGAGGCCGTCTGGTGGACTGTTGAAAACCATTCACCTTCGTTTCGCGAGAGGCGCCCCTTATCGCGGTAGGCGAATCGTAAAGCGGCTGCCGACGCCTTCGACCGAGGTCACGCCGATGATGCCGCCGTGGCTATCGACGATCCACTTGGCAATGGCGAGCCCCAGGCCCGAGCCCTGTGCGCCGGCATCACGCGCGTTGTCGGCACGATAGAACCGCTCAAACGCATGAGCTGCGGACTCCTGGTTCATGCCGATGCCCTCGTCTTCAACGCTTATGTCGATCGAGCCCGCTCCCGCATCCGGTGTTACGCCAAACGTGATAGTCGTACTCGCATCCGAATACTTAGCGGCGTTTTGCACGATTACGCGCAGGGCTTGTTTCACGAGTGCCACGTCAACCGACGCGCTGCAGCGCGGGTCACCGACAAGCGCGGCGTCGTACGCCAGCCGATACGTGTGCCTGGTATCGATCATCTGCGACTCCTCGCATACCTCGCCGACGAGTGCGGCCAGATTGGTGTCCACACGCCGCAGCACGGTGCGGCCGGCATCGCCGCGCGCCAAGAACAGCAGTTGCTCCACAAGCTCCTGCATGTGCTCGCTTTCTGCCTTGAGCGAGGCGATGGATTCCGTCAGCACGTCCGGGTCGTCTTTGCCCCAGCGGTCGAGCATGTTTACGTAGCCCTGAATCACCGCGATGGGCGTGCGCAGCTCGTGGCTTGCATCGTTGACAAAGCGCATCTGCTGCAGCTTGGCCTCTTGCATCTGGCGCCCCAGGCAAACAGCGCGACGATGGGGATCAGGATGGGAATGTTGAGGATGATCGCATCGCGCCGCGTGGCGATAAACTTGGTGTCCAGACTCAGGCGGAAGAGCTTTTTGAGGTACTCCCACACGCTGTCCATCTTCTTGGAGAAGTCGGTCTTTTCGCTCGACTTTTCGTAGGCGGCTTGCGCGGCGACCATCTCGGCCGAGGGCTCGTCGACCGGCGCGGACTCGGTGGCGGCGTGTGCCGACGTGGTCTGTGTCTTGCCCTGCGACTCGAGCCAAATGATGGCGTCCAAAACGTTGCCGTCGGCGGCGTCGAGCGCGGCCTTGGCATCGGCGTAGCTCACGTTGCACTTGGTGCGGATGGTTTCAACTTTTTCGAGGTCGTCCATGACCTGTCCTTTCGTTCGATGGGCGCGACGCCGGGCGATTTGCCCGGGCGCGAGCGTTGCGTTCGGCGGTCTGCGTTGCGCGGCGCCGCCCCGCCCCGCCCTTGGTCGAACTCTATAGTGCAGGTTATAGATTAAGCGATTCTTGAGCCAAGATTAATGTTGGATGAGTTTTTGGGTGGCGGTGGGAAAAGTATTAGACCTCGATAGCGGGGGATGTGGTGCCGGTGCAAAACGGCGTCAAAGGTTGGTCGAGCAGGCGGTTTCTCCATTGATGTCCGCACGGCATGGGACACTTACCCTGCCGCCCTGCTCTGCCGCGGCGGCATGTACCCAAACAACGACCCTCTAAGGAGTTCGATGCCAATGAGCGATAACACCAAGCATCTCGCAAAGAAGTGCGTCAGGGACGCAGGGCCGTGCCTCGCGCTGTGCCTTGTCGGCGCAGCGGTTGCGCTGCTGGCTGTTCTGGGGCCATTCGACGTGCTCCGAAGTGCCAGCTCTCTGCACGTTTGCATGGCCCTTGCCGGCGCCATGATGACCGGCGGCGTGCTCGATCTGGTTTTTTGGGTGCTTGACCCGTTTGGATGGAAGAACGAAGGGTAAGCCCTAAGGGGTGGAAGGGCTGGAACGGTTGGCTTAGTGATCGTGCAGAATGCGGTCTAGCGACTTACAGGGAAGTGGTGATCCGATGACGGTCTATGTGACGGGCGATATTCACGGCGGCCTCGACATGCAAAAGCTGCGCGATTGGGACCTTGGGGATAGCCTGACGAGCGACGACTATCTGATTGTCGCGGGCGACTTTGGCTTTCCGTGGGATTTCTCTGCCGAGGAATGCGCCGATATCGCTTGGCTGGAGTCGCGCCCCTATACCGTGCTGTTCGTCGACGGCAACCACGAGCGTTTCGATCACTGGGCGGAACGCCCCATGGAGTTGTGGCACGGTGGGCTGACGCAGCGCCTGTCGGATACCTCGCCCATACGGCGCCTGACGCGCGGCGAGGTTTTTGAGCTCGACGGCTCAACGGTCTTTACCATGGGCGGCGCCACGAGCGTGGACAGGGAATACCGCATTCCGTATTCCAGCTGGTGGCCGCAGGAGCTGCCGGACGAGCGCAACTTTGAGGAGGCGCGGGCAAAGCTCGACAGCGTGGGCTGGACGGTCGACTACGTGATCACTCACACCTGCTCTACGCGCATGCTTTCGTCCACGCTTTATCCAGCGTCCGGCTGGAATTGCCCCTCCGTTGATCGGCTTACGGCATTTTTCGATGAGCTGGAAGACCGCTTGGACTACAAGCGCTGGTACTACGGGCATTTTCATCGGGATACCAACCCGGCCGAGCGTCACACCGTGCTCTACGACTGCATCGTTCGCTTGGGCGACGAACTCCAGCCCTGGGATGTTGCGTAGAGGCGGGGTGGCTGGCTACTCGACCGTTACAGTGATGTTCTCCCGATGCGCGCGGATGACGTCCCAGCTAAAGTGCTCGACCAGCTGCTCGGCGGTACGCGGCGTGGTGTCCGGCGCGATGCCTGTTTGCCCGGCGAGCCATCCCAACAGTGCCTCGGGTGTGCCAAAGCGGGTGCGGAGCTCGCCCAGGTCCAGATCGCGATCGCGCTTGGAAAGGCGGCGGCCGTCCGGTGACATGAGCAGCGGAATGTGCGCGTAGTGCGGCGTGGGCAGTCCCAGCAGATGTTGCAGATAGATCTGGCGCGGCGTGGAACCAAGCAGGTCGCATCCGCGTACGATCTCGGTGACGCCCATGGCAGCGTCGTCGACCACCACGGCCAGCTGATAGGCAAACACGCCGTCGCTGCGGCGCACCAAAAAGTCACCGCACTCGGTGGCGAGTGCTTCGCATTGGGCTCCGTACGTGCGGTCCACGAATTCGATCACGTCGCTGGCGAGGTCGTCGACGGTGGGCACGCGCAGGCGCGTGGCCGGAGCACGCAGGGCACTGCGGCGGGTGATTTCATCAGCAGAAAGACCTCTGCAGGCGCCGCGGTAGATGGGCGTGCCGTCGCTGGCGTGCGGCGCGCTCGCGGCGTGGAGTTCGGCACGCGTGCAAAAACAGGGATAGGTGAGGCCGGCGTCTTGCAGCTGGCGCAGGGCGTCCTCGTACAGATCCAGGCGATCGTGCTGGTAGTAGGGGCCTTCGTCCCACTCGAGCCCCAGCCAGGTCAGATCGTCAATCAGTTGAGCGGCAAGTTCCGGGCGCTTGCAGCGATCGTCCAGGTCCTCGATGCGCAGCACAATGCTGCCGCCCTGGCTGCGGGCCGAAAGCCACGAGCACAGGCAGCTGAACACGTTGCCCAGGTGCATGCGGCCCGAGGGCGACGGGGCGAAACGGCCCACGACGGGCGCGGGGACGGGGGCGGGTGGCGTCGCTGGCGCGTCCGCGGCGGGCGTTGCTATGTTGCGAGCTTCGATATCCATGCGGATGAGTATAGCGCGGGGCTTGGCAGGGAAGGCGTTGCCGCGCTCACAAGTTGGCGGCGGTGCGCATTGCGCACGGTGGGTTTGCGGCTCAAGGTCTCGATCGCTGCGTACCGACTTAGCCTCACAAACGACAGAAACCCCGGCAGCTCTTCGCAACTGCCGGGGTTTCCGCGGAAAAGGGGGACATGATCCTCGAGCGAACGGCAAAGGGGCAAACCGTTTTCGCTCAACTGCTTTATGCCCCTCGGCTGGCGGCTCAGTCAGCGCATGCCGCGCCCACACAAAGCCGCTACACCTGTGACGGAGCTGTGAAGTGGTATCTATTGCTGGCGCAGGCCATGCCAAGGGTGTCCCTAATGACTGGTCATTTAAGAACGTCCCCAATGACTGGCTGTTGGGGTGCGGGTGTGACTTTCATCCCGTTTGGCGCTCCGGTCGCCTAGATGTTCGTCATGCGTACCCGCAAACGTGGGACAATGGCGCTGTTGGTTTTACAGACAAAGGATGTGCCTATGAACGCCCCCGTTGCCAAAACCTGTCGGCAGCGCCGCCTGTTTGCGCGATTCGCTTCCGTCTGCGCGCTCGTTGCGCTTGCGTTGTTGCTGCTGCCTGCCGCCGCGCACGCCGACGGCTACTCCATGACCCAAACCTACATCAGTGCCACGGTCGAGGCCGATGGATCGCTGACCGTTGTCGAGGGACGCCAGTTTGATTTCGACGACGACATCAACGGCGTGTTTTGGGAGATCAATACGGGCACCAACCAGCAGGGCGGCACGGCGGACGTTGACGTGCTGAGTGTCGAGGAAGAGGACACCGCGTTTAACAAAGTCGATAGCGCGAACAAGGGCGATTCTGGCGTCTACACGGTCGAGCAGGCCGGTGACGGCGTAAGGATTAAGGTGTTCAGCCCCCACGAGAGCGGCGACAGCGCGATCTATTACGTGAGCTACACCATGACCGGTGCGGTTATGAACTGGGCCGATACCGCCGAGCTCTACTGGAAGTTCGTGGGCGACGGCTGGTCTGCGGATTCCGACGATGTCGAGATGGAAGTGCGCTTCGCAAATGCCGCTGCCGGGACGGCGGCCGTCAAAGGCGATGACTTCCGCGCATGGGGCCACGGTCCGCTGGCGGGCGACGTGTCGCTCGATGAGGACGAGCCCATGGTCACCTATACCATTCCCTGCGTGCATCAGGGCGAATTCGCCGAGGCACGCATCGCCTTCCCCAGCGACTGGGTGCCGCAGCTTACCGTCTCGGGCGAAGAACGCATGTCAACGATCCTGAGCGAAGAGAAGGAATGGGCCGACGAGGCTAACGCCCGCCGCGCTCACGCTCGCATGATTGCCAATGCGCTTGCCGTGCTAAGTGTTGTCGCGGCGGTGGCCTTTACCGGCACAATCGTTGTGCTCAAGCTGCGCAAGCCCAAGCCCAAGCCGCTTTTCCAGGACGAATATTTCCGCGATGTGCCTTCGGCCGACCATCCCGCCGTGCTTTCGGCCCTCATGAGCTGGAACGAGGTGCCCGATCAGGCATATATCGCCACGCTCATGAAGCTCACTGACGACCGTGTGATCAAGCTGGAACAGGCGACCGTGACCAAGGCCAAGAAGGGTCTGTTAGGGCGTGAAAAAGAAGAGCAGACGTATCGCGTGACGGTGAGTGATGCGGGCTGGAAGTCGGCCAAGGGCATTGACCGCGTGGTGCTCAAGGTCTTCTTTGCCGGTGCTAAGCCCGACGAGAACGGCGATCGCTCGCGCACGTTTGACGAGCTGCAGCACTACGTCAAGCAGCACGCTACGCCCGTGGGTGATAAGCTCGAGGACTATCAGAACACCGTTAAGGGCAAGCTGGCCGATAGCGAGTACGTTGCCTCGGACGGCATTGTTGCAATGGTGTTTTGCCTGGTTCTTGGTATCCTGGTTGCCTTTGTTCCCGTGGGATCCATCTTCTTTACCGATGGCGCACAGGCGAACATTACCGCCGCGGTTATCTCGGTGCCGATTGTGCTAGTGGGTATCGGCGTGGGCCTTACGTTCCGCCGCTTTACGCCGGAGGGCGCCGAGGTGGCGGCTCGCTGCAAGGCGCTTAAGCATTGGCTCGAGGACTTCACGCGTCTAAAGGAAGCCGTCCCCGGCGATCTGGTCCTGTGGAATAAACTTCTGGTGATGGGTGCGGCGCTTGGCGTTTCGAAGGAAGTCTTGCGTCAGCTTGCCGAGGCTGTTCCTCCCGAGGTGCGCGAGGCCGACGGTTTCTACGACAATTATCCCTGCTACTGGTGGTACTACCATCACTACGGAAACCAGTCCCCGCTCGATTCGTTCGATGACGTGTATCACGAGAGCATCCGTGAGCTGGCGTCGAGCTCCGACAGCTCGGGCGGCGGCGGAGGCGGCGGCTTCTCTGGCGGCGGAGGCGGCGGCGTCGGCGGAGGCGGCGGCGGAACGTTCTAGCGCGCTCTGATTTTTGGGATGGATCTTCTCCGGCGACTGCCGACGGATCCATCCCATTTTTATGCGCTACCTACGAAGGCTGTCCCCAACGACTAGGTGTGGTTGCTGCCAAGGAACGTCCCTAACTGCCAGGTTTAGGCTGTTAGGTCGAGTTCGTAGAGGAAGCTTTCGCGCGGCATGTCGTGACGGCGCTCTTCGCGGTTGGCGCGGTGCGTGGCCGTGCGCTTAAAGCCGTGCAGCTCGTAGAACTTCCACGAGCAGTTGGAGTCGGTGTACAGGTGCGCCCTCGTCGCTCCAAGCGAGGACAGGTGCGAGACCGCGGCATCGAGCAGAACCGTGCCAACGCCCAGGCCATGGACGTCGCGATCCACGGCAAGCAGCGTGACCTCGTTGTCGTGCGGCAACGGGCTGCTCTCGAGCAGGCGGTTGTTGGTTCGGATGGTTGCGCGCACAAACGAGAGATACTCGGCGCAAGCATCGGGCTCCAGCTCACGCATCTGCGATAGCAGTGCGCGTTCGGTATCCATCCAATGCTCGTTGATAGTGACGCCGGAGTTCTGTCCTGCGCGTGCAAGTGCAATACCGCGCGCCTGACCGTCGATTACGGCAACCTGCGAAAACGTCGACGACGAAAGGCAATAGGCGAGGTCGCATGCGGCCTCAAGGCGGTTGTACTCATCGTTATCCGAATTGTTATGCCAAAGCTGCTGCAGAATCAGCGCGATGGCGTCGAAGTCTTCGGTATCAAACGGTCGGTAGAGAACCCGCGAAACCATGGTGCCTCTTTCTTTTGCGGATGCATATCGAGCACAGTTCTACCACGCCATTGGCATCTAATTATGGTGCCCCTGTGTTCCATGAACTCACCGTGCCCGGTGCCGCGCCCATCGCCTCCGCTCACAAACTTTTTCTGCATATGCGCCCGTTGCGGGGTGCATCGATGCGCTCGATGCGCTACATTGAATCAGTATTTTCAATGCCGCTGCGCGAGCGCTGCAGATCGACGTATCACCGACTCACAGAGCACGGCGGCGTACCAGACAGGAGGACTGCATGGGATCTGATGTGAAGATCGCACGCGCGTTGATCTCGGTTACCGATAAGACGGGCGTCGTCGATTTCGCACGGACGCTGGTCGATGACTTTGGCGTCGAGATCGTCTCTACGGGCGGCACGGCTCGTGCCATCGAGGACGCGGGCGTTCCCGTAACCCCCATCGAGGAGTTCACGGGCTATCCCGAGATGATGGACGGCCGCGTTAAGACCCTGCACCCCAAGGTTCACGGCGCGCTGCTGGCCCGCCGCGATTCCGAGCAGCACATGCAGGAGGCCGCTCAGCACGGCATTAAGCTGATCGACCTGGTCGTCGTCAACCTGTACGAGTTCGAGAAGACCGTCGCCAACCCCGAGGTCACCTTCGCGGATGCCATCGAGCACATCGACATCGGTGGCCCCTCCATGCTGCGCTCTGCCGCCAAGAACGCCGCGAGCGTTACCGTCATCTCCGACCCGGCCGACTATGATGCCGTCCTGGCCGAGATGCACGAGACCGGTGGCTGCACCACGCTTTCCACCCGTCGTCGCCTGCAGGTGAAGGTCTACCAGACCACCGCCGCCTACGACACGGCCATCTCCCGCTGGCTCGCCGCCCAGGCAAGCGACGTGGCGGACACCTCTGCCAAGCTCGAGATTTCGCTGGAGAAGGTCGACGACCTGCGCTATGGCGAGAACCCGCAGCAGAAAGCCACAGTCTATCGCTTTGCCGAGGGCTGCGAGAACACCGCGAGCTCGCAGTTCCCGCTCGTGGGCTCCAAGCAGATCCAGGGCAAGCCGCTCAGCTACAACAACTATCTGGATGCCGACGCCGCTTGGAACCTGGTCCGCGAGTTCGACGAGCCGGCCTGCGTAATCCTCAAGCACCAGAACCCCTGCGGTTCCGCCGTTGCCGAGGACATCACGGCTGCCTACGACCGCGCTTTTGCCTGCGATCCCAAGAGCGCCTTCGGCGGCATCATCGCCTGCAACCGCGAGGTTCCCTTTGATCTGGTTGAGCACTTTGCCGATCAGAACAAGCAGTTCGTCGAGGTCATCATCGCCCCGAGCTATACCGCCGAGGCGCTCGAGCGCATGGCCAAGCGCCCCAACCTGCGCGTGTTGGCGACCGGCGGCGTGGACCACGGCGCTCAGGTGGAGCTGCGCTCCGTCGACGGCGGCATGCTGGTGCAGGAGGTCGACCACGTGACCGAGGATCCCGCGACCTTTACGTTCCCCACCGACCGCAAGCCCACCGACGCCGAGATGGCCGAGCTCGAGTTTGCCTGGAAGGTCTGCAAGGGCGTCAAGTCTAACGCCATCCTGGTCTCCAAGGGCAAGGCCGGCATTGGCATGGGCCCCGGTCAGCCCAACCGCGTTGACTCCGCACTGCTGGCCTGCGAGCGTGCCGAGGACTTCTGCGAGCGTGAGGGCGTGGAGAAGGGCGGCTTTGCCTGCGCAAGCGACGCATTCTTCCCGTTCCGCGACAACGTCGACGTGCTTGCCGCGCACGGCGTGACCTGCATCATCCAGCCCGGCGGCTCCAAGCGCGATGACGAGAGCATTCAGGCCTGCAACGAGCACAATATTGCTATGGTCTTTACAGGCGCTCGCCACTTTAGGCACTAAGTTTCGCCTCGGGACAAAATAATCTTTGCAAAAGACGGTCGCTCCGTTTGGAGGGCCGTCTTTTTGGTATAAGAGGACGGAATGACTAACACGAAAGGTATGACCATGCCCCAGATTGATGATGCCGAGCTGTTTGGCAATGCCGAGGATCAGCGTGCGTACGAGGACTTTTGCGCCAATCAGGAGGCGGTCGAGAAGTTTACGCTCGACAAGCCCGCGCTCGTCTGCCGTTGGCGCATGTCCAACAAAAAGGTGCCCATGCTCAATCGCCACATCCGCGCGCTGTCCGAGCGTCTGGTGCAGGGCGAGCCACTCACCCATAACATGCTCAGCTGGGCCAAGCAGCACGTTGAGTGGTCACTTGCCGAGGGCGATTACACCGCACATGACGGCGTGCTCATGCTGGTGATCGACGTCAACGGCAACGCTGCCATGACGGTGGGGGAGTACGAGCCGCTAGCCGATACGTCGGCCAAGGCGCTGCGCGCCCGCTCCGCCGAGGCTCGCTCCGAGGCCGACGAAACCGGCGTGGCACCCGAGCTGCTCGCCGCCGTCAACAACGGCGAGCTTGCCTTTGTGGCGCCGGCGGACGAGTGCCTGTGCGGCACGGCGACGCTCATCGAGCAGCTGGCCCAGACCAAGGGCATCCCGGTCACGCGCGTAGACATTCCCGCGCAGCTTAAGGGCGCGCTGTTCCTAGTGAGCGACGAGCACGGCGTGGTCCCCGCGACCGAGACGGACGCCGCCGAGGCCGACGCCGCCACGGTCGCCTTCTTCGCCGACGGCTACGAAAAGCTCCGCGCCCGCCGCTAAATGATTTTTCTGGGACGGGGATTTAATAATCATTTGATCCTCGCTCCCGTTGCGAGCGAGGGGCGAACCAAACGCTTTCGTTCGCGAACAGTTCTGTCACCTTGGCGCCGCGCGCGGTGCACACCTGCAGTTTCGCAGCCATAATGGTGGCAAGACAACCAAGAGGGGAGCGGAACCCATGCCGCTGATCTATATCGTTGAGGACGACGAGCCCATCCGTCGCGAGCTCGCCGACATCCTCGCCCGTGCCGGTTTTGGGGTTGAGGCCTGCGGATCGTTCGAGCACGTCTCGCGCGATATTCTCGCCGCCGCTCCCGACCTGGTGCTGCTCGACCTCACACTCCCTGTCAAAGACGGCCAGCACATCTGCCATGAGGTTCGCCGCGAATCCGAGGTTCCCATCATCGTCCTCACGTCGCGTACGACCGAGATCGACGAGGTCATGGCCATGACGCTCGGTGCGGACGACTTTGTTCCCAAGCCCTACAGCGCCCGTGTGCTCGTGGCGCGCATCAACGCACTACTGCGTCGCACCGCGACGGCGGGCGAGCGCAGCACGCTCGTCCACAAGGGACTGGAGCTCGACCTCGCACGCTCCATGGTCACCAACACACAAACGGGCACCAGCACCGAGCTCACCAAAAACGAGCTGCGTATCCTCTCGCTGCTTCTGAGCCGCGCGGGCAAGATTGTTTCGCGCTCGGCCATCATGCAGGACCTGTGGGACTCCGACGCCTTCGTGGACGACAACACGCTCACCGTCAACATCAACCGCCTGCGCACCACGCTCGAAAAAATCGGCATCAAGGGGTATTTGACAACGCACCGCGGCCAAGGCTATTCGGTCTAGGGGCCGGCTATGTCGTTTGGCAAGTTCTTTAAAGACGCACTGCTTCCCGTCGCCGTGTGGACGTGCGGCGTGCTGCTGAGCTGCTTTGTGCTGACGGTCGCCGGTGCACCCGTCTCTATCGCGGTCGTGGCGGTCGGCGTGTCCTTTATCTTTGGCATTCTCGGCATCGTGATCGAATACGCTCGCCGTCGCCGTTTTCTGCGTCAGTTGGAGCGCGCGGCCGAGGAGCTCGAGAGTCCCGCATGGGTGCAGGAGATGGTGCAATGCCCGACCTATGCCGAGGGCGAGCTCGAATACGAGGTTTTGCGCCGGGTGGGCAAAGCCGCTTGCGACGAGGTTGCCGAAGGCCGGCGTCAGACCGATGACTATCGCGACTATATCGAGAGCTGGGTCCACGAGGCCAAGCTGCCCCTGGCCGCGGCCCATCTGATTTTGGAAAACCTGGATGGCAGCGAAGACGACCTGTCGCGTGTGGATGACCTGGGTCGCGAGCTGGCTCGCGTGGAGCGCTATATCGACCAGGCGCTGTACTACGCGCGCTCGGAAGTCGTGGAGCGCGACTACTTGATTCGCCGCTGGGATCTCAAGACCCTGGTGACGGGCGCGATTAAGGCCAACGCGCGCGAGCTCATCGCGGCGCACGTGGCCCCGGTGTGCGAGAACCTCGACTTTGAGGTCTTTACCGACGAGAAGTGGCTCGAGTTTATTCTGGGCCAGCTCATTCAGAACAGCATTAAATATGCGCGCGCGGATGGCGCAAAGATCGTGTTTTCGGGTGCGTTGCTGGACGAGGGCCTGGCAAGCGAGCGCATCGAGCTTACCGTCGCGGACAACGGCTGCGGCGTGAGCGCGGCCGACCTGCCGCGCGTGTTCGAGAAGGGCTTTACCGGCGACAACGGCCGCACCACCAAGCGCGCAACGGGCATCGGTCTCTATCTGGTGGCGCGCCTGTGCTCCAAGATGGGCATCGACGTCACCGCAGCATCGGAGCCGGGCGAAGGCTTCGTCGTAACATTCGCCTTCTCAACCAACAAGTTCCAATACTTCGAGTAACGCACACGGCAAACGCCCGTCCAAACAAAATGTGCCGCCCCAAACGGGGCGGCACACCATTTTTCCATCAGCCAACTCGCTGAAGTACGGTGACGAAGGCGCAAGGCCGGGAGGGGTTATCTAAGCCGACATCCCGCAGCCGCGAAGCGGCGAGGACGTCGGCGTGATAACCCCGCAGGCCTTGCGCCGGCGGGAAGGAACCTACTTCACGACCAAGATGTCGCAGTCGGTGTTGCGCAGCAGGAACGTCGAAATCGAACCCAGCAGCGCATACTTGATCGAGGACAGGCCGCGGGCGCCGCAGAGCACCAGGTCGGGCTTGACCACGTCGAGCATCTCGTCCTTGAGCGTCTCACGAATACGGCCGGCGCGAATCATAACCTCGACCTCGGGAATATCGGGATTGGCCTTGGCCTCTTCGAGCTGCTTGGCGATGGAGTTCTTGAATGCTTCCTCTAGGCCGTTGACCAGATCGACCGGATAGGAACCGGCGCTCTCGAGCGCAGTGGAGTCGATGACGTGGCCGATGATTAGCTTGGCGCCGTTGTTCGCGGCGACCTTGATGGCGCGTGCGAGCACAAAATCCTGCTGCTCAGTACCGTCGAGTGAAACAAATACCTTGGTGTAGCCCTCGTTCATGGTTTCCTCCTTGGTCTATCGCACGGGCGCGGGGCTCGTGCATCGGGCGGGCGCGGGCGCGTTGGCCGCCGGACACTTTATCTTGTTGCAGTTATACCCAAGGATTTGGGTTTGACCGCTCGCAATTCTGTGAACGGGCGAGTTTTTTGGTAAGGGTAGGCGTAGACGCGCCCGAACGGTTGATAATGGGACATCGCCCGCACCGTCCGCAGAACAATATCGGCGGGTGTCTAACGAGGGGGTCCCTTTGGATATTATCGAGCTTCTAAAATCTGCCTTCATGGGCCTGGTCGAGGGCATCACCGAATGGCTGCCTGTTTCGTCGACCGGTCACATGATCTTGGTGGACGAGTTCGTCAAGATGAACGTGAGCGAGACGTTCTGGAATATGTTCCTGGTCGTGATTCAGCTCGGCGCCATTCTGGCCGTCTGTGTGCTGTTCTTCCATGAGCTCAATCCGTTCTCGCCCAGCAAGGGCAAGGAGGGCCGTCGCGACACCTGGGTGCTGTGGGGCAAGATTGTGCTCGGTTGCATTCCTGCGGCGGCGATCGGCCTGCCGCTCAACGACTGGATGGAGGAGCATTTCTACAATGCTCCCGTCGTGGCGCTGGCGCTCATTGTGTACGGCGTGCTGTTTATCGTGATCGAGAACTGGCGCGCGAGCAAGCGCGAGGAAATGGCCGTTGCCGGTTCGTTTGGTTCTCGTGCTGTGGTGTCGGGTGGACGTCCCGCCGGTGCGCACTTTGCGGCGCCCGTCGCGGCTACCGCTGAGGATGAGCGCGATGACGAGGATCTGGACTTTGGTTCCATCACCACGCTCGAGGACCTGAGTTGGAAGACCGCACTGGGCATCGGATGCTTCCAGGTGCTCTCGCTGATTCCGGGCACGTCGCGCTCCGGTTCCACCATCATCGGCGGCCTGCTTTTGGGCTGCACGCGTTCGGTGGCGTCCAAGTTTACGTTCTTCCTGGCCATCCCTGTCATGTTTGGAGCGAGTGCGCTCAAGCTGGTCAAGTATTTCATCAAGGGCGGTACGTTCGGTGCCAACGAGGTCGCCATCCTGGGCGTGGGCTGCGTTGTGGCCTTTGTGGTTTCGCTCATCGCTATCAAGTGGCTCATGGGCTTCGTCCGCCGTCACGACTTTAAGTGCTTCGGTGTTTACCGCATCATCCTGGGCATCGTAGTGCTCGCATACTTCTTCGTTCTGGAGCCGATGCTCGGCCTCTAACTTAGTCGACGCTGCGCGGCGGCCGGGGCGACAACTTGTCATTCAAAGGGGGTGGCATGACCAAAAGGTCTATGCTGCCCCCTTTTTCATGCCAATTTGTTCGCCCTGGCCGCCGCTCGCTGCTGCTGTCATGACATCGGCGGTTTCGTGATTGTCAATAGATTGGTGCAAAGTAACCTGACCCCATTGCGCCAAATCCGCTGGGGCGGGCCTGACGGTGGCGCACGGAGTCGTGGTGTGATTTGCGTCGGTGTCCGCGCGGCTCGGTATACTGGTACGGCTCAAACTATGGCGCCGCCCGCAGGCGCGCCGTCCGTCAGATGAGGAGTCGCCCATGACCCAGCCCTTGCCCTGGGAAAAGAACACCGCGGTACCCGTGCCGCCCGCGCCGGAACCCGTGCCGCTCGATGCATACACCACCCCTGCTGCGCCGGAGCCCGAGCTCGTTCCGCTCGACATCTACGACGCTCCCGCGCCGGCGCTCAAGCCCGCCAAGCCGCTCGTCGACATCGACAGCCTTAATCCCGCCCAGCGCGAGGCGGTCCTGACCACCGAGGGCCCGCTGCTGGTCCTTGCCGGCGCCGGCTCGGGCAAGACCCGCGTCCTGACCTTTCGCATCGCGCATATGCTCGGCGACCTGGGCGTTAAGCCCTGGCAGATTCTTGCCATCACGTTTACCAACAAGGCCGCGGCCGAGATGCGTGAGCGTCTGGCGGCACTCATTCCCAGCGGCACCCGTGGCATGTGGGTGTGCACCTTCCATGCCATGTGCGTGCGTATGCTGCGCGAGGACGCCGACCTGCTGGGCTACACCGGTCAGTTCACCATCTACGATGACGACGATTCCAAGCGCATGGTGCGCGATATTATGCAGGCGCTCGGTATCGAGCAAAAGCAATTCCCCATCAATATGATCCGCAGCAAGATCAGTTCGGCCAAAAACGCCATGATCGGCCCCGAGGACATGCTCAAATCCGCCGACAGCCCCAACGACAAAAAGGCCGCGCAGGTCTACCTGGAGCTGGAACGCCGCCTGCGCGCCGCCAACGCGATGGACTTCGACGACCTGCTCGTGCGCACGCTCGAGCTGCTGCGCACCCGCCCCGAGGTGCTCGATAAGTACCAAGAGCGTTTCCGCTACATTAGCGTCGACGAGTATCAGGACACCAACCACGTCCAGTACGAGATCGCCAACCTGCTGGCCGCCAAGTACCAAAACCTCATGGTCGTGGGCGACGATGACCAGTCCATTTATAGCTGGCGCGGCGCCGACATCACCAACATCCTGGACTTTGAGAAGGACTTTAAAAACTGCAAGACCGTCAAGCTGGAGCAGAACTATCGCTCCACGGGTCATATCCTGAGCGCCGCCAATGCCGTTGTTCGCCATAACTCGCAGCGCAAGGACAAGCGCCTGTTTACGGCCGAGGGCGACGGCGAGAAGATTCAGGCCTTCCAGGCAAGCGATGAGCGCGACGAGGGCCGCTGGATTGCTGGCGAGATCGAAAAGCTGCATTCCAAGGGCACGAGCTACGACGACATCGCCGTGTTCTACCGCACCAACGCCCAGTCGCGTATTCTCGAAGATATGTTCCTGCGCGCAGGCGTGCCCTACAAGATCGTGGGTGGCACGCGATTCTTCGACCGTGCCGAGATCCGCGACGTCATGGCCTATCTTAAGATGATTGTGAACCCGGCCGACGAGATGAGCGTCAAGCGCGTCATCAACACGCCGCGCCGCGGCATCGGCTCCACCTCGATTCAAAAGATTGAGCAGCTGGCGCGCGACAACCGTTGCTCGTTCTTCCAGGCCTGCGAGATCGCGTGCGCCGAGACCGGCATGTTTAGCGCCAAGGTCCGCAACGGCCTGTCGAGCTTTGTGTCGCTGGTGCGCGAAGGTCGCCGCATGGACGGCGAGCTCAAGGACGTTGTCGAGATGATCGTCGATAAAACGGGCCTTCTGCAGGCCTTCCGCGCCGAGGGAACCATGGAGTCCGAGAGCCGCGCCGAGAACATTCAGGAATTCTTGGGCGTTGCTGCCGAATTTGAAGAGACGCACGAGGATATCGAGGGTACGCTCGAGAGCTTGGAAGAGCTGCGCGCGGCTGGCGTTGCCGATGTACCGGCCGGCGCCGAGTCCGAGCCCGTCGTGGTGAGCGCGCCTGCGCCTGAACCGGGGCCGTCTGCCCCGGCATCCTCGTTTGAGGCGCTCGTTGGCGCGCGTGATGCCGCGGGTTCAAATCCGCTCGATAGCCTGGCGGCCCCGGCGCTTTCTCCGCAGGATGCCCTGGCCGCCGCCATCGCGGGCAACGCCTATGCCGCGCCAACGGAGATGCCGGCGGGCGCCGTGCATGCCGACGAGATCGAGCGCACCTACGGTCCGCTCACCTGCAAGGCGCTGCCGGCACTCATGGAGTGGCTGGCCCTGCGCTCCGACTTGGATTCCCTGGCCGGAGAGACGCATGCCATCACCATGATGACCATCCACTCCGCCAAGGGCCTGGAGTTCCCCGCGGTGTTCGTGGCCGGCATGGAGGAGGGCATCTTCCCGCACGTGCACGACTTTGGCGGCAGCGATGACCCGGGCAAGCTCGAGGAGGAGCGTCGCCTGGCCTACGTTGCCATCACGCGTGCCCGTAAGCGACTGTTCTTGACCTATGCGGCCACACGTCGCACCTACGGTTCGACCTCTGCCAACCCGCGCTCGCGCTTCCTCAACGAGATTCCGTTTGAGGATATCGAGTTTAGCGGTATCGGCTCTGCCGGTTTTGAGGGCACGGGCTGGGAGAAGCGCGGCGACCGTCACGGCACCTTTGGCTCGGGCATGGGCTCGGATATGTATGGCGGCAAGGTGTTCGGTTCGCATACGCGCTCGACCGGCGGTTCCGGTTCGCGCGGCGGATCGAGCTTTGACGATTTCTTTGGCGGCAGCAGCTACGGGACCGAGCGCCATCGTGGGGTTTCGCCCGATGCCGGCCGTGTTGCCTCGACCTTTGGCTCGGGCGCGCCGCGAGCCAAAAAGCCCTCGTCCAAGGTGTCCCCGACGGTGGAGCGCAAGGTCGATCGCGCCAGCGCATCGCAGGACTTTGCCGCGGGCGATACCGTGAGCCACAAGACCTTTGGCACGGGTACCGTGATCTCGGTCGCTGGAGACATGATCGAGGTTCAATTCGAAAAGACCGGCCAGACCAAAAAGCTGATGAAAGGTTTTGCACCGATTGTCAAGCTGTCGTGATCCTGGCGGACCTGGGCGGGCGTACGGGGCAACATCGCCTGCTCGGGCAGTCCTGCGCAAGACGGAGAGCACATTAAGTGCTCTCCTTTGCGTGCGGAACTCGCGATCGATGTTGCCCCGTACGCCCGCCCAGGTCCTTAGATAACGTTGTTTGCGAACGTCGCTCTGCTCGTTCGCTTTTTGATCTGGAGAGCCGGGTGGGCTGATATATATGGACAAGGGGCTCCCCCGTTGGTGAACGGGGGAGCCCCTTGTTGCGTTTGGGTAGTTGGTGCGAACTAGAGGTGGCTGATGATCAGTTCCATCTTGCCTTCGAGGTCGATGGAGCTGACGGTGCTCGGGGCCAGCAGGTTGCTTCCCTTGTGGACGGGGTCGCCGCAGATGGTGCCTTTGCCGTCGATGACCGACAGGCACATGAAGGGCCAGCGCTGGTCGAGGGTCTTGCTGCCGTCGACGCGTACGCGATCGACGGTGTAGCAGGGGTTGGACTCGAGCTCGGTCACGCCGTCGACCTCGGGCGCGGTCACCGTGCCGTCGGTCGGAGCCTGAGCACCAAAGTCGATGCAGTCGAGGCTCTGCTCAATGTGCAGGGGACGCAGTTTGCCGTCGGTGCCGGGGCGGTCGTAATCGTACAGGCGATACGTCACGTCGCACGACTGCTGCGTCTCCAAAATGAGCGTGCCGGTCTTGATGGCGTGCACAGTGCCGGAATCAATCTGGAAAAAGTCGCCCTTGTGGATCGGCAGCACGTTGAGCATGTCGCCCCAGCGGCCGTCCTCGATCATCTGTGCGGCCTCGGTGCGGTCTTTAGCACGCTGGCCGACGATGATCGTGGCACCGGGTTCGCAGTCCAGTACATACCAGCACTCGGTTTTGCCCAGGCTGCCGTTCTCGTGCTTGGCGGCGTACTCGTCGTTGGGATGAATCTGGATCGAAAGGTCGTCCTTGGCGTCCAGAATCTTAATGAGCAGCGGGAACTCCTTGCCCTCGCAGTTGCCAAAGAGCTCGCGGTGCTCGGCCCACAGCCACGAAAGCGTGCGGCCTGCATACGGGCCCTCCGCAATCTGGCAGTCGCCGTTGGGGTGTGCCGAGATGGCCCAGCACTCACCGATGGGACCTTCGGGAATATCGTAACCAAATACGGTTTCGAGCTGGCGGCCACCCCAGATCTTCTCGTGGAAGATCGGCGTCAGTTTAATCAAATCGGACATGTTCATACCCCCATTATGTTGCGCGGGCGTTGCGCAAAACAGCTCGAAACGAGCGCCCGCGTGACTACAAAACCTATGCCAACGTTACGTTGTGCAACTCAAAGCGGTCGCCAACGTTGCGCGAGACCGAATACTCAAAGGCGCCGCCGCTATCCAAGAAGCCAATCTGGGTGAGCTCGAGCAAGGGAGAGCCGGGTTTGGTATCCAGGCGCTCAGCTTCTTCCTCGGTTGCTGCCACGGCGCGAATGGTACGGTGAAAGCTCGAAATCTTCAGCCCACATTGCTCGCGGATGAAGCGGTAGAGCGATCCGTACAGGTCCTTCTTTTTAAGGCCTGGAATCAGCTCGAGGGGCATGTAGGTGTACTCGATAACGATGGGCTTCTCATCGGCCTGACGCACGCGCACGACGTGATAGGCAAAGTCATCCTCGGCAATTCCCAGCTGGGCTGCGATGTCCGCTGGTGGATTAACGATCGAGAAATCGTAGACCACCGAGGTCACCTTCTCCCCGCGGTGCTCATATGAAAAGCCCTGGGCACGGTCGTTTTTGCCCTGAAAAAACGCCTGGCCGGGAAGCCCCGCCGTGTCCTTAACGTAGGTACCCGATCCACGACGGCTGGTAATAAGACCTTCCTCGGTGATTTGCTCGATAGCTCGTTTGACGGTGATTTTGGAAACGCTATAGAGCTCGCAGAACTCAACGACGGTGGGAAGCTTATCGCCCGGTTTAAGAGCGCCATCCTCGATACTTCGACGAATATCTGCAGCTATCGCCTCGTATTTGGGAATCAAGGAACCTCCTTTCCAACTTGATTGAGAATAAAAGAAAGTATAGTCAACGCCTAAGTATCTCTATTGAGTTATTGAAAAGTTCGAGAAAGATAAAATCAAAAGACGTCCCGCTTGTAAAATCAGAGCGTTTTAAATGATAAACATCTGAGTAGTGTCGTGTTGAGGAATGATCGGTCCGAGGACAGGACCGAACCGATATAGCGGCCAGCGAACCGAATCTCGTACTCTGCGTTTCCCCAGATATAACCTGCCAAAACAAACCTGTCCCTTTTTGGTAGGTTTTTGCCTTGGGAGCGGTACCATACAGGCAATGTTTAAACGAGAAAGGTGGGCTCCCATGGAACCTAAGCAGTACTACATCGGCATTGACGTCGGCGGCACTTCGGTTAAGGAGGGCCTGTTCGACGAGGACGGCAACCTGCTAGCCAAGGCCAGCGTGCCTACGCCTCCCATCGTTGACGCCGCGGGCTTTGCCGCGGTGACCGAGGCTATCGACCAGGTGGTCGCCAAGGCTCGGATTCCGCGTGCCTTTGTGGCGGGCATTGGCCTGGCCGTTCCGTGCCCCATCCCGGCATCGGGCGATGCCAAGGTCAAGGCCAACATTGCCATTAACCTGCCCGAGCTGAGGATCGCCATTCAAAAGCACTGCCCTGACGCGGTCGTTAAGTACGAGAACGATGCCAACGCCGCTGCCATGGGCGAGGCCTGGCTCGGTTCTGCCAAGGGCGTGCAGAACGTGGTGATGGTCACCATCGGTACCGGCGTGGGCGGCGGCGTTATCGTCAACGGCGACGTGGTATCGGGCGTTGTGGGCGCCGGCGGCGAGATTGGCCACATGTGCCTGAACCCGGCCGAGGAGCGTACCTGCGGCTGCGGTGGCCATGGCCACCTGGAGCAGTATTCCAGTGCCACCGGCGTGGTGAGCAACTACCTTGCCGAGTGCAAGAAGGCGGGCGTCGAGCCCATCGAGCTCACCGGCCCCTCAGATTCCAAGGACGTGTTCCAGGCCTGCCGCGAGGGTGACAAGCTGGCGCTGGCAGCTGCCGATACCATGGCCGACTATCTCGGCCGCGCTCTGGCGCTTATCGCCAACGTGGTCGACCCCGAGATGTTCCTGATCGGTGGTGGCGCGTCCGCTTCGGCCGATGTCTACCTCGACGCCGTTCGCGAGCACTTCCAGCGCTACGCGCTTTCCGCCTCGCGTGAGACGCCCATTAAGGTCGCTTCGCTCGGCAACGACGCCGGCATCATCGGCGCCGCCTACGTAGCTCTGCGCGCCGCCGGTAAATAGCTGGTGCAAGGGGGTCAGGTTACTTTGCACCAACACGGTGTAAAAGGGACAGCCTTGGCCCCCGTGCCTGCCCCAAAATATGCCGTGGCCCTTCCGTCTGCGAAGGCTCGGCATCGGCGTGCTACCATAGCTACGTCCAAGTACACATATCAAGTGGAGGATATCCATGGCAAACGTTCTTGTCTTTGGTCACCAGAACCCCGATAACGACGCCATCATGAGCGCCGTCGTCCTGTCCCAGCTGCTCAACCAGGTTGAGTATGCCGGCAACACCTACGAGGCCTGCGCCCTTGGTCAGCTTCCGGCAGAGTCCGCCAAGCTGCTCGCCGACGCCGGTATCGCCGAGCCTCGCGTGATCGAGTCCGTCGAGGCCGGTCAGCTCGTCGTCCTCACCGACCACAACGAGTCCGCCCAGTCCGTCGCCGGTCTTAAGGACGCCACGGTCTTTGGCGTCGTCGATCATCATCGCATCGGCGACTTCGAGACCGCCGGCCCGCTGCACTATATCTGCCTGCCCTGGGGCTCCAGCTGCACCATCGTCACCAAGCTCGCCGGCGTGCTCGGCGTTGAGCTTTCCGACGTCCAGGCCAAGCTGCTGCTCTCGGCCATGATGACCGATACGCTCATGCTCAAGAGCCCCACCACCACCGATGTCGACCGCGCCGTCGCCGCCAAGCTCGGCGAGCAGGTGGGCGTCGACCCGGTCAAGTTTGGCATGGAGGTCTTCCTTACCCGTCCGTCCGGCTCCTTCACCGCAGCCGAGATGGTCGGCAACGACATCAAGATGTTCGAGCCCGCCGGCAAGAAGCTGCTCATCGGCCAGTACGAGACTGTCGACAAGAGCCGCGCGCTCGGCATGATCGACGAGATCCGCGAGGCCATGCGCGCCTACGCCGCCGAGAAGGGTGCCGACGGCATCGTCCTGTGCATCACCGACATCATGGAGGAGGGCTCGCAGGTCCTGCTCGAGGGCGAGACCGAGGCTGCTCAGAAGGGCCTGGGCATTGCCGACGAGCACGACGGCGTCTGGATGCCGGGTGTCCTCTCCCGTAAGAAGCAGGTCGCTGCCCCCATCATGGCCGCCTGCTAGGTTTAGTTGACCAAACGCCACGACCGGATCGCGGACGCCCCGCGCTCCGGTCGTTTTTTTTGTGCACGGCGCCGCATCGTCTCTTGGACAGGCGTGCCCGTGCCGTTGAGCAAATAATGTTCAACTTGTGGTTCCGCTTTTCGGCCGCGCCTGCGCGCTTGTCGTGCAGGGTAGGCTAGATGCAAGCGTAATACGTTAGAGCGCGGCGCCGCCACTTGGGCGGGCCGTGCTTTTTTAAGACGGGAGCCATCCCGTGAAAGGAGCCGCCCATGGCAGCAACTGAGCAGCTGTTCAACGTTCGTGAGCGCAAGCGCTTTGAGCGTCACGATATCTGGGAGCGCATCGCCGAGAACGGCACGATTTCCGCCGCCGTCATGGTCTTCGCCGCCATCGCCGCCGTCATTTGCGCTAATACCGATGCCTACGAGGCCATCCATCACTTTTTGGAGACCCCGTTGTATGTGGGTCTGGGCAACCTTACGGCCGGTCTTACCGTTGAGCTTTTCGTCAACGACTTCCTCATGGCGATTTTCTTTTTGTTGGTGGGCATTGAGCTTAAGTACGAGATGACGGTCGGCGAGCTCAAAAATCCGCGTCAGGCCATGCTTCCCATGCTGGCGGCCGTGGGCGGCGTCGTCGTTCCCGCCTGCATCTACCTGATCTTTAACCATGCTGGCGCGCACAACGGCTGGGCCATCCCCATGGCAACCGATATTGCCTTCGCACTGGGCGTGCTGTCGCTTTTGGGCAATCGCGTGCCCAACGGCGTGCGCGTGTTCTTCTCGACGCTCGCCATCGCCGACGACCTCATCTCTATCGCCGCCATCGCCATCTTCTACGGTCAGAGCCCCAATCCGTTTTGGTTGGGCGCCGCCGCGCTTGTGACCTGCGCGCTCGTGTGGCTCAACAAGACGCAGCATTACCGCCTTGCCCCGTATTCGGTACTGGGTCTGCTGTTGTGGTTCTGCATGTTCAAGAGCGGCGTACACGCCACGCTTGCCGGCGTCATCCTGGCCTTTACCATCCCGGCCAAGTGCGGCGTCAAGCTCGATAGCCTCACCGATTGGTTGGGCGAGTGCCTGCCGCTGCTCGATGACCGCTACGACGACGAGGCACACATCCTGGGCCAGCATGACTTTACCGTCTCGACCACCAAGGTCGAGCGCGTCATGCACCGCGTGACCCCGCCGCTCATCCGCATGGAGCGTCTGATCTCCACGCCGGTCAACTTTGTGATCCTGCCGATCTTTGCGTTCGTCAACGCACAGGTTCGCCTGGTGGGCGTGGACATGAGCACGCTGCTCACTGACCCGGTGACGCTCGGCGTGTACTTTGGCATGCTGCTGGGCAAACCGATCGGTATCTTTGGTATGACGTTTGCCCTGGTTAAGCTTAAGGCCTGCGAGCTGCCGCACAATGTCAACTGGCACATGATTGCCGGCGTGGGCATTCTGGGCGGTATCGGCTTTACCATGTCGATTCTCATCAGCGGCCTTGCCTTCCCGACGGCCCAGTTTGAGGTTCTGGCTGCCAAGGCCGCCATCCTTGCCGGTTCGGTCACCGCCGCCGTGCTCGGCATGATCTACATGAGCGTGGTCTGCAAGCACCCCGCGCCCAAGGGCGAGTAAGGGCACATACAAGTTTAAAAACGCCGCCTGTGAGCACCATCACAAGCGGCGTTTTAGTCATTGGGGACGTTCTTAAATGACTAGGTTTATTCCACGGTGCCGTAGACGGCGCCCCAGCCGTGGGCGGCCAAGGCGGAATTGAGCTGGTCGCAAAGTGACTGGCGGTCGTAATAGCCGGGCGGTAGCAGGTTGACGATCTCCATGAGATCGGGGGCCAGGTCCAAGATTTCGGCCTGTACGATCAGATCCAGGCGGTCGATGGCGTGGCGGTCGTAAAACAGTCCGTCGACCAGGCGCTGCAGGTCGCCGAATTCCTCGGCCTGGAACGATCCGTACTCCATAGTGCCTCCTTGGGCGCCCCACGCCGGCATGCGCGGCGATTCGTAATTTATTGCGATGGACTTAATCTATCACGGCTTCATAACGTTGTGGCGGTGGCGGTCTATACTTAGACGAACTGCAACGTACCGCTTCGCGAAAGGTCGCACCCCATGCAGACGATCTACCAGAAGATGGAAACCACCGAACTCGATGCCGCCATCGAGGCACTCAAAGCCGAGGTCGCCGAGGTCAAGGCCAAGGGCCTGGCGCTCGATATGGCCCGCGGCAAGCCGTCGCCCGCCCAGGTGGACATCTCGCGCCCCATGCTCGATATCCTCAACGCCGACGCCGATCTGCACGATGGCAACGTCGATTGTTCCAACTACGGCTGCTTCGAGGGTATTCCTTCGGCACGCAAGCTGGCAGGGGAGTTTCTGGGCTGCCCCGCCGAGCAGACGCTCGTGCTGGGTTCGTCGAGCCTGCTGATCGAGCATGACATCGCCGGCATGTTCTGGCGTTGCGGCTCGTGCGACAGCGAGCCCTGGGACGCCTACGAGGCCGCGCACGACGGCAAGAAGGTCAAGTTCCTGTGCCCCGTTCCCGGCTACGATCGCCACTTTGGTATCACCGCCGACTTGGGCATCGAGAACGTCCCCGTCGCGATGACTGACAACGGCCCCGACATGGACGAGATCGAGCGCCTCGTTGCCGCCGACGATTCCATCAAGGGTATCTGGTGCGTGCCCAAGTATTCCAACCCCACGGGCATCACCTTTAGCGAGGATACCGTGCGCCGCCTGGTCGAGATGCCCACAGCCGCGCCCGATTTCCGTATCTTCTGGGACAACGCCTACTGCGTGCACGACCTGTACGACGAGACCGACGAGCTCGCAAACATCTTTGACCTCGCTCGCGCGGCGGGCACCGAGGACCGCGTGGTGGCCTTTGCCTCGACGTCCAAGATCACCTTCCCGGGCGCCGGCATCGGCTTTATCGGTGCGAGCCCCGCGGTCATCGCCGAGTTCTCCAAGCGCCTGAAGGCCGGCCTCATCAGCGCCGACAAGCTCAACCAGCTGCGTCACGTGCGCTTCCTTCCTACCATCGAGGCGGTCAAGGAGCACATGAAAAAGCATGCCGAGTTCCTGCGTCCGCGCTTTGAGGCCGTCGAGCGCAAGCTCACCGAGGGCTTGGGCGACACGGGCTGCGCCACTTGGACGCACCCCCGCGGCGGCTACTTTGTAAGCTTCGATGGCCCCGAGGGCTCGGCCCAGAAGGTAGCCGCGCTTTGCGCCGACCTGGGCGTCAAGCTCACGCCGGCCGGTGCTACCTGGCCCTATGGCAAGGACCCGCGCGACACTAACATCCGCATCGCGCCGAGCTATCCCACGGTCGAGGACCTGGAGGCCGCGCTCGATGTGCTGGTGCTGGCCGTTAAGCTTGTCGCTGCCGAGCTTGCGCGTGCCGAGCGCGCCTAACGCCTAGGGCCCCGCAAGTTCGCGCCCAGTACTATCAGCACTCTCGATTCGCAAAGGAGCGTATACATGGATTTGGGTATTTCCACCAACCCCACGCCGGAGCTCTACACCATTAAGGTAACCGGCGAGATCGATATCTCTAACGCCGATAGCCTGCGCAATGCCATCGACCTGGCGCTCGAGCAGCCCACTGAGGCCGTTGAGCTCGATTTTGCCCAGGTGAGCTACATCGATTCGACGGGCATTGGCGTGCTCGTGGGCGCCGCACACCACGCGGTCGACCACGGCAAGCGCTTTAGCTGCACCAATGTGCAGCCCCCGGTGATGCGCGTGGTTCAGCTGTTGGGTGTCGACCAGGAGATTTCGATCACCGCTGCATAATCTTTGCCCCCAAAAGGGCGTGCCGTTTGGCATATGTTTGTGATGCGCTCGGACGTTTTGGCGTCCGGTCGCTATACTTGACCGAATGAATAGACGAGTTCCGGCCGAATGGCGCGGTGCGGGCTCGACTCACATCGAGCCTTGGAGGTATGTGTGTTTGGTATTGGAGAGGGTGAGCTCGCGATCATCGTGGTCTTCGGCTTTTTGCTGTTTGGCCCGGATAAGCTCCCGCAGATGGGCCGCACGATCGGCCGTGCCATCCGTCAGTTCCGCGAGACGCAGGAAAAGATGACGGCCGTTGTTCAGTCCGAGATTATCGATCCGGTGAGCGAGGCCGCGTCGGCCCCGGTCAAGCCCAAGAAGGCTGCTGCGACCGACGACGATTCCGATGCGGACGAGGATGCCGCCGAGACGGCAGCGCCCGCCAAGAAGGAGACCTTTGCCGAGCGTCGCGCCCGTCTTGCTGCCGAGAAGGCCGCAAGCGAGAGTGCCGCTGAGGGAGAAGGTGCTGCCGAGGAGGCTGAAGCCGAGGGTCCCGAACCCGCCGCTGCCGGGTCCGAGGCTGCAGCCGCTGTCGAGCCCGCTCCTGCCGCCGAGCCCGAGCCCGAGCCGGCAGAGCCCACGACGGCTGACCTCTACGCCCGTCGTCCCCGCAAGCGCAAGGCCGTCGTCGACCAGCTCGCTCGCGAGCTCGAGGCCGAGGATGACACCGCTGCTGCCGACGCTCCGAAGGGAGGCGATGAGTAATGCCTATCGGACCTGCGCGAATGCCGCTCTTCGATCACCTGGGAGAACTCCGTCGCCGCCTGACCATCGTGGTCGTGTCGGTGTTTGCCGCAGCCATCGTGCTGTATTTCGCCACGCCTGTTGTGCTCGACATCCTAGAAGATCCCATCCGCTCCTTTGTGCCGGACGGTAAGTTCTACATCACCACCACGCTCGGCGGCTTTGGCTTGCGCTTCTCGCTGGCCATCAAGATGGCCGTGGTCATGTGCACGCCCATGATCATCTGGCAGATTCTGGCATTTTTCCTGCCGGCGCTTCGCCCCAACGAGCGCAAGTGGGTCGTGCCCACGGTGCTCGCCTCGACGGTGCTGTTCTTCCTGGGCGCTATCTTTTGCTACTTCATAATCATCCCTGCGGGCTTTGAGTGGCTCATCGGCGAAACCTCGGCCGTCGCTACGGCGCTGCCCGACCTGGAGAACTACGTCAACATGGAGCTGCTCTTTATGATCGGCTTTGGTGTGGCGTTTGAGCTGCCGCTCATCATCTTCTACCTGTCCGTCTTCCACATCGTTTCCTACGCGGCCTTCCGCAGCGCCTGGCGCTACGTGTACGTAGGCCTGCTCGTGGGTTCGGCTGTGATCACGCCCGACGGATCGCCCGTCACCCTGGGCCTTATGTACGGCGCCCTGCTCTCGCTCTACGAGATTTCGCTCGCCATCGCCCGTGTGGTCATTACCGCGCGCGAGGGCAAGGAGGGCTTGTTTGTGAGTCGTCTGGACCTGTTCTCGGACGATGAGGACGACGAGGAGTAAATCGGTATGCACGAGGTTGGCATTGTCAACGGCATACTCGATACAGTGATTCGCGCGGCGCGTGGGGCGGGGGCCTCGCGCGCCGTTTTGGTTACGCTGCGTATCGGGGATATGACCGAGGTCGTGCGCGAGGCGCTCGACTTTGCGTGGGAGACGTTTCGTGACGAGGACCCGCTCACGCGCGGCTGCGAGCTTGCCGTGGAGGAGGTCCATCCACAAAGCGAGTGCTTGGACTGCGGTGAGGTCTTTGAGCACGACCGTTTCCACTGTCGCTGTCCCCAGTGTGGTGGTGCCAGCGTGCGCCTACTGCACGGCCGCGAGCTCGATATCGCGAGTATCGAAATCGAAACCCCCGACGATTAGCCCGCTAGCCATCTAGTGATGGGGTATAAAGGGGCCAAAGTAAGGAGCGCTAAGTATGGCCGAGAAAACGATTGATATCGCATCGCCGATTCTGTCGCGCAACGAGCGCCTGGCAGATCAGCTGCGTCAGCGATTTAATGAGACAAACACCTATGTGATCAACGTCTTGTCGAGCCCCGGTTCGGGCAAGACCACCACGATCCTGGGCACTAACGAGCGCCTGCGCGACAAGGCTGGCCTGCGCTGTGCCGTCATCGAGGGCGATATCGCCTCGGATGTCGATGCCATCACCATGAAGGAAGCCGGCATGCCCGCCATCCAGATCAACACGGGCGGCCTGTGCCACCTCGAGGGCAACATGATCATGGAGGCCGTTGACGCGTTCGACCAGGCCGTCGGTCTGGAGAACATCGACGTCATCTTTATCGAAAATGTGGGCAACCTAGTCTGCCCGGTCGACTTTGACCTGGGCGAGAACCTGTCCATCATGATTCTCTCGGTGCCCGAGGGCGACGACAAGCCCATCAAGTACCCGGGCATCTTCCAGCACGCCGGCGCGCAGCTGCTCAATAAGGTCGACGTGGCCCCGGCTTTCGATTTTGACATGGATAGGTATACTAAGACACTCGATGACCTCAATCCGCAGGCGCCGCGTTTTGCCGTGAGCGCGCGCAAGGGCGAGGGCATGGATGCCTGGTGTGATTGGCTCATCGGGCAGATTGAGCAAGCAAGGGCGTAAGTCGGCCGCCATACGGGCGGGCGTAGCCGCAGAGATACGAGATAGGAGCCTCTTTTGAAGCTCATCATCGCCGAGAAAAACGACGCCGCGCGTCAGATCGCCGAGCGGCTGTCCACGGGCAAGCCCAAAAAGGACAAGGTGTACAACACCGCCATCTACCGTTTTGAGTGGAAGGGCGAGGAGTGCGTGACGATCGGTCTTGCCGGTCACATCCTTGCGCCCGATTTTTGCGACAGCGTGCTGTTCGATAAAAAGCTGGGTTGGTATTCGGTCACCGAGGACGGCGAGATGCTGCCGGCCGACATGCCCGATGGCCTGGCGCGTCCGCCCTACGACACCAAGCGCAAGCCGTTCCTTGCCGATGGCATTTCCATCAAGGGCTGGAAGCTCGAGAGCCTGCCTTACCTCACCTGGGCACCCGTCATTAAGCTGCCGGCCGAGAAGGAGCTCATTCGCTCGCTCAAGAACCTTGCCAAGAAGTCTGACAGCGTCATCATCGCCACGGACTTCGACCGCGAGGGCGAGCTGATTGGCTCGGATGCTCTCAACAAGGTGCGCGAGGTTGCGCCGGACTTGCCGGTCGCCCGCGCCCAGTACTCTTCGTTTACCAAGGCCGAGATCACGCACGCCTTCGATAATCTCGTCACGCTCGACCAGAATCTGGCCGACGCCGGCGAGAGCCGTCAGCACATCGACCTCATTTGGGGCGCGGTGCTCACACGCTACCTGACGCTCGCCAAGTTTGGCGGCTTTGGTAACG
This sequence comes from Collinsella sp., assembly GCA_018382295.1. Taxonomy (GTDB): domain Bacteria; phylum Actinomycetota; class Coriobacteriia; order Coriobacteriales; family Coriobacteriaceae; genus Collinsella. Next base: position 46,069 of record JAGZQF010000007.1, read on the forward strand.
TGCGCTCTGCCGGCCGCGTGCAGACGCCGACGCTCGCCCTGGTGGTCGAGCGCGAGCGCGAGCGCATGGCGTTTGTGCCCGAGGACTATTGGCAGATTCGCGGCATGGGCGCCGCACAGGGTGCTGCCGAGGACGACCGCTTTAAGATCGCGCACAAGACGGCGCGTTTTACCGACAAGGATGCTGCCGAGACGGCGTACGGCCACGTTGACGGCGCTACGACGGCGACCGTCGCCGCGGTGACCAAGCGCTCGCGTAAGCAGCAGCCGCCCACGCCGTTTGCGACCACCTCGCTGCAGGCTGCCGCTGCGGCCGAGGGCATCTCGCCTGCGCGTACCATGCGCATCGCCGAGTCCCTCTACATGGCCGGCCTCATCAGCTACCCGCGTGTCGACAATACCGTGTACCCCGCGACGCTCGATCTGGGCGCCGTGGTGAGCGACCTGGCAAAGATCAATCCAGCGCTGGCGCCCGTGTGCAAAAAGGTACTCGCCGGTCCCATGAAGCCCACGCGCGGCAAGGTCGAGACCACCGACCACCCGCCTATCTATCCCACGGGCGAGGGTGATCCGTCCACGCTCGACGGCGGCCAGCGCAAGCTCTACGACCTTATCGCCCGTCGCTTCCTGGCAACGCTCATGGGTCCCGCGACCATCGAGAACACCAAGCTCGAGCTCGACGTCAACGGCGAGCCGTTCGTGGCTTCTGGTGACGTGCTCGTGACCCCGGGTTTCCGCGAGGCATACCCGTACGGCCTTAAGCGCGACGAGCAGATGCCGCCGCTGGAGCAGGGCGATACGGTCGACGTGTTCGACATTAAGCTCGAGGCCAAGCAGACCGAGCCGCCCGCGCGCTACAGCCAGGGCAAACTCGTGCAGGAGATGGAGAAGCGCGGCCTGGGTACCAAGTCCACGCGCGCGAGCATCATCGAGCGCCTGTATGCCGTGCGCTACCTCAAAAACGATCCCGTGGAGCCGAGTCAGCTGGGTATCGCCATCATTGACGCGCTGACGCAGTTTGCCCCGCGCATCACGAGCCCTGATATGACCAGCGAGCTCGATGGCGATATGACCCGCGTGGAGCGCGGCGAGGATACCGAAGAGCATGTCGTGACGCACTCGCGCGCACTGCTGGCTGGCGTGCTCGACGAGCTGCTCAAGCACACGCAGGAGCTGGGCGACGCCATCAGCGACGCCGTCACGGCCGATGCGCGCGTGGGCGCCTGCCCCAAGTGCGGCAAGGACCTGGTTATGAAGACGAGCGCCAAGACCCGCGGCAGCTTCATTGGCTGCATGGGCTGGCCCGACTGCGACGTGACCTATCCGGTGCCGAGCGGCGTCAAGGTGAGCCCACTCGAGGGTGAGGCGGCCGTGTGCCCCGAGTGCGGCGCGCCGCGCATTAAGTGCCAGCCGTTCCGCCAGAAGGCCTTCGAGATTTGCGTGAACCCCACGTGCCCCACCAACTACGAGCCCGACCTTAAGGTGGGCGAGTGCAAGGTGTGCGCCGAGGCAGGACGCCACGGCGACCTGATCGCGCACAAGAGTGAAAAGAGCGGCAAGCGCTTTATCCGCTGCACCAACTACGATGATTGCGGCGTGAGCTATCCGCTGCCGGCACGTGGCAAGCTCGAGGCGACGGGTGAGACCTGTCCCGAGTGCGGCGCTCCCATCGTGGTGGTCAACACGGCGCGCGGCCCGTGGCGTATCTGCGTCAACATGGACTGCCCGACCAAGGAGAAGAAGCCCGCCCGCGGCCGCAAGACCACGACCAAGGCGAGCACGGCGAAGAAGACCACGGCAGCAAAGAAGACTTCGACCGCCAAGAAGTCGACTGCCAAGAAGGCTACCGCGAAAAAGACGACCACCAAGAAGCCAGCTGCCGACAAGTAGCGGTGCAGCCGAAACATTGCCCAAAAAAACGAGCGAGGACCCCACGATCCTCGCTCGTTTTTTGACCGGCAGTTAGGGACGTTCCTTTTCTGCCGGCAGTTTAGGAACGTCCCTAACTGCCGGCTCGGGAACGACAAAGCGCTAGTTCACTTCGACGGGTTTGGCGCCGGGGTAGCGCTCCTCAAAGTCTAGGCGGTACTTATTGTCATTGGTGCCCGCCACGTTGTCGCGCGACAGCGGCGCCACGATCTCATTCTTGTGATCCGCAGGCTTGGTGTATTTCAGGCTGATCTCCCAGGCATCACAGATTGCGTCAATGCGGTGATCCAGGTCGTCGTACAGGGCGATGATGTCCTTCCAGGAGCTGTAGTTCTTGGAGCTCGTCGGAACGTCTAGGTCCTCGACGATGTCGTAATACTGCTCGATGGTGTCCTCCGTGCGCTCGGCGACGTCGGCGAGATTTTGACGGGCGGTTCGATCCTCTTCCAGATAACTGCCGTTGAAGTTCTGCGCGCAGCCACGGACGTAGTTGTCGAGGTCTTCGAGCAGGTCGTAGTATTCGCTCAGTCGGCGGTAGAGATTCTGCTCGGAGAGCGTTGCTTCGCCGCCATCCTCGTCGTCATCGTCATCGTCGTCATCGTCGTACAGGCTGTTGGGATCGCCGAGAGGCTTTAGGTCATCGTCGTCGACGTCATGGTGCAGCTTAGCTACCTCGGCAGTCGTCTGCGTGGCGGCGTTGTCGAAAGGCTTGATCACAAAGAAAACGACCAGGGCGATGATGATCGCCACCAGCACAACGATAACGGCGATAAGCGGCCCGATGCCGCTCTTTTTGGGAGCGGGGGTCTGTGGCGAAGCGGGCGCGTATGCGGGAGCCGGCTGCTGTTGGGGCGAGCCGCTCGCGACGGGTATGCGCTGCGTGGTCTCGACGGCCGCGGGGCTTGCGGCGGGGTCGGGGCGATAGGCGAGGGGGTCGTCCGCCTTGGCTTGCGGCGTATCAAGGGAGCCGGTCTGCTCAAAAGCGGGCTGGCTATCGCTCGCGGCTGTTTGCTCAACGGGTGCACCGCACGAGGTGCAGAACTTGGCATTATCTGCAAGAAGCTTGCCGCACGAGGCGCAATACCGAGACATTGCCACTCCTTTCGCCACATTTCAATGCAATACGACGATTATACCCAGCGCACAAAATTCCCCATCATAAGTTGCGGTGAAATAGGGACTGTTCGGCGGTCTTAGAGCTTCAATCAGTCCCTATTTCACCGCAATTTTGGAAAGGCACCTTTAGCCATTGGGGACGCGCCGAGCACTGGGGTATCATGGCTTGGTTGATATATCTGCATTTACGCGCCTTGTAGGAAGGGGCTGCGCCCATGGCTTTTGAGCCCGCTCAACATAGCTTTATCACGCTCGAGGGCGTCGATGGCGCCGGCAAGTCCACGCAGGCGCGCCTGCTTGCCCGCGCTCTTGAACTCGCTGGCTACCAGGTTGTGAGCCTGCGCGAGCCGGGCGGTACCGCCATCAGCGAAAAGATCCGTGCTCTGCTGCTCGACCCCGCCAACACGGCGATGGGTGACACCTGCGAGCTGCTGCTCTACGAGGCAGCGCGTGCCCAGCTGGTACACGAGGTCATCGCCCCCGCCCTTGCGGCCGGCAAGGTGGTCCTGTGCGACCGTTTCTACGATTCCACGACCTGCTATCAGGCGTTTGCCGATGGTCTCGACCGTCAGATGGTACGCGATGCCAACAACCTGGCTGTCGCCGGTACGCATCCGGCGCTCACGCTCGTCTACCACATCACACCCGAGCAGGCGGCGCTGCGCATGGCGGCCCGCGGTGCGACCGATCGCATGGAGGCCAAGGGCATGGCATTCCAGGAGCGTGTCTACGAGGGGTTTTGCGCAATTGCTGCCGAGGAGCCAAACCGCGTAAAGCTCATCGACGCCACTACGACCGTCGAGGAAGTCTTCAAGAAGACGGTCGAGCAGGTTCGCGCGTACGGTCTCGACATTCCGCGGGAAGCCGTCGCCGCCGCGCTTGCCAAGGAGGCCGAGTAACATGGCTCCCGCTCAGGCAAGCCTGCTGGCCAAGCTCGACACCCAAGAGCGCGTGCGCGACTTTTTGACCAATGCCGTCGCTAGCGGTCGCGCATCGCACGCCTATCTGTTTTTGGGCGCGCCCGGCGCGGGCAAGCTCGACGCCGCGTGGGCGCTCGCCCAGGCCTTCCTGTGCGAGCAGGACGGCTGCGGCGCATGCGACAGCTGCGTGCGCGTTGCTCGGCATACGCATCCCGACGTGCACTATTACACGCCCGAGAGCGCCACGGGTTACCTCATTGCCCAGACCCGCGAGCTGCTCGATGACGTGCCGCTGGCGCCCATCCGTGCCAAGGCCAAGGTCTACATCATCGACCGTGCCGAGCAGCTGCGCGCCAACACCGCCAACGCGCTGCTCAAAACACTCGAGGAGCCGCCCGAGGGCGTTATGTTCATCCTGTTGGGTACCTCGGCCGACGTGATGCTGCCCACTATCGTGAGTCGTTGCCAGTGCGTGCCGTTTCGGCTGGTATCGCCCGCCGTCGCCGCGCAAGCCGTGAGCCGCGCCACCGGTCAGGACCCCGCGCGTTGCCGCATGGCCGTAGCCGTGGCGGGAAGCCCCACACGCGGCATCGAGTTTCTTAAGAGCGCCGAGCGCCAGGACGCCCGCCGTCAGATGGTCCGTGCCATCGACTCACTCATTGCCGCCGACGAGGCCGACGTGCTCAGTCGCGCCAAGTCGCTCATCGTCGCCGTTAAGGCGCCGCTCGCCGAGGTCAAGTCCACGCAGGAAAAGGTACTCGAGCAAAACGCCGACTACCTGTCGCGTGGAGCATTGAAGCAGCTTGAGGACCGCAACAAGCGCGAACTCAACGCGCGCGAGCGTTCGGGTATCATGGAAGCGCTGGCGAGCGCGCGGACGCTCATGCGCGATGTGCTGCTGACACTTCAGGACGAGGCAGCCGACGTGGTGAACGAGGATGTGCGCGACACGATCGGTCGGCTTGCCGCCGCGACCAATGTTGCGGGTGCCACCCAGGCGCTCGAGGCGGTCGCGACCGCCGAGCGCAACATCGCCAGAAACGTTACTCCCCAGCTGGCCATCGAGGTCATGCTGTTCGATATCAGGAAGGCACTGAAATGCCGTTAGTCGTACCCGTTAAGTTTACCTACGCCTCGCGCGACCTGTGGTTTGACCCGCAGGACCTGGATATCCTCGAGGCCGATTATGCCATTTGCTCTACCGAGCGCGGAACCGAGATCGGCTTGGTCACGGCCGATCCCTTCGAGGTGCCGCAAGACGAGATCGGTCAGCCGCTCAAGCCCGTGCTGCGCGTGGCGAGCGACATCGACCTGCAGCTTGCCGACGATCTTGCCATCCAGGGCGACGAGGCCATGATCGATTTCCGCCGTCTGGTCAAAGAACTCGACCTCGAGATGAAGCCGGTCGGCGTCGAGTACCTGTTTGGCGGCGAGAAGGCCGTGTTCTACTTTGCGGCCGAGGAGCGCGTCGATTTTCGCCAGCTCGTCAAGGATCTGTCCTCGACGCTGCACATTCGCGTCGACATGCGCCAGATCGGCGTGCGCGACGAGACTCGCCTGGTGGGCGGCTATGCCCAGTGCGGACAGGAGCTCTGCTGCACGCGCTTTGGCGGACAGTTTGAGCCCGTCTCGATCCGCATGGCAAAAGAGCAGGACCTGCCGCTCAACTCGTCCAAGATCAGCGGCGTTTGCGGCCGCCTGATGTGCTGTCTGCGCTATGAGTTCGAGGCGTACAAGGACTTTAAGAGCCGTGCGCCCAAAAAGAAAACGCTCATCGATACGCCGCTTGGCAAGGCGCGTATCCAGGAGTATGACACGCCGCGTGAGCAGCTGGTGCTGCGCCTGGAGAACGGCAAAGTCTTTAAGGTCAACCTGGCCGATATGACGTGCTCGGAGGGCTGCAAAAAGAAGGCTGCCGAGCAGGGCTGCAATTGCCGCCCCGACGGCGTGACGCGTGACGTGCTCGAGCGCATCGAGTCGCCCGAGATGCGCCTGGCGCTCATGGAGCTCGACCGCGAGAACGGCGTCGACGTGGGCGATGGCCTGTCGAGCGCCGACCGTCTTGCCGGCACGTCGATGCCCAAGCGCCGTCGTCGCGATGCCGATTCCGATGCCCGCGCTGCTCAGAGCCAGGGCGAGGGCCGTGGCCGCGGAAAGGGCCGTGGTAAGGCCGAGACACCCGAGGCCGAGGAGGCGGCCGATGGCCGTCGCCGTCGCAAGCGCGCGGGCTCGGGCGATGCTACCGAGGTTGCAGCCGCGGGCAAGAACGCCTCTCGCGAGCGCGAGGTTCAGCAGCCCCAGCAGCAGAATCGCGGCGGCGGCATGAATCCCACACGTCGCCGCCGCCGTCATCTGTCGAGCGAGGAGCGCGAGGACGCCTTCCGCGCCGCAGCCGCTCGCGAGGCTGGTGCCGCCCCCAAGGGTGGTTCGGGTTCCGATGCGCCTGCCGACAAGGGCGGCAAGTCACGTGGCGAGGAGGAGCGCGCGCCGCGTCCGCGCCGTCGCCATTCCTCGGGCGCGCAGCAGAAGCCCTCAGTGCCCTCCGTGGCCGATCAGGTCTCGGATGGCGAGGTCAAGGTCACGCGCCGTCGTCCCGGAGATGGCGGGGGAGCGGCTGCCAAGGCTTCGCGTGGCGCCGCTCGCGACGAGCGCGAGCCGCGCGAGGATCGCGGTGGCGAGGGCTCGGCCGACCAGGGTCAAAAGCGCCGTCGCCGTCGCCGTTCCCGCAAGCCGCGCCAGGATGGTGGCGAGGGCTCGACCCCGTCTTCGTCCGCACCACAACCGCCCGCCGGCGAATAACGCCCGCGAGCGGATTTAACCCGCCTTGCCCCGAGCGCATCGGGGTATCATAGCGCCGAATCAACAACCCTCCCTGCGATCGAGCGTAGGGAGGGTTGTGTCTTGAAGAGCCATCTGAACATATTTAGCCGTCTGCAGAGTGCCGGTGCCCTACCGTTTGCGGACGAATTGCTACCGTTTGCCGAGCGCGCGACGTACGAGGCGCTCGAGGCATTGTCGCCAACACGATGTGCCGGCTGCGAACGCGCCGATGCGCTTATTTGCCAAGACTGCCTGGCCGCGCTCACGCTCATCGACCCACGTCATAGCTGCACCCGATGCGGCGCCCCGTTTGGGGATTTGCTGTGCACTGAGTGTTCGGTCGAGGGCACGTCCTCGGCAATGGCGGAGGCGCTCGACCGCTGCCTGGCGTGCGCCGTCTATGCGCATCCGCTGCCGCGCATCATTAAAGCGTACAAGGATGCGGGTGAGCGACGTCTGGCTCCGTATCTGGCGGAGCTGCTCTACGATACCGCCCTGCATGCCCAGGTCGTAGCGCCCGAACGCTTAGGAGGTGTGCTGTCCGGTGCGGATGCGGTGGTGTTTGTGCCTGCGACGGCGGCAGCGTTTCGGCGGCGTGGTTTTGATCATATGGAGGCTATTGCGCGTCCATTTTGCGAGCTGTCGGGTGTTCCCCTGCTCGATGCTCTCGTCAAGTACGGGCATGGCGACCAGCGCGAACTCGGTCGTGAGGAGCGCCGCGAGCGTGCCCAAGGCATGTACGAGACGGTTGAGGATGTGCACGGCCGCCGCCTGCTGCTTATCGATGACGTTATCACCACGGGCGCGACGATGGCCGCGGCTTCGACGGAACTCAAGCGCGCCGGCGCCGCAGCAGTCGATGGCCTTGCTATCGCACGTGTTTGGTAGGGGTGGTTTTGTGGCAGTGAAGATTGAGCGGCGCAACGAGCCGACAGGCGAACAGCTAGCGGCTTCCGTAATCCTAACAGGCGCTTCAGCGCTGCGCATGATGCGCGCCGAGCGCCGGCAGATGGGCTATATCAGCTGGAAGGACCTCGATCCCGAGGAGGAGCGCCGTGTGCTGCGCACGTCGTCGCCCTCGACCGAGGATATCTATCTTCCTGACTTGGTGCGAATTGGAGCCAAAAGTGGCGAGGTGCAAGAAGATCTGTGCTTGCTGGTGGGATCTGCGGCGCAGCGCCGCCGCATGCCTAGCGTAGGCTGGTCCGTGTGTTCCGGGTTGCCCGCCGGCTCGATTCTAGAGGTGGAACCGGGGGTGTACAGCTTGTCTCCCGAGGCCCTCTGCCTTGCCGTTGCGCGCGAACTTGGCTGTATCCAGGCATTTGACCTGGCCCAGGAGCTGTGCTCTAAGATTTCACTGAGCGACCGCGGGAAGTATCTGCCTCCCTACACCTCGCCTGTTACGAATAAATTTGCAAAGGACAAGGACCAGCCAGCAGACGTGGGCTACTTTGAAGTCGAACCGGTGCTGACGCCCGATCGCCTGGCAGATTACCTTGCGACATGCAAGGGAAGCACGGCCAAACAATTGCAGCGTCTGTGTCCCTACTTGTCAGAAAACCTGCTCTCGCCCATGGAGTGCATCATGCTCGCCCTGTTTTCGCTTCCTTTTTCCTATGGCGGGTTTGCCTGCGGACCTTTTAAGACCGACTACAAGATCGAGTTCGATGACCGCGCGCAGGCAATCTCGGGGATGCCGCATGCAGTTTGCGATGCGTATCAAGAGGCAGCCCGGTTTGACCTGGAATACAACGGTGAGCTGGGCCATTCCTCCCGGAGGGGACGTATCCATGATGAAAAACGCAACACGGGCTTGATTACTATGGGAATCGAGGTCGCGACGGTCAACAACGAAATGCTCTGTGACATGGAAGCGATGGAAGCGCTCGCATGGCGCATCCACCAGCGTATGCGAAAGCGGTACCGGAATCGTGTCGATGCCCGCAGGAAGAAGCAAGAGGCGTTGCTTAACGCGCTGCGGGCGTGTTTTGGGCTTAAGCCGGTCTAATTCACGTCGAAAATAGGGGGTTAATCATATGCCCTGGCCAAAATATGGCAAATATGAGTACTGTCACTAAATCAGTAACAGCAAAATCAAGGAATTTAGAACTCGGAGGCGGCGTAAAGTGGTCGCGCGCGCAGACGTGGTGTAAGAGTGTCCTGAGGTCCGTCGCTGCAAGTCCCGATGTTACTCCTTCTTGAGGCCGTGCTTCTCGACTATCTCGTC
>JAGZQF010000008.1:0-54699 GCA_018382295.1 Collinsella sp.
TCTTCGGCGTTCATGCTGCCCCCATCCGTCGCGGTCTACGGGGCTAACGATATGGCACCGTGGGGACACATGTATGTCAATCCTGGTCTAACAGAGCCTTATTTTTTGGGCCTCGAAGGGTGGATTTCGCGCTTTTGGTAAAGAAATGAGTGCGTGTTTTGCCGTGCGGCGGCATTGGCACAGAAAAAGGGCCCGGAAGGCGAAGCCTTCCGGGCCCTTTGCAATGCAAGTATGCTTGCAAGTGCGTTTTAGCGCACCTGAGCGACGTAAGCGACGTTGGTCGAGGAGACCTTGTCCTCGAGCTGGACGCTCATGCGGGGATCGCCGGCGGTAGCGACGGTCAGGTCGCCGGCCTCGACGTAGCCGAGCTCCTTAGCGGTCTCGATCGCCTTGACGATCGTGCCGTTGACGGTGCCCTGGGTAATCTCGGCCTGATGCGGGATAACGCCCCAGTACATGATCATCTGCTGGACGGCCCACTCGTGGCGGGAGAACGCGCAGATCGGCATGTTGGGACGGAAGTGCGAGATCAGGCGAGCGGTACGACCGGTGGTCGTCGGCACGGTGATGCACTTGGCGCCAACGGTGGTGGCCATGTTCACAGCGGACATACCCACAACGTTGTTGACGACGCGGGTGCCGTGAGCGTCAGCCGGAACCTCGAGCGGAGCGTGAGCCGGGAGGTACTTCTCGGTCTCGAGAGCAATGCTGGCCTGCATCTTAACGGCCTCGACCGGGTACTTACCGGCAGCGGACTCGCCAGAGAGCATAACGGCGTCGGTGCCGTCGTAGATGGCGTTAGCAACGTCGGCAACCTCGGCGCGCGTCGGGCGCGGGTTCTGCTGCATGGAGTCGAGCATCTGCGTAGCGGTGATAACGGGCTTGTAGGCCGCGTTGCACTTGGCGATGATCTCCTTCTGGATGTGCGGAACGAGCTCGGGCTTGATCTCGATGCCCAGGTCGCCACGGGCGACCATGATGCCATCGGAAGCCTCGAGGATCTCGTCGAAGTTCTCGACGCCCAGGGCGCACTCGATCTTCGGGAAGATCGTCACGTGCTCGCCGCCGTTCTCGCGGCAAAGCTTGCGGATGCCGCGGACGGACTCGCCGTCACGGATGAAGGAAGCGGCGATGTAGTCGATGTTCTCGGTCAGGCCAAAGAGGATGTCCTGACGATCGCGCTCGGTGATGGCAGGCAGCGAGATGTTGACGTTGGGCATGTTGACGCCCTTGCGCTCGCCGATCAGGCCGTCGTTCTTGACGACGCAGGTCATGTCCTGGCCGCTGACGGACTCGACCTCGAGGGCAACCAGGCCGTCATCGATCAGGATGAGGGAGCCCTTCTCGACCTCGGAGGGCAGAGCCAGGTAGTCGAGGGAGATGTGCTCAGCGGTGCCGTGGAAATCCTCGGATGTGGGCTGAGCGGTGACGACGATCTTGTCGCCGGTCTTGACGGCAACCTTCTTGCCGTCGACCAGAAGGCCGGTACGGACCTCGGGGCCCTTGGTGTCGAGCAGGATGCCGACAGGCAGACCGAGCTCCTTGGAAATACGACGGACGCGCTCGATGCGACCGTGGTGCTCGTCGTAGGAGCCGTGCGAGAAGTTAAAACGGGCGACGTTCATGCCCGCCTTGATCATCTCGCGGATGGTCTCGTCGCTATCGCAGGCGGGACCCATGGTGCATACAATCTTAGTGCGCTTGTACATTCAGACCTCCATCTGACATCGTCTTGCGCTGATAGATAAACCATAAGAAATAAAATCGAGTTGATTATAACGAAATACCGACCGAATACCCCAAAAAAACGACCGTATGCCGATTAAGAAGTTCATTTTTTGCGGGAAAAACGGTATATGCAAAAATTTTACCAACTGCTCTTACCGCTGCTATCTGGGCGATATTTCAGTTTGACGAAGTGCCGAAGAAAAAACGTTTTACCAACATTGAGCATCACACGGTCTGCACCGTTGCACTCGAGCCGTGTTTCCAATTGGAATGTTTTGGCTAGATGCGCCGCTTTGGGGTACCATAGCTCCACTATCAACTGCCGCTCAGCACGGCAGCCTTGATGAGCCCTTGCCCTTCTCCTGGGAATTATGATCGGGCATCAATCTGCTGAGTGGCCCGAATCCCAGGAGGGGACTCTATATGCAAAAGGAATACCTGTCCGCCGCGGCGGAGGTGCTCAGCGACCAGGGCGTCGATGAGAACCTCGGCTTGAGCAACGACGAGGCGTCGTCGCGCCTCGCCAAGACAGGCCCTAACAAGCTCGAGGAAGCCGAGAAAACGCCGCTGTGGAAGCGTTTCTTTGAGCAGATGGCCGACCCCATGGTCATCATGTTGATCGTTGCCGCCGTTATCAGCGCGCTCACGGGTATGGTCAAGGGCGAGCCCGACTTTGCCGATGTCGCCATCATCATGTTCGTCGTTATCGTCAACTCGGTGCTGGGCGTGGTCCAAGAGGCTAAAAGCGAGGAGGCTCTCGAGGCCCTGCAGGAGATGAGCGCGGCGCAGTCCAAGGTGCTGCGCGACGGCAAGCTCGTGCACCTGCCGAGCGCCGAGCTCGTGCCCGGCGATGTGATCATGCTCGAGGCGGGCGACTCCGTCCCGGCCGACTGCCGCGTGCTCGAGAGCGCCACGATGAAGATCGAGGAGGCCGCCCTTACCGGCGAGTCCGTGCCCGTCGAGAAGCATGCCAACGTGATTGAGCTCGCCGCCGGCACCGACGACGTGCCGCTCGGCGACCGCAAGAACATGTGCTACATGGGTTCCACCGTGGTATACGGCCGCGGCCGCGCCGTCGTGGTCGGCACCGGCATGAACACCGAGATGGGTAAGATCGCCGGCGCCCTGGCCGAGGCCAAGGAAGAGCTCACGCCGCTGCAGGTGAAGCTTGCCGAGCTCAGCCGCATCCTCACCATCATGGTTATCGTCATCTGCGTCGTTATCTTTGGCGTCGATATCATCCGCCACGGCGTGGGCAACGTTCTTACCGACCCGACCGCCCTGATCGATACCTTTATGGTCGCCGTCTCGCTCGCCGTCGCTGCCATCCCCGAGGGCCTGGTCGCCGTCGTGACCATCGTGCTGTCGCTTGGCGTGACCAAGATGGCCAAGCGCCAGGCAATCATCCGCAAGCTTTCCGCCGTCGAGACCCTTGGCTGCACACAGACCATCTGCTCCGACAAGACCGGTACCCTCACCCAGAACAAGATGACCGTCGTCAAGCACGAGCTCGCTGCGCCTAAGGAGAAGTTCCTGGCCGGCATGGCGCTGTGCTCCGACGCCCAGTGGGACGAGGAACTGGGCGAGGCTGTGGGTGAGCCGACCGAGTGTGCGCTCGTCAACGATGCCGGCAAGGCGGGGCTCACTGGCCTGACTGCCGAGCATCCGCGCGTGGGCGAGGCCCCGTTTGACTCGGGCCGCAAGATGATGTCCGTGGTCGTCGAGACCCTGGACGGCGAGTACGAGCAGTACACCAAGGGCGCGCCCGACGTGGTGATCGGCCTGTGTACCCATATCTACGAGGGCGACAAGGTTGTCCCCCTGACCGAGGAGCGTCGCGCCGAGCTCGTGGCCGCCAACAAGGCCATGGCCGACGAGGCCCTGCGCGTGCTGGCGCTGGCGAGCCGCACCTACACCGAGGTCCCGGCCGACTGCAGCCCCGCCGCGCTCGAGCATGACCTGGTCTTCTGCGGCCTGTCCGGCATGATTGACCCGGTCCGCCCCGAGGTCGCCGACGCCATCCGCGAGGCGCACGACGCCGGTATCCGCACCGTCATGATTACGGGCGACCACATCGACACCGCCGTGGCCATCGCCAAGCAGCTGGGCATCGTCACCGATCGCAGCCATGCCATCACCGGTGCCGACCTCGATCGCATGAGCGACGAGGAGCTCGACGCGCACATCGAGGACTACGGCGTGTACGCCCGCGTTCAGCCCGAGCATAAGACCCGCATCGTCGAGGCTTGGAAGTCGCGCGACCAGATCGTGGCCATGACGGGCGACGGCGTCAACGACGCCCCGTCCATCAAGCGTGCCGACATCGGCGTGGGCATGGGCATCACCGGTACCGACGTCACCAAGAACGTTGCCGACATGGTGCTCGCCGACGACAACTTCGCCACCATCATCGGTGCCTGCGAAGAGGGCCGTCGCATCTACGACAACATCCGCAAGGTCATCCAGTTCCTGCTTTCGGCCAACCTTGCCGAGGTGTTCTCGGTGTTTATCGCCACGCTCATCGGCTTTACCATCTTTCAGCCGGTGCAGCTGCTGTGGGTGAACCTGGTCACCGACTGCTTCCCCGCGCTCGCGCTGGGCATGGAGGATGCCGAGGGCGACATCATGAAGCGCAAGCCGCGCAACGCCAAGGACGGCGTCTTTGCCGGACATATGGGTCTGGACTGCGTGGTCCAGGGCCTGATCATCACCGTGCTGGTGCTGGCGAGCTTCTTTGTGGGCGTGTACTTTGACATGGGCTACATCCACATCGCCGATATGATCGCCGGCAATGCCGACGAGGAAGGCGTGATGATGGCGTTCATCACGCTCAACATGGTCGAGATTTTCCACTGCTTCAATATGCGCAGCCGTCGTGCGTCGCTGTTCACCATGAAAAAGCAGAACAAGTGGCTGTGGGCTTCCGCCGCGCTGGCACTGGTGCTGACGGTGATCGTGACCGTGCAGCCGACGCTTGCCGAGATGTTCTTCGGCCCTGTGACGCTTGAGCTCAAGGGCGTTCTTGCCGCTTTGGGCCTGGCCTTCCTGATCATCCCGCTGATGGAGATCTACAAGGCGATCATGCGCGCTGTGGAGAAAGAGTAGCGTACTCGTCCGGGCCCGCCCCACGCCCTTTCTCCCTCACTGGTCCTCGCGCTTCGCGCTGCGGGATCGTTCGGGAGAAAGGGCTTCCGGGGCGGGCCCTGCGGTATCCTTGCTGGCTTTTCTTCCGTGCGGATGAAAAGGGCTGAGGAAAAGTTTGTGAGCTGGTCGGGCTTTGCCCGGCCAGCTCTTTTTGATTTAAAATACCTGCTCAGTTGTGATTTGTGGTGCTGGGAGGCGCTTGTGGGCAAGGCGAAGGCTAAAGCGAAGAAAAAGACGACGGGGGCGCGGGCTAAGCGCGATCGTCGTCGGAAGCTCGCGACCGAGGCTCCCGCATCTGCTGAGGAGCTGCTGGCAAGCGTGCCGGGACTCGACGCGCTGCAGGATGTTCCGGCGTTCGATGACCTGCCGGTCGATGAAGCTCAGCAGGCTGCCTTTGATGATTTCTGCGCACATGCCGAGGAGCCCGAGCAGATGCAACTTGGCGCCGTGGTGCGCTTGGATCGTGGGTTTCCGCTGGTGGCGACTGCCGACGATACCTTCCGCGCCGAGCATGCCGTGGGATTTGCCAAGTCGCGCGGTGGGGACGAGGTCCTGCTGCCTGCCGTGGGCGATCGTGTGGCGGTGCGCCGCGCTCCCGGGCACGATATGGGCGTGATTGAATGCGTGCTGCCGCGCCGTACGAGCTTTGAGCGTTGGCGCGGCCGTGCCCGCGGAGAGCGCCAGGTGCTCTGCTCCAACGTGGATAGCGTGCTAATCGTGCAGGCGCTCGGTGCCGGCGAGGTGCTGCTCGACCGTGTGGCGCGCTCGCTGGTGTTGGCGCTCGACTGCGATGCCGAACCGGTGGTGGTACTCACCAAAGCTGACCGTTGCGATGCCGAGGAGCTCGAGCGCGATCTGGACCGCGTGCGCCGCCTGGTGGGTCCGGACGTGCGCGTGATCGTGACGTCCTCTGCCGAGGGCCGCGGCCTGGACGAGGTCCGTGCCTGCGTGCCTGTCGGGAGCTGCGCCATGATTCTGGGCGAGTCGGGTGCCGGCAAGTCGACGCTGCTCAATGCACTGCTGGGCCACGATACGTTGGCGACCGGCGGTGTGCGCGAACGCGACGACCAGGGCCGTCACACTACCGTCGCGCGCGTGATGGTAGCGCTGCCGGGCGACGCCGGCGTGATCGCCGATGCCCCGGGCCTGCGCAGCTTACCGCTCGTGGGTCACGAGCGGGGTCTGGCGCGCGCCTTCCCCGAGATTGTCGAGGCATCGCGCGCGTGCCGATTTGGCGATTGCACGCATACCCATGAGCCGGGTTGCGCCGTTCGCGAGGCCGAGGATGCCGGGCAGATCGACAGTCTGCGTTTGGAAACGTTCCAAAACCTGGCGTCATCCATGCGCGTGAGTGCTCAAATGCTCGATCCCGATGTCCATCTGTAATTGATTTTTCCTATGACAGCCGTCTCCCAACTGTTCGGGAGACGGCTTTTTTGCTGCGGAAAAGCCTCGAAACATGCAGTTTGCTGACGTGCTGACCAAAACCTTGCCACGAGCTTGACGGGCTGGTCAGTTTTTGGTCAGCGATTGGTTTGACATCGAAAACCAAGATCGCGATTGCGCCGCTTTGCACTCTGACCGCCCAGACAATGGTGGTACGGGCATTCGCCCGGCACTGCCATGAGAGGAGCGGCCGTGAACAAGAGCAAGCGCATCGCCATCAGTCTGGTCGCGGGCGTGCTCGCTGCTCTGCTTTGCATGGTTTACGGCTCGTCGATCCGCTCGCAAGCCGAACAGGTCCAGGCTGAGACCTTGGCCAAGTACGGTGGCGATCGCGTCGAGGTATGCGTCGCGGCGCGCGATATCGATGTGGGCGAGACCCTCGATGAGACCAATGTCATAACCCAGGAATGGCTGACGAGTCTGCTGCCGCGTGACGCGGCGACCGAGCTGCGCCAGGTGCGCGGCGACGTGACGACTTCGCGTATTCCCAAAAACGCCGTGATCTGCAATGTCTACACCAAGGCCGAGAGTCACAAGCTCGAGGTGCCTAAGGGCAAGGTTGCCGTTTCGGTGGCGGTCGATGCCGAGCACTCGGTCGGCGGTGCTACGGGCGTGGGCAGCTACGTGGATGTGTATGTGCAAAAAGACGGCGTAACCGATCGACTGTGCGGCGCGCACGTGATCGATACCAGTGAGGATTCCGGTGCCACGCGCGAGGGCAAGATCGAATGGGTGACGCTGGCGGCTGACCCCGAAGACGTCAAGGAACTGTTGGGTGCCTCGGGCAAGGGAACGGTCAGCTTGACGATTCCCGCCACGGCGCGCGGTAAAAAGAGCGGAGGCGACGAGTGATGAAGGCGATCTGGCTTGCGTGCTGCGCGTGCGGCGATTACGGGCTGTTGCAGCGGGAAGTCGAGGGTCGTGATGCGGGCGCACAGGTGCTTCGCGTGGGTGACCTGGACGGGCTGATTTCCATGGCTCGGGCGTTTCCGTCGCGCCGCGGGGCTGCCATCATCGCGGCGTCTCTGTTTGATACCGAAGATGTGCGCAAGACTGTTGCGCGCCTGACGGCCGAAGGCCGCGTGAGTCGCGTGGTCGTGTTGATAGAAGCGCTCGATCCGTCGGATATCGAGGGGCTGTTTCGCGCGGGGGCGACCGAGGTCATCGCTGCACACAGTATATGCGGCAACGGGCGCGCGGGCGAGGGAACGGTTGATTCCGATCGGCACATGACGATTGAGCCCGATGCTTTTGTTGATAGGGAACCCGGGGCGCCTCGCGCTACAAGAGGCCCGCGTGTTGATGATTATGGAAAAGCGGAAGCCGAGCATGGTCGGCGCCCCCGGAACCCCCTTGTATACGATGATGCTGGAGGGTCGGCGCAACATGCTGGCGACTCCCCGGCTGTAGATATGGGATACGTGCACGGCGTGAATCTGGCGGATGAACTCGACGAAGTTGAGGGCTTTGCCGGGTGCGGCGAGTTGTCGCTGATGCAGCATGAGCAGATTGCACAGAACGAACCTGCCTCGCAGACCGAACAAGCTGCCATGCCGGCTTGGACGCAGCGTGTAGTTTCGGCGGAGGAGACGGGGACGCTGTCACCGACGCCCGCCCCGCCGCCTCCGATGTCGCCGGCAGACGCTGCCGCTTCGCCGCATCGAGCTCCGGTCATCTGCGCCATTTCGGGTTCGGGCGGTTGCGGCAAGTCGACGATCGTTGCCACCATGGCACACACATCGTCGCTGTTGGGCTTGCGTGCCGCCGTGCTCGACCTGGACCTGATGTTTGGAAACCTTTACGACTTGTTAGGCGTCGATGCTCCGCGCGATATGGCGGCACTTATCGAGCCGTCGGCGGCGGGCGCGCTCACCGAGCCGGATATCGTAGCCACATCGATGCGCGTGGCACCGGGCGTTACGCTCTGGGGTCCCGTCGCGGCGCCCGAGCAAGCCGAGCTCATGGCACGTCCGGTGGAGTTACTGCTTGATGTCCTGCGTCGCGAATCCGACGTGGTCTTTATCGATACCTCGGTCTTTTGGGGCGACGCCGTGGCGGCTGCGGTGGCGGCGAGCGACCGTTGCCTGGTCGTTGGCGATGCGGCGGTGTCGTCCGCGGCATCGGCATCGCGCGTCATTGAACTGGCAGGTCGAGTAGGTGTGCCACGCACGCGCATGAGCGCCGTGTTCAACCGGTTCGGTGCGCGCGGGGCAGACGAGGACGTCGCCATGCGCTTTGAGATTGCCTGTGCGTTGAGCTCCAAGATTCGTATCGCCGATGGCGGGCAGGATCTCGCTGCGCTCATGGCGTTTGGGCGCGCTGACGAGGCAGTGGGGCAGACCAGCGCTTTTGCGACTAGCGTGCGCGAGGCCACGCGCGAGATGCTCGTGGAACTGGGGTGCGCCGTCGGCCCTTGGAGCGATATGGTCGCCGACCGTGCAACGCGCACCGAACGCCCGCGTATCCGCCTTCCCTGGTCGCGCGAGGGTGATCAGCGATGAGCCTGCAAACGAGGATTAAGGCTGCCGGCGCTGCGGCGGCGGCAGCGCCTGTAGATGCGGGGCGTCGCCGCGCTGTGAAACGACGCACCAAGCGCGCCGTGATGGACCGCATGGGTTACGACGAAGTGGCGCGTATCAGCGCCTATATCGACCCGGCACTTGCCCGCTCGGAATTGCGTCCTGCGGTGGAGGCGGCGCTCAATGTTGAGGAGCCGACCGATCTCGCGACGCCCGAGCGCGAGACCATCATCGACGAGATTTTGGATGACGTGGTGGGCTTGGGGCCGTTGCAGCCGCTCATCGAGGACGACACCGTTACCGAGATCATGATCAACGGCTGCCGCTCGGCTTTCTTTGAACGCGGCGGCGTCTTGTACCCCATCGAGCATGCGTTTGAGGATGATGAGCAGATCCGTGTGCTTATCGACCGCATCATCTCTCCACTTGGCCGCCGTATCGACGAGCGCAGCCCCATCGTCAACGCCCGCCTCAAAACGGGTTATCGCGTCAACGCGGTGATTCCGCCTGTGGCGATTGACGGACCGATTCTCACCATCCGAAAGTTCTCGGACCGTATCTGCTCGCTGGACGAGCTCGTGGGGTTGGGATCGCTGCCGCTTTGGTATGCGCAGCTGCTGTCGTGCGCGGTGTCGCTGCGACAGGACCTGGCGGTTGCGGGAGGCACGGGATCTGGTAAGACCACCCTGCTCAACGCGTTGTCATGTGAGATTTCCACCGGCGAGCGCATCGTGACGATCGAGGACTCTGCCGAGCTCAAGTTTGCGCATCATCCGCACGTGGTGCGCCTAGAGGCGCGCGAGGCTTCAATTGAGGGCGAGGGCGCGGTGACGATCCGCGACCTGGTAACTAATGCCCTACGCATGCGCCCCGACCGCATCGTGGTGGGCGAGGTGCGCGGTGCCGAGTGCTGCGACATGTTGCAGGCCATGAACACGGGCCACGACGGGTCGCTCACCACGCTTCATGCGGGTTCAGAACAGGAGACCGTGGTGCGTCTGACGTTGCTTGCACGTTATGGCATCGATCTGCCGAGCGAGCTCATCGAGGAGCAGATTGCCATGGCGCTCGACGGCATCGTGATGTCCGAGCGCCACGCCGATGGCAGGCGTTTCGTCTCCTCGTATTCGGGGGTGCGACGCGCCGCATCGGGCGGCGTAGAGCTCGAGCGCTATGTGACGTTCGATGCCGCCGAGCGCACCTGGACGCTTGACCGCGAACCGCCGTTTATCGCAGAAGGCCTGCGGTCGGGGACGCTCACACAAGAGGAGGTGGACGAATGGAGATCACTGTGCCCCTCGTCGTAGGGGGCTTGGCAGGGCTTTCTGTCGCGACGGCGTGCGGGGCGGAACCTCGTGTGCCGCAGGTGCCGCCGGCGGAGCTGGCACGTCGGGCGCTCGAGACGGTGGCAGAGAAGCTGCCGCGTGAGCTGGTGGAAAACGATCTGCTGAAAAAGATAGCCCGTTCGTGGGCATCGCTGGCTCCGGCGCATCGCCTTGGCCTCGTGATCGAAGATGTTTCGGGACGTTTGGCGTTTCTGCTGCTATCGAGCGGTGTCTGCTGCGTTTTACTAACGATGGTGTCGTTATCGCCCCCCGGATTTGCCTTGGGACTTGTTGCTCCGTTTGCCGTTGGTGCCGCTCGGGATGGCTTTGAGAGCCGGCGCGAGCAACACGATGCAGAAGAGGCAATGCCCGAGGCGTTTACCGCACTTTCCATGTCGCTTGCCTCGGGACATTCGCTGGCCCAGGGCATGCGCTTTGTGGGCGCTCATGCGCAAGAGCCAGTGCATACCGAGTTTTTGCGGGTGGCGGCGGCGATCGATTGCGGCATCTCGGCGACCGACGCGCTCGATGACTTGCTCGTGCGTATCGACGCCCCCGGTCTTTCGCTTGTGACCTTGGCGCTTAAGGTGTCTCAGCGCACCGGCGCTCCGCTTGCCGACTTACTGTCCGAGGCGTCGAGCATGGTGGGGGAGCGCATTGAGCTCAAGCGCCGCCTGGATGTTAAGACGTCGCAGGCTCGCATGTCTGCGCATATGGTCGCGGCGATGCCGGCGGGCATGTGCGCGGTGTTGGCGCTGCTTTCGGCAGATTTTCGTCGCGGTCTTGCGACGCCTGCCGGCGCGGGCGCTGTGGTGCTGGGTCTTGCCCTCAACGCCGTTGCCCTGGTGGTTATCCGGCGCATTATGCGGGTGGAGCTATGAGCGCCCCGGTTGCAGTTGCGGCTTGCCTGTGCGCCCTGAGTGTATTTGTCGCGACGGGTTTGGATCGGGCGGATGCACGCAAGATCGCAGGGGCCTGCAAGCGCGAGGCGGTGCTGGTCGCTGCCGCGGGTCGCTCGGTGGTCGATGCTCTGACCGCGCGAGTGAAGGGCGCGGTTGGAGCGGGCGGCCCGGCGCGAGTGTCGCTCGGCGAAGTGTCCGAGATGATCGATGTTGTGCGCTTGGGTCTTTCGGCCGGTCTTTCGTTTGATGCGGCGCTTGAGATTTTCTGCGCCAACCGCCGGTCAGTGCTGGCTCTTCGCCTTGAGCGCGCCTGCATGGCGTGGCAGGTGGGCGTGGGCACGCGTGAGGACGAGTTGTTGGCCGCCGCGCGCGACCTGGACGTGCGAGCGCTCGAGACCTTTGCCATCACGGTGGGGCAGGCGCTCGCCCTGGGTGCCCCACTTGCCGAGACGCTGGCCGCTCAAAGTCGCGAGATCCGTGCGGCTCATCGCGCCGCGGTCGAGCGCGAGATCGAGCGTGCGCCCGTCAAGCTGCTGATTCCCACCGGCACGCTCATCTTGCCGGCGTTGCTTCTGTCCATATTGGGCCCGCTGCTGGGAGCAGGCGGGATGATGTAGGGAGGAATACATGAACACGATGACTGACGCTGCTGGCAAGGTCCAGGGCTGGGCGTTTTGCCGGGCGGCACATGTTCGTCAGCGCGCCAAGGAACTATTGCAGGAGGAGAGTGCACAGGGTACCACCGAGTATGCCATCTTGGTCGGCGTGCTCGTGGTGATCGCGATTATCGCCATCGTCGCATTTAAGGGCAAGGTCCAAGATCTATGGAACGCTATCAGCGAGGGCATCAACAGCCTGTAGAGGGCGAGCGCCCCATCGGGGTGCTGCTGGTGTTTGCTTGCCTGACCGTGGCGATAGCGGCGGTGCTTTGGGGGCTTAACGCCGCGCGGCAGCAGCGTCCTGGGACCGCCTCCGATTTGGGCTCAGATTCGGCGGTGGCGTCTCAAAAAGATGAGATGCGAGATGCGGACGATTCGGATGTCGCTGTCACGGCGCAAACCTTTCTGCGGACGCTCGACAAGCGGTCTGGCACTGCGACGGATTCGCCTGAGGGCAACGCGATTGCGGTCCGGCTTGCATGGTCCGAGGACCGACCGATGACCGAAGCGGCGGCGGATATGCTGCATGCCTATCGCGAGGTACCCACGGCGCAACTTGCTCTGAGCGGCTATCTCGACATCAAGGGAAACGTGTGGGGCGCCATCGTGCGCGACGGACGCGGCTGGGTCGATATGGTGACAATTGCCGCGGATGCTGGCGATGCTTCGTGTCGTCTGCGCGCCGTGCGCCTGAGCCCGCAGGCAACGGACTCAAAGGAGGGATCGTGAAATGCATGATGTCCTGCGTGAGGAATCTGCCCAGGCGACGGTCGAATACGCCATCGTCACGGTGGCGCTGTTATCGATCGTGCTGGCGATCGCGGAACTTTGGCGTGCCGGCACCGATGGGCGCTTGGCGGCGCTGGTTGAGCGGGCGGCATCCCATGGCGTTGCCTCGATGTCGGTTATCGACGCCGCCGCGGGCGCTAAGGACATCGCGTTGTATTGATATCGCGCACGAGGACCGGGCGCAGTCTACGGTCGAGGCTGCTTTTTTGCTGCCGACGTTTCTGACGCTCATCCTTCTCGCACTGCAACCGGTGTGCCTGCTTTATACGCGCGCGGTCATGGAGTCTGCCGCCGCCGAGACCGCGCGGCTCATGACCACGACGACGGCGGAGGACGACGATCTTAAGGAGTTCACCCGCCGCCGGCTTGCCGCAGTGCCCAACGTTTCGATCTTTCATGCCGGCGGGCCGTTGTCGTGGGATATCGAGCTTGGCCGGGCCGGTGCGGGTGGCGTCTCGTCCGTGTCCGTTTCCGGCGAGGTCAAGCCGTTGCCTGTGATCGGTGCGTTTGCGCAGGCTATGGGTGGTACCGCCGAGGGCGGCTACGTTGAGCTCAAGGTTGATGTCTCGTATCAATCGCGTCCCGAATGGCTGGAGGGAGATTATGATTCGTGGATTGCTGCATGGGATTAAGCGTTTCTGGTCTAGATGCGTTTTGACGCGCCGTCCGAGCTGCCATCGCAAACGAGGCGGCTTTATGGGCCGCGCCGGTGTCGACCTGTTTATCGAAGACGGTGCCTACACCACGCTTTCTTCTGCCGTGGTCATCCTAGTGGTGCTCACGTTGTTGTTTTCGTCGACCGCGGCGATATGGAGCATGTCGCGTGCCGGGGATACCCAGGTGGCGGCCGATAGCGGCGCGCTGGCGGGTGCCAACGTAGTGTCGTCCTATCACACGGCTGCCACGGTGGTTGATGCGAGCATCTTGAGTCTGGGGCTGGCGGGGTTTGCCACAATCGGGACGGGCCTGGTCGCCATCCTCATCCCAGGTGCCGAACCAGTTGCCGGCAATATGGTCGACACCGGGATTGAGATCATTAAAACGCGCAACAAGTTTGCCAAAAGCGCATCGGAAGGCTTACAGAAAATCGAGACGGCTCTGCCGTATCTGATCGCCGCGCGTGCCACGCAGGCGGTGTCGGCGCAGGATACCGATAGTGTGGCCTATACCGGTACGGCGCTTGCCGTGCCCAGGACATCCGAATCGGACTTCGCTGCGCTCGAGGGGTCCGAGATCTCGACCGATGCCATCGAGAGCACCTCAAAAGACCTTGACTATGCTGCCAAGGAACTGAAGAAAGCGTCCGAGAAAACGTCAAAGGCCAAGGAACGCGCCTGGCTTGCCGACTGCGGTGGATCGGACAGAGGCGCAGTCGGAAGCTGTTCGTGCATGTGGGAACGCGCGAAGAGCTTGGCGAAGCTTTCGGATATTGAGAATCCGCACTATGCCTCGAGTGTCACATGGGAGCCGCAAGTGGCGCTCGATCGCGCGAAGGCCTATTACCGCTTGCGCCTTGCAAACGAGGCGCCTCAGGGCTCAAGCGTCGAGATGAAGGCGGAGTCGGCGGCGCGCAAGGCGTTTTACACCTATGCGAGTACAGAGGTCAATCGTGCATATGTAACCGAGGGCGGAGATGAGGTCACTTCCTATATCCCGCTGTTGCCGCGCAACACTGACGAGGTGCGAGCGACGGAACTCTATTCCGATACGGCGTGGCCAACCAGTGCCATCGATGGCAAGATGTATCTGCATTACGGAACGAGTTGCCCCAACTATAAGAAGGGGGCGCCAGGCGGGCTGGCCTCGGTTGCTGATTATGACGGGCAGGACAGATGCAACAGATGCCATTTTGGCGTTTCGTCGCTCGGCGCCGTTGCGGCTCCTTCGACTTCTATCGAAAACGGCTTCGAGTACCACTTTGATCGATTCAAAGACGCTCTGGAAGACTACGTCGAATGCCGCAACAAAGAGCTCGAGCTCATGCGCCAGACCGAGGACGAGGCTGACCGTGCGGGTAATGCGTTTGACGAGGCCATTAGAGCGCTTTCGGGCGAGCGTCCGCGTATCGCCCCGCCCGGGCGAAATGGCGTGGTTGCCCTTGCGGTTTCGGGTGCCATTTCGAGCCCCGATGAGCTCAACTCTTCGTTTAACACGGCAGTCAGGCTTGGCGATCGCGGTGCTATCTCTGCCGCGGTGCTGGCGCCCGATGAGGCGACGGCGCAAAACAACGTGCTTTCGCGATTTTTCTCGACATTGAAGGAACGCTCGGGCGGCGTTGCCGGCGTGCTCGACGGCGTCATGGATGTTTGGGGACGGCTGCTCGTGGGATACGGTGATATCCAAGGTTCGGCCGACGAACTTATGGACGAGATGATTAAAGACCTAGGAGGGGGCAGCGGTGCGTTGGGCTCCATTGCATCGTGGCTCGGCGATACCGTTTCGGCGTCCGTGGCGGCGCTGGGTTTGGAACCGTGCGACTTGCGCCTGCGAAAGCCGGTGCTGACCGATTCCGCCAACGTCATTAAGAGTCCGGGGTCTGACATTGCTGGTCTCTCTCAAGCGCAAGACAAACTGCGAAGTATTCCGTTGGGTGTGACCGATCCCAAGGCGCTTTGCGAGGCGTTGGAATATCAAGTCGAACGCACCATTAGCGGTACGGTGTTCACGCTTGCGGAGATTCCTCTGCCCGGCGGCGGCTCCATCCCACTCACCGTCGATGTCGCGACACTGGTTGGCGCTCTGGGCGGTGGGTCGTAATGAGTATTCGCATGCGTCTGCGTGAGGAGCGCGCCCAAGCGACGGTGGAGATGGCAGTGGTTACGCCCGTTTTGCTGGTGCTGGCACTCATCGTGTACAACGTCATGATCTTTGCCGGCGCTGTCGCGCGCTTCGACCGCGTGGTGCCCGACATCGTGCTGGCGCACGCTGTGGCGCCGGGCGGGGAGGGTGACGAGAGCTCTGCCGATGCCTCGGTGACGGTCCAGACTCAAATTCTGAATGCCATGGAAGGCTATGACTTGCAGATCGAAGTGTCGAGCGAGCAAGGCGCGAAGGCATCAGATGGTGGCCTGCTCTCCCTATCCGGTACGTTTAGGACCTACACCTGCACCATGCACTATGAGCCGTGGCCGACTTCTCTCAGCATCGCTGGCGTTCCGCTGGGGGCGCCGACAACGTTGTCGCACGAGCGCGCGGTGACGGTCGATCCATGGCGTCCGGGGGTGGTCATGTGACCGCGGTCTCGTCCTACATCGCTTACGCGCGGGCACTCAACAGGCTGGGTTGGACGCCGGCCGAGTTTGTGGTGGCGGAGTCGTTTGTCGTGCGCCTGCGCGGCATGCTGGGACGGCGTCCGGTTGCCGCCAACGGCCTGCCGCTCGTCATGGCGTTTCCACGCTGCTCTTCGGTCCATACGTGTTTTATGGCCTATCCCATCGACATCGCCTTCATCGATGCGCGCGGCAATATCCTCGCGCGCTACGAAAACGTATGTCCCTGGTGTATGTGCTCCTGCCCCGGCGCCTGGGCGGTATTGGAACGCCCTTCAATCCTCGCTACACCTCCCGCCCTCCAACAAGTGCCGGCGTAAGAGATTGGCGACAGCGGACTTTCGTCATACGAAATTGGGTAAGATGGAGGAGAAGGTGCATGGATGTTGAGATCCATCCGAACGCCAAAAAACACTTGACGGAAAAGCAGGTACTAGGTGCCTGGTTCGCGGTTACTGAGTGCATTCGCCGCGAGTCGGAGGACGAGCCGCCGAGATGGCTTGCCATTGGATGGCTTCCAGATGGTCGAAGTGTGGAACTTGTTGCGGTCGAACTAATTCGTGGATGGCTCATTATTCATGCCCTGTCTCCGGTTCAGAAGAAATTCTGGCAAGAGATCGAGCGAGCTCGGCAGAGGGGTCGATGATGGGCAAGACGTATACGGCCGCTAATGGTCAGGTTGTAACGGATGAAATGATTGACGCGTGGTGCGAGTCGTACGAGCGCGGAGAGTTTCCGGATGGCGAACACACCGTTGGTGGGATCGTGCATGGACGGCCCCCGCTCTCAGGTGAGGGGACGGCAACGCTGTCGGTCAAGATTCCTCTGGGAATGAAGGAGGCCATTCGTCGACGGGCGGCTGCCGAGGGGATGACGCCAAGTGAGTTTGCCCGTGCGGCTCTGAGCGAAAAACTTCTTGCTGCCGGCTGATGCCTCTGACGTGCCGATTTATAGAACCGAGGCTGTGCTCAAAAACTTTTTTAAAATTCTCGGTTGACCGGAACGCGTCCTTGGTTATACTAATCAAGCCTTGAAACAAGGCACACCTCAAATGGCTGGGTAGCTCAGTTGGTAGAGCAGAGGACTGAAAATCCTCGTGTCAGGGGTTCGATTCCCTTCCCCGCCACCTTGAATTGACTAGGACCTCTGAAAAGGGGTCCTTTTCTTTTATGAAGCTCCCACATGGAATCGAACCCCGTGAGGGCGCGGAGCTGAGTAAACGCGCAAGCGTTTGCCAGCGCAGCTCGCAAGGCGCGTAAGCGCCGCAGCGGTCCGTCCGCGCAGCGCGCGGACGCGATTCCCTTCTCCGCCACCTTGAATTGACTAGGACCTCTACAAAGGGGTCCTTTTCTTTTATCGAGGGCTCTGCGGAAATTGCGTCTCGGAATTTGGCTTCAGAGTGGGATGCGTTTTCCGCTTTGAGGCCGCTTGGGAAAGCGCGACCCGGAATCCGGCGTCAGAATGGGATGTGCTTTCCTTTTGCGGTCTTTGGCGGAAACTGCGTCCCAGATCCCGCGCTCAGAACGGGATGCGCTTTCCGGCGCTTACTTCCGACGTGCGTGCACATCTCGTCGCACCATCCCGAGCCCGCCTGTTCCCAGATATTCCTCCCACTTTCGCGTCACTTTACAGACCGTTCGGTCGCCTGTCTGCATGCGCGGGTATACTCAAATCGATAGATATGTCATGCAAGAGCGATGCGGGCTTAGCCCGTATGATTCAAAAGGGGGCAGTGATGGAGAGGATACTCGGCGTTAATCTCTCTGGCTGGTTTATTCCCGAGCCTTGGGTGACCCCGTCGCTATACGCGGCGACCGGTGCATCCAACGCGGCCGAGCTGCAGGAGGCCATGGGCACCGCCGCCTATAACGAGCGCATGCGCCGTCATTACGAGACGTTTGTGAGCGAGGACGATTTCCGTCGCATGGCGCAGATCGGCCTCAACGCCGTGCGTCTGCCGGTGCCCTGGTATGCCTTTGGCTCGCAGGAGTCCGATGCGTCCTACATCTCGGTTGTCGACTACATCGACCGCGCGATTGAGTGGGCTGCCAAGTACAACATTCGCGTGCTGCTTGACCTGGCGACTGTGCCCGGTGGCCAGGGCGATTCCAACGATTCGCCCGCCACGCCGGAGGCTGTTGCCGAGTGGCATTCGTCCACTAACGGCCGCCATGTCGCACTCGACGTGCTCGAGCGCTTGGCCGAGCGTTACGGCGAGGCCGAGAGCCTGTTGGGCATTGAGCTGCTGGATACGCCGCAGATGAGTGTCCGCAAGAGCCTCTTTACCATGACGGATGGCATTCCGGCCCACTACCTGCGCAATTTCTATCGCGATGCCTACGAGCTCGTTCGTTCGTATATGCCCGAGGATAAGATCGTCGTCTTCTCGTCGTCGGGGCATCCCAGCGAGTGGAAGCATTTTATGCGCGGCGCCAAGTACAAGAACGTCTACATGGACCTTCACTTGTACCATTACCGCGACGAGCATGCGCTCGACATCACGAGCCCCCGCGGGCTGACGACGGCGATTTCGCGTAACAAGCGCGAGCTCAAAGAAGCGATTTCGACTGGGTTCCCCGTGCTGGTGGGCGAATGGTCGGGCGCGGCGATCTTTGCCAACTCGTCGGTTACGCCTGAGGGCCGCAATGCCTACGAGCGCGTGTTTATCGCCAACCAGCTGGCTTCGTTTGCGCCGGCTGCCGGTTGGTTCTTCCAAACGTGGAAGACCGAGAAGCGCATTGCAGCATGGGACGCCCGCGCGGCGCTCGGTACGCTCGAGCGCGGCATGATTGAATAGGTTGATATGACGCAAAACAGCGCCCATACGGGCAAACTCTATGTGGTCGGCACGCCCATCGGCAACCTGGGCGACCTGTCCCCGCGCGTTGGCGAAGCCTTTGCCGCTGCCGATGTCATCTGCTGCGAAGACACACGTGTGACGTCAAAGCTGCTGATGCACCTGGGCATTTCCAAGCCGCTTGTCCGTTGCGACGAGAATGTGATCGCCAGCCGCGCCGCCGGCCTGGTCGACCGTCTGCTGGCGGGGGAGACCCTCGCCTTTGCCTCGGACGCCGGCATGCCGAGCGTGTCCGATCCCGGCCAGGCGCTAGTTGAGGCGGCGCGTGAGGCCGATGTGCCCGTCGAAGTTATTCCCGGGCCCTCTGCTTGCGTCACGGCGCTTGTTTCGTCCGGCATTCCCTGCGAGCATTTCTTCTTCGAGGGCTTTTTGGGCCGAAAGCACGGTGACCGCGTGCGCCGTTTGCAGCGCCTTGCCGTGGTGCCCGGCGCGCTCATCTTCTACGAGTCTCCATATCGCATCGTGGCGACACTCGAAGCCGTGGCCGAGGTTTTTCCCCAGCGTGAGGTTGCCGTCTGCCGCGAGCTCACCAAGTTGCACGAGGAGGTCTTGCGCGGGCCCGCTGCCCAGCTTGCCGAGGAGCTACGTGCCCGCGGCGAGGTGAAAGGCGAGATTGCGCTGGTCATCGCGCCGCCGAGCGAGGACGAAGAGGCCGGTATCGCGCCGGTTGGCGCCGCGGCAGCGGATCCCGACGAGGCCCTGCGCGCGGATATCCGCGCCGCGCTCGAGGAGGGGGAGCCCGCGTCTGCGGTGGCCAAGCGCCTGTCTCAGAAGTATTCGCGCCGCAAGCGCGATGTCTATGCCATGGTGCTCGATATGCAATAGATGGAGGATATCCAGCCCTTGCGCTAGAATCATCCTCTGTATGCAACGTTTTTCTGGAGGACAAACCCCATGGATCAAAGCAAGCCTTCGTTCTTTATCACGACGCCCATCTACTACGTCAACGCCGATCCGCACCTGGGCACGGCTTATTCCACCATCATCGCCGACGTTCAGGCTCGCTATCGCCGTTCCGCCGGCTATAACGTCAAGTTCCTGACCGGCATGGACGAGCACGGCGAGAAGGTCGCCGAGGCCGCAGCCAAGCACAACATGACGCCGCAGGAGTGGACCGACAGCCAGGCTCCGCACTTCAAGGAGCTTTGGAGCAAGCTCGAGATCTCCAATGATGACTTCATCCGCACCACCGAGCCGCGCCAGCATCATGCCGTGCAGTACCTGTGGGAGCGCATGAAGGAGTCCGGCTACCTGTATAAGGGCAGCTACGACGGTTGGTATTGCGTGCCTGACGAGACCTACTTCACCGATACGCAGGTCCAGAAGGGCGACGAGGAGTACGGCAGCGTCGGCCAGCACCTGTGCCCCGACTGCCACCGTCCGCTTGAGCGCGTGCAGGAGGAGTCCTACTTCTTTAAGCTTTCCGCCTTCCAGGACAAGCTGCTTAAGCTCTATGACGAGCATCCCGACTTTGTCGAGCCTGCGTTCCGCATGAACGAGGTTCGCAGCTTTGTCGAGGGCGGCCTTAACGACCTTTCCGTGAGCCGTACGAGCTTTGACTGGGGCATTCAGGTCCCGTTTGACGAGGGCCACGTGACCTATGTGTGGTTCGATGCGCTGCTCAACTATATGACGGCCGTCGGCTACGGTGTCGACACCGACGAGGCGCGTGCCGAGCTGGCCTATCGCTGGCCCGCGCAGTTCCACATCGTGGGTAAGGACATCATCCGCTTCCACTGTGTCATTTGGCCCGCCATGCTCATGGCCATCGGCGAGGCCCTGCCCGAGCACGTCTTTGCCCACGGCTTCCTGACCGTGCGCAATGCCGAGACCGGCAAGGCCGAGAAGATGTCCAAGAGCCGCGGCAACGCCATCGCTCCGCAGGACGTTATCGACATGCTGGGCGTCGAGGGCTATCGCTACTACTTCATGACCGACGTCGTCCCCGGCACCGACGGTGCCATCAGCTTCGATCGCATGGAGCAGGTCTACAACGCCGACCTGGCCAACAGCTGGGGCAACCTTATCTCGCGTTCGCTCAACATGAGCGGCAAGTACTTTGACGGTTGCGCGCCCGCCAAGCCCGCGTCGTTCGATGCGTTCGACAACCCGCTGGCAAAGATTGCCGATGGCCTGGTCGAGCGCTACATGGCCAAGATGGACGTGCTCGATTACGGCGGAGCCAAGGATGAGGTCATGGAGCTCATCCATGCCGCCAACCACTACATCGAGGACTCCGAGCCCTGGGCGCTTGCCAAGGACGAGGCCAAGGCTGACGAGCTGGCATTTGTGATCTACAACCTGCTCGAGGCCATCCGCATTGCCGCTCACCTGCTGATGCCGCTCATGCCCCAGACTTCTGCCGAGGCCCTGCGTCGCCTGTCCTGCGAGGAAGAGGCCGCGAGCGACGACCTCAAGGGCATTTGCACTTGGGGCCTGCTTGCCGGTGGTCAGTCCGTCGAGAAGGGCGATCCGCTGTTCCCGCGTCTGGCGTAGAGACCGCGCGAGCGCCATATCGGCAATTTGCTGTTTAGCTGTAAGGGCATGGCCGCAACGGTCCATGCCCTTTTGTTTCAAGACGCCGCCAT
The DNA here is from genome assembly GCA_018382295.1 of Collinsella sp. Lineage (GTDB taxonomy): Bacteria > Actinomycetota > Coriobacteriia > Coriobacteriales > Coriobacteriaceae > Collinsella. The sequence goes on from JAGZQF010000008.1 coordinate 21,227, forward strand.
CATGCTAAGGAGGCAACCATGACAACTTCGCCTTTGGCAAACCCCACGGCCACCAGGGAGCTGCTGGAGGAGTTTGGCCTTGCGACCAAGCATCGCCTGGGCCAGAACTTCCTGATCGACAACCATGTAATTGAGCGCATTTGCGAGCTTGCCGAGCTTGCAGGCGATGAGCGCGTGCTCGAGGTTGGTCCGGGCGTTGGTACGCTCACGCTTGCGCTGTTGCAGGAGGCGGCGTGCGTCACGTCGATCGAGGCCGATCCCGAGCTCGAGCCGGTGCTCGATGCTCACGCCGCCGACTACGCCAACTTCCGCTTTATCATGGGCGACGCGCTTAAGGTGACGCCGGAGCAGATTGAGCAGGCCGCCGGCGGTGAGCCGACGGTATTTGTCGCGAACTTGCCCTATAACGTGGCGGCGACAATCATCCTGCAGTTCTTCCAGACGATGCCCGCGCTCAAGCGCGCCGTCGTCATGGTGCAAAAGGAGGTTGCCGATCGCATTGCCGCAGTGCCGGGCAACAAGACCTATGGCGGCTATACGGCAAAGCTCGGCCTGTATGCGCAGGTGACGGGTCGCTTTGAGGTGCCGCCGCGTTGCTTTATGCCGGCGCCGCACGTGGACTCGGCCGTCGTGCGTATCGACCGTGTTGACGGCGTGGTGCCCGAAGGACTCGATCGCGAATTTGTGGCCCGCGTGATTGATGCTGCATTTGCTCAGCGTCGCAAGACCATCCGCAATTCCATGAGCGCCAACGGCTTTGCCAAGGACGTGCTCGATGCTGCCTTTGTGGCTTGCGATATCGCGCCCACCACGCGCGCCGAGACGCTCGATGTTGCCGACTTTGTCCGCCTGGCCCAGGAGCTAATCCATGACGCCTAATGCCGAACGCGTGACGTTTACCAAGAAAAAGAAGACGGTTGCTTGTCCCGTGCCCTTGGCACCGCTTGCCGACACGCATGCGCATCTGCTTTCGTTTTGGGGCAAAGAAGTGCCCGAGACGCTCGTGCGCGCCAAAGCCGCGGGCGTCGATCTGTTGGTGACGATGCTCGACCCCATCGCCGACAAGCGCAGCGTGACGGACTATAGTGACTGGCTGGTGCGCGAGATTATGCCGATGCGGGATATTCCGCAGATCAAGTATCTCGCTGGCGTTCACCCCTATGGCGCGCCGGACTATACCGACGACATTCACGCGCAGGTTGTTGCTGCGCTTGATGACCCTTTGTGCGTCGGCATCGGCGAGATCGGTCTGGACTACCACATGGATTACGATGACGACATCGCGCCGGCGCCCCATAGCGTGCAGATTGATTGCATGGCACGTCAGCTCGAAGTTGCCGTGCGCCGCAATGTGCCGGTGGAGCTGCACCTGCGGCACGAGGACTCGGATGGGGGGCGCACCTCGCACGTTGATGCCTACAACGTGCTGCGCGAGGTGGGTGTGCCTCAGGCCGGTTGCGTGCTGCACTGCTTTGGCGAGGATCGAGCCACAATGGAGCGCTTTGTGGGTTTGGGCTGCTATATCGCCTATGGCGGCGCGGCCACCTTTAAGCGCAACGACGACGTGCGCGAGGCATTTGCGGCGACCCCACTCGATCGCATTTTGTTTGAGACGGACTGCCCGTACATGGCGCCGGAGCCCATTCGTGGTCTTGAGTGCGAGCCGGCAATGATTTCTATCACGGCAAACACGCTGGTCAACGACCGTGTCGATCGTACCGGCGAGGACGCCGAAGCAATCGCTCGAGCCGCCTGGGAAAACGCCTGCAAACTTTTTCAAAAATAGTTCTTGCGTTCGCGGTGGCGCTCCGTTATTCTAATTCCTGCACGCGGGCGTGGCGGAATTGGCAGACGCGTACGGTTCAGGTCCGTATGGGGGCAACCCCATGAAGGTTCAAGTCCTTTCGCCCGCACCATTGAATGAAAGAGCTCCCAGCAATGGGAGCTTTTTTGTTATGGGCCCATCGCAGGGACTTGAACCTGTGAAGGAGCGAGCGTCAAGAAAACGCGGAGCGTTTTTAGCGAGCTGGCGAGTCCGCCGGCAGGCGGGCGAAGCCGGTGCGGATCCGCGAAGCGGATACGCGGACGTCCTTTCGCCCGCACCATTAAATGAAAGAGCTCCCAGCAATGGGAGCTTTTTTGTTATGCACGATCTCCTTGGACGGGTATCCTAATGCCAACGTGTACCTATCAGAGGAGAGACCATGCTGTTTTCCGGTATCATCGCCGCCCTTACCAGCCTTTTGATTCCCATCATCATCCTGTTGCTGCTGCTCCCCAACGCCTGTTATGTCGTTGAACAGCAGCACGCCGTAATCATCGAGCGCTTGGGTAAGTTCAACCGTATCGTCAACGCGGGCTTCCACGTGAAGGTGCCCGTGATCGACCGCAAGGCCGCCACGGTGAGCCTGCGCACCATGAAAAACGGTTTTGGCATCGACGTTAAGACCCAGGACAACGTGACCATCGGTCTTGAGGTCTCCGCTCAGTACCACGTGAGCTACGACATGGGCGCCGGCCCGGCAGATTCGGGCATCTACAAGAGCTACTACATGCTGCAGGAGCCCGTCGACCAGATGCGCGACTTCATCACCGACGCCCTGCGCTCCTCCATTCCCGTCTACACACTCGATGAGGTCTTTGCCAAGAAGGATGACATCGCCAAGGATGTCAACGCTACCGTTTCCGAGCAGATGGCCGCCTACGGCTTCACCCTCGTGTCGACGCTCATCACCAAGATCGCGCTGCCGACCGAGGTCGAGAACTCCATGAACGACATCAACGCCGCCCAGCGCAAGCGCGCTGCTGCGCAGGAGCTCGCCGAGGCCGACCGCATCAAGCGCGTTACCGAGGCGACCGCCGAGGCCGAGGCAATGGAAAAGGCGGGCGAGGGCATCGCCAACCAGCGCAAGGCCATCGCACTGGGTATCAAAGATTCGCTCGAGATCATCCAGGAGACGGGTGTCGGCAATGACGAGGCCAACCAACTGTTCATGTTTACGCAGTGGTCTGAGATGATGACGGAGTTCGCTCGCACGGGTAAAACCTCGACGGTCGTGCTGCCGAGCGACTTTTCGCAGTCGGCCTCGATGTTCGAGCAGATGCTGGCCGCCGGCAAAGTTCAAAACGATTCGAAGGAGTAGGCGCGCGTGAAATACACCGTCGTTTGCGTCGGTAAGCTCAAGGAGCGCTTTTGGAAGGACGCGTGCGCTGAGTACACGAAGCGTCTGGGCGCCTATGCCAAGGTGGATATGCGCGAGGTGGCCGATATCGACCCGGCCAAGGCGGGCGGTGTGGATGCCGCGCGTGACAAGGAAGGGGCGGCGATTCTTGCTGCCTTGCCGTCTCGAGCGCATGTGATCCTGCTGGCTATCGAGGGCAAGGAGCGTTCGAGTGAGGAGCTCTCGGCGAGGCTCGACGATCTTATGCTGCGAGGCAGCAGCGACATTGCCTTTGTAATCGGCGGTTCGGACGGCGTGAGTGATGAGGTGCGCGCCCGCGCCGACGAGATGCTCAGCTTTGGACGCATTACTTTGCCGCATAACCTGGCGCGTGTGGTGCTGCTAGAGCAGATTTACCGTGCCTGCAAGATCAGTCGTGGCGAGCCGTATCACAAATAGGTCGGCAATACGAAACAATGGCGTGGGACAATACCTTTCGTTTTGAGGAATGTGTCTGAAAGGACTATGCGATATGAAGATTGGATTTGTCGGTTTTGGCAATATGGCGAGCGCTATGGCCGATGGCTGGATCGCTGCCGGTGTAGCTGCGAGCGACATGTGCGCCTGCGCGGGTCGCTACGACGCACTGGTTGAGCGCTGCGAGGCGCGCGGCATGGTCGCCTGCCACGATGCCGCCGAGGTTGTCGCCGCATCCGATATCGTGGTCGCTGCGGTCAAACCGTACATGATCGAGAAGGTATTCGCCCCGCTCAAGGATGCTCTTGCCAAAAAGGTCGTTCTGTCGGTTGCCTGGACCTGGGACAGTGCCAAGTGGGAGCAGGTCCTGCCGGGCGTCGCGCATATCTCGACGGTGCCCAACACGCCGGTTTCGGTGGGCGAGGGCGTCATCGCCTGCGAGAAGGCTTCGACGCTTAACGACGAGCAGCGTGCTGTGGTGCTCGACCTGCTCGGTAAGCTTGGCGCTGTCGTCGAGCTCGACACAAGCCTGCTGTTTGTGGGCGGCACGGTGGGTGGTTGCGCTCCGGCGTTTGTCGCCATGGCAATCGAGGCCCTGGGCGATGCGGCGGTCAAGCACGGTATCCCGCGTGCGGATGCTTATCGCATTGTGAGCCAGATGGTGCTGGGTACGGCAAAGCTGCAGCTTGCAACTGGCCAGCATCCTGCGGCGATGAAGGATGCCGTATGCTCGCCCGGTGGTGCCACCATCAAGGGCGTCGTTGCGCTCGAGGACGCCGGCATGCGCAGCGCCCTGGTCAAGGCAATCGACGCAACCCTCCAGTAAAACCGACCAAAAAAGGGACAGTTTATTTTGGCAGGTTTTTCCTGCGGTTTTGTCCTTTTAGCGAAAAGTGCCCCGCAACTGGCTCAATTCCAGTTGCGGGGCACTTGCGTTTGCCCAGATAAAACCGACCAAAATAAACCTGTCCTTTTTTGGCAGGTTAGTCCCAGAAGCTGTCTTCTTCGTCCTCGGACTTGGGGCCGCGGTCGACATACATCTTATGGGTGCGCTTCTCCATTACAAAGGCAATAATCGCAAACAGCAGGATGCCGCCGGCGAAAAGGATAGCAAAACCGGTGCGGGTGCCAAACAAAAAGGAAAAAACTGCGTCCATTGGGTGCCTTCTTGCGTAGTTGAGTTGGGTCGTAAACGCTCATAAGTATATACTTGCCCATACATGTACAAGGTTGCAACCTAAATGGAATGTATATCGCCGGAGGATCTAATGCTTGATATCAAGTTTGTTCGCGAGAACCCCGATGCCATCGATGTCGCCATGGCTAACCGCCAGACGTCTTGGGATCGCGAGAAGTTCTTTGAGCTCGACGACGAGCGTCGTGCCGTCATCACCGAGGTTGAGGAACTTCAAGCCACGCGCAATGCCGAGTCCAAGAAGATCGGCGCCCTGATGAAGGAGGGCAAGAAGGACGAGGCCGAGGCCGCCAAGGAGGCCGTGCGCGCCGTCAACGAGAAGATTGACGGTCTGGCCGAGCGCCGCACCGCCCTCGAGCAGGAGCAGTACGACTTCATGGCTCACCTGCCCAACATTCCTTGCGAGGCCACGCCGTACGGCAAGGACGAGGACGAGAACATCGAGCGCCGTCGTTGGGGCACCCCGCGCGAGTTCGACTTCGACTTTAAGCCGCACTGGGATCTGGGCACCGACCTCGATATCCTTGACTTCGAGCGCGGCAACAAGCTCTCCGGCAGCCGCTTCACCGTTCTCGGTGGCGCCGGCGCCCGTCTTGAGCGCGCCCTCATCAACTTCTTCCTCGATACGCACACTAGCCGTGGTTTTAAGGAGTGGTGGCCGCCCATCGTCGTCAAGCGTCAGACCATGTTCGGCACGGGCCAGCTGCCCAAGTTCGAGGACGACGCCTATCACGTCTCGGGCGACAACTTCCTGATCCCCACCGCCGAGGTCGTGCTCACCAACCTGCACGCCGGTGAGGTCCTCGACGCCGATACCCTGCCGCGCCGCTACACCGCCTTCACCCCCTGCTTCCGCGAGGAGGCCGGCTCCGCTGGTCGCGATACCCGCGGCATCATTCGCCAGCACGAGTTCGACAAGGTCGAGATGGTCAAGTTTGCCAAGCCGGAGGAGTCCGACGAGGAGCTCGAGAGCATGACCGCCGAGGCCGAGTACCTGCTGCAGCAGCTGGGTCTTCCGTATCGCGTGATTAGCCTGTGCACCGGCGACCTGGGCTTCTCTGCCCGTCAGACCTATGACGTCGAGGTCTGGCTGCCGAGCTACAACGCCTACAAGGAGATCAGCTCCTGCTCCAACTGCGGCGACTTCCAGGCTCGCCGCGCCAACATCAAGTATCGCGACCCCGAGAACTTCAAGGGTTCGCGCTACCTGCACACCCTTAACGGTTCCGGCCTGCCGGCTGGCCGCACCATGGCTGCCATTCTGGAGAACTACCAGAACGCCGACGGCACCATCACGATCCCCGAGGTCCTGCGTCCCTACATGGGCGGCCTCGAGAAGATTGAGCCGGTCGCGTAACTTGGCTGCATAGGCGATATGCAAGGGCGCTCCTTCGGGGGCGCCCTATTTCGTGCGCAGGTCCATACCATGCCGTGCGGACAGCTCAATAGAAAACACACGAACAACTGTTCTGTATACAGCCATCTACCTGCTATGCTTTTGCTAAATAAGAGTGAGAGAAAGGGGACGCGATGGAGCTGTTTGATGATCGGGTGGTTTTGTTTGAGAGCGACGAGGGCGGGGAGTACCTGCTTGTGACGTGTGAGCCGTCTGGCATGGGTGGCCTGGTGGTTCGACAGACGAGCGAGGGGCCGTTGACGCAATGGTGCTTTGAGGAGTCGCCGCATGTGGTCGAGACCTTTGTGGCGCACGAAGGGCTTGTGGCCCTGGAGCACTTCTATGGGGCCCGGACATCTAACCAGGTTGCTCGCATGTTGAGCATCTCGTTTGCCGATTATGATTGTGCCCAGCGGGTGAGATCGCTCCTGAGGGAACTTGATGCTAAGTTTGACGTGATCGAAAAGCCAATCGATCGTACGGGGAACGACGGTATATGCGGAGCAGCATGACAAAACTGCGTTCCACAAAAAAGTTTGAGATTGTGCTTGACTCCAATAAGCTAAAGTGGTTTTATATGTCTTGCGCTGCGGCGTTACCTCAGCTGGATAGAGGGTCTGACTACGAATCAGAACGTCATAGGTTCGAATCCTATACGCCGCACCAATTGAAATCGAAAGCCTCCGGCAACGGGGGCTTTTCTTTTATGCCACCGCTGCATGGATTCGAACCTCGGTCGAGGCGCGGGCGTCAAGAAAACGCGGAGCGTTTTTAGCGAGCGGGCGAGGACGCCGGCAGGCGGGCGAAGCCGGTGCGGATCCGCGCAGCGGATGCGCGGAATCCTATACGCCGCACCAATTGAAATCGAAAGCCTCCGGCAACGGGGGCTTTTCTTTTACGCCGGCACCGCACGGATTCGAACCTCGGTCGAGGCGCGAGCATCTTAATCATCACTTCGTAAAATTTTTCCAAATTGTCGCTTGACCCATCGAGGGGTCACGTGCATAATAATCCGTGCGTTGCGGCGTTACCTCAGCTGGATAGAGGGTCTGACTACGAATCAGAACGTCATAGGTTCGAATCCTATACGCCGCACCAATTGAGTTTTAAGCCTCCGGAAACGGGGGCTTTTCCTTTACGGGGGCATTGCGGAGATTCGAACCTCGTTCGAGGCGCGAGCGTCAAGAAAACGCGGAGCGTTTTTAGCGAGCGGGCGAGTCCGCCGGCAGGCGGGCGAAGCCGGTGCGGATCCGCGCAGCGGATGCGCGGAATCCTATACGCCGCACCAATTGAGTTTTAAGCCTCCGGAAACGGGGGCTTTTCTTATATCGCGATGCACCGAAGATCGTGCCAAGCCCTCCAAATGAGTAAAAATCAAATTCGATAACTTTTTTTGAAAAAACGCTTGACCATTATTCAGTCTATGTGCATAATAATCAACAAGTCGCGGCGTTACCTCAGCTGGATAGAGGGTCTGACTACGAATCAGAACGTCATAGGTTCGAATCCTATACGCCGCACCATTTGAGATTAAGGCTCCCGGCAACGGGGGCTTTTCTTTTACGTAAACACCGCATGGATTCGAACCTCGGTCGAGGCGCGGGCGTAAAGAAAACGCGGAGCGTTTTTAGCCCGCGGGCGAGTCCGCCGGCAGGCGGGCGAAGCCGGTGCGGATCCGCGCAGCGGATACGCGGAATCCTATACGCCGCACCAATTGAAATTGAAAGCCTCCGGCGACGGGGGCTTTTCTTTTACGTAAACACCGCATGGATTCGAACCTCGGTCAAAGGGGACTATTTCTCATCGACTCGTGTAAGATTTCGAGTATGCGCCTCGGTGAGTCCGTGGCGCGCTCTTTCTTTAGACGACCGATCAGGGTGATATTTCGTGGCAGAGCGTCCGACATACAAGCTCAGGTTTCTCGATCCCAAAAAGCGCTTTCCGGCCATGCCCGAGCAGCCTGCGGGACGCTCGTATGGCGTGGTTTGGAAGCTCTTTGGCGAGGACCCGCATGAATCATGTTATGTCGTCGAATTCGTCGGCAAAAGCCATGTGTCGCTTTTGGGCTACGTGAGCGTTTCGGGTGAGGTCTATAAGGTGGACCGTCCCGTTAATGAGGTATCGCTGCCCGACGGTCCCGACATGCAGCTGATTCTTGACGAGTCCGATTCCAGCATCGGTGAGATTGTGGTCAGGGGTACCGATGGGACGATGCGCTCCCGGGCGCGAGTCATCGGCTCTCCCGAAGGCACCATGCGCGAACAATCCGATCGCGAGACGTGGAATTCGACGCGCAGCCTTCGCTACGGCGAGTTCATGGCCTCGATGTTCTTGCGTTACGTGATATTCGCCGATTCTGAAAACTCCGTCTCAAGCACGGCAGAAGGTGACGGACTCGATGAAGGCATGAAAAATGCTGTCGACAAGATCAAACTTGTAAAACTCCCCGAGCCGGTTGAGGTACTGCTGGGTTTTGATTCCACGCCGCTGCCCGATGCAATCGAAACGTTGCTCTACCGCATTGACCATACAGATAATCCAAGTGGCATTGAGCGCTATGCCGCCGCGTTGATGGGCGAAGTTAATCTGTCTCGCCTGCGCACCATCGCGGCCAAAACCGAAATGAGCCTGGCGCGCATCGATCGCTCGAGGCTCTTTTATCTCAATTTTGACCGTAGCCTGCTGGACCAGGACGAGATCGATACCCTGCTTGCCGTCGAGTGCCGCCTGAACCGCCTATCGGGCATCCTTGAGCGTATTGGGGCAGGGTTGGCCCCCGTTGCCTCATCGCCAAGCTTTGAGGGCTGCTCACTCTTTGACCTATGGCATATCAGCAAGACGACAAACGACGTTCCATGCTTGCTCGAAACATTGTCGAATGACAACCCGTGGGCCAAGCCGGGGACGGTTGCGTGCCAGCCGGGTGGAGAGTGGGACGTTCGCACCCGCTTTGCACGTATCGTAGAAGCGCTCAACGTGGTCACGCGGCTCGATTACACCTATCGAGCGAACGTCGCCGAGGGCATCATGCTGGTGCGATTTGGCCGCACGGTTGTCGATGCTATGCCGCAGCGCGAATACGATGCTCAAGATGACGCCTGGCGCGAAGTGGATGAGCCTAAGCGCGCAACATGGGCCACTGAGCACGATGCGCGTATTGCGCTTACACTCGCGGCAGCTTGCTTTGCTTCGGGCACTCGCATCACGCGCTGCTACGTGCAGATTGCGGCTCCCGACGGCGAGCAGGGCGAGCGCGTTGTTGAAACGTATTCCTTTGGCCGTGCGGCCTATCTGGCCGATTGCGTTTCTGTCGCCAAGGATCTTGAGAGCATGGATATGGACGACATGCCCTGCAAGCGTTTGCTCGAGGCATATGAGGCAGATGCACCGGACATGATTGAGCCTGCAGGGGTTCACGCCCGACCACGTGATGACCATCGTTCATTGCCGCCTGCGCTTCGCGATTTGCTGCTCGCTGATACGGCTGACGAGCTTGAGGTCATGGAGGAGGACAACGATCCGTATGTCGCCCGCGTCGTCGAGCTGCGCGAGCAATCCAAAGTTGACCGAGCTGGTGCTTTCGAGGGCTTTTCTCGCCTTGTCGAGGAGCTGGAAGCCAAGTGTACTGTTGCTGAGCTTTTGGCGACGGGCCCGGTGCAGACCCAGTTCTGCGACAACCAGCTGGTGCGCATGGTGCTGCCGGTGATGGAGGAGGACCGTTCCGTGCGTATCCTTCGCGCTCCCGATGCGCTGTATTTTGCCCAGCACGAGATTTGCAGCTTTTACGTCGAACAAGAGGACTTTGAGCGTGCGCTGCCCGAGGTGCGTCGTCTCTATGATTTGGCGCGCTCGTCCATGCAGTCTCACTTTGCCCTGATCAATGTGCTAGCACGCCTGGAGCGCTATGACGAGATTATCGAGGTAGCGCGCCACGGCCTGCGCATTGCCAGCGACCGGCCCTCGATCGGTTACCTGTTCTATCGCCTGGCGTTTGCCTACTGGAACTGCGACCAGCTCGAGCTGGCGCTGGCATGTTATCGCCTGGTGCCGCGCGGCGAGGAGTCGGGCGGCAGTGCGCGGGAGGAAATGCAGGGCCTTATGAACGAGATGGGCGTCATCAAACCGCCCACGTTTGAGGAGGCTGTCGAGACCATCCGCAAGGCAGGTCTTGAGCTGCCGCCGGTGCCCGCCGTGACCAATCAACTCGCGGATGCCGCCGTGCAACTCGTCGACAACGGCTTCTTTTTCTTGGCGCGCGGCTGCATCTATCAAATGTGGCGCACCATGGGCAACGATGAGCTCGGCTCCCTCAACCGCTCGCTGGGGTAGGGGCGGTATAGAGGGGCCGCACCGCGCTATTTGTATCGGCGCGGGCGGGAGGACCCGACAGAATCGGTAAGGCACAAAGCCGCCGAGCCTGCTAAAACTGTTAAACTCTGCTAAAGTTGCTAAACTTTGTTAAAGTTGTTAAAACTAGCAGAGGAGGGTCGAATGTCGAAAGCCATTAATCCCTTTAAGCCAACGGCGGGCATGAATCCGCCTGAGCTTATCGGACGTGACGCTGTTTTGGATGATTTTGCCGAGGCCCTTGAGAATGGTCCTGGTGCTCCCGATCGACTCATGCGCATCTCGGGCGTCCGAGGCACAGGTAAAACGGTGCTTCTCAATGCATTGGGTGATCTTGCGCGAAAAAAAGGATTCGAGGTTGTTGACGTCGCCTCGAATGCCGGTTTTTGCAGTAGAATCCTCGAGGCTCTACAGCGAAATGTTCGTCTTGAGTCAATGTCGATTTCCCCATCAATTCTAGGAGTCAGCCTTGGCTCCGTTGAGGTATCGAAGTCGGCATCTCATCTGGGCGAGGCAATGTACGATGCCGCGAAGCGCGGAGGTCTGCTCATTACGCTCGACGAGATTCAGGATGCCTCAACTGAGGAAATGCGCGAGCTGGGCAATGAGATGCAGCTTTTGATTCGCCAAGGGGCGAATGTCGCTTTTGCATTCGCCGGCTTGCCAACATCGGTGGATGGCGTGGTGGTTGATGATACCCTTACCTTCCTTCAGCGGGCAAAACATATCGAACTCACTCGTCTCTCCGATTTTGAAGTCGGTGGATCGCTTGAGGATACAATGAGACGAGCGGGCAAGGAGCTCGATGAAGACGCCGCTGAGCTATTAACAAAGGCTTCAGCAGGCTATCCCTTTATGGTCCAGTTGGTCGGATATTACGCTTGGCAGGTTGCTGCGCGCAGCGGGGCGGAGAGCGTGAACGAAGGGTCCGCGCGTAAAGGTATCCAAGCGGCTCTTGATAGCTTTAATGCTATGGTGATTGCCCCGGCGCTGCGCAGGGTTTCGGAGCGACAGTTTCAGTATCTCGCGGCAATGGCTCAATGCGAGGGCGATGAGATTGCCAACGGTGATATCGCCAAGAAGATGGGGTTGCCGGCGAACAAGGTCGGCTCGTATCGTAAACGTCTCATCGATGCGGGGTTGATTGAGCCTGCGGGCTATGGCTGTGTTTCGTTTGCAATTCCGTATATGCGCGACTATTTGTTGGAGGCGGTGCGGGAAAGGTAAAAATGGAATCGCTCCAAATTCCCTCTTGCCCATCCTCGACTGTTTGGTTACTATAGAACGGCTGTTACGGAGAGCTGACCGAGAGGCCGAAGGTGCTCGCCTGCTAAGCGAGTATGCCCCAAAAGGGCATCTGGGGTTCGAATCCCCAGCTCTCCGCCAGTTTAACTTTAAAGAAGGGTCCCATCTGGGGCCCTTTTTTATTATCAAGAAAGGCGGCTGGGGATTCGAACCCTCAAAAAATGAGGCGCCCCGTTGGACGCCTCATTTTGGTTCGATGCGATATCGCTTTGGCCCTACACCTCGGGAGCCTTGGCTACGGTTTCGCTCTCGGCTGTGAGCGGGCGGTTGTCGATGCGGCGGCCCAGGCGGTCGAGCTTCACGAGCAGCCACTCGATGGGATTGGGCCCCGTTCCTTCCTCGTCGGCAACCAGGTCCATGACGGCAATCTTGGTGCCGTCCTGCTTAAGCGTAACGCTGCCCACCTTATCGCCAACATGCACCGTGCCCGAAAGGTCATCGTAGCTAACCTTTTCGGTCACTTCGCCGGCGAGTGAGAACACTGTTGCCTGTGCGGCGGGGTCGGCGAGCGTGGCATCGATCGTCTTATCCGTCCAGTCGGTTTGGCCAATGCGCGCCATAAGCGGGTTGCCGTTGGCGGTCTTCTCCTGTGTATTGGCAATTGCGACCGTCACCTTGTGACCGTAGTACCAGTTGGCAAGGGTCGCCGTATCGGTAAAGCGCTGATCGTTGGTTGTGGAGTTCAAAATAACGGTGTAGACCTCGTCGCCGTCGCGGTTGTAGGCGCTCGTAAAGCAATAGCCCGCGTCGTCGGTGGTGCCGGTCTTGCCGCCAATGTTTCCGTCCTGACCGAGCAAAACGTTGTGCGTGTCCATGGAATGCGAATGGTCTGAGTCATCGGCGCCCGTGACCTCAATCCAAGAATCCTCGCTCGCGACGACTTCGCGAATCGTATCGTTTTTCATGGCCTCCCGCATCATCAGTGCCACGTCATGTGCGGTTGAGTGCATGTCGCCGGCCCACTCATCAAAGTCCAGGCCGTGTGGGTTCTCAAAGACCGTGCCGGTGCAGCCGAGCTTTTTGGCGCGCTCGTTCATGGCCTTCACAAAGGTTGCCTCGGCGTCTTTGGTCTTGGGGTCGATCTTTTTGCCTACGTACTCGGCAAGCACGGTGGCGGCGTCGTTGCCCGAGGGGATCAACAGGCCGCGTAGTGCCTGCTCCACGGTGAGCTCGTCGCCTTCGAGCAGGCCGGCAGTCGAGTTGCCTACGGTGGCGGCAGCGTTGCTCACCGTGACCTTCTCGTCCATCTTGCAGTTTTCGACGGTCAGGATTGCGGTCATGACCTTGGTGATCGAGGCGATCTTGACCTGTTCGTCGGCGCCGCGTCCATAGTAGACGGTGCCGTCCTTGCCCATAACAAGGGCATTCGTTGCCTCGATATCGGGCAGGTTTTCTGTCGTGATGCCGCGGACGTCGGCGGTCTTGCCGCTGACGTCGTCGGTCGTGAGCACTTGGGCGCCGGCGACGGTGGGCATGCCGGCAGCAAGAGCGATAGCGCAGACAAAGCCGGCGGCAAGCTGGGCGGAGCGCTTTGCAAAAGAGGTGAGGGACATCACAGATTTCGCTTTCGACGGAATGGTCTCTTCTGGCACTAGAGTATATCGTTTGCCGGCGACGACGATCGTTGCGTGCGCGCATGGCCCGCATTCGTGCTCGAACGGGCACAAGGGTGCTTAAGGTCGACTTAATCGCCCGCGCTTGTTGTGTGTGGCGGGCGCCGCCTCGGGCATAATGGAGCGCGAGAGGAGCACGCATGAACGAGCGCATACTGGTAGTTGATGACGAGAAGGCCATCGCCGACCTGGTTGGTATCTACCTTACAAAGGAGGGCTTTGACGTCCAGATCGCCTACAGCGGGGCCGATGCGGCCAAGGCAATCCTGGAGCAAGAGTTTGACCTGGCACTGCTCGATGTCATGCTGCCCGATATCGACGGCTTTGAGCTGCTGCGTACCATCCGTGCCAGCCATACCTATCCCGTAATTATGTTGACGGCCCGCGATGCCCAGCAGGATAAGATCGAAGGCCTTTCTCTTGGCGCGGACGATTACGTGGTCAAGCCGTTCCGCCCGCTGGAGCTCATCGCGCGCGTTCATGCTCAGTTGCGCCGCTACACCAGCTACGGTAGCCGCGCGCGGGCGACCGAGTCGCCGACCCTCCAGCTCGATGGCCTCGAGATCAACCGTGACGCTCGCTCCGTGACGGTGGACGGTGCGCCGGTGCGCCTCACGCCCATCGAGTATTCCATCTTGCTGTATCTGGCCGAGCATCGCGGCAGCGTAGTGCCCGTGGAGGACCTGTTCCGCGCGGTGTGGAACGAGGACTTTATGCCCGGCTCCAACAATACGGTGATGGTGCACATTCGTCACCTGCGCGAAAAGATCGGTGACGACGCTCAGAAGCCGCGTTTTATCAAAAACGTTTGGGGCGTCGGCTATATCATCGAATAACGCCTTTGTTAGCGAGGACATGGACATGACAAAAGACGATAAGCAGGCGTTTGAGGTGCCCGATCGGCTCTTTGAATACGTAAGGGCGGTCGTCGATAATCGCGCACTTGCGACGGTGCTGCTCTTTTTGCTGAGTCTGCTGCTAATCGGCATTGGTAACATCGCCGGTATCTTGGCGGTGCTACTCATCGGCTTCTTGCTGATCGATCGCTTTGAAATCGTGCGCCGTTGCGTGGTGATCGGCGGTGCCGCGTGGGCCATGACGCTGGCGATCGGCGCCATGGCGCTCGGTGGCATTGAGGGACCGGTGCTGTTCGATGCCGGCTTTGTATTCAACATGCTTGGCTTTGTCTTGGCGCTCGCCGTGTGCGTCCTGTTCTTTTGCGGCCGCGCTCTGTACTACCAGGGCTATGAGCAGGGTGAGCGGCATTCCGACCGCGTGCTTGCCGCCCGTATTCAGGACCGCCTGATCGATCATCCTGACGCCTGGGATAACATCGACGGCGACTTCCTGGAGGTCGAGGGTGCGCTCAACCGCGTGCGCGATCGCGAGCGTAAGGTGCAGCAGGCCCTACGCGACGAGTCGCATCGCAAGGACGACTTGGTCACATACTTGGCGCATGACCTGCGCACACCGCTTGCCAGCGTGGTGGGCTACCTCTCGCTGTTGCAGGAGGCGCCCGACCTGCCGGTTGAGCAGCGCGCGCACTTTACAGGCGTGGCGCTCGACAAGGCGCACCGACTCGACGCGCTTATTGAGGAGTTCTTTGATATCACGCGCTTTGACTTCCACGATATTGTGCTTACGCGCGGCTACGTCGACCTGGGATTGCTACTGGCGCAGGTGGCCGATGAGTTCTATCCCATTCTCAACGAGCAGCACAAAGATGTCCAAGTTGATGTGCGCGAGGATCTGACGGTACTTGTGGATGGCGACAAGATGGCTCGCGTGTTCAACAACATCATGAAAAACGCCATCGCCTATAGCTACGAAGGATCGACCATCACGATTGAGGCTGGGCGCCAAGATGACGGTGGCGTGCGAATTCGCTTTATTAACCATGGTGACCCGATTCCTGCGGCTATGCTCAAGGTGATCTTTGAGAAGTTCTATCGCCTGGACGCGGCACGTGCGACCAATCGCGGTGGCGCCGGGCTTGGCCTTGCCATCGCCAAGGAGATCGTTACAGCGCACGGCGGCACGATCGCGTGCGAATCGACGCCCGAGCATACGGTGTTTACCATTGCGCTGCCCGCTGCATAACCAGCGTGCCCTTACAAACACTTGACAATGCGCTCACGTGTGTATGAGCCGCGATTTCTACTATCGATACTGCTGAATTGATATCGATATGGAGGTATGCGGTATGACGGCTGCTGCGGCGATGGAGCCTACGGAGCTTGAGGAACTCATAGAGGCGCAGGCCGAGGCCGCGCACGAGCGCGAAGTTGGGGATGCGACTCGCCCCACGGCGCAGGACCTTGCCGCCTCGCCGACGCGCATCGATGTTGAAGGCCTTGACCTGTTTTACGGCGACCATCATGCGCTCAAGGACGTGAGCATCAAAATTCGTGACAAGCAGATCACCTCGTTCATCGGGCCTTCGGGCTGCGGAAAGTCGACGCTGCTGCGCTGCTTTAACCGTATGAACGACGGTATCAAGGATTGCCGCATTGAAGGCAAGATTGCACTCGACGGCCAGAATATCCTGGGCGATTACGATATCTGCCGCTTGCGCCAGCGCGTGGGTATGGTGTTCCAACGCCCCAATCCGTTTCCCATGAGCATCTACGACAACGTCGCCTACGGTCCTCGCGGCATGGGAGTGCGCGACCGCGTCGCGCTCGACGAGCTGGTCGAAGACTCCCTGCGACGCGCCGCGCTGTGGGACGAGGTCAAGGACAAGCTCAGGGAATCGGGCCTGGGTCTTTCGGGCGGCCAGCAGCAGCGTCTGTGCATCGCCCGTGCGCTGGCCGTGCAGCCCGACATCCTGCTGATGGACGAGCCGACCTCGGCGCTCGACCCCGTATCGACGCTGGTGGTGGAGCAGCTGGCCTGCGAGCTCAAGGAGACCTGCACGTTGGTGGTCGTTACGCACAACATGCAGCAGGCTGCGCGCATTTCCGACTCGGTTGCGTTCTTTTTGCTGGGCGAGCTGGTGGAGCATGCGCCCACCGCTCAGCTCTTCAAAAACCCGACCGATCCGCGCACGGCGGATTATTTGACGGGCCGTTTTGGCTGATACCATCTAGTGCAGGCACCTTTAGGGTTAAGATGCGGTCATGCCGGCCGCAGAGGGGTTCAACATGATCTATTACGTCGAGGACGATGACAACATCAGGGATTTGACGGTCTACGCACTGCGCAAGCAGGGAATCGAGGCCGAGGGCTTTTCGTGCGATGGCGAGTTTAAGGCCGCCGTGGCGCGACGGGTGCCCGATGCTGTGCTGCTCGACATCATGCTGCCCGATACCGACGGCTTGGCGATTATGCGTCGTCTGCGTGCCGATCGCCTGACGGCGACGGTGCCCATTATGATGCTCACCGCCAAGGACACCGAGCTCGACAAGGTCATGGCGCTCGATGGCGGTGCCGACGATTACCTGACCAAGCCGTTCTCGCTTATGGAACTCGCTAGCCGTTGCCGTGCGCTGCTGCGCCGCGGCGGCATGGTCAAGCAGGCGAGCGATGTGCTCAGCGTGGGCGATATCGTACTTTCGCCTAGCCACCGCGAAGTGACTGTTGCCGGTGAACCGCTCAAGCTCACGCTGCGCGAATTCGACCTGCTCGAGTACCTCATGCGCAAACCTGGCGTGGTCTTTACTCGCGAGTCGCTGCTGCAGAGCGTATGGGGCTGGGACTTCGACGGCGGTTCGCGCACCGTTGACGTGCACGTGCAGACGCTTCGCCAAAAACTGGGCGAGCATGCCAGCGCCATCGAGACCGTGCGCGGCGTGGGCTACCGCTTGGCCGAGCCTTCTGCCGGTGATGGTGCCGAAGGTGACGACACCGCGGCCACCGCATCGGAGGAGTAACCCGTGGTCTTTACCCCCCAGGGAAAACATACGCTGTCGCACCGCGTTTTTGTGACGATCTTTGTCTGTGCCATGGCGGTTATCGTGGCGTTTACGGTGCTGGGTGCGTTCTTTGTGCAAAACACCTTGGCGGATGCCACGAGTGCCAATCTGGCGCAGGAAACCGAGCTCATTGCTGCCGCCCTCGACGAGCAGCAGGAGCCCATCCCGTTCTTGCGTAGCCTCGATCGCGAGGACTTGCGCATCACGCTGATTAACAAGGATGGATCGGTTGCCTACGACAACGAGGCGTCGCCTTCTACACTGCCCAACCATGGCGATCGCCCCGAGGTCATCGAGGCCTTTAAGAGTGGTTTGGGTTCCGCGGAGCGCGCAAGCTCTACGCTCGACGAGATTATGCTGTATCGCGCCGTCGCCCTTGATAACGGCCAGGTTGTCCGCTTGGCGCAGGCCCAGCCTGGCGTTGCGGCGATTTTGCTGTCGATGGTGGCGCCGATGCTGCTTATCGCGGCAGCGGGTGCGGTACTCTCGTTTTTTATGGCGCGCCGCGAGTCCCGTGCCATCATCGCGCCGTTGCAAGAGGTGGATTTGGACCACCCACGCCGTAGCTATGAGCACGCCTATGCCGAGATGGTTCCCATGCTTGAGCGTATCGAGTCGCAGCGCCAGGAGCTCAAGCGCCAAATGGCGGTGCTGGCGGACAACGACCGTATGCGCCGCGAGTTCACGGCGAATATCACCCATGAGCTCAAGACGCCGCTTACGGCGATTTCGGGCTATGCCGAGCTCATCGCAAACGGTATGGCCGAGGGCGAGGACGACCTGCGCAACTTTGGCGGTCGCATCTATCGTGAGGCGGGCCGTTTGGCGGCGCTTGTCAACGACATCCTTACGCTGTCTAACTTGGACGAGGCCGAGCGTGCAACTGAGGGCGAGGCGGTGCCCATTGGGTCCACGGAGCCTATTGAGCTCTCGCGTGCCATCTACGCGGTTGAGCAGCGTCTTGAACAGGTCGCCCGTCAGGCGAATGTGACGATAAGTCATGAGACCAAGCCTGTGGTCATCGAAGGCGTGTCGCGCTTGATCGACGAGCTCATCTATAATTTGGCAAGCAACGCCATCCGCTACAATCGACCCGGCGGTGCGGTTACGCTGCAGTGCGGCACCAACGACGAAGGCCATCCGTTCCTTGCGGTCGCCGACACGGGAATCGGTATCGCGCCTGAAGAACAGGGCAAGGTATTTGAGCGGTTCTATCGCGTGGACAAGAGTAGGTCCAAGGCGCGCGGCGGAACCGGTCTGGGGCTTGCAATTGTCAAGCATGCGGCCCTGTATCATCACGCCACGCTCGATTTGTCGAGCGAGTTGGGCGTGGGAACCACCATTACGGTGACGTTTCCCATACAGCAGGACGAGCCATTCGCATAGCGATACAACATAGATATTGATGCAGACGCCGCATTTGACTTTCGGGTGCGGCGTTGTTGTGCAATTTTACGATTGCTTCCGACATTTTTACAGGAGAGCCTGTTTCTTATGTATAGAGTTTGGTCTCGGTAAAAAGATGCGATAACATACGGACAGTTTTGTCAATCCGAACTGGGGAAATGAAAGGCAAGCTGCATGACCCTTCTCGAACTGTTCCAGCTGCTCAAAAAGCACCTTCAGCTGGTCATCGCCCTTCCGGTGGTCTGCGCGATCGCCATGGGCATCGTGTCCTTCGTTGCGATGGACAACACCTACACCGCGACGACGAGCATGTACATTCTCGCTAAGACCGACGATAGCGGTCAGATGAGCTACAACGATCTCTCGGCGAGCCAGATGCTTTCCAACGATATTGCCACGCTGCTGGATAGCGATAGCGTTAAGAGCGGCGCCGCCAAGGAACTGGGCCTCACCGATCTGGATGACTACAAGGTGTCTGTTTCCTCCGAGACCACCACGCGTGTCATTACGCTTTCGGTTACCGGCACCGATGCCAAGGAGACGGCTGAGGTCGCAAAGGCCATAGCTAGCTCGGTGAGTACGGTCGCTCAGAACGTCGGCGCTGCCCAGAGCATCAACGTTATCGACGAGGCTAAGACCCCCGAAGCCCCCAGCGGCCCCAAGCGCACGCTGTATATTGCCGTCGCGTTCCTCGCCGGTATCTTTATCGCAGTCGCCTATGTCGTTTTGGCAGACATGCTCAATACCCGCATCCGCGGTGCCGAAGAGGCAGAAGAGCTCCTGGGCATTCCCGTTGTTGGCCGAATTCCGGCTATGAAAGGTGGTAAATAGGCATGGCTAAGGCAAAGAACACCGACAAGCTCGTTGTACAGAATGCCGCCAAGACCCTTCTGGCCAACATCCGCTTTGCGAGCGTGGACGACCCCATCCGCACCATCACCGTTACCTCCTCGATTCCCAACGAGGGCAAGTCTACGGTTTCCATTAACCTTGCTCAGGCAATCGCCACGAGCGGCAAGTCCGTGCTTCTGGTCGAGGCCGATATGCGCCGCAGGTCCCTTTCCGATATGCTCGGCGTTCGTTCGCGCGGCGGACTCTATGCGGTCCTTTCCGAGCAGATCTCCATTGACCAGGCAATTGTCGAGACGGGTCAGAAGAACTTCTACTTCCTCGATGCCGAGCCGCATATTCCCAATCCTGCCGACATCATCGTCTCTCACCGCTTTGCCAAGCTGGTAAAGGCGCTGTCCGCCAAGTTCCAGTACGTCATCTTTGATGCTCCCCCGGTCGGCACCTTCATCGATGCTGCCGAGATTGCCAGCCTGACCGACGGCACGCTGTTCGTGGTGCGTGAGGATTTCACCAAGCGCGAGGAGGCGCTCAACGCCATCGGTCAGCTTAAAAAGTCCGAGAAGGTCAAGCTCATCGGTACCGTTATGAACTACTGCGAGACCGAGACCAGCGAGTACTACTACTCCTACTACACCAAGGACGGTAAGAAGGTGAAGAAGGGCTCCGACGATCAGGGGACTTCCAAAAAGGGCATCTTCACCAACCGAGCAAACGTTTAGTTGATTAAGGCTGACCTATGCGTGACATTCATTGCCATATCTTGCCGGGTGTAGACGACGGCGCCGCCGATCTCGATGAGAGCTTGGCGATGCTCGAGGCTGCCAAGCGGGCTGGTGTAACCAGAATTGTTTGCACTCCTCACTGCCGTGATCCCTATTTTGATTACGACAAGATGTGGGATGCCTTTGAGCTGCTGCGCGATAACGCTGACGGTTTTCCGCTCCAGATGGGCTTCGAGGTCAACCATCGAAAGCTCGTTGAGCTTGGTATCGATGCTGCGGAGCACTTGCATTTCGATGGGACCAACGAGTTTCTGCTCGAGCTTTCGACGCATGCCGATGCGTATGCGTTTAGAGAGTACGAGAACACGATTTACGATTTGCAGTGCCGTGGCTACCAGGTGATCATCGCTCATCCTGAGCGCTATCGTGCGGTTCAAAAGGATGTAAGCGTGGCGGAGCGCCTGGTCGATATGGGCTGCAAGCTGCAGGCTTCGGCGGACTTTATTGCCGGCGGTCGCTTTGGTCGCGAGAAAAAGCCGGCACAGCGCCTGTTCGATCAGAACCTGTACAGCTTCATCGCGAGCGATGCCCATAACGTGGGTCATTACGACTGCCTGGCGAAGGCTCGCGCGAAGTTTAGCGTGCGCGGAGCTCATTTTCGCTAATATCTGTCCCTAACGTTCGCATTGAATGAAAGGGCAGCCATGGATATCCAACTTAAGACGGGATGCTTTGATGACGCGGCGTTGGTGCGCCGCGTCGTTTTTATGGACGAGCAGGGCTACGAGAATGAGTTCGACGCTATCGACGAGGATCCGAACTGCATTCATGTGACGCTCTATGTAGACGACGAGCTTGCCGGTTGCTCGCGCGTGTTTCCCGAAGAGCTTGAACGCGTGGCTGACGCAGGGGCCCCGGTGTTGCCGGCATGCGACATGGACGAAGACGTTGCGGCGGGGGAGACCTACATTATGGGGCGCGTCGCCGTGCTGCCGGCTAGGCGTCGTCGCGGACTGGCGAGTGCGATCGTCGAGACCAGTGCTTCGTGTGCACGCGATGCCGGCGCTAAGCTTATTAAGCTGCATGCGCAGGAATACGTGCTGCCGCTCTATGCAAAGGCGGGCTACACGCAAATTGCCCCGGTAGATTACGAAGACGAGGGCCAACCCCATGTCTGGATGGCCAAGCGCGTAGATGGCAGATAGGGACGTTCCTTTTCTGCCGGCAGTTGGGGACGCTCCTTGGCAATTGGCGCATCGGAGCGCTTAGACATACAGTTTTTCGATTCCGTATGTATATATGCGCGCTAATGGGTTATAAAATCTAAGTCTGAACATAGCAGGTCTGCGATTCGGCTCGGGCGACCGGGCCGTTTTTGCGGACGGGGGTAGCGCGAAAGGACTGCACATGCGTCAATTTAAGACCGAGAGCAAAAAACTGCTCGACCTCATGATCAACTCCATCTACACCAATAAGGAAATCTTCCTGCGCGAGCTTATCTCTAACGCGAGCGACGCCGTCGACAAGCTCAACTTTAAGAGCCTGCAGGATCCGAGCGTCAAGATCGACCAGGGCGACCTGGCTATTCGCGTTTCCTTTGATAAAGACGCCCGCACCATTACCATCTCGGATAACGGCATTGGCATGACCGCCGAGGAGCTCGAGCGCAATCTGGGCACCATCGCCCATTCCGGCTCCGAGGAGTTTAAGACCGAGAACGCCGAGCAGCAGGGTTCGGATGTCGACATCATCGGCCAGTTTGGCGTGGGCTTCTACTCGGCTTTTATGGTCGCCAGCCATGTGAAGGTCGTCAGCCGCGCCTATGGCGAGGATGTCGCCCATGTGTGGGAATCCGACGGTCTTGAGGGCTACACCATCGAGGACGGTGAGCGCGCCGAGCACGGTACCGATGTCATCCTGACGCTGCGCGAGAACGAGAAGCTCGATGCCGACGGCGAGGCCGAGACCTACGATCGCTTCCTGACCGAGTGGGGTCTCAAGAGCCTGATTCAGCAGTACAGCAACTATGTGCGCTACCCGATTCAGATGATGGTGTCCAAGAGCCGCCAGAAACCCAAGCCCGAGGACGCCGGCGACGATTACAAGCCCGAGTACGAGGACTACCAGGAGCTCGAGACCGTCAATTCCATGACACCGATCTGGAAGAAGCGCAGCTCCGATGTCGAGCAGAAGGACTACGACGAGTTCTACAAGTCCACGTTCCACGACTTTGACGATCCTGCGCGCACCATCAGCTTCCATGCCGAGGGCACGCTCGAGTACGATGCCCTGCTGTTTGTGCCGGGCCGCGCGCCGTTCGATCTGTACAGCAAGGATTACGAGAAGGGTCTGGCACTCTACAGCTCCAACGTCCTGATCATGGAGAAGTGCGACGACCTGCTGCCCGACTACTACAACTTTGTCCGCGGCGTCGTGGATTCCGCTGACGTGTCGCTCAACATCTCGCGCGAGACGCTGCAGCAGAACCGTCAGCTCAAGGCCATCGCCAAGCGTGTGGAAAAGAAGATTACCGCCGATCTTGAGGATATGCGCGACAACGATCGCGAGGCCTACGAGAAGTTCTTTGAGAACTTTGGTCGCGGTCTTAAGTACGGCATCTACTCGAGCTATGGCATGAAGGCCGATGAGCTCGCCGACCTGTTGCTGTTCTGGTCTGCCAAGGAACAGAAGATGATTACCCTGGCCGAGTATGCCAAGGGCATGCCCGAGGATCAGAAGGCCATCTACTACGCCGCCGGTGACTCGCGTGAGCGCTTGGCCAAGATGCCCGTGGTAAAGGGCGTGCTCGACCGCGGCTATGACGTGCTGCTGCTGACGCAGGATGTGGACGAGTTCACGTTCCAGGCTATGCGTGAGTACGTTGCCGCCGATATGCCCAAGATCTACGAGGACGATGCTGCCCGCGAGGCTGCCGAGAAGGCTGTGGCCGACGGTGCCGAGCCCGAGGTCGAGGATCGTCATCTAGAGCTCAAGAACGTTGCGACTGGCGATCTTGATCTGGCGACCGAGGACGAGAAGAAGGAGGCAAAGGACGCCACCAAGGAAAACGAGGACCTCTTTAGCGCTATGAAGGAGGCGCTCGGTGACAAGGTCGAGAAAGTTGCCGTCTCCGCGCGCCTGACCGATGCCCCCGCTTGCATCACCACCGAGGGCCCGCTTTCGCTTGAGATGGAGAAGGTGCTCCAGAAGGGACCCGAGGGCGCGCCCGACGGTATGCCCAAGAGCCAGCGCGTGCTCGAGCTCAACGCCAAGCACCCGGTCTTTGCCAAGCTCGTCGCTGCTCAGAAGGCGGGCGACACTGACAAGATCAAGCAGTACTCAGGCTTGCTCTACGATCAGGCCCTGCTGGTCGAGGGCATCCTCCCCGAGGACCCCGTGGCCTTCGCGGCGGCTGTTTGCAACTTGATGTAGTTCGGGGATACGGCACCGTAACTAGATTAGAACGAGAGTGGATAATCTCCCACTTTTGGCTCGAATGCGGGCTTGAAGTGGGAGATTTTCCACTCTCGTTTCCTTTTGAATGATCCCTTCGTCCCCAAGGGATCATTTATTTGTGCGGGTTGTGGTTTTGTGACCTGCTGAAATTTAGGATACTGTACATCTGTACGTTAACTCATCTTCGTAGTATATTGCTACCCGCAAAACTCAACACCATTGTGCTTTGAGACGTTAAAGCGCCTACTACAATGGTTGTCGATAGTACGATTCGATTTAACGACAGGATGGATGGTCCAAGCGTGAGTCTCGGCAGCAAACTATCCAATGCAAAGGTGTCCTTTGCGATATTTAAGCGCGACATTAAGCGACTGCTTGTGAACCCCGTCGCCCTGGTGGTTACCCTAGGCGTGTGCGTTATTCCCTCGCTGTATGCCTGGTATAACATCGTGGCAAACTGGGATCCGTATGGAAACACCCAAGGCATCAAGATTGCTATCGCCAACAACGATCGAGGCACCCAAAACGACTTGGTGGGTGAGCTCAACGCTGGCGACAAAGTGGTCGACCAGCTCAAGGAGAATCATCAGTTGGGCTGGACGTTCGTCGACTCGACGGCCGATGCCAAGGAGGGCGTCGAGAGCGGCGAGTACTATGCCGCTATCGTGATTCCCAAGAACTTCTCGGATAACCTGGTTTCGATGCTCGACGGCAACTACCATCAGCCCAAGCTCACGTACTACGTCAATGAGAAGAAGAGCGCCATTGCGCCCAAGGTTACCGATACCGGTGCAAACACCATCGAGGAGCAGATCAACTCGGAATTTGTCTCTACGGTAGGCAAGACTGTTGCCGGTATCGCCAAGGATGCCGGTGTCGATTTAAAGGACAAGGCAACCCAGACTCAGGACTCGCTGGCAAGTTCGGTGTCCGAGGCGTCCGACACCTTGGGCGAGGTGCGCGATTCGATTGGCGATATGAATGCCGCCATCGATAAGACGAGTGGCGCTATCGCCTCGGCTGATGCGGCACTTGCCGGCTTGCAAGGCCAGGCACCGTCGCTGACGCAGGCGATCTCCCAGGGCAACGACCTGCTGAGCGAAGCTCGCACCACGGCGGGCAACTCCATCACCTCGCTCTCCAAGGCGCTCTCGGAAGGCAGCCTTGCGCTCACCAAGACGTCGGCCTCTGCGAACGCTGCCATCGGCAAGCTGACGGGCGCGGTCACATCTACGACCACCCGTATCGACAACTCGCTCGAGTCTCTTCAAGCGACGATCGACCACAATAAGGCCGTTATCGGGCACTTGGAGATTCTCGCCAATGACACGTCGACAGGTTCCGAGGAAATTGACGCGCGCATTGTATCGACCATCGATTTGCTTCGAGAGCAGAATGAAAAGCTTCAGAGCATCAAGGACGGTCTGTCCGCGCAGTCGAGCGCCATGGCGAATGACGCAGCGGCTGTTTCGGGTGCCAGTGACGCTATCAATAACGCAATTCATACCGGTGCGACCAACCTTGGCCAAGCCCAGACGGACTTGGGCCAAAACGCGCTGCCGAAGGCCTCGAGCGCGCTCGACTCTTTTGCTGCCGTTTCGGGCGACCTGACCGGTATCGTCTCGGGTATGACACCTACACTTGCAAATGCGCGCGGCACGTTGGCGCAGCTTAGCGCTACGCTCGGCCAGGCCAAGACCACGCTGTCCCAGACCGATTCCTCGCTTGCCAAGGTCCAGGACAAGCTTGCAACCGCCGCCAATGACATCGCGGCGCTGCAGACCTCCGAGTCCATGGGCGAGCTGGCCGATCTGATGGGCGTCGATGTCAATGACGTGGCAGATTTCATGGCGTCTCCGGTTGAGTTGACGTCCAAGTCAATCTATCCGGTCAAGAGCTTTGGCTCGGGCATCGCTCCCTTCTACACCAATCTGGCGCTTTGGGTGGGCGGCTATGTGCTCATCGCCATTTACAAGCTCGAGGTCGACCGTGAAGGTGTTGGCAGCTTTACGGCGCGTCAGGGCTACTTTGGCCGCTGGTTGCTCATGGTGACCCTGGGCGCGTTGCAGGCCATCATCGTTACGGTAGGCGATCTGGTGATTGGCGTGCAGTGCGTCAGCCCGCTGCTGTTCGTGCTGGGCGGCATCGCCATTTCGTTCACCTACGTCAATATCATCTATGCGCTGTCCACCACGTTTAAGCATATCGGCAAGGCTATCGGCGTCATTCTCGTCATCGTGCAGATCCCGGGTTCGTCGGGCATGTACCCCATCGAGATGATGCCCGGCTTCTTCCAGTGGCTGCACCCGCTGCTGCCCTTTACCTACGGCATCAATCTGCTGCGCGAGACGGTCGGCGGCATGTATTCGTTCAACTACCTGTTTAACCTGTGCATTCTGGGCGTGTTCTTGATCGTGGCGCTCTTTATCGGCCTGCAGCTGCGTCCGCTGCTGCTCAACCTTAACCTGCTCTTTGATAAACAGCTCTCCACGACCGGTATGATGATTTGCGAGTCCAACGACCTGCCGCGCCAGCGCTACTCGCTGCGCACGGCCATGCGTGTCATGCTCGATTCCGATTCGTACCGTCGCGAACTGCTCGATCATGCGGTCGCCTTTGAACATCGCTACCCGTACTACATCAAGGGCGGTTTTGCCGCCGTGGTGGGCGTTCAGGTCCTGCTCTTTGTCCTGTCGACGGTTCTCGATATCGACAATAACGGCAAGATCATCCTGCTTGTTATTTGGATCATCTCGGTTATTGCCATCTGCGGCTGGCTTATCAATATCGAATATATCCGCGCGAGCCTCAATACCCAGATGCGCATCTCGGCGCTTTCGGATGAGGACCTGCGTCGCGAGATGCGCGAACACACGGCCGCCATTCCTGCCGCCCGCCACATGTTTGGCCTCAACGCCAGCGAGCGTGGTGCCAAGGGCGGCGATCAGTCCACGGGCCGCTTGCCGCATATCGGCTCGCACCATAAATCTCAGGGCAGCGACAGCACAGCCACAAATGATGGAGATACCACCGCGCTTGGCAAGCACTCCAAAGGAGGTGAGGCATAAATGAAGAACATCCTGCATCTGTTTAAGCGCGATGTCCAAAACGTGTCTCGCTCCGTGATCGGCTTGGTTGTCGTGATGGGCCTCATTATCGTACCGTGTCTGTACGCGTGGTTTAACATCGCCGGCAGCTGGGATCCGTACGGCAACACCGGCAATCTTAAGATCGCCGTGGTCAACACCGATGAGGGTTACGAGAGCGATTTGATCCCCGTCGAGGTTAACGTGGGCGAAAACGTGACCGCCACCCTACGCGGCAACGAGAGCTTCGATTGGGTTGTGCTCAACAATCGCGAAAAGGCTATCGAGGGCGTTAAGTCGGGCGCGTACTATGCTGCCGTCGTTATCCCCAAAACGTTTAGCGCTGACATGATGACGCTTTTCTCGACCGACGTGAAGCATGCCGATATCGAGTTCTACGAGAATCAGAAGGCCAACGCCATTGCGCAGATCGTGACCGAGAAGGGTTCGAGCGCCGTTCAGAACCAGGTTAACGAATCTTTTACCGAGACCATTACGAGCATCGGTCTTAAGACGGTGTCCAGCCTGCTCGATTACATGAGCACCGACCAGGTCAGCAACTTTATCGCCAACCTGTCCTCGACGCTCGGCGATTCGATTGGGGACCTGCAAGACGTTCAGGCTAATGCTTCGTCGCTGGCGGGCATTTTGAGCTCTACGTCCGATTCGTTGACGTCGGCGAGCGGTATGCTCCAGCAGACGGGTACGGTCGATGAGTCGACCAAGCAGTTGATGGAGCATGCCAAGAGCGGCATGAGCGATTCCAAAGAAGCGCTGAAGGCCGCCAACGACGCCATCAACGCCGCGATTGACGGAAGCGCGGGCTCGTTCGACAACGTGTCCGCCGAGCTTGCGAAGGCATTCGATGCCGCGAATCAGCATGTCGACCTTACGGTGTCTCAGCTCAACGATGCCGCGGCGGCGCTCAATACACGTGCCGACGATATCGACGCCACGGCCGACCAGCTCCGCGGCTTTGCCGAGCAGGTCAGTGACGAAAAGCTCCAGGAGAGCCTTAAATCTGTGGCAACATCGCTGGGCAGGATCGCGGTGGAGTATCGCAACAACGCCAAGGACTTGACGGCAACTGCTAAGTCCCTTTCTGACAGCATGGCAGAGGTCAACAGCACGCGTGCCGAGGTCGATCAGGCCATCGCCGATGCCAAGGCGGGCATTTCGGGCGCCAAGTCCGACTACGATTCCACGTTCTTGGTTAAGGCCAAGGAGCTCAAGAAGACGGTTTCGGGCATCCTGGACTCGCTCGATGGCATCTCGGGCGATCTGGATAGCGCCGTAGACGGCCTGACCGACGCATCCGGTTCGCTGGCAAAGGGCCTCTCCAAGGCTGCAAAGCTGGTCAACAAGGCTTCCGATCAGCTGGGCGAGGCGTCGGACAAGATCAGCGCGTTTAAGGACGAGCTCGATGGCGCCCTGATGTCGGACGACCTTGCCACGATCAAGACGATGATTGGCAACGACCCCGAGGGCCTTGCCGTGTCGCTTTCCGGTCCCGTCGCACTCGACCGCAAGCCGGTCTATCCGATCCGCAACTACGGTTCAGCCATGGCGCCGTTCTACACGATTCTGTCGCTCTGGGTCGGCTCGATTGTACTGGCGGCCATGATGAAGGTCTCGGTTGACGATGAGCTTATCAACGAGCTCATCCCCGTGCGCCTGCACGAGATCTACCTGGGTCGCTACCTGTTCTTTGGCGGTTTGGCCCTGCTGCAGGCAACGCTCGTGTGCGCGGGCGACATCCTGTTCTTTGGCATTCAGTGCGACAACCCGCTGCAGTTTGTGCTGGCGGGCTGGGTCGCGAGTCTCGTGTTCTCCAATATCGTCTACACGCTTACGGTTTCGTTTGGCGATATCGGCAAGGCGCTCGCTGTCGTGCTGTTGGTCATGCAGGTCGGCGGTTCGGGCGGCACGTTCCCCATCGAGATGACCGGCCCCGTGTTCCAGGCGATATATCCGTTCCTGCCGTTTACCCATGGCATCAACGCTATGCATGCCGCCATGGCTGGCGCCTACCATATGGAGTACTGGATTGAACTGGGCATTCTGGCGAGCTATCTGATTCCGTCTCTGGCCCTGGGCGTCGTCTTCCGCCGCCCGGTCGTCAAAGCCAACGACTGGATCATCGAAAAGCTGGAGTCGACAAAGCTAATTTAGTGCGGCAACGTTAACGCTGATGTAGCACTAATGCCAGCGAGCGAGCCGCATTTGCGCCAAGGTGACGTGAAATGAAAGGGCGCTGACCTTCTGGTCGCGCCCTTGAAATTGAACGTCAGATTGGCGTGAATGCGGCTCGCGCAGCGACGGCCGGTCCGCCGTTCGGTAGAACGGCGGAACAAAACGCTTTAGTGGGCTGGATTGCGATGCAACGCTGGTTGTTGCTACAGTAGCGGGGCGTACCGGGGGTCCGGTACGCCCTGTTTTTATTTGACCATGAGGCGGCACGCAGCCATACGCGTGCGGACACCACGCCAAGATTGAGTGTGAGGATGTTCCATGGCCCAATACGCTGCCAACGAAATCGAAAACATGCCCGATAGCCCTGTCGCACGGGAGGACCTGGGCGCCGGCGGCACCTCCCGCGGCGCCGGCGCGCGTTCCCCGTTCTTCTGGAAGGTCTTGCTGCTATCGGTGGCGGTCATCTGGGGCTATTCCTTTACCACCATGAAAGATGCGCTCGACACCATTCCGGTGTTCGAACTGCTCTATATTCGTTTTCTTCCGGCTTCGCTGGTTATGTTTGCCATCTTCCACAAACGCATCATCGCGCACTTTAATGCCCGCAACCTTATCGTCGGACTTGGTATGGGCGCACTTATGTGGGGCGCGTACGGTTTGCAGACGATTGGCCTGGCACAGACCACGGCGGGCAAGAGTGCATTTTTGACGGGTACCTATTGCATCCTCGTGCCGTTTGCGAGCTACGTCCTAAGCGGCGAAAAGCTTACCCGTTACAACTTGGGCGCCGCGTTGCTGTGCCTGGCGGGCATTGGTCTGGTGGCGCTCGATAGCGTCGAGTTCAATGTCGGCGATGTCATCACACTGGGCGGTGCGGTCTTCTTTGCCATCCAGATGGCGGTGACGGCCAAATACGGTCGCAAGATGGACATCAACGTCATCACATTTTGGATGTTTGTGGGCAATGGCGTCTTGAGCTTGGCAACGTCGCTGCTATTCGAGACCCAGGCGCCTCTGTCCGTGTGGACGCCGAGCTTTATCGGTGTGATGGCGTTTCTATCGGTGGGCTGTACGTGTGTGGCTCTGCTCATCCAAAACGTCGGCCTGGCGCATGTCCCGGCCTCAACGGGCTCGCTGCTCCTTTCGATGGAGTCGCCTTCGGGTGTGCTGTTCTCGGTGCTGCTGATGGGGGAGGCGCTCACCTCGCGCCTGCTCGCCGGCTTCGCGCTCATCTTTCTTTCGATTATCTTGAGCGAGACGCATTTCGATTTTTTGCGTCGAAAGCCGCGTCCGCAATTGTAAACAATTTGTTGCGCCGCCTCCCGGGGCGGCATTTTTTATGCGTCGCCCTTAAAGTAGTACCTTGCACTTTACGCTATCAAAGTGCTTGCTGCAAAAACGTTACTGGAGGGCATCTATGGCACCAGCACTGTCCGATCTTCAACCGCAATCAGCGCCCAAGGCCACCGCGGCGGCGCAGACCGCTATCGGTGACGGTCTTGTTGCAGAAGCTCAGGCTTTTGCAGATGAGCTCGCTGCGTGGCGACACGATTTACATCAGATGCCCGAGCTGGGTAATAGCCTCCCGCAGACCTCTACGTATATCCAAGCGCGCCTGACCGAGATGGACATCCCATTTGCTACGCTCGTCGATGGTTCCTGCGTTGTGGGCCTTGTCGGCGCCGGTGCCGCCGCGGCCCAAGGCAATGGCATCTGCACGAATGAGCAGGCCGGTACGGTCATCATGCTTCGTGGCGACATGGACGCCCTGCCCGTTGCCGAGGAATCCGGCGAGCCCTTTGCATCCACCAACGGCTGCATGCACGCTTGCGGTCACGATATGCACGCGACGGCGCTGCTTGGTGCGGCTCGTATGCTCAAAGCGCGCGAGGCAGAGCTTGTTGATGCCAACGCTACGGTTAAGTTGCTGTTCCAGCCGGGCGAGGAAACCTTTGAGGGTGCCCGCGCCGCCATCGCCGACGGTCTGCTGCAGAACCCGCGCCCTCAGGCGGCCTTTGCCATGCACGTTAACAGCCAATCGCCGCTCGGCCTGGTGCTCTATGGGAGCCCGGCGCTTTCGGGCGTGTATGGTTTCCGCATCACGCTGCAGGGCAAGGGCGGCCATGGCTCGAGCCCCGAGATCTGCATCGACCCCATCACGACCGGCGTCCATGTGCACCTGGCGCTTCAGGAGCTCATCGCTCGCGAGGTGCCGGCCGCCAAGGAGGTCGCACTGACCGTGGGTAAGTTTGCCGGTGGCCAAGCGGCCAACGTCATCCCGGATACCTGCGTGCTCGAAGGCACGCTGCGCGGCTTCGACGTCGAGCTCATGGAGCACCTCAAGACCCGCATCGCGGAGGTCGTTAACGGCGTTGCCACAACATATCGTACGCCGGCGACCATCGAGACGCTTTCGGATGTTCCGCCGCTTGTACTCGACAGCGATATGACTCAGGCGTCGCTTGGCTACGTGGGCGCAGTGCTGCCCAAGGCGGCTTTCTTGCCGCTTTTCCATGCCATGGCGAGTGAGGACTTCGCGCTTATCTCGAGCGAGATTCCGAGTGCGTACTTTACCGTGGGCGCGGCCGTAACCGACACGGACGAGCATTTTGCCCAGCACCATCCCAAGGCACGTTTTAACGATGCCGAGCTGCCGCTCGGTGCTGCGGCTTACACGGCGGTCGCTTTGGGCTATATCGCCGACCACCGGTAGCACCCAACCTTGCCTTTCAAGCCTGCGGGCATGGCCATAAGGCCTATGCCCTTGTCTTTCAAGGCAATCTTGGGCACTACCGGCGCCCGGCGCAGGCTATTCGTTTGTTTAAAAGGAGCAGTATGTCCCGGCAGCATAAATTCTTCCCCGGTTGGCTCGTCGTGGCCTCCGGCTTTGTCATCATGGCCACGTGCTACACGATTTTCGTCAACTGCATGAGCCTGTTCCAGCCGCTCATCGTCAGCGACTTGGGAATATCTCTTGCGCAGTACAACATCTCCAATGCGATCTCTACCGTGGTGAGCGTTATCGGATCGCTTGTCATTGGCCATGTTGCCGATAAAGTAAGCGGTCGCGTTTTGGGTTCCCTAACCGTTATCGCTACCTCTGCCGTTCTTGCCAGCATGAGCTTTGTCGGTGAGCTGTGGCAGGTCTACGTGCTCTTTGCCGTTTCGGGCTGCTTCGCTGTGGCCTCGACCCGCCTGCTCATCAGCCTAGTGACCGCCAACTGGTTTACCGCCAAGCGAGGCCTTGCCATCTCCATCGCACTTTCGGGCTCGGGCTTTGGCGGCGCTATTCTGTCTCCCATCGTGAGCTCGCTTATCGTGAGTGTGGGCTGGCGCTCTGCGTTCCTGGTACTCGCTGCCGTCTGCATGGTGGCGGCACTGCCCATCACGGCCTACTCCTTCCGCACTAAGCCTTCCGAGATCGGCCTTAAGCCGCTCGGCGAGAACCCGGGCGATCCGTCCGTCTCGACGGCTGGCGACAAGGACGAGCACACGGCGCCCGAGGTTAGCGTCGGCTGGTCTCGCATCAAGAAGAGCCCGGCGTTTTGGCTGCTTGTCGTCGCCTTCCTCTTTATGGGTCTCGTTAACGGCGCCATCTTGCCCAACCAAGTCACCAACATGACGAGCGTTACCGTCAACGGCGCCAAGATCGTCACGGGCGGTCATGATCCCATGTGGGCGGGCACTGTGCTTTCGGCCTATATGGTCACCGTCGTTATCGCCAAGATTTCGCTCGGTGCGATTTATGACCGCTTTGGCCTGCGCTTTGGCAATATCCTTGGCTCCGTTGCGTGCATTATCGCCTGCGTGGCGCTGTGCTTCCCGACGACGGACCTCGGTCCTATTGTCGCCGCTGTGAGCTTTGGTATCGGAACGTGTATGGGCACCATCACGCCTACCATCGCCGCGTCCAAGCAGTTTGGCATGGCCGACCTCGGCAAGGTCACGGGCACCATCACCTCGCTCGAGATGGTCGGCGGCACCGTGGGCGCCATTGTCTCGGGCGTGCTGTTCGACGCCACGGGCTCCTTTGCGAGCACCTGGATCGTGTGCTTGGCGTGCTCCGTGGTCATGCTCGTGTTCCTGCTGGTATCCGAGCCCATCGCCGCCAAGCTGCGCGCGAGCGTGGCGGGGGAGTAGGCGTTCGTCGCTCTTTTCTGTTCGTCCCGTTCTGTCCGTGGCCGCCTTGGAAGCCGAATGGATGCTCGTACCATCATTCGGTTTCCAAGGCGGCCACGGGCCTACGAAATGATCCCTATTCCTCCGTCCCCAAGGGATCACGTGATCCGAAGGGGACGGAGGAAAAGGGATCACAAACAGCGGCGGCGCGTCTGGCCGAACGAGTCCCC
>JAGZQF010000008.1:54772-71298 GCA_018382295.1 Collinsella sp.
GGCCGAACGAGTCCCCATACCCTCGTTCGGTCAGACGCGCCGCCGCTGTTTGTATTTGTGCCGTATAATGACCGTTACCTATGACGCGATACAAAAGAAAGGTGTTTGCCCATGCAGGCACAGAAGGCGGAGGGAACCCGCGACCTTATCGGCGCCGAGATGCGCGCCTGGCAAAAGATGCAGCAGATTGCGGCCGGCGTGTTCGAGCCGTTTGGTTTTAAACCCATCGAGACGCCCGCGATCGAGCAGGTGGACGTGTTTGTCCACGGTATCGGCCAGTCGACCGACGTCGTGCGCAAGGAAATGTTCCGCGTGTTCAGCGGTGCCAACCTGGAGCGCGTCTTTACCGAGGGCACCGACACCAAACTCAAGCCCAAGCAGCGCCTGGCGCTTCGCCCCGAGGGCACGGCCGGCGTGGTGCGCGCCGTCGTCGAGAACAATCTGGTGCCCCAGGGCTCCACGCCGTTTAAGGCGTACTACGCCGAGGCCATGTTCCGCGGCGAGCGTCCCCAGAAGGGCCGCCTGCGCCAGTTCCACCAGGTGGGCATCGAGTGGCTCGGCGCTCCCGATCCGGCGGCAGACGCCGAGTGCATCATCATGCTCATGGAGTTTTACAAGCGCCTGGGCTTCGATCTTTCCAAGCTTCGTCTGCTCATTAACTCGATGGGCGACGCTCAGTGCCGTCCGGCTTACCGCGAGCAGGTCAAGCAGTTTATCCTCGATCACGCCGACGAGATGTGCGATGAGTGCCGCGAGCGCGCCGAGCTCAACCCGCTGCGCGCCTTCGACTGCAAGAACGACCATTGCCGTGAGATCATGGCCGACGCCCCGCTGATGGGCGACAACCTGTGCGACGAGTGCCGCGAGCACTACGAGCAGGTCAAGCGCTATTTGGATGCGGCGGGTATCGAGTATGTCGAGGATCCCACCTTAGTGCGCGGCCTGGACTACTACACCCGTACCGTCTTTGAGGTCGAGGCTCCCGGCGCCGGTGTCGGCTCCATCGGTGGTGGCGGTCGCTACGATGGCCTCGTCGAGCTCGAGGGCGGCAAGCCCACGGCAGGCGTCGGCTTCGCCGTCGGTTTTGAGCGCGCCCTGCTGGCCCTGCAGGCCTTTGGCAGCGACCTGGGTGCCGAGGAGGTCCCGTGCGTCTACGTCGCCAATGCCGGCAAGGAGCTGCGTCAGAACGTCTTTGCCATTACGCAGCAGCTTCGCGCCGCAGGGATTGTGACCGAGGCCGACTATCAGGGCCGTTCGCTCAAGGCCCAGTTTAAGCAGGCCGATAAGGTAGGCGCCAAGCTCATCCTGGTCCTGGGCGGCGACGAGCTTGCCGCCGGCAAGGTCAAGGTGCGCGACATGCAGAGCCATGACGAGGTTCTCGTCGATCTGGCCAACGTCGTCGAGGCGGTTCGCGAACGTCTGTAGCGCATGATTTTTGAGCTGCGGACCCGCTAACATGTCCCGCTCGCGACGAGCTATTGTTACGGGGGTGTTTCGCATTTATGCGGAATGCCCTCGTTTGCATATGCCGCCCACCGAGAAATACGACCATTTGGGGCAAAAACCCTTGCAATGCAGAAAATACTTTTGTGTGGTAAAGCGCAATCAGTGTCGAAAGTATTTCTCAAGCGCCTATAATGAATACCGCATGTTACGTGCATAGAAGGAGGAATGGGAGGAAACGTGGCTGAGAACCTAA
This sequence comes from Collinsella sp., assembly GCA_018382295.1. GTDB lineage: Bacteria > Actinomycetota > Coriobacteriia > Coriobacteriales > Coriobacteriaceae > Collinsella. Next base: position 56,472 of record JAGZQF010000008.1, read on the forward strand.
GCAACCAGTCTGTACCCGAAGCCGCGGCGCGCGTCGCTGCCGTGGTCAACCGCCTCGTTAACCGAATCGGCTCGAATGCCGAGTCCAGGGAGCGTCTCGCCGAGATCGAGATCCCCGAGGAGCTGCGCGATAATCTGGCGCTGTTCCTGCGCCTGGAACGTCGTGTGCTTAGCGAGTATGATCCCGAGATCGCGGACCTGTTCGACAAGATTTTGACAGCCGAGATTGTGGCCAATGCTGGCAACCCCGGTAGCCGCGCTGCCGACGAGTCCGTTGACGAACAGGGCGTGCCCACTGCCGACGAGCCCACCGCCGTGGCGTTTCGCGAAGTCGTCGATTTGATTGACAGCCTGCCGCTTGATAAGCAGCAGGTCATCGTTCGCGCCTTTACGAGCTTCTTCCATCTGGCAAATCTGTCGGAGGAGAACTACCGCGTGGCGCAGCTGCGCGAGCGCGAGGCCGGTGCGTCGACCGATACCGAGGTCGATCCCGCCAACGAGCTCACCGTCGCCTATCACCAGCTGGTGAATGAGCTGGGCGTCGAGGGCGCCAACGAGTTGCTCGGCAAGCTCGAGTTCCATCCCGTCTTTACCGCGCATCCCACCGAGGCCCGTCGTAAGGCCGTCGAGGGCAAGATTCGCCGTATCTCCAACCTGCTGGAGGAGCGTCCGCGTCTGGGCGGCTCCGACCTGGTGGAGAACGAGCGCCATATGCTGCAGGAGATCGACGCCCTGGTGCGTACGAGCCCCATCGCGCTCAAGAAGCCCACGCCGGTCGAGGAAGCCGATACCATCATCGACATCTTCGATAACACGCTGTTCGACGTTATCCCCGTTATCTATCGTCGTTTTGACGATTGGGTGCTGGGCGACAAGGCCGGTACTGTGCCGCCGCTGTGCCCGGCGTTCTTCCATCCCGGCAGCTGGATCGGTTCCGACCGCGACGGTAACCCCAACGTCACCGCCAAGGTGAGCCGTGAGGTCGCCGCCAAGTACTTTACGCACATGGTGCTCAAGCTCGAGGACAAGTGCCGCCGCATCGGCCGCAACCTCACGCTCGAGGCCACCTACAGCAAGCCGTCTGCCGAGCTCATTAACCTGTGGAACCATCAGGTCGAGATGAGCCCTCGTTACACGGCCCGCGCCGAGCTGATCTCCGAGCACGAGCCGCATCGCGCCGTCATGCTCGTCATGGCCGACCGCCTGAACGCCACCGTCCGTCGTATCACCGACACCATGTACCACAGCGCCGATGAGTTCCTGGAGGACCTGCGCGTCGTCCAGCGTTCGCTGGCCGCCTGCGGTGCCGTCCGTGCTGCCTACGGCCCGGTCCAAACCATCATCTGGCAGGTCGAGTCCTTCGGCTTCCACATGGTCGAGATGGAGTTCCGTCAGCACTCCGTGGTGCACGCCCGCGCCCTCAAGGATATCCACGAGAACGGTATCCATGGCGACCTGCAGCCCATGACGCGCGAGGTCATCGATACCTTCCGCGCTATCGGCTCCATCCAAAAGCGCTACGGCAAGAAGATGGCTCACCGCTACATCATCTCGTTCACCAAGAGCGCCCAGCATGTGGCCGACGTCTTTGAGCTTGCCCACCTGTCCTTTGCGCACGAGGAGGATGTCCCCGAGCTCGACGTGATCCCGCTGTTCGAGCAGCTCGAGGACCTCGAGGGCTGCGTCGACGTGCTCGACCAGATGCTTACGCTGCCCGTGGTGCAAAAGCGCCTTGCTCAGACCAACCGCCGCATGGAGGTCATGCTGGGCTACTCCGACTCCTCCAAGGATGCCGGTCCTACCACGGCCATGCTCGCGCTGCACTCCGCGCAGGAGCGTATTGCCAAGTGGGCAGAGAAAAACGATATCGACCTGGTGCTCATGCACGGCCGCGGCGGTGCCGTGGGCCGTGGCGGCGGCCCGGCCAACAAGGCCGTGCTGGCGCAGCCCAAGGGTTCGGTCAACTGCTTCTTTAAGCTCACCGAGCAGGGCGAGGTCATCTTTGCCCGTTACGGCAACCGCACGCTGGCTCAGCGCCATGTTGAGTCCGTTGCCGCCGCAACGCTTTTGCAGTCGGCCCCGAGCGTCGAGAAGACCAACACCGAGACCACGCAGAAGTTCTGGGATATGGCCGAGAAGCTCAACGCCGCAAGCCACGAGCGCTATCTGGACCTGCTGAACACCGAGGACTTTACACCGTGGTTCTCGACCGTGACGCCGCTGACCGAGGTCGGTCTGCTGCCGATCGGCTCGCGTCCCGCCAAGCGCGGCTTGGGTGCCAAGTCGCTCGACGACCTGCGTACCATTCCGTGGATCTTCAGCTGGAGCCAGGCGCGCATCAATCTGGCCGCTTGGTACGGCCTGGGCACCGCCTGCGAGCAGTTGGGCGATCTTGACCAGCTTAAGGCTGCCTACCAGGAGTGGCCGTTCTTCCGCACCTTTATCGACAACATCGAGATGTCGATCGCCAAGACTGACCAGCGCATCGCCAAGATGTATCTGCACCTGGGCGATCGCCAGGATCTGTCCGAGAAGGTCTTTACCGAGATGCAGCTCACGCGTAAGTGGGTCCTTGCCATCGTCGGTGACGAGTGGCCGCTGCAGCGCCGCCGCGTGCTCGGTTGCGCCGTCCGCGTGCGCAACCCCTACGTCGACGCCCTGTCCATCGCCCAGGTCCGCGCCCTTCGCGAGGTGCGTATGAACCAGGACGAGATGGCCGAGGAGAAGAAGTCCGAGTACATGAGCCTGATTCTTTCGACTGTGACCGGCGTCTCGGCAGGTTTGCAGAACACGGGGTAATCGATAGCCCTGTGGCTCTCACCGGGACCCGACGGGTTTCCCTCTGAATGCGTCCTCGCACTTGAAGCCCCCTTATCCTGCTCCTTTGGAGCTGCGGATAAGGGGGCTTCGTGCTGCGGAATGCATTCAGAGGGAAACCCGTCGGGTCCCTTCGTCCTCGTTCTTCGGGGATTAAAGCTGAGGAGAAGAATGGCGCGCTTCGCGCTTAATGTGGAGTGCGGCGAGGGCTTCTTGCGTCCTGCGGAGTGTGCCTAAAAGTAAACTAATGGCGGGCCCTGCGATGTCCGACCTTTGGCGGATCAGCCGCTGGGTGAGGGTGGTGCTTGGGGCGACGTGCAAAAAACGGAGTTTTCAGCAGCCAAAGATTGGTGCATAAGGCTGTGGGTGACGTTCGCAGCCCCTGTTGATGCTTTTGCACGACGATTGGGCTTTGGTGATATTCATATATGGCTGGTTTCTCGCCGCATGCTATCCAGATGGGTCGAGTCATGAGGACTATCTACTTTTTGAAAGACTTTTGACACCAAAATCTAATCCCGCGATGCTGAATACTCGCAAAAATGCACGCTCCGGAGGGTACTACCCTGTTACGGCTAGAAATCCATGCGCCATTTTATGCAATTGTTAACGCATTTATGCAAAATGCTTTACGTGCGTACGTCTCGGGGTAGATGTTTGCCTCGGCGCTGTGTAAGTCATCCTTTCTATTGTGTCTTTTACGGGCGGCCGCGGCTCCGTTTGGGATCGCGGTCGTTTTGTTGTGGGTCAAATATGAACGTTGTGTTAACGAGTCGGTGGACGGTGGTGTTTTTCGGTGAGCGGCGTATCCTTCCAACGGTTTATCTAGTGTGTCAGTTTAAAGGAAGAGGGCGCTCGTCATTGTTTGAATGTGAACTGCCGTTTGACCACAAGACGTTGCATCTGGAGCTCGAGGATAAGAACTTCGCGGGTGTGATGGAAGGTCATCAGAACGAGTTTAAGACTACAAAATCGCAGGAAGAGCTGGTGGAGGAGTCGCTTGCCAACCCTTATGGCTCGCCTTCGCTCGAGGAGCTTTGTGCTGGCAAGAAGGATATCGTCATTATTAGCTCCGATCATACGCGTCCCGTCCCCTCGCGTGTGACGATGCCTATTCTGCTGCATCACATCCACTCCGCTGCGCCCGAGGCTCGCGTGCGTATTCTGGTTGCTACGGGTATGCATCGTCCGTCGACGCACGAGGAGCTCGTCAACAAGTACGGCGAGGAGATCGTTGCCAACGAGGAAATCGTTATGCACGTCGCGACTGACGACAGCATGATGAAGAAGATCGGCACCCTGCCTTCTGGCGGCGAGTGCATCATCAACAAGATTGCTGCCGATTGCGATCTGCTGCTTGCCGAGGGCTTTATTGAACCGCACTTCTTTGCCGGTTTCTCTGGTAGCCGCAAGTCCGTCCTGCCTGGCATCGCCAGCTACAAGACCATCATGTACAACCACAACGGTCAGTTTGTGAATGATTCCCACTCGCGTGCCGGCAACCTGTGCCACAACCACGTGAGCGAGGACATGTTTGCCGCTGCCGAGATGGCTCACCTTGCCTTTGTGCTCAACGTGGTGCTCAACGGTAAGCACGAGGTCATTGGCTCCTTTGCCGGCGACATCCATAAGGCGCACGAGGCTGGCTGCGAGTTCGTGAAGAGCCTTGCCGGCGTTGAGCCCGTCGAGTGCGAGATTGCCATCACCACCAACGGCGGCTACCCGCTCGACCAGAACATCTACCAGGCCGTGAAGGGCATGTGCTCTGCCGAGGCCACGCTTCCCGAGGGCGGTGTGATCATCGATGTCGCCGGTTGTGCCGACGGCCACGGTGGCGAGGGCTTCTATCACAACATCGCCGACAACGATCCGGCGGAGTTTGAGCGCGCCTGCATCGATCGTCCCAAGGACGAGACCCTGCCCGATCAGTGGACGAGCCAGATTTTCGCCCGCATCCTGGCACATCATCCTGTGATCATGGTCACCGACCTGTGCGATCACCAGATGATCAAGGATATGCACATGACGCCGGTCAACACCCTCGAGGAGGCGCTCAAGCTCGCCTTTGAGATGAAGGGTGCCGATGCCAAGGTGGCCGTCATTCCCGATGGCCTGGGCGTTGTCGTCGCGCAGCACTAGTGTGCGGCCTAAACGAATCGTTTGTAACCGACAAGAAAGATAAGGTTTTATGCTTACCAAACTCCTCTGCGAATTCGGCGCAACGGCCCTCATGATTATCTTTGGTGTGGGCGTGCACTGCGATACCGTGCTCAAGGGCACCAAGTATCAGGGCTCCGGCCACATGTTTGCCATCACCACTTGGTCTTTTGGCATCTCGGTCTGCCTGTTTGTCTTTGGCGGCGCCGTGTGCATGAACCCCGCCATGGTGCTTGCCCAGTGCATCGTAGGCCTGGTGCCGTGGAGCAGCTGCATCCCCTTCATGATTGCCGATATGCTCGGCGGCTTTGTGGGCGCCGTAATCGCTTGGCTTATGTATGCCGATGAGTTCAAGGCTTCCGAGGGCGTCGTCGACCCTATTGCCCAGCGCAACATCTTCTCGACCAACCCTACTACCGAGGGCACGAACTATGCTCGCAACTTCTTCTGCGAGGCCATCTGCACCTTTGTGTTCATCAGCGCCATCCTTGCTGCCGCTAGCCGCGCCGGCGAGAACGTTTTGATGCTCGCCATCTGCGTCGGTCTGATCGTTTGGGCCGTTGGCATGGGCATGGGCGGCATCACCGGCTTCGCCATGAACCAGGCTCGTGACCTTGGTCCTCGCATGGCCTATCAGGTGCTGCCGATCAAGAACAAGGCTGACAACAACTGGAAGTACGGTCTGCTTGTTCCTGGCATCGCTCCGTTTGTCGGTGCCGCTCTGGCCGCGCTGTTTGTGCACGGTTTCTTGGGCATGTTCTAGTCTGAGGCTACATAGTTGTCCGCTGGCCGCATGGGGTAACTTCCCAGCGCGTCCTCGGACATGCAAAAAGGCTCGCTGCGCACTTTGTGCGGCGAGCCTTTTTGCGTCCTGCGGAATGCGCTGGGAAGTTACCCCATGCGGCCAGCTGCGGGGTCTTTGTTGCGTTCGTATAAGCAACCCAACATATATCTGAATTTGGATGGGAGGGGCTTGTTGCTGTTGGGGGGCATTGAAGCGCGAGTGATACTTTGGGATGCGTGGCGCCCTGGGTTGGGGCGATGCTTTGGGGTGAGCTTCTTACTTAGCCGAAGAGGGGTTTTATGGCTGAGAGGTAGTCTTTGGCTACGTCGGCTTTGTCTGCTTGGAAGTTGTGCCAGGCCCACCATTGGACGGTGGCTACGAAGCTTGAGGCTATGTGGTGTAGTAAGAAGCTGCGGTCCATGGTGCCGGCGGGGCCTGAGGGGTCGACGGGCACGGTTTCGGCTGCGCGCGACATGATGGTCTTGCGGAGACAGTCGGCGAAGACGCGGGAGCCGGCGCCGGCTACGAGGGCTCGAACGCCCTGACGGCGTTCCCAGAGGTTGTTGAGGATATGCTCGACTTGCACGAGTGGGTCGTCGAGCGGCGCACCGTCATCGTCGAGGGCGTGGGTGCAGATATCGCTCACGAGCGCGGCGAGTAGGTCATCTTTGCTCTTAAAGAGGCCATAGAATGTCGCGCGGCCTACGTGAGCGCGCGCGATGATGTCTCCGACGGTGATCTTGCTGTAGTCTTCCTCGCGCAGGAGCTCAGAGAATGCCGCGACGATGGCGGCGCGGCTTTTTTCTTTGCGGGCATCCATGGCTATGCGTCCGCGTGAACGAGCAGGCAGCGGAGCGTACCGGAGCAACCCTCGTAGGGGCGCTTACCGGCGCCGTAGCCGACGGCTTCGATGCGGTAGCGTGAGGGCAGTTGGTCGGACGTGCGCAGCGCGGTGACGATGGCGGCGCCCGTGGGCGTCACAAGCTCGCCGGCGACCGGTGCAGGCGTGAGGGCGATATTGCCCGCCTGGCACAGGTTGACGACAGCGGGGACGGGAATAGGCATGATGCCGTGAGCACAACGGATGGTTCCGTGGCCCTCGGAGAGCGACTCGACCACGATGTCCTCAATACCCAGGTCGTCGAGGCAGATGGCAACAGAGCAGACGTCGACGATGGAATCGACGGCGCCTACCTCGTGGAACATGACGGTCTCGGGCGTTTTGCCGTGGGCCTTGGCCTCGGCGGCGGCGAGCGCGGTAAAGATGTCGAGCGCACGACGCTTGGCGCCATCGCTTAGCTGCGAGCCGTCGATGATGGCGGTGACGTCCGCCAAAGAACGATGGTGATGGTGGTGGGCGTGATGATGGCCCTCGTGGCCATGGCCGTGGGTCTCATGATCATGCTCATGGCAGTGCTCGTGCTCGCCATGGCCATGATGGTGGTGCTCGTGTTCATGTGTGTGCTCGGCAGCTGCTTCGTTGCCGTAGAGCCAGGCCATGTCGTGGTCGTGGTTCTCGAGCTCCTCTGCCAGCTGAACGTCAAAGTCGCAGGCGTCGATGCCATGCTTGTTTGCGCGTGTAACGGCAATCTCAAAGCCGCCGACCGGAAGCGTGGCGAGCTGCTCGCGCAGGTGCTCCTCGCTGGCGCCCAGGTCGAGCAGGGCCGCGACAGTCATGTCGCCGCTGATGCCCGAGGTGCCGTCGATGATAAGCGTATGTTGATGATTGGACATGAAATGCTCCTTAACGGGTGCGGGGTGTGCCGGCGCTCAGATGATTGATAAGACTTGCCTGGTAGGCGGCGCCAAAGCCGTTATCGATATTGACGACCGATACGCCGCTGGCGCAGGAGTTGAGCATGGCGAGTAGCGCGGCTACGCCACCAAAACTTGCGCCGTAGCCCACACTGGTGGGAACGGCGATGACCGGACAGCTTACCAGGCCGCCGACAACGCTCGCCAGTGCGCCCTCCATGCCGGCGATGGCGATGACCACCTGTGCCTGAGCAAGTTCCTCGGCATGCGCGAGCAGGCGGTGCAGGCCGGCGACACCCACGTCGTAGAGGCGGTCGACCTCGTTGCCATAGAATTCGGCCGTCAACGCGGCTTCCTCGGCGACGGGCAGGTCGCTCGTGCCGGCGCAGGCGACGACGATGCGTCCGTTGCCGGTAGGGGAGGGCTTGCCGCCCACGAGGGCGAGCTGTGCGTCCGGGACATATCCCAGGTCGATGCCGTTGTCGAGGAGCTCCGAGGTACGGGCTGCCTTTTCGGCATCCAGGCGCGTGACCAGGATGCGCTCCTGGCCGGCATCGCGCAGCGCTTCGATAATGGCGGCAATTTGCTCGGCGGTTTTACCGGCGCCGTAGACAACCTCGCCGGCTCCCTGGCGTACCCCGCGTGAAAGATCGAGCTGTGCAAAACCCAGATCGGCGGTCGGCGCCGTCTGGATGCGCGTGAGGGCGACTGCCGGGGCGACTGCTCCGTCGGCAACATCGCTCAGCAATTGCTCAAGATCTCGCTTATCCATATATGTTCCCTTCGACGGTGCAAAGTCTAGCACTCAAGGGCAAGTTTCCGAACACTAAGACAAAATTGTTCGGAAACTATAGGACAGACTGATTCAATTGTTAAACGGATCGGCTAGTCACGCAGGATGATGTCCATGGCGAGCATCAGGTTGCGCTCATCGATGGCAAACGGGGCGGCTTCGCGCGTCTTGGGCTTGGCACAAAACGCGATGCCCGTGCCCGCGGCCTGAATCATGGGGATGTCGTTGGCGCCGTCGCCGATCGCGACGGTATGGGCCATGTCGACACCGCACTCGACTGCCCAATCCAGCATCTGGATGAGTTTGGACTTCTTGGTCACAATGTCGGCCGCCAGCTTACCCGTGAGCTTGCCGTCCACGACTTCCAGGCGGTTGGCCAGGCAAAAATCGATGCCCGCAGCGGCCACGATCTTATCGGCGACCTCGTGGAAGCCGCCGCTCACCACGCCGACCTTCCAGCCCTTGCTGTGTGCCGAGCGCACAAGCTCCAACGCGCCGGGGGTAAACGTCACGCGCTCAAAGGTGCGCTCGAACACACTCTCGTCCAAGCCGGCAAGCAGCCCAACGCGCTCCTCGAGCGCCTGCTTAAAGTCCAGTTCGCCGCGCATGGCGCGCTCAGTGATCTTCGCCACTTGCTCGCCTACGCCGGCCTCCTCGCCCAACAGGTCGATGATCTCCTGGTTGATGAGCGTGGAGTCGATATCCATAACGATGAGGCGTGCAGTCATGGCGGGCCTTTCCGAGTGCAGTTGTATTGGGGCACATTGTCGCACGTGGCGCGCGTCGGCAGACACTGCGACGCATCAATTGTTTCGTCTCCGTCAAGTCTTTGGGCAGGAGCTACTTTTCCGCGGCACATCGACACAGGTGCGATAAGATAGAACGCCATGTCTGGCTGCGCGGTTTACGCAGGCTGGGCAAATCTGTACGACGCCGCCCGGAACGACACGGGGCGGCACAGATCCATAAAGGAGGATCACTGGTATGAGCCAGACCCGTCCCATCGACGAGCATTCCATGCACACCCGTACCTGCGGCGAGCTTCGCCGCGAGAACGTGGGCGAAGAGGTCACCCTCACCGGTTGGGTGAGCCGTCGCCGCGATCACGGCGGCCTTATTTTCTGCGACCTTCGCGACCGCGAGGGCATCACGCAGCTCACCTTCGACCCCGAGCACTCCGACGGCGACGCCTTTAAGATTGCCGAGACCATGCGTCCCGAGTGGCCCATCAAGATCCACGGCGTCGTGCGCTCCCGTGGCGAGGAGACCACCAACGCCAAGCTCGCGACCGGCGAGATCGAGGTCCTGACCGACCACGCCGAGGTGCTCAACACGTCCGTCACCCCGCCGTTCCAGATCGAGGACGGCATCGAGACCAGCGAGGACACCCGTCTGCGCTATCGCTATCTGGACCTCCGTCGTCCCGAGATGATGGCAAACCTCAAGCTGCGCTCCGACTTTACCTTTGCCATTCGCGAGGCGCTGCACAACCGTGAGTTCATGGAGGTCGAGACGCCCTCCCTGTTCAAGTCCACGCCCGAGGGCGCCCGCGACTTCATCGTCCCCAGCCGCATCCAGCCGGGCAACTTCTACGCTCTGCCGCAGTCCCCGCAGCTTCTGAAGCAGCTGCTCATGGTCGGTGGCGTCGAGCGCTACTACCAGGTTGCCAAGTGCTTCCGCGACGAGGACCTGCGTGCCGACCGTCAGCCAGAGTTCACCCAGGTCGATATCGAGATGTCTTTCGTGGACCAGAACGATGTCATGAGCGCGCTCGAAGAGGTTCTTGCCGATGCCTTCGGCCGCATGGGTGTCGAGATGCCCACGCCGCTGCGTCGCATGAACTACTGGGATGCCATGGACACCTATGGCTCCGACAAGCCCGATACCCGCTATGGCATGCACTTGGTCGATCTGACCGACATCTTCGCCAACTCCAAGTTCAAGGTCTTTGCGACTGCCGCAAACGAGGAAGGCTCTGTCGTCAAGGCTATCAACGCCAAGGGCGCCGGTGCCTGGGCACGTGCCAAGATCGATAAGCTTGCCGGCGTGGCCTCCACGTTTGGCGCCAAGGGCTTGGCCTGGATCGCCTTCCGCGAGGACGGCTCCATCAACAGCCCCATCGTCAAGTTCTTCTCGGACGAGGAGATGGCGGCTCTGCGCGAGCGCATGGACGTCGAGCCCGGCGATCTTGTGATGTTCGCCGCCGGCCCGCGCTTGCTCTCTGACGAGATCCTGGGTGGCATGCGTTCTCACATGGCCAACGCACTCGAGATCAAGCGCGAGGGTCACGACTTCCTGTGGGTCGTCAACTTCCCGCTGTTCCACTGGGACGAGGATCGCAAGGCCTATGCTGCCGAGCACCAGCCCTTTACCCTGCCGACCGAGACCGACATCGCCAAGATCGAGGCCGACCCGTTGGCAGCCGGTTCGTGCACCTACGACTTTGTCATGGACGGCTTTGAGGCCGGCGGCGGCGGTATGCGTATCCACAACGCCGAGATGCAGATGTCCATGCTCAAGCTCCTGGGCTTTACCGAGGAGCGTGCCGAGTCTCAGTTCGGCTTCCTCATGGAGGCGCTCAAGTTTGGTGCGCCCCCGATGGGCGGTTTCGCTCTGGGTCTGGACCGCGTATGCATGCTGCTCACCGGTTCCGACTCCATCCGCGACGTCATGGCGTTCCCCAAGACGGCCAGCGGCTCCGACCTTATGTCGGGTGCTCCGAGTGCCGTTAGTGGCGCCCAGCTCAAGGACGTCAGCCTGCGCCTGATGTAGGCGAGCGGTTACATATTGCCCGTAACGAGGGAAGGACGCGTGCCTTCCCTCGTTTTTTATGCGCCGAGGTTGCGCCGGTAACGTACAATAACTACCACGTGGCTGGGTTTGCCGGCCGAATGTGCGATGCCGCGGGAGGGGACATGGTCGAGTTTACAAAGACGATTAAAGATCCGTTGGGATTACATGCCCGCCCGGTTGCGCTGCTCTATGACATCATTGCCGGCCGCGACGTTATAGGGCTCATGGCGCTCTGCGGCGAATGTGGCGAAGACGTCGTGTTCCGCGTTTCGGGCGTGGATGAGGCCTCCTGCGTCACGTCGATCAGAAACCTCTCGCTTTAACCTCAACAATGTGACAAAGGGGCAGTCCCCTCTGTTGCATAAATTGGTATCAATAGGCACTGCAAAGAGACGGTCTTTGCAGTGCCCTTTTGTTTCGTATAGGAAACTTTTTCGAAATCTGAATAGGGACCCTTTCCAAAAAGTTAACCACGTGCTAGTTTACTATAGCGAACATAGACGTGGTTAACTTTTAACGCGTCGATGTTGAGGACGAACTGACGTTAGGAGCAACTCATGTCTTGCGGACCGCAGATGCCGGCCATGCCGCTTTCGATGGTAAAAGCGGGCGAAACCGTGCGCGTGTCTCGCGTAAAGGGCAATGAGGACATGAAGCACCACCTTAAAGACCTCGGCTTTGTCGAGGGCAACGAAATCCACGTGGTGAGCTCGAGTGGCGCCAATATCATCGTCACCGTGCTGGGCGCACGCTTTGGTATCGATTCCAAGGTCGCCATGCACATCATGACCGTCGGTTAGTTCGCAGCATTTGATAAAAACCGAAAGGGGGACAAGAGGATGAAGACGTTGGGTGACGTTAAGGTGGGCGAGAGCTCCACCATCGTCAAGCTTCACGGTGAGGGTGCGCTTCGCCGCCACCTTATGGACCTGGGGCTCATCAAGGGCACTTCGTTCAAGGTCGTGAAGGTCGCACCGCTCGGTGATCCGGTCGAGATCAACGTGCGCGGCTACGAGCTTTCCATCCGCAAGGAGGAGGCCGCCGTCGTCGAGGTTCAGTAAGGACTCGCGGCGCATATTTCTGCAGATAAAGTTAGGTTTTTCTAACTTAATGCAGCATCTTTGAAGCACATTATCCAGCCTGCGCGGAGAAAGCAGCGCAGGCACACAAGGAAGAAGGATTGAATGGCGGATTCTCAGATCCATGTCGCGCTGGCGGGTAACCCCAACTGCGGCAAGACCACGCTTTTCAACCTGATTACCGGCGCCAACGGCTACGTTGGCAACTGGCCCGGCGTCACGGTTGAGAAAAAGGAAGCCAAGCTCCTAAGCGACAAGAACGTTACCATCACGGACCTCCCCGGCATCTACTCGCTTTCCCCCTACAGCCCCGAGGAGCAATGCTCGCGCGATTACCTCATGAGCGGCGAGCCCGATGTTGTCGTCCAGGTTGTCGACGCCACCAACCTCGAGCGCAACCTGTATCTGGCACTTCAGGTTATCGAGACCGGCCTGCCCGTGGTCGTTGCCCTCAACATGGCCGACCTGGTCGAGAAGAACGGCGACAAGATCGACACGGACAAGCTCTCCAAGAAGCTCGGCTGCCCGGTCATGATGATCTCGGCCCTTAAGAACAAGGGTATTAAGGAGCTGTTCGAACAGGTCAAGAAGTCCGCTGCTTCCAAGGGCCAGGTGCCGGAGCACAAGTTCGACTCCTCCATCGAGGACGTTCTGGACCACATCGAGAACAACCTTCCGGCGAGCGTTTCCGCCAACAAGCGCCGCTATTACGCCGTCAAGCTGTTCGAGCGCGACGCGGACGCCTGCAAGCTCATCAACCTCACCAAGGAGAAGGCCGCTCGCGTGGAGCAGCTGGTCGCCCAGTGCGAGCAGGACTGCGACGACGACGCCGAGTCCATCATCACCGGCGAGCGTTACGGCGTGATTGCCCACATCATTGACGAGTGCCTCACCAAGGCTCCGGCAAAGATGAGCACCTCCGAGAAGATCGACCGCGTGGTTACCAACCGTATCCTGGGCCTGCCGATCTTTGTGGTCATCATGTTCTGCGTGTACTACATCGCCGTTTCTACCCTGGGCGGCACGGTGACCGACTTCACCAACGACCAGCTCTTCGGTACCGACGGTTGGTATGTGCTCGGCCAGGGTCGCGACGCCTACGACGCGGCCGTCGAGGCTGCGGGTGACAATGCCGACTCGGTCGACCCGGCACAGTACGGCCCCTATGTCCCGGGTATCACCACCGTGGTGCACGACGCCCTTGTGGCGGGCGGCACCGAGGACGGTGGCCTGGTCGATTCGCTGGTCTGCGACGGCATCGTCGGCGGCCTGGGCGCCATCTTCGGCTTCGTCCCGCAGATGTTCCTGCTGTTCGTCATGCTGTCCTTCTTGGAGGACTGCGGCTATATGGCCCGCGTCGCCTTCATCATGGACCGCGTGTTCCGCCGCTTTGGCCTGTCCGGTAAGTCCTTCATCCCCATGCTCGTGTCCTCGGGCTGCGGCGTCCCCGGCGTCATGGCTACCAAGACCATCGAGAACGAGAAGGACCGCCGCATGACGGTCATGACCACCACGTTCATTCCCTGTGGCGCTAAGCTGCCGATCATCGCCCTGCTCATGGGTTCCATCATCGGCGATTCTTCCACCACTGCCGCGTGGATCAGCCCGCTCTTCTACTTCCTGGGCGTCTTTGCCGTCATCGCCTCGGGCCTCATGCTCAAGAAGACCAAGCTCTTCGCCGGCCGCCCGACCCCGTTTGTCATGGAGCTCCCCGCTTACCACTTCCCGGCGATCCGCTCTTGGGCGCTGCACGTGTGGGAGCGCTGCTGGGCCTTTATCAAGAAGGCCGGCACGATCATCTTCGCCTCTACCGTCGTGGTGTGGTTCCTCTCCAACTTTGGTAGCTACAACGGCTCCTTTGGCTTCCTGCCTGCGATGGACGGCATCCCCGAGGAGTTCATGGACTACTCCGTGCTCGCCATGCTGGGCAACCTGGTCGCTTGGATCTTCGCCCCGCTCGGCTTTAGCACCTGGCAGGCAACCGCGCTGACTGTCTCTGGCCTCGTCGCCAAGGAGAACGTTGTCGCCACCGCCGGCTCGCTGCTGTCCGTCGCCGACGCGGGCGAGACCGACCCGAGCCTGTGGACCGCGTTTGCCGGCATGTTCCCCACCATGGGCGCCTGCGTTGCCTTCGGCGCGTTCAACCTGCTGTGCGCTCCGTGCTTTGCCGCTATGGGTACCATCCGCAACCAGATGGATTCCGGCAAGTGGACCGCGATTGCCCTCGGCTACGAGTGCGCCTTTGCTTGGGTAATCGGCCTGTTCATCAACCAGTTCTACAACCTGCTTGTTCTTGGACAGTTTGGTGTCTGGACGATTGTGGCCATCGTGCTGCTGGTTGCGATGCTCTTCCAGATCTTCCGTCCCATGCCCAAGCATGCATGGACCGACGAGGACGAGACCAACACTGCTTCCGCCGCAGTTTCCGCTTAAGTCCGAATAAGGATTAACCCCTTTCCACGAGCCCGGGTGTCCCAGCGACACTCGGGCTTTTTGGTGGGAGAGATATGGCGTTTCCGCAGATAAAAACGACCAAAATAAACCTGTCCCTTTTTAATATGAGCAGGACATTGTCAAGAGGCAAAATCGGGCCTGGCCCCAACGATATGGGGTCAGGCCCTCTCCCTATATCAACCCGTCCGCGGCGACC
>JAGZQF010000009.1 GCA_018382295.1 Collinsella sp.
CGCTTCCCCCGAGAACAATTATCAGTGCAGGTAGACGGCTTGTGAATTCCGTGAAATGTCGGGTATGGACGGCCTGTCCGGGTCCAGCCCCGTAATCCGACATAGTTTTGAAACGACACTAGTTCACTAGCAGGCAAACTAGGTCGTTCTAGCTCCTTGTCGCCGGCTAATTTCCGATTTCCAACCAGTTGCACAATACACTTGCGCGCAGTCGCGTCTCGGCGCACTTCATTGCTTCTGATTTAGCTTTATATCGAATTCCCAAACGACTGCAGACGCTTTTGACTATGGTATCTAGCTGCTTTTTGTCGTTAAGCATATCGTGGGTTACCAGAAACACGTCGAAACCCATACTCTGGAGCGCAGTCATGCGCTCTGCATCGTGGTCAAGTACCGCGCCTGATCCATGGATGACTTCACCTTGGATCTCGATAATTACTGCCTTCATTAGGATTGGGTTTACAATCACAATGTCGCCGTAGCAAACCTTTTGACCTGCGATGCTTTGGGCCGCCTCGGATAGAGGGGTTAAATCGTTGAGATACACGTATTTGAATCCTGAACCACCTAGACGTCGAGAACGACTTAGAAGCAGGACCCCCGCGACCTCGAGTGGAGATGCAGCGATGCCGATAACCTGCTGAGCGGCAACATAAAACTGCTTTCCCCACATTTGACTTTTGACCTTATCGGCGAATCGATGCAGGTCGCTCAGTTCGATGAGCGGCTTTCTCATCCAAAGAGAAGTACCTTTGAGTTTTGTAATCTCTCTTCCGTTCTCACGCTTATTCGATTGGCCTTCATTATCTGGGGCCTTTACGGTTGCGCGGGCATAAACTCGTTTCCAAGGGACCTCGTCTTCGCCCTCTCCAAGTTCGAACAGATCCTGCGTGCTGGAATTGCGATTCTCCTCTTCCGCCATTTTTAACTGCATTTCGACAGCGGGGGTCGGCTCGAAAACAGAAAACCAGCCGCAAAGTTCGTACATGGCCAGTACGAGATCTATTTGGGACACAAAGCGTGTCATAGTAAATAACGTGTTAAGCGGATTGGTGACACTAAAGCCTAAATGAGTGTCGATTGTTGCGCCGGCATCCGATACCCCTTCCCAGCGAATAGTGGAGCGCAAACCCGAATGGTGGTTACAGCAGCCTGGTGGAGCAACAGAAATAATCGGGGTTTTGAGGACGTCGGTTACGAAAGGGGCTTGGGATAGGGCTCGCCAGCCGTCTTCGGAGTTGGGCAGGCGCGGGTAGAGATCGCGCACCTGCGGCGGGCAGCGCCAGTAGCGGAATTCGGTGTTTGCGCAGACGATTTCGTCCATTTGCGCCTCCCCTGGTATCGGCCATAGGCCGCGCGGATTGCGGACATCACCGATTATCTACCGGGGCATCATGCGGGTAAGTACCGGAAGCTGACCAAACACTGACCAAAAAATGGATGGGATGTGTTGAAAGGTTGTCACGAGGCGTGAATGTGCTGGTACGAACTGTGTGCCAGTGGTCTCTGTCTCCACAATTGCGTATGACTCATGCAAAGAATTCATTGAAAGAGCGCGTGATCTTTCTTCGAAATGGTCAATGACGTCACTTAAAGTTAGTCAACGAACGGAAATTTTATTCAATATGTAGGATTTGTGAAGGGGACATGATCAATAAAAAACGGGACCCCATTTTAATAAAAATCGAAAATTTGGTGTCACTTTTGGTGTCACCCTTGGTGTCAAAAAGAAAAAGGCCAGAGGCTTAATACCTCTGACCTGCGCTTTTGATGGTGGGCGATACAAGATTCGAACTTGTGACCCCATCCGTGTGAAGGATATGCTCTACCCCTGAGCCAATCGCCCGTCGCCTTTCGGCAAAAGAGATACTAACATAGCCGCGCGTGGTTTACCAAGAACTTTTTGCCCTCGATTTTAAATTCGTGGGTGCCAGTCAAGCAAAAGTGACAAAAGCAATCGGCAAACTCGCAGCTAAACCAGCATTTACCGCTTTATCCACGAAGTCTCGGGACGGCAAATGAGTCGCGCGTTGTTGTAGGCCATGTCGAGCGTGAGGCAGGTGCGCGCGGCGTAGAAGCCGTCCTCGCGCTGGATGGTCAGCGCCAGCTCGGGCTTGTCGCCGGTCAGGCACAGCGGCAAGAGCAGCTGGATCCGGCCGCCATAGAACTGCGGCACCGCGAGCGTGTAGTTGGCTGCTGCGCGACGGGCGGCCTCGACGACGGCACCCTCAAAGGCGCGGCGCAGCAGCAGCGAGTTGCCCTCCCCCATCAGGCTGGCGGGAATGCGCGTCAGGTTCTCCTCGTCGCCCAAAATGTGGTCGATGTTGGAACGGATGGGCAGGCGGTAGTCAAAGACGAGCTCGGAGGGGTCCTCGGCAAAGCGCACGCGGCACGGCAGGTACTCAAACGATACCAACATGGGGTCGCTTTCCTTAAAGAAGCCCTTCAAAAACCAGCGCTGGCGCGCGTCGGGTTTGGTGTTGGGCTCAAACAGGCCGTAGATAGTCTCGTAGCGGCGCGTGTACAGGCCGGTGTTGAATAGACAGCGGTCGTCGTCGAACACCAACGGCAGGTTGGACGGGGCGGTCTGGTTCACGTCACGCTCGGTCAAAAATACCGCGCGGCTAAACGAAAACGACAAGTAGTTTTTGAGGATGCGGTTGCTGGGACCCCAGTCCTCGGGGTCGGCGAGATCGACCAGGCGGTCGTAACAGGGCTCGGGGCAAAACGCAAAGTCGTACACATTGCTGCACAGGGTGCTGGGGAGTTCCATGTGGTGTCCAATCCATTCAATTACCAGCGTGCGGATGGTTTGATTCTATACAGGCGAAGCGCAGTCGTGACACACAACGTAATTGCGTCTAAGCTCTTCCGCAAGATCGGCGCGAGAGCGGTTTCCGGATACGAGGTCCTGGATCCAGGCGTAGTACTGGTTGTCTTTGGGCTCGGGGCTGTCGGACAGCACGACCGGAGTGCCTGCGAACCTTAAGACGGACAATGCAAAGACAAGGCTGGTGCGTTTGTTACCGTCCTCAAAGATGTGGTCCTTGACCATGTGCTCGGCCACGTAGGTGACCTGGTCAAAGATGTCTGCGAAGCGGTCGGCCGGCGATTGGCCGAATATCGTACAGAATGCACCCGCAAGCACCGACTCGACGCGTCCAAGCTCAAGCGCGGCACGGCCGCCTGCGGCGTCGGTTGTATAGCAGCGCCCGACCGTCATCAGCGTGCTGTGTAGGCGCATCACGGCCGCGGCCATAGCTTCGAGAGAACCGGCATCATCGAGCACGAGCGGCGCGAACGGATGAGCGCTCCGCTGCATAACCGCCATCATGAGTTCTCCAAGAGTCTGAGCGCGTTGGGCACCCCCGCAATGGTCAGCCGAATAGCTTCGTCGATTGACGTGGCGCCGTCGGGCAAAATCGGTGATGCTGAATTTGCCACGTGCGCAGTTGAATGATCTTCTTGAGCAACGCAATCAGCGCCGTCATCTTGTTGAACATAGCTCCAAGGCATGTCTGACTCCTCTATAACTTTACAGACGAAATAGCACGCGAGTCGTACTCCAGGGCAACCGGCTGCCAGACGAGGTCTTCGATGGCGCAGCTTAGGGTGTTTGCGAGCGCCAATGCCGAGGAGACTGAGGCGCGGCGTAGGTCGAGCTGGTTCTGCTCGTAGAGTTGTATGGCGCGAAGTTTAACCCCCGATTGGGCGGCGAGCTGTTTTTGCGTTAGGCCGGCCGCCTTTCGTGCCACTTTGAGACCCTTTTTGCCTGCCTGGGCGTTGTTCCATTTTTCGATGACAATCTGGGCGAATTTGTCTTCGGAGGCCTCGTGAAGCGGATGGTACGAGCCTATGATCCAATCGAGCGGGGCGACTTCAAGAAGGTCGCTAAAACACAAGCTGCACATCCATTGCGCATAGGCCAAAACCCAGCCCGCCCAATACTGAGGCGAACGGTCGAACGGATAGGTCTCCCTGCATTCGACGGGGCTTAGTCCCGCATGGGCGATAATATCGCGCGCGAGCTCGTCGCCCGACATGCCGCAGACGACGCGAGGCATACCGCGCTCAAACTGTTTCATCTCAAGAGCGTTCGACAGGATCGCCGTCAACTCGGCTGGAGTCATCCCTTGGTCACAGAGAGCAAAATCGACCGCCTCTCCCAGCGTTCTCATGGCATCTTCGAGATACATCTCACTGTAGGCGTGGGTCATCGCCCGTCATCCTCTCTCGAACGATATCGACGATACGAATTCCCTCAAACGGATTTTCGGCAAGTACCTCCCGATACTGCGTCCTTGCCGCTACATCTCGCTCCTTGGCCAATGGAACATACAGAGCTTGTGGCGCACGTTCAAATCCAGCAAAACGAATGCTCTTAAACGCACGCTCGCTTTTGAGCATAATCTGCTCTCCCAGGTTGCCGAGCCTCATAGATTGACCAAGCTGATCAACGGCAATCGTATTGTTTACAAACGCCCTGGCATAACTGAAGTACGAGTCATCCGCGCGCCATCCCCTTATCACGTCGCAAGCGCTCGTGTCAGGTAGAAAATGATCGTGGAGATATTCGCACGCCCCCACGGCAATAGCGGTGTCCTTGCGAAAAGAACGATGCTCTACAAGCAACGCTATCCAATGCAGAACTGAATATTGCGGCGATAGCAGGTCGAGTACCTTGAGCTCGGCTATATCGAGTTCATAGCGATTCGCAAAGCCATCGGTATCACGCGAGCATGCCCATTCCCTTGCAAGGCCGAGGCTCTCTGTGCAATAGAATCCCTGTCCATAGTCGTTATGGACTTTCCCCAGGCCAAGCTGGGGAGTCTCAATGATTTTCTGAGAACCATGCCACAGTTCCACGCGAGTCTCCTAACAGGTATCGCTCTAGCGATAGTAGAGCACACTATCGCTAGAGCGATACCTTTATTCAAAGAGAAAGAGGGTTCATGGAACCGAGTTTGAGTTCAATACTGGCTTCTAAGACTCGCCCAGTCCGGAAGTATGCACAGGACATCTTTAAATGTAATTAAATCGTTTGCCTTGTAACATAATTAATGTTACATTCCAAATAGAATGTTACAAAAGGAGGCGAAACATGCGGGAATTCGTTGAGAAGATGCTGCATTCGAGGGTCGAGCGTGAGCCCATTGACGTCTCGGGGCTTCCCCTGTATCTGAGGGGGTTGTACTCCCTTGAGCGGTGGACCGCCTTCGGCGTGCCGTTCGTGATGGCTTCCCCCATCGAGAGCGCGACGGTGAAAACCATGACGAAACACCGCAACACGCTGGAGACAGCTCTGGGGATTCCCGTGGCTTTCGCTCTCGAGAGCGCCACGGGCTACAGGGTCGAGCGAATGCTTGAGGCCGGCCTCGCCTTCGTAACTACAGACAAGCAGGTGTACCTGCCGTTCCTGGGAGTCGCGCTGAATAGCGGCAAGGCCCATGCGGGCGACCGTAAGCAGGTGAGCGTCGTGACGCTCTCGCCCCAGGCGCAGCGTCTCGCCATCATGGCGCTCTACGGTGAACTCGACGGAGCCAACGTAACTCAGGCGGCGAGCGTTCTCGCCGTAGCAAAGATGACCGTCTCGCGCGCGTTCGATGAACTCGCTGCTGTCGACCCCTCGATCATCGTGTCCGAAGGGCGCCGACGGGTCCTACGCCCCGACCGGAATAAGATGGCGCTGTGGCGGCGGCTGGAACCATTCATGGCAAGTCCGGTCGCTAGGGAGCATCGCCTGGCCCGCGTACCAGATGTGGGCCTTCCACCAGGAGGAGTTTCAGCGCTGAGCGAGATCTCAATGCTGCAGGACGACCCCTGGCCGACTTTCACCGCGACCAAAGCGCAAGAGCGCGTCCTGGGGCTGGCGACCGGTGCACGTAACGCTGAATTCGACGAGTCAGAGGAGCCCGCATGCGTAGTGCAGGTACTGCGCTACGAGCCCGAGCCAGCGCCCGGGTGTGTTGTCGACCCGCTTTCCGCCATCCTGTCCCTTCCCGACGATGTGAGGGACGACCCGCGCGTCGCGGGCGAGATCGAGTACGTCTTGAATCGAGTGCTTGGGGTTGATTATGAAGGGAATCGATAAGTTCAGGGAACGCTTCACGGGCCGCGAGTTTGGCCGCGTGTTCTGGGACTTTGTCCGGGAAGGCGGGTACGAGAACAAACAAAAGAGTAGCGGGAAGCCGCAGTTCTACCGGTTCTCTAAGCCGAAGGACCCGGCCTTCCCCGCCATGCTGGAGTTATTTGCACGCACCGACATCAACCTGCGCGACGGAGATTCCGGCCTTATGCCGATACACATCGGCGAGGAGGTTTCTAGTCTTTCCGCGATTCTGCTGGACGAGGAGTACTACAAATTGCTCGTGGAGAACAGAGTATCGGCGGGCGGCGTCGCTGTCCTGTCGGTCGAGGGACTAATCCCCTTCAAAGCAAAGGCGTGGCTCGACCTGTCTGCCAAGCGTGCAGATGGAAAGGCAGTCGATGAGAAGAGCGTGAAGAAGCACCGTAACGACGTCTGCCGCCTCGCCACCTTGCTCGCGGGCAACGAGCGCCCCGCCATGAGCGAGGGTGTTCTTGCTGACATGAGGCGCTTCATTGAGGCCTACGAATCGGACCCCGTCGATCCCAAAACAATCAGGATCAAGGGTGTTGAGGTACAACAGGTCGTTGAGGTGCTGAAGGACGTTTACTTGCGATAACACGTACACATGACGCGCCTTCAACCAGAGGGATTGAAGGCGCCTTCTCCGCGAGCATTATTTTGATTGCGTTGGTCGTGCTCTGCGACCAAGATCTTCTCGGTAGGCTTTCTTTTGATTGCGTTGGTCGCGCCTTACGACCAAATTCTGGGACAAGCATATAAATAAATGGAAAACGATGCAAGGCGGGTTAAGAAGTCCCGCAATCGCCTTCGTTAACCTAAGGCGGTGAGCCGTTCTATCTAACCCAAACATTCGCAAGCTCCTCGTCCTGTTTACAGCGCTTCATAGACGCGAACCTCATCCTGCTCGATGCTTTTGCGGAAGGGCGGGCGTATGCGCTCTGGTGGGCTGGTGACGATATCAACTTTTCGCCCAAGTTCATTCTCGAGCTCATGGGAGAGTTCGTATAGCGCGCCGAAAGTCATGGTGTTGCCGCAGGCTAGACGCAAGTCAATATCGCTATCGGGCGTTTGTTCGCCCCGCGCAAACGAGCCAAATAAATATGCTTCGCTGACGTCGTATTGAACCAGCACGCGGGAGGCGGCAGCGGATATGTCGGTAGGTGAGATCATGGGTTATTTGCCGTTCAACAGCAGAACATCATAGGGCCAGCGGCGAAACCGCCGATCCGGCTTTTTGACGTTCGGCGAGCTCGAAGATAAACGGGGCGTTTGATCTAACAAATTCTGTCAAGAAATTGAGATCATCAGCAGTAAATCCTTCGACGTTGAACCATTTGACCGCAGGCAAGAAGCATTCCGCATGGTCAAAGCCAAAGTCAACCGGGCGCTCGGCGGCCACGCGAACGGTTCCGTCTTCTCTTGTCTCTGAGTAGGCAAACTGGGTGCCATCATCAAGCTGAACGTAGCTCCAAAGCACGGCTGCCTCCTTAGTGTTGATATCCAAGTATAAAGAGCAGACTAGATGTAACGCGGCGTGAATTGAATTATTCCTATAAGACATGAACTCTGACAGCTGGCCCTGTCTGTTGCCCTATTCAAAGATAGTGAGGGTATTGGCGTAAGCCAATACCCTCACTCCGGAGCAATTAATCGTACCTTAGGTCAAGTCTCCCACGACTTGAGCCACCCTACTTACTGAAATGCAAGAACCACTGCCACGACAATGCAGGCAATGCCCAATACGAGAGGCAGCGATACCTTCTTTTCCCAGTCTTTAACAAGGAAAGTCTCGATTGCGGATGCAAGAATCAGAAAACCGCCAATAATCAGCAGGTCGAGTGCAACAAAGTTGACGGTTGTTATATTGGAGGACAGACCTCCGGCGTTGACGTTTACGAGCGTAAAGATCGCGGCGAAAATGGCGAAGAGGGCCAAGACGTTGCCATAGATACGTGACTCGATATTGGCGATTTCTTTCTTTTTGTCCTCGACCTTTTTAAGTTCTCCGGCATAGACGTCGGAATAATCTGCAAGTCCGTTAAAGTTGAGCTCATCAGAGAAAGCGCCGTGGTAAGGATGGGCCACCATGCCATCAACGTGCTGGAATGCAACCTGCGCTATACCCTTAGACTTATCGAGCGTAATAGTGTTACCGCTTACGTTTGTAACACGGTAGAACAGCCGCGTTCCATGCCCGGGGAAATATAGCGGCGCATCCAAAGAAAGCCCCTGGCGAATGCGCGAATTGCGTAGAAGCACGCTCGCGGTCAAATCGTTTGGCAACGCAACACATTCAACGCAAGAGACGAATGTCGAATCTCCGGGGCCAAGCTCTACCTCGGATTGCTTGCTTTCGTTGATGTAGAATCCCTCGGTGCGCAAGTCATACGTAACCTGTCCGATGTTCGGAGCATCGGCATTGAGAAGCACCTTGCTGTCGATTAGCTCCTGAATCTTAGTATCGCTCAAGTACATACGAACCACTTCCTTAGGCCTCCGAGTATAGCACCAAGGCATAGCAACAGTGACCGCCCCCAAAGGGGACATAGGGGAAGTGAACTTAGTTGGATACTGGATAGCGGCCTAGACAATATCTAGCCTCGGATATGTTGCTAGAGATCGGTTTGGGCTTGACGGTTCGATTTTCTCTTCGCTTCCGGAAATCGAGCGCTTTAGCAGCGAATCGCAGCGCATAGGAGCGCTATGCCGAGCAAGAAAAACGTTAGGGATGCGGCGATCCAGCAGTTATCACCGGTCTTGGGGAGCGAGGTGGTCGTCGCGGTGGTGGCCTTGGGCCTAGAGGCCTTGGCGGCTGTGGTGTCGGTCACTGTGGTCGTGGTCACCGTCTTAGTTGCGGCCGCGGGCTTCGGTGTGGGATTCGTCGACGGATCCGCAGCTGGCTCGCCGGTAGCGGGGTCAGCGCCAGGGGCGGACGGACCATCGCCCGGCACATCGGGCCCACCGGTCTCCCCCGCCGAGGCCGTGGTATCCACGGGCTCGATCGTCACATGCGCTGCCACGGACCCGTCGGCATCCACCACGCCGCCTGCGCCAAAGGCCCCGCCCGCAGGCGCCACAAAGCGCGCGGATGAAAGCGACCCGACCAGGCAGGCGACGCCGCCGTCGGCGCCCGACACATCAAGCCAGGACGCATCGACGGTAAGCTGCCCGGCCTCGCCACCGCCAGCAGCCCCGCCCAGCAGACACGCACCATAGGCGCGCACGCCCGCCCCGGAGCCCGCGCCCGCGGCGACAACGCTCCCACCGCCGCGAACGGCAAGACCTTCCGCGATCACGCCGGCCACCCGCGCGTCCGCGATGCCGGCGCCGTCGGCCCGCGCGTCAACCTTGCAGTCGTCCACCGCGAGCGTCCCCGACACGTAGATCCCGCACTGCGAGCCCGTGGCCACCAGCGACCCGGTGCCGCGGAGCGTCAGATCGCCCCACACTTCCATGCCGCAACGCGAGATGTCCACGTCGGGCGCGCTCGTCTCGACAACAGTGTTCTGCCCGGTCAGCGTCACCACCAGGTCGCCGTCGGCGCCGATGGCCTCGCCCGTGTAGCCGTTAAGCTCCAGATGGTCGGCATCGGCCCAGGCCCACCCGGGACCCGACACGCCCGGCTCGTCGTACGTGGCCCCCGCGATGAACAGGCTCTCCGCGCCCGCGGCATAAGAAGGCCCACCCAGCAAAACGCATAGGCAGGCCATGGCAGTAAACAGGATGTAGTGACGGCTAGTGTGGAACGCGGCAGCAAACATAACCGCTCCGATCTTCGCAAGAGCCAATGGAAAATGCACCAGAAAACTACCTGGTAGCAGCAGTTATTAGTGTAGCGAGATGAATCAATGGATGAAGAAGAATACCCTTGATCAATCCCCGAAATTAGGTGTAAATCGTTTTGCCAGTCGGTGAACGGAAAAGGCGATCACGTCGAGTTTTCAATGCCGAATCAAGACTCCTCAGGTCATAGTTTCGATTAGTACAATAGGCCTATGCGAAGCGATAGAGAAAGGTAACAACATGAGTTTAGAACAGGAACAGCGCACCCTTGATAGAAGGCAGCGCGAATTGACAGACCTCCAAAAGAAGCTTGCGAGGGAACAGTCAAAGCTCACCGCGGCTGAAACAAAAGCGAACGCCGCACAGACAGCGGCAGCGAAGGCGCGTACGGAATCGACCCGTAGCAGCAAACTACGACTCTACCAATCCGCCCTGCGCGACAAGGAGCGCGCGCAGAAGGAGATTGCGAGCCTTCAGGGTAAAATCGCAGTAAAGCAGAAAGAAGTGAACACGGCAACCGCAAAGGTCGGACGCGAAAGGCAGCGTATAGAAAACGCCGCTGCGAAGAAACGCAAGCAGGACGCACTCCAGCTCAACAGAGCCATGGGCTCAATGAACCGCACAATCGAAGATCATGCGACAAGGCTTGAAACACTAGAAAACATGCCTGAGAAGGTTACGGTGTTATATCTCGGCACGTCTCCCGAGGACGAGGTGCGTCTCAGGATCGAGGCAGAAGCTCGAGACATCCACGAGGCTATACGCAAGTCGGACAATCCCCAATGCGTCGCTTTCAACGACCGATGGGCGGTGCGACAGAGCGACCTGCTTCAAGTGCTCAATGAAACTAACCCCGACATCGTCCACTTCAGTGGTCACGGAGCAGCTGACGGAAGTATCGTGCTCGAAGGCCAGTTTGGTAATTCAGTTCTTCTCGATAAAGAGCGCCTATCGGTGGTTGTCGGCGCCGCCGCCAAACACGTTAGGCTGATCGTTTTCAACGCCTGCTACTCTGATGAGGAGGCTGATAAGATACTGCGCCATGTCGATGCGACGATAGGCATGACGAATTCCATATCGGACGCCGCCGCGAAGGCGTTCGCCGCCCAGCTGTATTCGAGCATCGGATTCGGCCTCGACCTGCAAACCGCCTTCAATCAGGCTCGTGCCGCGATCGCGCTTGCTTCGCCAGAAGAATTCGACACACCGAGACTTAGGGTTCGCGAGGGGGTAGAAGCTGAGACAATGGTGTTCGTGGGTTAACATGCTATAAAAATCGCATTGCCTGTCAGGTGCAAGGGATCCAGACGTATATCAAATGATCCCGTATCGGCGCTAGCTGATACGGGATCATTCTTGACATTGAGATTATTAAGCAAGGCTAGAGTCGCCGCAGCCGTCGCCTCTCCCCTAGTCCCGTTTAAACAAATCCCTCGTGTACACCTTGTCCGCAACGTCCGTGAGCTCGTCGCTCCAGCGGTTGGCGACGATCACGTCGCAGCCGGCCTTGAAGGCCTCCAGGTCGTGCGTGACCTCGGAGCCGAAGAACTCCGGCGCGTCCAGCGTGGGCTCGTAGACCACCACGGGCACGCCCTTGGCCTTCACGCGCTTCATGACGCCCTGGATGGAGCTCGCGCGGAAGTTGTCGGAGTTGGACTTCATCGTCAGGCGGTAGACGCCCACGACCGGCTTCTCCTTGCCGGCGTACACGCGGTCCCACACCATCTGCAGCACCTCGTCCGCCACGAAGTCCTTGCGGGTGCGGTTGGCCTCCACGATGGCCTCGATCAGGTTCTGCGGCACGTCCTTGTAGTTCGCCAGCAGCTGCTTGGTGTCCTTGGGCAGGCAGTAGCCGCCGTAGCCGAAGCTGGGGTTGTTGTAGTGGGAGCCGATGCGCGGCTCCAGGCACACGCCGTCGATGACGTCGCGGGTGTTGAGGCCGCGGACCTCGCAGTAGGTGTCGAGCTCGTTGAAGTAGGCCACGCGCAGCGCCAGGTAGGTGTTGGCGAAGAGCTTCACAGCCTCGGCCTCGGTGGTGCCCAGCACGAGCTCGGGGATGCCCACGGTACCGTCAGCATTCACGCGCTCGAGCTCCGCAGGGTCCGCCCCTTGGGCAAGCAGGCGTGCGAAACGCTCGGCAGCCGCGACGGCGTTAGCGTCGTCTTTAGGCGCGCCCACCACGATGCGGCTGGGGTGCAGGTTGTCGTAGAGAGCCTTGCTCTCGCGCAGGAACTCCGGGCTGAAGAAGATCTTGCTGTCGCCCAGCCTCTCGCGAAGGCCCGCGGTGTAGCCGACGGGGATGGTCGACTTGATGACGATCCAGGCGTCCGGGTTCACCGAGCGAACGGCGGCGATGGCGGCCTCGACGGAGCTCGTGTCGAAGAAGTTCTTGTCGGAATCGTAGTTCGTCGGCGTGGCGATGACGGCGTAGTCGGCGCCCGTGTAGGCCTCGGCCACGTCGACGGTGGCGTGCAGGTCGAGCTCGCGCTCCCCCGCCTTGGCCTCCGACAGGAACCGCTCGATCTCGTCGTCCTGGATGGGCGACTGATAGTTGTTGATCTTCTCGACCTTCTCGGGCACGATGTCCAGGGCATGCACCTCGTTGTGCTGCGAGAGCAGGACGGCGAGGGACAGGCCGACGTAGCCGGTACCGGCGACAGCGATCTTCATGTCATTCTCCAATTGTCAAAGAACAATAATCCGCATTAAAAATGGCCCCTGTTACAGGGCCATGAATTCCTAAATGTTGTAGTAGCGCTTATACCATTTGGCGAAGGCCCTCAGGCCGTCCTCGAGCGGCGTCGCGGGCTTGTAACCCAGGTCGCGCTGGAGCGCCGTGGTATCGGCGTAGGTGACGGGCACGTCACCGGGCTGCATGGGAACGAGCTGCTTGTGAGCCTCGAAGTCGTAGTCGGCGGGGAGCACGCCCTCCTCCACCAGCACGCGCTGCAGCGTGTCGACGAAGTCGAGCAGGTTCTCGGGGTGCGAGTTGCCGATGTTGTAGACGCGGTGCGCGGCGAGCGGCAAACCGTCCTCGCCCATCTTCACCTCGGGCGCGGCGTCCATGACGCGCCTCACGCCCTCGACGATGTCGGCGACGTAGGTGAAGTCGCGGCGGCAGTCGCCCATGTTGAAGATCTTGATGGTGTCGCCGCGGCGCAGCTTCTCAGTGAAGCCGAAGTAGGCCATGTCGGGCCTGCCCATGGGGCCGTACACGGTAAAGAAGCGCAGGCCGGTCGCCGGGATGGAGTAGAGCTTTGAGTAGGCGGCGGCCATGAGCTCGTTGGACTTCTTGGTGGCGGCGTAGAGCGACACTGGCGAGTCCACGCGGTCCTCCTCGGAGAACGGCACCTTCTTGTTGCCGCCGTAGACCGAGCTGGAGCTGGCGTAGACGAGGTGCCTAACCGGGTGGTGGCGGCATGCCTCAAGGATGTTGAAGAAGCCGACGAGGTTGCTCTCGAGGTAGGCGCGCGGGTTCTCGATGGAGTAGCGGACACCGGCCTGGGCCGCGAGGTTCACCACGACGTCGAAGCCGTTCTCCGCGAACAGGCGCTCGACGAGCGCGGCGTCACACAGGTCGCCGCGCACGAAGGTGAAGCGGCCGTCTGTGTCGGCCTCGGCCAGCATGCGCAGGCGGGCGTCCTTGATACCGGGGTCGTAGTAGCTGTTGAGGTTGTCGAGACCGACGATAACGTCATCGGTCTCCTCGAGAAGCTTTTTGACGAGGAACGCGCCGATAAAGCCGGCTGCTCCGGTGACGAGTACTTTATTTGACATATTGCTCCTTTGGACGATCGAAATAACTAGCTGCGAATTGAAAGTACTGATTTGAGAAATGATGAAAATGAATCTATGTAATTGTCTGACTCAAAAAGTTCTAAAGCCTTTTCTAGTGCAGCTCGTTTCATGCTGGTCAACTCATGGTCAGTCAAATTGCATGCGCTTGTGATTCCGTCTAGAAGAGCTTGATTGCTTAAATCCGGAATAACAATTCCGTCAATCATATTCTCGAGAATAAGATCGGCTCCTCCGACCGCGTTGCATAACATCGGAACACCGTTTGACATACACTCAGCGAATTTTGTTGAAAATCCGGCGCGAGAATATAAATCAGGAGTTCTAAATAGAATTCCAAAGTCAGATTCTTGCAGCATTTTGATTACGCTGTCATGGGAAACACGGCCGTGAAAATGAACCTTATTAGATCTGGCAATGTTTCCCATTAAACTGACTGCCTGGTTTAAATCAATTCCAATTACATCGAGTACTGGTTGAGTGATTGCTGGAATAGCGTCATTACTTATAAGCGAAATAAACTCTGTAAGTGAGTCTTTTCCCCCAGCGGGTGAACCTGCATAGACAAACTTGGTTATAGTTCTCCGCTTCAATCCTTCTAAAGAGCAAGGGTCACTAAGTGAGTCTCCGGCCCTATTTAAGGGTGGCAAATAAAAAACCTTTGGATATCCTTGAGAGGAGTAGAGTGAATCGAAATGTTTTTTAAAAAAGGGCGAGATTGCGATAACTCCATCTAGCAATCTATCCACTTCAGCCACCCGTTTAGAACGAGATTTCTCCACAAGCCAAGCAGCTAAATCTCCTGTAAATTTCGGAGTAAACCAATCGGTCTCATCAACGATTACGGGAACGTTAAAATCATGGCAATGATCTAAAACCCGTTTTGCAAGCTTATGTTGTATCCCGTAATAAATAACCAAGTCGGGCTGTATTTGATCGAAACATCGAGTGAAGGCTTTAAAGCTGAAGGAAGAAGAGATTCGCTCGTAATACTTTTTTGCTATTTGATGGTGCCCGAATTTCACCTCATACGGAAAATCAAAGGGATAGTCGTAATTGCTGCCTATGGCGTTGGATGACGGCTCAATTATTCCAGCAAGAACAAAATGGACGTTAAAGCCACATTTAACCAGCAAATCTGAAATTGCGAAAGCATGTTTTGTAGGAGCATTATCCCCCGGAATTGATTGAACTAGATATAAAACCTGTTTATTCATTCTGTAGTTCATTTCTGATCGATTTATCAATGCCGTTAGAAAATAACGGTTAATTCCGACGAAGGGACAATTTGTCCATAAGCAAATTGAATCCTTCGATGTTCATCAGCTTAGATAGCACGATGTAACACCCTAAGGACCCGAGAGGGGCAACGATTAACGAAATAAGATTCCCGTTTGAAATGTGGATTAATAATAATGCGATCACCACGGAAAACAATGTGGCAATTGACGGCTTAAGAACGTCAATAAGCTGCTCAAATATGCCATAGCCGAGCACTTTTTTATTCGGGGTCATGTTAATTAACATTGAGACAAATCCGCAAAAGGCACTTGAAAGGGAAATCGCAAATACACCAAAAGGAATCGACATAATTAAAACGATGAACGAAATAGCCTTCTTAATGACCTCAAGCTTAAAACAAAGGGCGCCTTGACCTGCTGCTTTAAGTGCCTGCCAATTCATAGATTGAAGGGGTTGAAATAGATAGAACAAACACGCAACTTGAAGATACGGGACGCATTCCGCCCATTTTTGACCCAAAAGAACAAGAACCAGAGGACGCGCACACGCAGCCAAAATTCCCATCATGGGGAAAACGAGATAAGCAGAAAGCTGCATCGCTTTTCTAAGAACTGATTTGAGCGCATTTTGGCTGTCTTTCTTTTCAGCCATTAGAGGTAACATAACATTGCTAATTGGAGTGTTTAAGTTGCCTACAATTAAAGCCGGGAATTGGTTGCCGCGATTAAAGAAAGCCAAGTCTGCGGAGGAATAGAATTTTCCGATGACTAAAGAACGACCTTCTGTATAAATAGAATTAATAAGGTTGGCACTTGTAAATTGTATTCCAAGGGGCAACAGCTCTCTTGCTGAACCAACCACGAATTTTAATCTAGGCGTCCATTTTGTTAACCAAGCCATTAGTACCGTTGTCATCAGAACAGTAAGTATCTGTTGAATGATTAGCGCATAAATACCAAAACCCAACATTGCAACTACGATAGCTGCTAATCCTGAGATCAAGGAGCTGAGGAACGATGCAGAAAATTGCAATCTAAATAAAAAGTTCTTTGCAATATAGGCCTTTTGAATTGCATTCAGTGCCGAAAGAGGAAGACGTAATGCCAGAACCCTTAGGTAAAGACACATATCTGCATTTCCATAGAAGTCTGCAATGCTAGGAGCCGAAATAAATATCAATACATATAAGATGCTCGACAATGCAATTGAACATGACAACATTGTCGAGTAGTCAATTTGATTGATATCAGACTTTTGTATTAGCGCTTCGCCAAGTCCATTTGTGACAAGCACGTCTGCCAAATTTGTAAATACAAGCAGCAGCGAAAGAGTACCGTAATCACTCGGGGACAGCAAACGCGCCAGAATTAGGGAAATTACAAATAGGGCACCTTGCGTGGCAAATCTCTCACCTATTGCCCAAAACATACTGGTTGCAGCCTTGTTCGAAGCCATTATTTTTCACCATCCGCATTGCACATACGCTTAGATCTTTCTGGTTCTATGTTGTTTAGGGCAAAACCAAAGGATGAAAATAGAAGAACGACCCCGACATTAATTGTGTAAGAGTAATAAGTTGATAATCCCAGAATCGCCATGAGATAAAAGAGGGCAACAAATTTGCAGTGGCTATTTTTGGAAGAACCAAATAAGCATCGCGACAGGACATACAAAAGCGGTACAACGGCTAAAACGCCAAAATGAAACATCAAATAAATTATTTGATTATCGAAAAAGAGATAATTTGAATTCGTGCCATATCTATATCCAGCGCTAATACCGTTACCGAATATAAGCGATGCCGGTTCAACCTGGCTATAGAAAATTTCATATTGGTTAGACCGTGTATCTTCTCCGATTCTGTTTAAAAACGAATCAAGAACTTCAGGATAGATAAACGACAACGCCAAAAGTGCTGTTCCAGTTGCAAAAATTACAATTACTGTTCGTTTAAAAACTTTGTCAATTCCTTTAGCCATAAAAGTTACAACAAGCATGACTAACATTGGTTGAATTAACCAACTTCTGGTTGCCAGCATTAATGCGGCGATGCAGGCTAGAAAGCCTATGCCCATCGTTATGAAATACGCGTGTTCATCATTAGATTTAAGCACCACGGTTGACCAATATAAACTGATGCCAAATGCAAAATAGTCCCTCGCAGGACACCATCCAATATAAGATCCAAAGCCACAAAGAGATTTAAATTTTAGAATTGAAATAAGTGAAGCGATAAAGCAAAACAGAGAAAGAAGAGGGACCCATTTCTTTATAAGCAACTTGATGCTTGGCTCCTCCGCCAATAGGTAAAACAAGGGAATTACAAA
Organism: Collinsella sp.; assembly: GCA_018382295.1. Classification (GTDB taxonomy): domain Bacteria; phylum Actinomycetota; class Coriobacteriia; order Coriobacteriales; family Coriobacteriaceae; genus Collinsella. Next base: position 17,257 of record JAGZQF010000009.1, read on the forward strand.
TACTGTGGTTGGGACATCTCCAAAGAGCACACTGGATAAATCGCCCTCGTTATTGGCAATGGCGAATAAGCTATAAATTATTAGTCCAAAAAATGAACAAGATATGATGAGCCAATTTGCTTTTCGGGATTTACTTATTGCGCGCAACAAAAGAATGGAAAAGCAGATTTGCTGAATGAGATTAAATAAAGAAGCAAAGCGCCCATTAGAGGTGCTGAATGCAAAACGGTTAATCTCCCAATCTGTTGCAAATGAGTATGAGGCGCCCAGGTCTCGAACAAAGGGGACCATTAGACCAGATATTATTGCAATTCCTAATAGCAACTCAGATATACTTTTGTTTTGATTATGCAGTGTCATTTTGTTGCGCAATGTTGTTTTCCTTATTGGAGGCTCCCGGGGAAATCTAGTTAAAAATAAGATTCGCCCATTCATTGCCAATAGCTTCTAAAGAGAGAGACTGCCTTAACATCAGGGCATTATTAGACAGTCGATTCGAGTATGATTGATCTTCGACGATCCTGTTGAACGCTTCGCTCTCAGCAAGATCGTCATCAATATCGACCAAAATGCCGTTCTCGCCATTCCGAATAACTGCCTCTGCTCCACCACCGCCACATTTGGTGCAAATTGTTGGAACCCCCATACACAAGGACTCAAGCATAGAATTAGATAGGCCCTCGAACTTTGATGACATTACAAAAGCCGATGCAGTTCTAATGTGCATAAGAACGTCAGAAGAAAAGCCCATAAATTTAATTGAATCATCCATGTCAAGGCTATGAACAAGGTTTTCTAGTTCTGATTGAAGGCTTCCCTTGCCAAAGATTTCAAGAATATATTCAGGGTGTTTTTTATGAAACAGCGCAAATGACCTGATTGTCATCGAGTGATTTTTTTGATGTTCAAGTCGTCCTGCTGTGACGATTGCTTTTCTTCTAAGCCCAGAATACGGTTCAGGAAGTTCGCTAGATATTGGATTTAAGATGATTTTTGAATTCGCCTGAAGGTATCTCGGCATTAAACTTGCCTGGCTTTTTGTCTGAAACACAATTGCATCGGACCTTCGATACAACATGTTTCTAATGAATGGGAAGATCTTATTGCCAGGAAAATCATATCTCGGATCGTTTCGCACCGAAACAATAACCCTGTTTGGAAGTCCGATAGTCGCGATAAGCGTATACATGTTTTGATGAGGTAAAAAGGAAATTACCGTAGCATTGGGCCACTCGGAAATAAAACGTCGTATAAGCTTAATTTGGTCGAATGGCTTGAGCGTAGCGCTTGCAAACTCAGAACGCACCTCGACTCCTTCGGGAACATCGTATTCAACAACGTTACTTTTAGTCAGGAGATAGGTAAACCTAATACCATGAGCAACGAAGTACGACGCGAGCGCAAGCGAGACGCGCTCGGCCCCGCCACCCATCAGGGAAGGGTGAACAAAAACAATATGCCCAGCTTCATGTGTTAACTTATTTGAATTCAATTTAATCCTCTAATTACCGCTGGTAGCATTGCAGTAGATGTCGAGTATTTCGCTCAAGAGTAGATTGATATCGAATGAGCTGAGTATCTTTTTTCGGGCCAAAGTTCCCATTTCTTTTCTAAGCTCGCTTGATTCGAGAAGATGACTCAATGCAACGGCCAGAGCTTGATGGTTATCAACCGGAATCAGAACCCCATCAACACCATCATTAATTACTTGAGGAATTCCGCCAACGGGAGTGGCGACAGTTGGAATTCCTCTAGCCATGGCTTCAAGAACGCTCATGGGGAGCCCCTCGTTTTTGGAGGGGAGGCAGTACACCGCGGCACGCTCAAAGAGCTCTTCGCGTTCTGCGCCCGCGACCCAGCCGTGGAACTCGCAGCGGTCGGCAATACCGAGCTCTGCCGCAAGAGATTTATTCTTTTCGACCTCTCCGTCTCCGCCGAATACGACCTTGGTGCCGGGAAAACGCGACAGGATTTCTCTTGACGCGAACAAGGTGAGCACGGCTGGTCTGGAACTTTGACACCGTTATGAACAACGTCAATCTTCTCCAGGTCGCAAACGTTTTTTGAAAAGTAGTCGCGCCACTCTTCCGACAGAACCACAACTCGGTCGGCGATACTAAAGGTCTTTCTTACATCACGACGGTAGACATCTCCGCCCTCTTCGAAAGCCTTCTTAAACTCGCCATCGTGATCGTGGAGTATTACGTACTTGCCTGCTTTGTGGGCCATACGAGCCATAATTGACTTACGTTTGTAGGAGTCACGGGCGCTAATGTGTAAATGAATGATGTCATAGGATGGCATGATCATCGCATAGCGAATCAACGCTCGGGAAAATGCGACGGATTTACCGAGCTTTGAGGAACCGATGCCCGTCCCCAGGTACTCAAAGGCATCGCATGCCTCAGGGAGACCTGCGTCTAGATAACCTTTCACGACTGAGACAATTCCGCCGTGAAGAGAGAGATCGGGTCCGACCATTAACACCTTTGCATGGACGTGCGGATAACCTTTAGTCATTGATTTCCTCTTACCGAAAGCTTAGACGGCGAGCTGGAAGCCCCCCCAGATTGAAAACTCCGGGCCAACGTCTTTTGTCACTACCGCACCGGCAGCAATCACACAATGGTCGGCAATTCTAACGCCCTTAAGAATCGTTACGCCGCTGCCAATCCATACATCATTGCCGATGACGACATCTTGGTCATTCTCTGGAAGCTTGTCCGACTCATCAAGCGTCATCATGGGTCGGTCGAGAACATCTGTACGATGGTCTCCAGTAATAATTGTGAGATGAGGGCCGCTCATGACGTAATTGCCGATATGAATCTTCGCACGGGTCGTCAGAAACGTTGCTCCTGGGCCAATATATACATCATGTCCCATGTAAATATTTTCAATCCCCTGAATTTCGCTACGACGACCGATGGTTACGTTTTTACCGCATGATGCAAAGGAGCGTCGTAGGGCAGGAAGCAAGAGCAATTTGTTATAAGCTCGCGAGATACCATCAAGCAATCTGTACCCAGCGCCCATGGCTAAGATTTCCTCCACACCATCTTGTCCACCACGCCGGTGTAGCTCTGGATGATCTTGACCACCTTGGTGGACACGGTCTCGTCGGCGTAGTCGGGGACGGGCGCCTCGGGCAGCGACCCCTCCGCGTCGAGCTCGACAGCGGTGTGTACCGCCTGGAGCAGGCCGCGCTCGCTGATGCCGGCCAGCGTGAAGCAGGCCTTGTCCAGCGCCTCGGGGCGCTCGGTGGAGGTGCGGATGCAAACCGCCGGGAACGGGCGGCCGACGCTCGCGAAGAAGCTGGACTCCTCGGGCAGGGTGCCGGAGTCCGACACCACCGCGAAGGCGTTCATCTGCAGGCAGTTGTAGTCATGGAAGCCCATGAGCTCGTGCATGCGCACGCGCGGGTCGAGCTTGAAGCCGGTGGCCTCCAGGCGCTTGCGGGAGCGCGGGTGGCAGGAGTACAGGATCGGCATGTCGTACTTCTCGGCGAGCGCGTTGATCGCGGTGAACAGGCTCGTGAAGTTCGCCTCGGTGTCGATGTTCTCCTCGCGGTGGGCGGACAGCAGCATGTAGCGCTTGGGCTCAAGGCCGAGCTCGGAGAGGATGTCGGAGGCCTCGATCTTGCCCAGGTTGGCGCGAAGGACTTCTGCCATGGGCGACCCGGTGACGTAGGTGCGCTCCGGGGCGCAGCCGGTGTCCTTGAGGTAGCGGCGGGCGTGCTCGGAGTATGCCAGGTTGACGTCGGAGATCACGTCGACGATGCGGCGGTTGGTCTCCTCGGGCAGGCACTCGTCCTTGCAGCGGTTGCCCGCCTCCATGTGGAAGATGGGGATGTGCAGGCGCTTTGCCGCGATGGCGGACAGGCAGCTGTTGGTGTCGCCCAGGATGAGCAGCGCGTCGGGCTGGACCTGGACCATCAACTTGTAGCTCGAGGCGATGATGTTGCCCACCGTCTCTCCCAAGTCCGCGCCCACGGCGTCCAGGTAGACGTCCGGGTCGTCCAGCGACAGGTCGCGGAAGAAGATGCCGTTAAGCGTGTAATCATAGTTCTGCCCGGTGTGAGCCAGCAGGCAGTCGAAGTGGCGGCGGCACTTCTTGATGACCTCGGACAGGCGGATGACCTCGGGGCGCGTGCCCACGATGATCAGGAGCTTCAGGCGGCCGTCGTCCCTGAAGCGGATATCGGAATAGTCCTTGCCCATGCGGCTAGACCTCCTCGTAGTAGGTGTCGGGGTCCTCGGGGTCGAAGGGCTCGTTGGCCCACATGACCGTCACGAGGTCCTCGGTGTCGGACAGGTTGGTGATGGAGTGCGTGTAGCCCGGGATCATCTCGACCACGCGCATGTCGCCCCCCTTGACAACGTACTCGTCGACCGGGTAGGACTCGCCCTCGGCGTCGGCCCCCACCTTCCTCAGCTTGATGGAGGCGGTACCGGAGACCACCAGGAACCTCTCCCACTTGCTCATGTGCCAGTGGTTGCCCTTGGTGATCCCGGGCTTGGAAACATTGATTGAGACCTGGCCGCGCTCCGGCGTGCGCAGGAACTCGGTGAACGAGCCGCGCGCGTCCACGTTGGGCTTGAGGCTATAGGCGAAGTTGCCCGGCTCGTAGTAGGACAGGAACGTGCTCCAGAGCTTCTTGGAGAAGGAGCCCTCGGCTAGGTCGGGCACCGAGAGCGTCTCGCGGCTGTCGCGGAAGCACCCGAGCAGGTAGACGATCTCGCCCAGGGTCTTCACGTCAGTCCCGGGGACGTAGCAGAAGTCCTCCCCCTCGACGCGCTCCAGCCCCTCGTAGCCGCAGCGGTGCTCCTCGCCCAGCAGGGCACCCAGCATCTCGTCGACGAGGTCGTCGATGTAGAGGAGCTCCAGCTCCACCGAGGGGTCGTTGACGGTGTAGGGGCGGCCGTTGGCGATGGCGTCGCAGAAGGTGGCGACGGCGGAGTTGTAGCGCGGGCGGCACCACTTGCCGTAGAGGTTGGGGAAGCGGTAGATGAGCACCGGCGCGCCCGTGCGCTCCGAGTACTCGCGGAACAGCCCCTCCCCCGCCAGCTTCGACTCGCCGTAGACCGAGCCCTCGAAACGGCCCGACAGGCTCGCCTGCGCGGAGCTGGAGAGCATGACGGGGCACTTATTCCCGTGGCGCTCGAGCGTGTCCAGCAGCGTGGAGGCGAACCCGAAATTGCCCTCCATGAACTCGGATTGCTCCTTTGGGCGGTTGACGCCGGCCAGGTTGAAGACGAAGTCCGCGCGGGAGCAGCAGTCCTCCAGCTCCCCGGGGGTGGAGTCGATGTCGTACTCCATGACCTCGAGTGGGAGCAGGCCCGTGTACTTCTCGCGGCGGTCCTTGCCGTCCCTTACGTTCTTCAGCGCGCAGCAGAGGTTCCTCCCGACGAAGCCCCTGGCGCCGGTGACGAGGACGCGCACCCTACTGCACCGCCTCGTGCTCGCGGCCCTCCAGGGCCAGCTGTACGTACTCGGCGGTCTTGATCTTGGCGATGGTGCCCTCCACGTCGAGCCTCTCGGTGTTGTGGGAGGTGTAGGACTCGTCGGCCTGGGTCTCCACCTCGCCGTCGACGACGAACTTGTCGTAGTTCAGGTCGCGCGAGTCGCAGGACACGCGGTAGTAGCCGCCCATGTCCTCGGCCCTCAGTCGCTCCTCGCGGGTCATGAGGGTCTCGAAGAGCTTCTCGCCGTGGCGGGTGCCGATCACCTGGGTGCCCACCCGGCCGAAGACCTCCTGGACGGCCTCGGCGAGGTCGCCGATGGTGGAGGCCGGCGCCTTCTGGATGAACAGGTCGCCGGGGTTGGCGTGCTCGAAGGCGAACTGCACCAGGTCCACGGCCTCGTCCAGGTTCATGAGGAAGCGGGTCATGTTGGGGTCGGTGACCGTCAGCGGCTCGCCCTTTCGGATGCGGTCGATGAACAGCGGGATGACGCTGCCGCGCGAGCACATGACGTTGCCGTAGCGGGTGCAGCAGATGGTGGTGCGGCCGCCGTCGTTGCGGGCGTTGGCGTAGATGATGGACTCCATCATGGCCTTGGACTTGCCCATGGCGTTGATGGGGTAGGCGGCCTTGTCGGTGGACAGGCACACGACGCGGTCGACGCCCTCGTCGATGGCTGCGTGCAGGACGTTGTCCGTGCCGATGACGTTGGTGCGCACGGCCTCCATGGGGAAGAACTCGCAGGAGGGCACCTGCTTGAGGGCGGCGGCGTGGAAGATGTAGTCCACGCCGTGCATGGCGTCACGCACGCTCTGGGCGTTCCTCACGTCGCCGATGAAGAAGCGCACCTTGGAGGCGAGCTCCGGGGACCTCTCCTGCAGGCGGTGGCGCATGTCGTCCTGCTTCTTCTCGTCACGCGAGAAGATACGAATCTCGGCCAGGTCGGTGTTCATGAAGTGCTTGAGCACGGTGTTGCCGAACGAGCCGGTGCCTCCCGTGATCATCAGGGTCTTGTCTTTAAAGGTGGTCGAATCGTTCATCTATTTGCCTTCCTTACGTTTGGCTTTTGTAAACTGGTAAAAGAGGAATTTCGTATTGGTTACGAGGTATCGTTTGAAAAGCCGTTTTGGCTCTTGAATTAGTCTGTATAGCCACTCGAGACTCAGGTTTTGCATCCATATCGGCGCTTCTGGCACCACGCCAGCGAGGACATTGAACGCTCCGCCAACACCGATCATCAACGGCTGTGGCCCTCCCTTGAGCTCGTGCATAAGAACTTCTTGACGGGGCGCGCCAAGAGCAATCCATGCGAAGTTAGCTCCTGAGTTGGCGATGCGATTAGAAAGCTCATACTTTTCGTTGTCGGACAAAGGACGGAAAACGGACGGTTCCATTCCCACAATTTTTAAGCCAGGGAAATCCCTGTTGAGCGATTCTCTGAGGGCGTCAAGATTCTTCTGTTCATTTCCGTAGAAATAGTGACTCCACCCGTATTGACTGGAAATCTCAAAAATCTCGCGCATCAAGTCCGGACCGGTAACGCGGTCCATCGATTCAAATGACTTACGGCCTACAACTGATAAGGGCTTGCCGTCGGGAACGGACATGACTGATTCCGCCTGGCAATCCCAATAGGAGGGGTCATCATGAGCCAAAACAGACGTATGGGCATTTGAGACGCAAATGTACTCGCCATGGAGTTCATCGATATGTTCAGCTAGAAAATTGATGCAATCTGCCATGTTTGTTCCCGTGATCGGAACATCGATCACGGGAACGCGATTCAACTCAGAGTATTTCGAATAATCCTCGAGCATTAGCACGCACCCTTACCGGTGATGACCTCAATAACCGTGAGAATCACAATCTTGAGGTCGGTGAGGATGCCCCGGTTGGCGATGTACTCCAGGTCTCGGCGGACCATGCCGTCGAAACCGGTGGAGTTGCGCTCCGTCACCTGCCACCAGCCGGTTATCCCGGGCTTCACGGCCAGGCGCTGCAGGTCGAACTCGGTGTACTCCGCGACCTCGTTGGGCAGAGGCGGGCGCGGGCCCACGACGGACATCTGGCCCAGGAACACGTTCAGGAACTGCGGGAACTCGTCGATTGAGTGCTTGCGGATGAACCTGCCGATCCTGGTGACGCGCGGGTCCTCCCTCATCTTGAACATGGCGCCGGCGATCTCGTTCTGCTCCTTGAGCTCGGCGAGGCGCTCGTCGGCGTCCCTGTACATGGAGCGGAACTTCCACATGCGGAAGGTGGACAGGCTGCCGTCGGGGCGAGTCTGTCCCACGCGGATCTGGCTGTAGAACGGGTTGCCCTCGCTCTCCAGGCGGATGGCCGCGGCGAGAACCAGGCTCGGTATGGCGATTACAGCCAGCACGCAACTGCTGAACACGATGTCGAAGACGCGCTTTACGGTGCGGTAGGCCAGGCGCGTGCGGTCCCAATCCTTCACGGCCTGCATGGCCTTGTAGCGCATGCTCGCGTCGCCGCCATTCATGGCCTGGGCAACGAGCGCGGCCCCCACCGGCGTTCCTTCTGAATATTCAGTTTTATCTGACAATTTTTCCTTCAAACCTACGTCCCCGCCCCTGGGGATCCTCCCTGTCCCGTTAGACAGTCGCCTGCAGCTAGGCGATCGCCTTTTTAAGGTTTCGCATTACGCGCTGCTCGGCTGAAAGCACGGCAAGGCCAACACGCGTGGTTACGCGTCGGCCGCACAAGTCGAGCTCCAAATAAGCAGTGCTCTTGCGTCTATTAATGGTTTTGATAAGGCCTTCGTGGCCCAGCAGCGGGCCTGCCGTCACTACGACCTGGTCGCCGTCTTTTAAGGCCTCGCTCATGGGAACTACGCGGTCTCCCTTATGCGTAAAACTGCCAATAAGCTGGACCTCTTCTTTTGCCAGCGGCACAAATTGACCGTCCTGGGATAGCACCCGGGCAAAGTCATCCATGCGCAGCAGATACTGTTGCACGGTGCGGGGATCTGCCGTGTCGCAGATAAGATAACCGGGAAAGAGCGGCTTGGTCGTATTGACCCATTCGCCGTGTACTTTAATCTCGGTTTGAAATTGGGGATAAAAGAGCTCCTGCATGGCACCAGCCGGCACCACGCGCTCGATGCGCTCGCGCATTGCGTCTTCGCGGCCGTTAATGACTTGGATCACATACCACACGAGCACCACCCCCTTGCTGTCTTACGTGTGGCTCACGGGGTTTGGGTATGGCTTCGCCAGGGCGCTTGTGCGCGAAGGCGCTCCATATTCAAACCCTGAGCCCAGTTAGACAAGCACGTGGCTCTGCCCCACCGTGAACGGTATGTATGAGTGCAGTTGCTAGAGACACGGACGTGTATCGCAAAAATGACCGCGTCCCCAGCTGGCTGCGTGCGATCCAGTCAAGCGGGTACAAAACTGGACCGCACGCAAACAGCTAAAGCATGCATACGGATAACTATTTCGCTGGTTTAATTCAGCGGAAATAGGCGTCGAACTTTATTGGGTTTCTGCTCAGGAGGGGCACCGCCGTTACGGCCGGATGCTCTCTGCGCGCTCGCGTGGTTGCTTATATTGATGCGTATAACGCATCCGCACAAACAGCAACGCGGAGTTGAAACCATGTGATGTAAAGCAGTTTAGCACAGCGTTTGGGAACGACTGTATTAGGTTCTGGTTTGTAGCATATAAGGCGCAAGCTGCGTTCGTTAGGCTGTTTTGTACCGATTAAACGTTACTGCAGGTTATGGGCAGGGTTGTGTAACGATTGCGAGGCGCAAGGTCGATGCGTTGCGAGAGCACTCGTCACACAATGGGCACGCCCGACTACAGAGTTAACGCATTTTGAGACGGATTGTTGGACAACTTTTGGGAAATGGCTGGGTATATGGGCGCTCAATTTCTAGAGCAGGGCCGATGGGCATCCCTGATCGAGAGGAAAGCAGCAGTAACAGGATGGTTAGCTGAGCGCTAATATTCCCCTGGAAAGCGAGTGTTATGATTCGATCTACAAGCTTTCGAATCGAAAAGGCGGAATAAGCATGGGAAATCCCGTGATAACACTCAGGGACTTGATGCCGGTGGCACACCCCGAAAAGACCAAGGTTAAGTTCAACATGAACGCTGGCGACGTGAGCCTACGCGCGTACGACCTGCTGCTAAAAGATACCTCGACCACGGAGAGGACCGATAGCGGCTCGCGATGGTACGAGATGAACGCGTGGAGGAGCGCGACAGGGCAGGCGAACAACAACCTCAACCATGCAGAGTACCTGCTCTCTTTCGCCCAGTACTACACCTACGGGCCCGAGTACTTCATCTTTGGCGGCATGCACAAAGTGGAGAAGGTGGTGCCCGAGGTGCTGGGCGGCGTGGGCTACAAGCTGACGCTTCTTCCTGACTACGAGGCCTACATCAAGCGTCTTATCATCAAGCTGAAGAAGCCGATCGGACGCAATATCTACAACAAGTTCTACGAGAAAGCGATGCAAGACTTTGAGCCCGTTGTATACGAATACTCGATGAGCCTGGGCAACGTGAGCCCCTTCCCCGGCTACAAGTACGTTCGCATCGACCACAAGACACTGCAGGCCGTCATCGCTAGCGTGGGCTCCGACTGGTACTGGGCGCTGGACAACGTGAAGGGCGTCTACTGCATCACCGACACCGTCACGGGACGGCTCTACGTGGGCTCGGCCTCGGGCGACAGCAAGAAGGACGCAGGCGCGGACCTGGGTATCTGGCAGCGTTGGCGCGCCTATGCCAACCCCGAGGACCCTACGGGCGGCAACAAGGAATTCAAGGCCATCATGGCTAAGCACGGGGCTGGGTACATCATCGAGAACTTTACCTACTCCATCCTTGAGGTATGCGACACAAAGATGACCACTGCGGAGGTGTGCGAGCGAGAGAGTCATTGGAAGGACGTATTGGGATCGCGCAAGTTCGGCATGAACAAGAATTAGGTGAGTACCATGGGTTTACTGCGGACGGTGAGGGATTGCGTTTACGGCATGGCCGTGGGCGACGCGCCTGGCGTGTCCTACGAGTTTATGCCGCGCGGCAGCTTCACCCGCGATGACATGACGGGCCATTTGTAAAAAATGCAGTTCAGGCCACTAAATATCGTATGTAAATAAAAAAGGCCACTCGATTGAGTGGCCTTGCATTCACGATGGTGGAGACGAGGGGGATCGAACCCCTGACCTCTTGACTGCCAGTCAAGCGCTCTCCCAGCTGAGCTACGCCCCCGTGACGAAGAGAAACTATAGGGGAAGTTGGCGCGACGTGCAAGGACTTTTTTGGGTCAGACTCTAAATACCTATTGATATAGGTAAGCGATAGCCGTGCCGGTGTGAACTTGGATCGTGGCTGTTGACCTGACGACGTTGCTAATGCCCGTGTCAGCTAACAAGCCCAGGGGGCTGTGATCTAGCTCCCACTCAAGACCGTGTTCACTTACCTCGGTGTTGGGGGCTATGGCGATGATGGAGAACGTCTCGCCCTCGGCACCCTTGATGGTCCACGACTCACCTGCGTGAAGGATGCGAGCGACCACCTTGTCTTCGGCGATCCAGATGGGAGCATCCTCGTAGCCTGCGAGCAGCCCCAGTACGGAAAGCGCCATGTCGGGGCGGCCGCCGGTGGCGCAGGTCGCAACCACTTCGGCACCCGGCCAGCGACGGCGGACCGAATCGAGCGCCAACGCCAAATCGGTGTAGTCCTTGTACGGGTCATGGCGCTCTACCTCAAAAGCTTCGGCGGCATCGACCAACGCGCGGCCGGCGTCGCTCACCGTGTCGGCGTCCCCCACATACACGTCGCAGCCCAGCCCCGCGCCCAGCAACGCGTCGAGCCCGCGGTCCACGGCGACAACGTGGTCGCACTCCCCCGCCAGCTGACGCAGCAAATCCGCGCTCGCCACCACGGGCGAGCCGCAGACCACTAACACCTTACAAGCCACAGCTCTCGCCTATCCCTCAAACGTAAGAACGCGGGTCAGATCCAGGTCCTCATAGCTATCGATAAAGATGTCGCAGTTGGCACGCACCTCATCGCGCTCCATACGGCCGTGCGGGTCATCGATACCCACGCGCTTAAAGCCTGCAGTGTCAGAGCTCTTTAGGCCAAAGACGGCGTCCTCAAACACCCAGGCGCGCTCAAACTTGCAGCCGTGGCGCTCCTCGAGGCGGCGCAGCGCAAGCTCATACACATCGGGGAACTGCTTGGAGCGGCCCGCCTCGCCCGTCGTGGTAATAAACTCCATATAGCGATCAAGGCCGGCGCCCGCAAGTGCAGACTTAACCAACTCGGCGGGCGTGGACGTGGCAACGCACATGGCAATACCGGCCTCCTGCGCCTGCTTCAAAAATGCAAGCAGGCCCTCACGCGGCGGCACCTTGGAGTAGCCATCGATCAGGATGTCGCTCAGCTCGCGGTAGAGCTCTTCGCCATTTTCGCCAATACCCCAGATGTCGTGGTAGGCCTGGCACTCGTCCTCGAGCGACAAATGCTCAAACTGGGCAAAATCGTCGACCGTCACGTCAATACCGTGGCGGTGCAATAACTCGGGCTGGGCATAGGCCCAAACGGGGGTGCTATTAACCAGCGTGCCGTCGCAATCGAAAATAAAAGCAACACTTGTGGCAGCGATGTGGTCCATAAACGAGCCTTTCAATGTCAAAGGGTAAACAACCTGCTAAAAACGTTTTACCAAACGTCAACCTAACAATCTTGAAACCCTAATTGGTAAAACTGTCAAGAGTTTTACCATCGCAATTCTGCCAGTGGCATAAACATGGCGCTTACCGATTAAACGCCACCGCAAATCCACTTTCGTTCATAAAACTAACGTACAGGTGTTATCGTAGTTTTTGCCGAAAGTTCCACCGAGCACGCGAGGTGGAACGAATCACAGAAACTTCGCCGTCCCTTCGATTCGTGCAGCCTTGGACCTTTCGCATCTAGTCACCAAGGCAATACGCTGCCGCGTCATGATGGGATCAAACGTGAGCGATACAAAGCTAAAGCCAGCAACAAAAAAGCCTGCTACCCGTAAAGCCGCCCCGCACGCGCCGGAGCTCACCAAGGACGATGTCTACCTGTTTGGCATCGGCACGTGGGAGCGCAGCTGGGAAAAGATGGGCGCGCACCCCGACACGCAGAACCGTACGCGCGGCTGGCGTTTTTGCGTTTGGGCTCCCGACGTAAAAAGCGTTCACGTCATTGGCGAATTTAACGACTGGGATGAACAAGCCAACCCGCTGGTGCCCGTGCATACGAGCGCTATTTGGGAAGGCTTTATTCCTGGCGCCGAGCAGGGTCAGCTCTATAAATACCTTATCGAGACCAACGAGGGCGAAAAGCTCTACAAGGCCGATCCGTATGCCTTTAAGGCCGAGTGCCCTCCGGGTACCGCCAGCGTGCTGTGGACCCTCGATGGCTACCAGTGGAACGACGCCGCATGGCTCAAGCGCCGCGCCGGCCACAACCATATGTCGCAGCCGCTCAACATCTACGAGGTGCATATTGGCTCGTGGAAGCGCCACGGCGACACGCCACAGGGCGAGCCGGACGAGTACGGCAACTACCCAGGTCCCATGGATCCCTTCCCCGCGCAACGCGGCGAGTTCTACACATACGACGACCTGTCGGTGGAGCTCGTGGACTACGTGCACGACATGGGCTATACGCATATCGAGGTCATGCCGCTTATGGAGCATCCTTTCGACGGCTCCTGGGGCTACCAGACGACCGGCTACTACGCCGCCACGTCGCGCTACGGCAACCCTCAGCAGCTCATGCACTTTATTGATGCGTGCCACGAGGCGGGCATCGGCGTGATCATGGACTGGGTGCCCGGCGGTTTTTGCGCCGACTCCCACGGCCTTGCCACCTTTAACGGCCACATGCTGTTTGAGCACGAGATCCACCCCAACTGGGGCACGCACAAGTTTGACTTCGCACGCGGCGAGGTCCGCTCCTTCTTGGTCTCCAACGTGCTGTATTGGCTCGAAAACTTCCACGTTGACGGCATTCGCATGGACGGCGTGTCCAGCATGCTGTACCTCAACTTTGGCATTGACGATCCGGGGCAAAAGAAGTTCAACAAGTACGGTACCGAGGAGGACCTGGACGCCAGCGCGTTTATCCGTCAGGTCAACTGCGCCGTGGAGGCCCACTTCCCCGACGTGATGATGATGGCCGAGGAGTCCACCGCGTGGCCGCTCGTGACTTACCCGCCGCAGGACGGCGGCCTGGGCTTCCACTACAAGTGGGACATGGGCTGGATGAATGACACCCTGCACTACATGCAGACCGATTTTCCGTGGCGCCCCGGCAACCACGGCCTGCTCACGTTCTCTATTATGTACGCCTTTACCGAGAACTTTATTTGCCCGCTGAGCCACGACGAGGTCGTGCACGGCAAGTGCTCGCTGATCGGACGCATGCCGGGTGACTGGTGGCGCCAGTTTGCCGGTCTGCGCACGCTGGCTTTTTACCAAATGACGCACCCCGGTGCCAAGCTCAACTTTATGGGCAACGAGATCGGCCAGTTTATTGAGTGGCGCTATTACGAGTCCATTCAGTGGTTCCTGACCGAGGAGTACGAGACCCATGCGCACCATCAGGCGTTTATCAAGGCGCTCAACCACCTGTACACCGCCGAGCCCGCCCTGTACGAGCGCGGCTACACCGACGACGGCTTTACCTGGATCGACGCGGACAACTCCAAGCAGTCCATCGTAAGCTTTGTGCGCCAGGGCGAGGACGTCGACGACGATCTGGTGATCCTGATCAACTTTGACCCGGCGAGCTACGAGAGCTTCCGCGTGGGCGTGCCGCGCGAGGGTGACTGGGAGGTCATCTTCGATTCCGACCGTCCCGAGTTCGGTGGCAGCGGCTATGCCGGCGAGGAGCCTTACACCTGCTCGAGCGAGCCCTATCCCTGGAACGGGCAGATGGACTCCATTGAGATGAAGGTGCCCGGCCTGGCAGGTGTGGTGCTTAAGCGCCGCGGTCCCAGCAGCTACAAGCCGCCCGTGGTCGAGGCTCCCAAGGCTGCGCCCAAAAAGCGCACGTCCACGGTAAAGCCCAAGGCCGCGGCCGCCAAGAAGGCTCCGGCTAAGGCAAAGACTGCCAAGTCTGCCGCCAAGGCTTCGACCAAATCCACCACGGCCAAAAAGGCAGCCACCAAAAAGGCTGCTCCCAAGGCCAAGACAGCTGCTGTTAAGGCCCATGCCAAGAAAGCGTAACAAAAGCGTTACCGCTGTAATTACCCGCCCCGCCGGGGCGTAGGATACAAGTCATAACCGTTCCGGGAGAAACATCCCCGGGGGAAAGGAACGTATGAATAAGATCTTCGACAACAAGCAGGAGTTTACCGAGCTCTATCGCGATGCAGTCATGAGCATCAGCGGCAAGAGCGTCGAGGCCGCCAGCGACCTCGACCGCTTTAACGCCCTGGCCAAGCTCGTGGCCGAGAAGGCCCGCACCGTTGCCACCAAGAGCGACGCCCGCGCCACCGCCGAGGGCAAGAAGCGCGTGTACTACTTCTCGATCGAGTTTTTGATCGGTCGCCTGCTCGACAACTATCTGCTCAACTTTGGCGTGCGCGACATGGTCGCCGAGGCGCTCGACGACATGGGCTTTGACCTGTCCGTCATCGAGAAGCTACCGCTACGGCCTATTTAAGCAGGAGATCGTCAACGGCAGCCAGGTCGAGGCCACCGACGAGTGGCTCACCCACGGCTATCCCTGGGAGGTCCGTCGTCAGGACAAGGCCGTGACCATTAAGTTTGGTGGCCACGTTGAGGGCTTTGAGGAGAACGGCCGCACGTTCTACCGCACCGTGGACACGCAGGACATCCTGGCCGTCCCCTATGACATCCCCGTGGTGGGCTATGCCGGTGAGACCGTCAACAAACTGCGCGTCTGGGCCGCCGAGCCGGTCGAGGAGCACTTCGATCTGGAGGCCTTCAACCGCGGCGACTACGCCCTGGCCGATGCCGAGCGCGCCGAGGCCGAGGCCATCAGCGCTATCCTCTACCCAAACGACGCCGGCGAGCACGGCCGTCTGCTGCGTCTGAAGCAGGAGTACCTGTTTGTTTCGGCCGGCATCTACAGCCTGCTCGACACCTTTGAGAAGGAGCACGGCGAGAACTGGGAGCTGCTGCCGCAGTTTGTGGCCATCCACACCAACGACACGCACCCCGCCATGTGCGGCCCCGAGCTCATGCGCATCCTCATCGACGAGAAGAAGCTCGAGTGGGATGACGCCTGGAACATCGTGACGCAGGTCGTGAGCTACACCAACCACACCATCCTGCCCGAGGCTCTGGAGAAGTGGCCCATCGGCACGTTCTCCAAGCTGCTCCCCCGCGTGTACCAGATTATCGACGAGATCAGCCGTCGTTGGCACGAGTCGTTCGACACCACGCAGGAGGGCTGGCAGGAGCGTCTGCGCCAGACCGCCATCCTGTGGGACGGCGAAATTCGCATGGCCAACCTGTCCGTGATCTGCAGCCACAGCGTCAACGGCGTGGCCAAGATCCACTCCGACATCATCAAGAACATCGTGCTCAAGGACTTCTATGCCCTCACGCCCGAGAAGTTCAACAACAAGACCAACGGCATCTCGCACCGTCGCTTCTTTGCCGAGGCCAACCCCACCTACGCCAAGCTCGTCACCGAGGCTATTGGCGACGGCTGGTTAAAGGACGCCTTTGAGCTTGAGAAACTCAAGGAGTTCCAGAACGACGCCGAGTTCCTGAAGGCCGTGGGCGCCTCCAAGCGCGCCAACAAGGAGCGTTTGGCCGCCTACGTTAAGGCCGAGACTGGTCTGGTTATCGACCCCAACACCGTCTTCGATGTCCAGGTAAAGCGCTTCCATGCCTACAAGCGCCAGCTCATGAACATCATGAAGGTGATGGACATCTACAACCGTCGTATCGCGGATCCCAACTTCCACGTGACGCCGACGACCTTCATCTTTAGTGGCAAGGCTGCCTCGAGCTACACCTTCGCCAAGGAGACCATCCGCCTGATCAACTCCGTCGCCGAGGTCATTAACAACGATGCCCGCGTGAACGAGGTCATGAAGGTCTGCTTTATCCCCAACTTCCGCGTGAGCAACGCCCAGCTCATCTACCCCGCCGCCGAGATCTCGGAGCAGATTTCCACGGCCGGCAAGGAGGCCTCGGGCACGTCAAACATGAAGCTCATGATGAATGGCGCCATTACGCTGGGCACCCTCGACGGCGCCAACATCGAGATCGCCGACCTGGCCGGTCGCGAGAACGAGGCCATCTTTGGCCTGACCGCCCCCGAGGTCGAGCAGCTCTGGGCATCCAACAGCTACTTTGCGTGGGATACCCTCAACGGCGACCGTGAGCGCCTGGGCCGCGTGATGGACGAGCTCAAGGACAACACCTTTGCGGGTCTTTCGGGCAACTTCGAGAGCATCTACAACGAGCTCATGAACAACAACGACCCTGACCTGGTCATGGCCGACTTCCGCAGCTACGTGGATGCATGGGAAAAGCTCACGGGCAGCTACGGCGACCATGAGACCTGGAACCGCAAGGCCCTGCTCAACACCGCCTCGAGCGGCTGGTTCTCGAGCGACCGCACCATTCGCGAGTACCGCGACGAGATCTGGCACGCATAAAGCGCGCGAGCTCCCTTTGCCAGCACGGCATTACTCGACGGGCGTGACGTTGCGCCGCGCCCGTCGCTAATGGGTTAAGGAACATCGATGACAGAAGGAGAAATCGATGAGTAAGAAAGAATGCATCGCGATGCTCCTCGCAGGAGGACAGGGCAGCCGATTGGGGGCACTCACCCAAAAGATCGCTAAGCCGGCGGTTAGCTTTGGTGGCAAGTTCCGCATTATCGACTTTTCGCTCTCCAACTGCTCCAACTCGGGCATCGACACGGTGGGTGTTCTGACGCAGTATCGCCCCTACCTGCTGCATGCCTATGTGGGCTCCGGCGAGGCGTGGGATCTGGACAGCCGCGACGGCGGCGTGTCGATCCTGCCGCCGTACGAGACGCAGACCGGCGGCGCCTGGTATGCGGGCACGGCCGACGCCATTACGCAGAACCTCGACTACATCAAGGCCAACGACCCCAAGTACGTCCTGATTCTGTCTGGCGATCACCTGTATCGCATGGACTACCGCAAGATGCTCAAGACGCACATTGAGAACAATGCCGACCTCACGGTGAGCGTTATGCCCGTGCCGTGGGAGGAGGCCAGTCGCTTTGGTATCCTGACCACCGACCCCGAGGACGGCCGCATCACCAAGTTCACCGAGAAGCCCGATAAGCCCGATTCGAACCTCGCGTCCATGGGCATCTACATCTTCTCGGCCGACGTGCTGATCGAGGCGCTCGAGGAGGACGCTCTGGACCAGCGCTCGAGCCACGACTTTGGCAAGGACATCATCCCCAAGCTGCTCGGCGAGGGCAAGCGCCTGTACAGCTACGAGTTCCACGGCTTTTGGAAGGATGTCGGCACCATCGCCAGCTTCCACGAGACCTCGATGGACCTGCTGGGCAACAACCCCGAGTTCGATCTGTTCGACAAGCACTTCCCCATCATGTCCAACATCACCACGCGTCCGCCGCACTACATTGGACCGGACGGCCGTCTGGACGACTGCCTGGTCTCCAACGGCTGCAAGATCTACGGCACCGCTCGCCACTCGATCCTTTCGACCGACGTCATCATCGAGGAGCGCGCCGTGGTAGAGGACTCCGTGCTGCTGCCGGGTGCGCACGTTAAGAGCGGCGCGCACATCTGTCGCGCTATTTTGGGCGAGAACTCCACGGTCGAAGAGGGCGTGAAGCTCGGCTCTGTCGATACCACCAAGGATACGGCCGTCGTTGGAAATGACGTCGTTATCGGGAAGGGGGAATGATCCGATGATCAATCGCAAGGCCATCGGTTATATCACCGCTAACTACTCTTCGACCTACGGCAGCGTGCTGCTCAAGGACCGCCCCATCGCGTCCGTCCCGTTTTTGGGCCGCTACCGCCTGATCGACTTCCCGCTGTCCAACATGATGAATGCCGGCATTAAGACCGTCGGCGTCGTCATGCCGGGCAACTACCGCTCCCTGATCGACCACGTGGGCTCGGGCAAGGACTGGGGCCTGGACCGCAAGAAGGGCGGCCTGTTTATGGTGCCCGGCAACGCGTATGGCACCACCAAGGGCGGCATGCGCTTCCTGCTGCGCGACATCATCTCCAACAAGACGCTGTTCCAGCGCTCGGACAAGCCCTATGTCGTGATGATGGGCACCAACATCATCTTTAATATGGACCTCAACACCATCATCGACGCGCACGAGAACTCCGGTGCCCAGATGACCGTGGTGTACTGCAAGGCCACGCACAACGTCGATGACGAGACCAAACTCGAAATTAACGAGAACGGCCGCCTGACGGGCGTGAGCGCCGGCGTCGTGTACGGCGACAACGCCTCTATGGACTGCTGCATCGTCAACCGCGAGACGCTGCTCGAGATCATCGACCACTACCAGGCCGCCGACTATCTGGACCTGCTCGAGGCACTCCAGGGCGACTTTGGCAACATCGACGTTTGCAGCTACGAGTACAAGGGCGAGGTCGTGGGCGTGTTTAGCGAGAAGTCGCTGTATCGCCGCAGCATGGACCTGCTCGACCAGACCGTGGCCGACCAGCTCTTTGACCCCGAGTGCCCGATTCTGACCAAGGCTCACGACGTGCCGCCTTCGCGCTATGCGACCGGCAGCCACGCGTGCAACTCGATCATCTCGGCCGGCTGCATCATCAAGGGCACCGTGCGCAACTCGATCCTGTCGCGTGGCGTCGTGGTCGAGGAAGGCGCCTCGGTGACGAACTCGATCATCAACCAGAGCTGCGTCATCAAGAGCGGCGCCCGCGTTGAGAATGCCATCCTGGACAAGAACAACGTGGTTCCCACCAACACCGAGCTTCGCGGCACGCCCGAGAACATTCTGGTGCTGGGCAAGGCTCCGTTAACGTCCGATACCACCATCGTACGTTAACGTTGGCACCGCAACATCGCTCGTAACATGTAGAATAGCCGCCCGGTTCGCGCCAGGCGGCTATTCTCGAATAACAACATGGGAGACAATATGGCTGATTCCAGCAAAAAGATGCAGATCGTGTTTGCCTCGGCCGAGTGCGCGCCGTTTGTAAAGACCGGTGGCCTGGGCGACGTGGCAGGCTCGCTGCCTGCGGCGCTTGTGCGCGCCGGCGCCGAAGTTATCGTGATGGTGCCCAAGTACGCCACCATCAAGGACGAGTACAAGGCGCAGATGGAGCACTTCTCCGACTTTTACGTGAGCCTGGGCTGGCGCAATGAGTACTGCGGACTCGAGAAGCTCGAGCACGACGGCGTCACGTATATGTTCATCGACAACGAGCGCTACTTTGCGCGCGACTATCCGTACGGCTTCTTTGACGACGGCGAGCGTTTTGCGTTCTTCTCCAAGGCCATCACCGAGAGCCTGCAGCACCTGCCGGCCGGCTTTGAGTGCGACATCCTGCATTGCAACGACTGGCAGACGGCGCTGGCGCCCGTGTTTTTGCGCGAGTTTTACCAGGGCCTGCCGCTGTACGACCGCGTCAAGACCGTGTTCTCGATCCACAACGTGGCGTTCCAGGGCCAGTTTAGCGACACCGTGATGGAGGACATCCTGGGTGTGGCGCATATTCCCGCGGCCGCGTCGCAGCTGCGTTGCGACGCCTGCAGCATCAACTACATGCTGGGCGCCCTGCGCTATGCCGATGCCATCACTACGGTGAGCCCCACCTATGCCAACGAGATCCAGACGCCCGAGTTTGGCGAGGGCCTGGACGGCGTGCTGCGCGAGCGTTCGTACGCGCTGCAGGGCATTTTGAATGGCATCGACGTCGCGGGCTTTGACCCGGCGACCGACAGGCGCATTGCCGCCAACTACACGGTTGATGACCGTTCCGGCAAGGCCGTGTGCAAGGCCAAGCTTCAGGAAGAGCTGGGGCTCGAGGTTCGCGACGACCGCCCGCTCATGGTGATGGTCACGCGCCTGACGCGCCAGAAGGGCATGGATCTGGTCATGTACGCGCTCGACCGCATCCTGTCCGGCGGCGTGCAGGTGGCGGTGCTGGGCACCGGCGACCGCGACTACGAGGACGGCCTGCGCTACTTCCAGGACAAGTACCCCGGCACCATGGCCGCACGCATCGAGTTCGATCCGGCGCTGTCACAGCGCATGTATGCTGCCGCCGACATGTTCCTAATGCCTTCGAAGTTTGAGCCCTGCGGCCTGTCGCAGATCATCGCCATGCGCTACGGCACGCTACCCATCGTGCGCGAGACCGGTGGCCTGAAGGACACCGTGATCCCGTACAACGAGTTTACCGGCGAGGGCACGGGCTTCTCGTTTAGCAACTTTAACGGCGACGAGATGGGCGACGCGGTGTTCCGCGCGGCGCGCCTGTTCTGGGATAACCGTGACGCCTGGAACCAGCTGGTCACGCAGGCCATGAGCCAGGACTTTAGCTGGACGCGCTCGGCCGACAAGTATCTGGACCTGTACTTCTTTATGCATCCGGAGATTGAGAGGCCGGCGGCAGTTGTCGACGAGCCTAAAGCTGTTGCTGAGCCGGAGTCCAAGGCCGAGGAGAAGCCGGTTGAAGCTGAGCCCGCAAAGGCCGAGCCTGAGGTGAAGGCTGAGGTTGCTCCTGAGGCAAAGGCTGAGGTCAAGCCCGCTGCAAAGCCCGCAGCTAAGAAGACCACGACCCGCAAGACGACCACTAAGAAGGTTACGACGACCAAGTCTGCCGCGACTAAAACAACGGCTGCCAAGGCAACGACCACGCGCAAGCGCACGACCGCCGCTGCCAAGAAGGCCGCCGAAGCCGAGGCTGCTCCCGAGGTAAAGGCCGAGGTCGCTGAGGCCAAACCGGCCGCCAAGGCTCCGGCAAAGACTGCTGCCAAGAAGACAACGGAAGCCAAGAAGACCACGGCAACGAAGTTGACGACCACGAAGGCCGCCACGACCAAGTCAGCCGCAAAGCCGGCAGCCAAGGTCGAGGAGACGCCTGCAGAGTCCAAGGCGGAGGTAACCGTCGAGACCAAGCCCGCCGCCAAGACCACCACGCGAAAGCGCACGACGACGGCCAAGAAGACCACGGCAAAGACCACGACTCCCAAGGCAGAGACTAAGCCAGCTGCTGCCAAAGAGGAGCCCAAGGCCGAGGTAAAGACTAAGCCGGCGCCGAAGGCCGCTGAGGTCAAGGCCGCACCGAAGGCAGAGACTAAGCCCGAGCCTGCCAAGGAGACCCCGGTCTCCCCCGCCGCTCCGGCAGAGAAAAAGGCCCCGTCCAAGAAGACGTCCGTCCGCAAGGCAACGGCCACCCGCAAGCGCCGCTAGCCCACAGACGATCCAAAACCTAATCAAACCCTATGCAAGGGGCGCTCCAACCGGGCGCCCCTTCTCTGTAGGTAGTTGGTAAAACGATTTTCTAGGACAACCGTTCGCCGATGGTAAACGGATGTTGTTTATACAGCCTGTGTACAACAGATATACTTACATCCTGTGCGTAAAGCCCATGGCCCGCAGGCCGTGATTCTATTGAACTGGACCGTATTATGAGATTGATTCACAACAGCCGTCTGCCGCAGTTTCGTACTCCGTTTGGCGCTGTGACCACTGGAACTTCCGTTTCGCTATCGGTGATTTTGGAGGATGCCGACCCCAACCAGGCAACGCTTACCCTGCGTACCTGGGTCGATGAAATCGGTGAGTCTCTGTATCCCATGACGCACGAGGGCGACGGCATATTTACCGTAGAGCTTGAGTGCACCGAGCCCTGTCTTATTTGGTACAGCTTTATCTGCAACATCGAGGGCCAGCCCGAGGTCCGCTTGGGTGCACCGCAGGGTCGCACCGGTGGCGAGGGTGTGACCTACGATTACGCCGAGGTCCCGTCGTTCCAGATTACCGTCTACAAGCATCGCGAGAACCGTCCCACCTGGTACGAGCGGGGCATGGTCTACCAGATCTTCCCCGACCGCTATGCCCGCGACGAAAACTGGCGCGAGCGAACGCTGGCCGAAGTTGAAAAACCGCGCAACGGAATCCAGCGCCGCATGGTCGAGGACTGGAACGAACCGCCCGAGTACGAGCGTGCCGAAGACGGCTCCATCAAGACCTGGGATTTTTACGGCGGCTCGCTCAAGGGTATCCAGAATGACCTGCCTCGCATCGCCGAACTGGGCTTTACAGCCATCTACCTCAACCCCATTTTTGAAGCCGCGAGCAACCACCGCTACGACACCGCCGATTACACCAAGATCGATCCGATTCTGGGCACCGAGCAGGACTTTACTGAGCTGTGCGAGGCGGCCGAGAAGCTGGGCATTTCCATCATTCTGGACGGTGTGTTCAACCACACGGGCGACGATTCGATCTACTTTAACCGCTACGGCAACTATCCCGGTGTCGGCGCGTGGCAGAGCGAGGACTCTCCGTGGCGTGATGCGTTTTATTTCCACGAGGACGGCTCGTACGACTGCTGGTGGGGCGTGGGCAATATGCCCGCCATCAATGAGAGCTCCGAACTGGTACGCGAGCGGATTCTGGGCAAGGACGGTATCATCCGCAAATGGCTGCGCGCCGGTGCCCATGGCTGGCGCCTCGATGTGGCCGACGAGCTTTCCGATGACTTCCTGACCGAGATCAAAAAGGCCGTGCTCGCCGAGAAGCCCGACGCGCTGCTGCTCGGCGAGGTCTGGGAAGATGCCTCCAACAAGATCAGCTACGGCCATCTGCGTCGCTATCTACAAGGCTCCGAGCTCGACTCGGCCATGGATTACCCCTTCCGCGACATGGTCATCGGCTTTTTGATGGGCTACAAAAACGCCTACCAAGCAGCCGAGGATATCGAGACCCTGCGCGAGAACTACCCGCGCGAGGCATTATCCTGCGCGCTCAATCTGCTGTCGAGCCACGACCGCCCGCGCATTATCTCGGTGCTCGGCGGTGGCCCCGACGAGTCGCAGCTGCCCGAGAGTGATCGCAGCAAATGGCGCCTGGACGAGAACTCCATGGGCCTGGCCAAGAGCCGCTTTTGGCTGGCGACGCTCATGCAGATGACGTTCCCGGGCGTTCCCTCAATCTATTACGGTGACGAGTACGGCTTGGAGGGACTCACCGATCCGGGTAATCGCCGCACCTTGCCGACCAAGGAAGACCTGCACGACTTCGATACGTTCGCAATCGTCAAGAACGCATCTGCTGTGCGCCGCGCGCTGCCGTTTATGATCGACGGTGAAATCAAGGCCTTTGCGCTCAATGACGAGGTGCTGGCCTACAACCGTACCGGTAAAGACGGCGAGTCCGCGACCGTCATCATCAACCGCAGCCTGCGCAACTCGCATCGTGTGACGATTCCGGCGCTCGACGAATGTGCAAGTGACGTGATCAGCGGTCATGAGTGCGAGATCCACAACGGCACGGTCACGCTCGACCTGTACCCGCTCGGTTCGTCGATCATCTATCACCACGCCGAGCAGCGCCTGCAGGAGCCGCTCGATCACGGTGCGGGTGTTGTATGCCATATCACATCAGTGCCGACCGACGACGGCGAGCCCGGTACGATCGGCGCGCCCACGCGTCGTTTTATCGACCATCTGGCCGCCATGGGCATGCGCTACTGGCAGGTTCTCCCCGTCAACCCCACGGACTTCTTCCGCTCCCCTTACGCCGGTCCTTCGGCCTTTGCAGGCAATATCGACCTGCTGCCCGAAAGCCACGAGGAGCTGGCAGCCGACTTTGAGACCTGGAAGGCCCGCGGAGGCGAGGATGCCGATCCGCTGTACACCGCGTTTAAACATCGCAATGCCGATTGGCTCGAGAAGTACTGCGTCTACATGGCCGTCAAAAAGTACTTTGAGGGCGAGTCTCGCCACAATTGGCCGGCAGATGTCGCTCGCTACAACGAGCATCTAATCGACGACAAGCGCTTCCACAACGAGGCCGAGCTTCAGGCGTACATGCAGTACCGCTTTGACCTCGCTTGGTGTGAGCTCATGAACTATGCGCACAAGAAGGGCATCGAGGTCATCGGCGATATTCCTATGTACGTGTCCGACGATTCGGCAGACGCGTGGAGCGAACCCGAGAACTTCTGGCTGTCCGATACCGGCAAGGCGATTGAGATTTCCGGCGCGCCGCCCGACAACTTTGCGCCCGAGGGCCAGATGTGGGGCAACCCGACGTTCCGCTGGGACCACATGAAGCAGAACGGCTATAGTTGGTGGATGGATCGCCTGCGCCGCGCGTTCTCGCTCTACGACCGCGTGCGTCTGGATCACTTCCTGGGATTCCACAGCTATTACAGCATTCCCGCGGGCAAGGCATGCGCCGACGGCCGCTGGCTGGCGGGCCCGGGCAAGGACCTGTTCCAGACCGCCTATGACGAACTGGGTCCGCTCAACTTTATCGCTGAGGACTTGGGCTATCTGACGCCCGGTGTTCGTGCCATGGCATCGACCTGCGGTTTCCCCGGCATGGACGTGCTGGAGTTTAGCGACTACGACGTTCGTTGCGGTGTGCATCCCACGCCCGGCAAGATTCTGTACACCTCGACGCACGATACGTCGACGCTGGCCGGTTGGTGCACCCGTACCTTTGCGGGCGGCGATGAACCGAGCGGTGTTGAGGTGGCGGCCAAGCTGATGAGCGACGCGCTGGCAAGCGACGCTCCCCTGGTGATGATGCCACTGCAGGATGTCCTGGGGCTTGGCGACGACGCGCGCATGAACGTTCCGGGCGTGGCCACGGGCAACTGGACCTGGCAGGCTGACGAGGCGGACATTGCAGCCGCCGAGAACAAAACCGCACAGCTCCTGCGCAACAACCATAGATTCTGGGGTGAAGCGTGATAAAACCCCCGATATAGGGTACAGTTACAGACGTTTGAATTTATGCGGGCAGAGTAATCTGCCCGCTTTGTGCTGAAAAGGAAGTATTATGGCGCGCTACGATTACAAGTGCTCGAGCTGCGGCAACGTGTTTGAGGTTGAGCATCCCATGTCCGAGACTCCCGAGGTCGTGTGCCCCAGCTGCGGTGCCCCGGCGGCCAAGACGTTCTCGGCCAGCGGCATTAAATTTGAGGGCAGCGGTTTCTACAACACCGATCAACGAAGCGGCGGCTCCAGTACCAACGCCACCAGTGGCTGATGCGCCAACTGCCCGCATAGCCACTAGGAACCAAGCAGCCCCGCGACCAAAACCGATCGCGGGGCTATTTCTTTGCTCTATGGGTAGTTAATTAAGCTACCCAGGTTTCCTTGTGAGTTGCGGTGAAATAAGGACTGTTTGGCGGGCAGAAGCGGCTTTTCATTCCCTATTTCACCGCAACTTAGTCGTTACTTGTGGACCAGTCTGGCGCAGAAGTGGCCGTCGTAGGAGTCGGCGTTTACCGGCACGCTTTGGAAGAGGCCTCGATCGTTCTGGCGTACGGATACGAGCTTCTTGGCCTGATCGAACTCGGGGAGTTGCAGAATCTGTGCCTCGGAAAGCGGTGCCACGCTAAAGCCGGCACCCTCGGGAGAAGCAAGGAACGCGTCCACCACCTGCGTGTTCTCCTCGTCGAAGACGGAGCACGTCGCATAGATGAGCTCGCCGCCGGCAGCCACGCGCGCGGCGGCTTCCTTGAGCATCGACAGCTGCAGTTTGGGCAGCTCAACCGTCACATCCTTTTCGGTCAGACGCCACGGAATCTCGGGATGACGACGCATGGTTCCGGTGCCCGAGCACGGCGCATCGATAAAGACCGTGTCGAATTTAACCGGCTCGCCAAGCATGGCATCAAACGATGTGAGCACCTCATCAAGCTCGCAGGCATCGCCCGAAACCGTACGAACGCCCTGAATACCCGCCTTGTGAAGGCGCGCGAGATTTAGGTCGCACTTACGGTCATGAAGATCAAGTGCCGTATGCAGACGCTCATAGCCGGCGCGCTTGGCCTGGCACATCATCACATAGGTCTTGGTACCGCGACCGGCGCCAATCTCAAGGCAGCTTCCAGGGCGCGTGGCAGCTGTGGCGATGAGCTGAGCGTTAAGGTCCGAGGCCACCGCGGCAGCACGCTCAAACACACCCGAAGCAACGGTAACCTGGGCATCAACCGGAGCATGGCTGCCCGGGAAGACAGGCGCGACGAGCTGCGAGATATACGGATCGGGCTTAGTCGCAAAGGCGTTCTCATGCAGGGCCAGCGGCGCGGGGGCCAGATTGCCGGCAAAGTTAAGCGCACCCTCGGGCGTGTCAAACGACGCCATAATACGAGCGCACAGCCAACGCGGCAGACCCATCAGGCGCGACAGACGAACCAAGCGTCGCTCAGACTCGTCTACATCGGACGCCGTGGCAAAGTCCTCAACGTTGTCCGCGACCTTATGCAGCACGGCATTGGCCAAACCGGCGGCAGACTTAGCTCCGCTGCGCACCAGCTCAACGCCCTGACTCACCGCAACGCGGCCAGGCGTATGCAGATAGAGCATCTCGAAGGCTGAGATACGAAGTGCCATGCGAACACGCGGCGCAACCTTTTTAGGCTTATCGAGAAACTGATCGAGCAGCTCGTCCAAAATACCCTGCGTAGCGGCCACACCCAGCGCCAAGCGGGCGGCAAAAGCGGAATCGCGCTGGTCAATAGCCTTGGCCGATGCGCGAGTGGACAGCACGTCACGCGCATACATGCCGCGGCGATCGGCCTCCATTAGCACATCGAGCGCAAGTTTGCGCGCGGGAGACAGCTTGCTCATGACAAAACACCCCAGATAAGATCGGCGCCTTGCAGCCCAGCAGCCCAAGCAGAAGCGGCCATGGCACGCTTGCCATCGGGCTTAACCTCGAGCAGTTCAACCGCACCATCGGAAAGGCCAAGGAAAACACGCTTATTCTTAACGTCAATGCCGCCCTTGCCAAGCGAAACATCGGTCAGCGCAGCATCGAGCACACGCACGGTCTTGCCGGCAATCACGCAACGAGCAGGCGCGGTATCGGACGAAGCGAGCACATGACGCACGCAATCGAGCGCAGCCATCTGCGGATCCAGACGCATCTCCAGCTTGGAAATCTTGACAGCATGGGTAACGAGCGCCTCATCCTGTTCAGTCCACACGGCGGTGCCATCGGCAAGAGAAGGAAGCGTATCGGCAAGCAGTTTGCCGCCCAGCTCGCCAAGCTCCATAGTCAGTGCCTCAGCATGCTTACCGGCAACCGACGTGGAAGCCTGAGCACAATAAGCACCAGTATCCACGCCATGCCCGATGCGCATGATAGAAACGCCAGCAACCTCATCACCAGCAAGAATGGCACGCTGAATAGGAGCAGCCCCCCGCCAACGAGGCAGCAAGGACGCATGAACATTCACAATGCCGAGCGGCGCCATGTGAAGAACCTCATCGGGCAAAATGCAACCATAAGCAGCCACACAGAAAATATCGGCATCCGCAGCTTGGAGCGCCTCAACAACCTCGGCCGTCATACGATTTGTCTCAACAACCGGCAACCCCAGCTCAAGCGCCTTGGCCTTAACAGGAGAAGGCTCAAGCTTCTTACCACGCCCACGAACAGCATCAGGGCGAGTAATAACAAGCGCAATCTCATTCCCAGCCGCAACAAGCGAAGTCAACGAAGGAACAGCAAAATCAGGCGTACCCATAAATACAATACGCATAAAGAACGTCTCCCCTCAACCAAAGCCGAGACGGCTACAAAGAACAGCGGAAAGCCAAGTACCAAGCCTATCCGCAAGAACAATTCAACAAGAACAAATATACCCAAAACCAAAGAAAGAGCCGCATAAAAGCAGCCCTCCCAACAAAGCACCTATCAGCGAAGACGCCCCTCTCTGGCCCGACGGCACCCGGGCGAGACAAGCAGCGTCAACGTAGTCCCCGGGGCGCCCGCCTATATCGTCCCGCGCGCAGTTTCGCAGCGCAGCGAGAATGTTTGAGCACGGGATGATATAGGCGGGCGCCCCGGGGACGGACAAACCTACTCCGTCTCGCCCGGTCGAGCGCCGCGGGCCAGGGCGTCCTGGTACTCCTTGACGGCCTTGAGCCTCTGCATGGGCTTCAGTCGCTCGAACATAGTGTTGCCGTGCAGGTGATCGATCTCGTGCTGCAAGCACACGCAGAACAGATCACCCGTGGCCTCATAGCGAATAAGGTTGGCATCCAAGTCATACGCCTCGACGACGACATGGTCGGGACGCTCAATCTCGCAGCTAATGCCAGGGATGGAAAGGCAGCCCTCGCTAAAGGGCACCAGATGGTCACTCTGCTCAACAATGACGGGATTAATAAGCACGTACGGATCATAGTCATTCTTGTCGCTGTAGTCGCAGTCGATGGTGACGAGCTGAATAAGCTCGCCAATCTGCGGGGCAGCCAGGCCGCAGCCGCCGTTCTCGAACATCATCTTCTTCATCTTCTCGGCAAGCGCCTCGATCGCCGGGGTGATCTCCTCGATGACGGCGCACTCCTGGCGCAGACGAGGGTCGGGCGACAGTACGATTCCGTTGGCTTCCATGGCCATCCTTTCGGGTTGTTACATCAAATCATAGGCGTCGACGTCAACGCTCACGCTCACGCCACGCACGGAGCCCACCTCTTTGAGGCAGGCGTCGATATCGTCAGAGACATGGTACCCCACGGGCGACTTCACAAGCAGATGGAAGCGGTAACGGTCCTTGGCTCTCTCGATTACACACGAAGCCGGGCCAAGCACCTGCGGCACGGCACTCCCCGCCCGCAAAAAGTCGGGCGCGGCGGCATGCCAGCGGCGCTTAAGAAGCTTTGCAATGCGCCCGATGTAGTCTTGCGCGTCGTCTCGGTTCGCCGACCACACCAAGATGTTGACCAGGCGAACAAACGGCGGGTATAGCGCGTCGCGGCGCTGTTCCAGGTCGTAGTCGGTAAAGATCGAACGGTCGTGCTCAGCGACGGCGCGAATGACCGGATCCTCGGGCAGGTAGGTCTGGATGATCACCTCGCCGGGGCGATCGCCGCGACCGGCACGGCCCGCCACCTGTTCCAGCAGGTCGTAGGCGCGCTCCCCTGCGCGAAAGTCGGGCAGCTTGAGGGCGAAGTCGGCATTGACCACGCCCACGAGCGTGACCTCAGGAAAGTCGAGACCCTTTGCGATCATTTGGGTGCCCAGTAACACGGCGCAATCGGCCGCATCGAACTGCTCGAGCAGCTTTTTGTGCGCATCCTTGCCGCGCGTGGAATCGGCATCCATGCGAATAATGGCGACGTCCTCGGGAAGCATCTGGTGCAGTGCGTCCTCGATCTGCTGAGTGCCCAGACCCATTTTTGCCAGATAGCGGCTACCGCATTTGGGACAGTGGCTCGTGGGCGCGGGATACGGCTGCACGCGCCAAGACGAACCGCATGTGTGACACTGCAGCGTGTGCGTGCGTTCGTGGTACGTGAGCGCGGTGGAACAGTGGTTGCAGGTGGGCACGCAGCCGCACTCGCGGCACATCAGGAACGGCGCAAAGCCACGGCGGTTATGCAGCAGTACGGCCTTCTCGCGTCGCTCGACCACACGCTCCAAGCCCTCCATCAAGGGTTTTGAGAACATGGAGCGGCTGCCGTGAGAAAACTCATGGCGCAGGTCGGCAATCCGAACCGTAGGCAGCACGGCGTGTCCCGGGCGCTCGGGCATCTCGACGCGCGTCCAGGTGCCACCGTTATACGTGCCACGGCGGCAGCGGTCGAGGGCCTCGGCAGAAGGCGTGGCGGAACCCAATACGAGCGGACAGCGGTAGCGTCGCGCTATCTCGGCCGCCACCTCGCGCGCATGGTAGCGCGGGCTAGAACCCTGCTTGTAACTGGTCTCGTGTTCCTCGTCGATGATGATGAGGCCCAGGTCGCTGAGCGGGCAAAAGAGCGCCGAGCGGGCACCCACGACCACACGCGCGGCACCGCTGGCAACCATGTCCCACTGGTCCAGGCGCTCGCCGGCCGAAAGGCGCGAATGGAACACGGCGACCGTCTCGCCAAAGCGCGAGCGGAAGCGGCCGACGGTTTGGGCCGTCAGCGAGATCTCGGGAACCAACACGCAGGCCGAACGGCCGGCCGCGAGCGCGCGCTCAATCGCCGAAAGGTAAACCTCGGTTTTGCCGGAGCCGGTGACGCCGTCGACAAGGACCACGTCTCCGTGGGCGTCAAGACAGGCACGCTCAATCTGCGCGAGCGCCTTCTGTTGGCCCTTGGTGAGCGCGACCGGCGCCTTGCCGCTTGCCGAGGACAGCGTGGTCTGCTCGCTGCAGCCACGCCACGCACGGCGCTCCTCCACCACCACGACACCGCGCTTTTCGAGCGCCTTGATGGTCGCCGACATGCTGTTATAGAGCAGGTTGAGGTCGCGCGTCGTGACCGGCCCGCACTGGAGCGCCTCGATGAGCTGACGCTGACGGACCGCGGTCTTGGGCGGCGTATAGTCGAAACCCTCGGGCGTGAGCATGACCCAGCGGTTTTGGATGGGTTTAACAGCGGGGCGCTCAACCGTCCACACGCCGTCGTCACCCTTGACCACACGCGGGCTTCCACCCGGGGGCAAGAACAGGCGCAGACACTCGGAAAGCGTCGCAACATATTCGCGGCTCATCCAACGCGCGATGCGGGCGGCCTCTGCGGTAAAGAGCGGCTTGCTGAGGATGGCTTCGACGGCTTTAATGCGCGCGGGGTCGAGCGCGCTGTTGCCCTGCAGATCGCCCAGCTCGGGCGCAATGTCGACGATGTAGCCTGCGGCAGCACGGTTGCCAAAATGGACCAGGACCGTGGATCCGATCTGCGCGTCGCTAGCAAGGGGTTGAGGAATGCCATAGGCAAACGGCTCGGACAGCGCACGCGTCGGGATGTCGAGAACCACGCTCGCATAGGCGGCGATGGGCTCAGGTGCAGGCTTAGGCTGAGCCGAGGCAGCGGCAGACACTGGCTTCACCGGAACCTCCTCCGGTTCCGGCGAACCAAACAGCGACAGTTGCTCGGCCACGGCTCCAGCACCTCCTATCCCATACGTCTACAGAAACAAGAGCCCCGCTCGGGTGAACGGGGCTCGGATACATACGTTTGCGCAGCGATTACAGCGCCATCGTGCGGGCGCGGTCGATGCGCGCCAGGCAGTCGTCGCGGCCGATGAGCGCCATGGTCTCGCCCAGCGGAGGACTCACCATGTTGCCGCAGACGGCGACGCGCACGGCCTGGAACACCACGCGCTTCTTG
Organism: Collinsella sp.; assembly: GCA_018382295.1. GTDB lineage: Bacteria > Actinomycetota > Coriobacteriia > Coriobacteriales > Coriobacteriaceae > Collinsella. Next base: position 49,024 of record JAGZQF010000009.1, read on the forward strand.
AGGTCCATCTGCTCGGGCAGCGGCTCAAGCGCGGCGTCGATGTTGGCAGCCGTCCACTCGTTCACACCCTCGAGCGCGGCCTTGGAGGCATCCAGAATGACACCCATGCCCTCCTTGGCCAGGCCCTTGTTGACGGATTTCTCGTCATACTCGAGCGTCTCGGCCGTGGCAAAGATGGGAGCGGCGACGGTCACGGCGTCGGCCGGCATCTTGGTGCGCGGCTTGACGATGGCGGCAAGCGCATCGATCCAATCCTCGCCGTACTCGACATTACCCTCGATGAGACCCGCCTCGTGCAGCTCGGGGACCATGATCTCGTCGGCAAACTGAGCATCGGACATGCCGTTGATGTACTCGGCATTGACCCAATCGAGCTTCTTGGGGTCGAAGGTCGCCGGGTTCTTAGAGATGCGGTCGAGCGAGAACTTGCTGGCCAGGACATCGCGCGGGATGATCGTGGTCTCACCGTCGAGCGACCAGCCGAGCAGCGCCAGGTAGTTGACGAAGGCGTCGGACAGGTAGCCGGCGTCGCGGTACTCCTCCACCGAGGTGGCGCCGTGGCGCTTGGAGAGCTTCTTGCCGTCGGCACCCAAGATCATGGAGATGTGGGCGAACGTAGGCACGGGCGCGCCGAGGGCCTCGTAGACCATGACCTGACGCGGGGTGTTGGACAGGTGGTCGTCGCCGCGGATGACGTGGGTGATCTTCATCATGGCGTCGTCGACGACGGTCGCGAAGTTGTACGTGGGCGTGCCATCGGAGCGGAAGATGACAAAGTCGTCGAGCTCCTTGGCGTCGAAGGTCACCTCGCCGTGGACGGCGTCGTGGATGACGACGTCGCCGCGGTCCTCGGGCACCTTAATACGCAGGACGTAGGACTCGCCGGCCTCGATGCGGCGGCGGGCCTCCTCGGGATCAAGATCGCGGCAACGGCGCTGATAGCCCTGGAAGGGGTCCTTGCGCTCCTGCGCGGCCTTGCGGTCGGCGTCGAGCTGCTCCTTGGTGCAGAAGCAGGGATAGGCCTTGCCCTCGTCCCAAAGCTTCTGGGCGGCCTGCTTGTACAGGTCCAGGCGCTCGGTCTGGGCGTAGGGGCCAAAGTCGCCGCCCACCTCGGGACCCTCGTCCCAGTCCAGGCCCAGCCAACGCATGGCGCGCAGGATAATCTGCGTGTTCTCGTCGGTGGAGCGGGTGGGGTCGGTGTCGTCGATGCGCAGGATGAACGTGCCGCCGTTTGCGCGGGCGAAAGCCCAGTTATAGATAGCGGTGCGGGCGCCGCCGATGTGCAGCTTGCCCGTCGGTGAGGGTGCAAAGCGGACGCGAACGTCTGATGCCATGGAAATCTCCTCGATTGCAGGATGGATGTCTAACCGCATCAGTATAAAGCATCAAAGCAACCTCCGCACAAAGGGCACCGACCCAATCATTGGGGACAGACTTAAATGACCAGTCGTTGGAGACGTTCTTAGTTTAAGGCTGGTCATTTAAGTCTGTCCCCAATGAGTAGGTGCGGAAAGGGTGTGAATGTTTGATTTACGCGTTATGATGTGCCCTTGCATAGAGAGCCCGGCGGAATGGTAACGGTCGCGGGACACGTTTTTGAAAGGACAATCATGTCAGAAGAACTTCGTTCCATCCCACCCCAACACGGGTCCTTTGTTTTTACGTCGGAGTCGGTGACCGAAGGTCATCCCGATAAGATCGCTGACCAGATCAGCGATGCCGTCCTCGACGCAATCCTCGCCAAAGAAATAGAGCTGCAGGAGCAGGGCTACATCGCCCCCAACGGCGTGCCCGCCAACGTGGAGAACGTCCGCTGCGCCTGCGAGACCCTCGTGACCACCGGCACCGTTATCGTCGCCGGCGAGATTCGCACCCAGGCCTACGTCGACGTTCAGGAAATCGCCCGCGGCGTTATCCGCCGCATTGGCTACAACCGTGCCAAATTCGGTTTTGACTGCGATACCTGTGGCGTTATGAGCCTCATCCATGAGCAGTCACCCGATATCGCTCAGGGCGTTGACGAGTCCTTCGAGACCCAGACCGGCGCTACCACCGACCCGATCGACCTGATCGGTGCCGGCGACCAGGGCATGATGTTCGGTTACGCCTCCAACGAGACCAAGACCCTCATGCCCATGCCTCACTACCTGGCAAGCCGCCTGGCCGAGCGCCTGGCTGCCGTGCGTCACGACGGTACCCTCGCCTATCTGCGTCCCGATGGCAAGACCCAGGTCACCGTGCGCTACGAGGACGGCAAGCCCGTCGAGGTCACGACCATCGTCATCTCCACGCAGCACGCCGCCGAGATCGAGGACATGGGCAAGATCAAGGCCGACCTAATCGAGCACGTCATCACCCCGGTCATGGCCGCCGAGAACATGCCGTGGGACAACGCCGACATCTACGTGAACCCCACCGGTCGCTTTGTCGTGGGCGGACCTATGGGTGACACGGGACTGACTGGCCGTAAGATCATCGTCGACACCTACGGCGGCTATGGCCGTCACGGCGGCGGTGCCTTTAGCGGCAAGGACTGCACCAAGGTCGACCGCTCCGCCGCGTATGCCGCGCGCTGGGTAGCCAAGAACGTGGTCGCCGCCGGTCTGGCCGACCGCTGCGAAGTCGAGCTTGCCTACGCCATCGGCGTTTCCAAGCCCCTCTCAATCATGGTCGACACCTTCGGCACCGCACATGTTGCTGAGCATAAGATCGTTGAAGCCGTAGAGAAGACCTTCGACCTGCGCCCGGGCGCAATCATCCGCGACCTAGACCTGCGTCGCCCGATTTACGAAAAGACGGCAGCCTACGGTCACTTCGGCCGCGAAGACGCCGACTTCACCTGGGAGAAAACCGACCGAGTCGAAGAACTCAAAGCAGCCTGCGGCCTGTAAGCTAACTCGAAAAGCTACAGCCAAATAACAACGCACCAAAAGAAGTACCGGCCCCAACCGGTACTTCTTTTTTATTTAAAGGTGGTGAAGATGAGCCGACCTGGGACATGGAATAGGTCATAGGCCGATAAATTTCGCAGCAGAGCGACTCCAACCATGTATCCTAAGTTCCGAGGGCTTTGGTATCTGGTCGGTCGCGAGTTCCGCACGAGCCGGAGAGCACTTAATGTGCTCTCCGTGCGAGCAGGACTGCCCGAGCAGGCGACCAAATACCAAAGCCCTCGGAACGGCGGGACAGAGTATGCCCCGCCCCTCGGGACGACGGGATAGAACAGGAGCGCATATGGCAGGCAAGCCGCAAACACTAGCTACGACCTCTGCATTCGAGATCTTGGGCCCCGTCATGGTCGGCCCCAGCTCATCACACACCGCCGGCGCCCTGCGCTGCGCCCAAGTTGCCGCCAGCCTGTTAGAAGGCCGCATCGCCAAAGTCACCTTTGGCCTATGGAACTCCTTCGCCCACACCTACCGCGGCCACGGCACCGACCGTGCGCTCGTCGCGGGCATCCTGGGCCTCGACACCGATGACGAGAACATCAAGCAGGCCTTCGACCTCGCTCGCGAGCAGGGCCTCGAATATCACTTTGACATCAAGGGCGACGACGCCTCCATCCACCCCAACACCGTCGACATCGATATGGTCGACGACACGGGCGCCACGGCGCAGGTCCGCGGCGAGAGCCTGGGCGGCGGCAAGATGCGCATCAGCCGCATTAACGGCGTCGGCGTCGACATCTCGGGCATGTATTCCACGCTCTTCGTGGCGCACAAGGACGTTCCCGGCGTGCTCGCCGCGCTCACGAACCTGCTCGCCTACGCCCACGTGAACATCGCCTTCTGCCGCACCTACCGAACCGAAGTGGGCGGCCAGGCCTACTCCGTCTTTGAGACCGACGGTGCGCCCGACGACACCGTCGTCCCCATGTTACGCAAGCTCGACAATGTCGATTACGCGACCTTTATCGAGCTCCCCGGTTCTGCCTCGTCGCTCTCCCCCGGCGTCTCGGCCAAGGAGATCTTCGACGACGGCCAGCAGCTGCTCGATGCGTGCGAGGAACTGGGGCTCAGCATCGGCGCCGTCATGGCCGTGCGTGAGGCGCGCCTGACCGGCGAAGCCCACGCCGTCGACGCCATGCGTCGCGTGCTCGACGTCATGCGGGAGGAGACCACGGCCCCCATCGCCAATCCGCAGCGATCGCTCGGCGGGCTTATCGGCGGCGAGGCCAAACTCGTCGATGCCACCGGCCGCAACGATTTGAGCACGAGCCTGATGGGCGCCGTCCAGACCGACGCCGTAGCCCGCGCCATGGCCGTGCTCGAGCGCTCGGCCACGATGGGCGTAATCGTCGCAGCTCCGACGGCAGGATCCGCGGGTGTTGTGCCCGGCTGCGTGCTGGCGCTCGCCGATCGCCTGCAGCTCGACGACGAGCAGGTCATGGACGCGCTCTACTGCGCAGCCGCCATCGGCCTCAACCTCACCACAAGCGCCTGCGTCGCCGGCGCTGAGGGCGGCTGTCAGGCCGAGGTGGGAAGCGCCGCCGCCATGGCGGCCGCCGCGCTGGTGCAGATGCTCGGCGGCACGCCCGAGCAGGCGCTCGACGCCAGTTCCATCGCGCTGAGTAACCTGCTGGGCCTCGTTTGTGACCCCGTCGGTGGCCTCGTGGAGGTGCCCTGCCAAAACCGCAACGCCATCGGCGTGGCAGCGGCCTTTAGCTCGGCACAACTCGCCCTCGCAGGCATTAAGAGCTTGGTGCCGTTTGACCAGATGGCACATGTCATGCTCTCGGTGGGCCACGCGTTGCCAGCCACGCTGCGCGAGACGGCAAAGGGCGGCATCGCGCAGGCTCCGGCCGCACTTTCGGCCTGTGCAAAATGCGGCGTGTGCGGATAGCGACAAAGAACGACTCAAAGGTGGGACAAATGTCCCACCTCTTTTGAATGCCACCGTTTCCGTACCACAAACAGCAGGGCAATCGCTATAATGCAAGCCCAGTAAAAACACGATGAACCGCAAGGCGAAAATCGAAGGATATGCATACGATGTCGCAAAACGATCGAACTCAACTGATTCCCGATCCGCAGCAGCCGAGCAGGCACGCCGGCGGCGTTCAGTCGCCGCGTCCTATCGCGCCGAGCCACGGTCAGCAGCGTGGTGCGGCAAACGCTTCTCAACGCCCGAACCAACAGCGACAGCAGCGTCAACAACGTCAGCAGCACCAGGCAAACGGCAATGCGCCCAAGCAGCCCCCCACGCACGCTCGAGGCGATCGCGGCCCCGCGCGCAAGTCCGCCGGCAACAATAAGTCGGGCAAAAAGACGACGCTCTTTGTCGTCCTGGGTCTAATCGTCATTGTCTATATCGTAGGCGTCGTAGCATTTTCGCAGGTAGCCTACCCCAACACCACCATCGCCGGCGTCGACGTCTCGTTCTCCAACGCTTCGTCTGCCGCCACCAAGGTCAACTCGGCATGGAAGCACTATAAGCTCACCGTGACAGGCGATGACTTTAACTGGACCTATCAGCCCGAGTCCGATGAGCCCATCGTCGACGGTGAAGCTGCCGCAAAAGAGATTATCAGCCACAACGAAGCCTTTGTATGGCCGGTCCGCCTTGTGGAATCCTTAAGCGGCAAGACCAAAACAACCGCTACCTCCAACGAAGTCGATCTTGATCAAGACGTCGACCTGTCCATGCTCTCCGACACCTTTGACCAAAAGAAGTTTGAGAAGGATCTGGGCGCCGCCATCGACGAGTTTAACGAGGGCCGTTCGGGCACGTTCGAGGCAAATAGCTCCTATGACGAGCAGGCCGGCAAGTTTACCGTCGAGAAGGCGCGCTCCAACGAAAAACTCAACCGCGAGCATGTCATTAAATATGCCGAGCTCGAGCTTGCCTCGCTGGCCGAGACCGTAGATCTTTCCAAGCTCGGCAACGATGCCTATGAGCCGCTCAATGGAACGCTGACCGATGATCAGATTCAGGCCGCATGCGATGCCGCCAACAACTTCCTGGGCGTCAACGTGACCCTCAAGCTCAACGGCGAGGATGCTGGCAAGGTTGATGGCAGCTCCGTATTGCAGTGGATCAGCTTTGCCGATCCGGCCAACCCAACGCTCGATACGACGCAGATCAGCAGCTGGGCAGCCGAGCTCGCTAACGGCTTTAATACCGTGGGCTCCACTCGCTGGTGGACGCGCGCCGATAGCAAGCAGTGCGCCGTCGAAGGCGGTGACTTTGGTTGGTCCATCGACAGCAGCTCGCTCGCCAAGCAGGTCGAGGACGCCATTAACAACAAGCAGACTGGCGAAATCGAGATCAAGTACTCCCAGAAGGCCGACACCTTTACCGCAAAGGGAGAGCCCGACTGGAAGGCGTATATCGACGTCGACTTGTCCGAACAGCACGCGCGCTACTATGACGAGAGCGGAAATATCGTTTGGGAGGCCAACTTTATCTCGGGCAAGCCGGGCGAGGACGCCACGCCCGAGGGCGTCTGGCAGATCAACAGCAACGACGGCGGCAGCACCCTGATCGGAGCCAAGGACCCCGAGACCGGCAAGCCCAAATACGAGAGTCCGGTGAGCTACTGGATGCCGTTTGAGGGCAACATGATCGGCTTCCATGATGCCACCTGGCAAAACGACAAGAGCTTCGATAACGCCGAGTCGTACAAATGGTGCGGCAGCCACGGCTGCATCAACCTGCGCCTGGCAGACGCCAAGGCACTTCACGACTGCATCAAAGTCGGCCTGTGTGTGGTTGTCCACTCGTAGTGCAACGCGCACATTCATACAACGTGGAACCGCTGCGACCAATCTAACAGTTCCGAAAGAAACCGTCTTATGCGCCCACCCCAACCGGTGGGCGCATATACTTATCGAGGTACTTTCTATAAAGGAGACGCTATGCCGAATGTCCCCACGACCACCCCGGGCCCGGATGATACCGAGCACACGCTCGAAGATGTCACCGAAACGATTCCTCTGATTACAAACGTACATGCCGATAAGCAGAGCGGACGCGCGAACGATGCGACCGAGATTTCCGATGAAGAGGCATATGCCAAGCTCAAGGCAAAACGTGCCGAACGTCGACGCAAAAAGCTCATCCGACGCGGCATTGCGGCCGGCGTCGTGGCCGCCATTGTGCTCATCGCCGTTGTCGTGACCCTGGTTATCAATGCGCAGCCACAGGGCACTAGCGGGCCTGTGACCGACATGGTGACCGAGGGCACGTTTACCACAACGGTCGAGGCGAAAGGCCAGCTCAAACCAATTTCGTCCTCAGTGGTCTCCCCTTCTGTCGACGGCACGGTCGATTCGATCAACGTGCAGGCGGGCCAATCCGTCAACGAGGGCGACGTGCTTATGACCATTAAAAACGACGAGCTCGATCGCAACGTTGCCGAGGCACAGCGTGCAGTTGCTGCCGCTCAAGAAGACCTCGCTAATGCGAAGAAAGCCGCAGCTGCCGCTCAGGCCACCCCAACGACGGACGTCGATGGAGCTTCCGCAGCGGCTGGCGTCTCCGACGCATCAGCGGACACGAACGCCGTATCGGCCGCGCAGCGCAGCCTCGCTTCGGCCCAGGCAAACCTCGATCAGGCGAACGCCAAGGCCGCCAGCCGTACGGTCACGGCCCCGAGCTCGGGCAGCATCGTGGAGCTCAACGCCAAGGTGGGCGCCACGGTAACAGGCGGCATGATTATGGGCGAAAGTGATACGAGCGGTGGCAAGCAGTGCATGCAGATCGCCGACCTATCCAAGATGAAGGTGACCGTACAGGTGGGAGAAAAGGACATCGCCAAGATCGCCGTTGGGCAGAGCGCCAACGTCACGTATCCCGCGTTTCCCGATATCGTGAGCCAGGGCACCGTCACGGCTATCGCGTCGGTGGCAAACTCCGACGCCGCTAACGGTGGCGGCGGCAGCGTAACCTTTAACGTCGACATCCTCATCGAGGCGCCCGACGCGCGCCTGAAGCCGGGCATGACGGCCGAGGTCTCGGTGGTGACCGAGCAGCTCGACGACGTGGTGATGGTGCCGACGATGGCGCTCATGACCGAAGACGGCGAACACTATTACGTCAACGTGGCAACCGATGACGAGGGCAAACAGACCCGCCGCGTGAAAGTGACCGTCGTGACGCAAAACGACAACGAAGCCGTAGTCGGCAAGACACAGGTCAAGCGCGACGACCAGGGCAACGAGATCAACCCTAACGTGCCGATTACCAAGCTGCGCGATGGCGACACCCTCGTCATGGACACCGGAGCGGACGCAACGGCTGACGGCGGCTACAGCACGGATTCGGGCAGCATGTCTGACGACGAGGGCATGTAATGCGTCCCGTTATCGACATCCGCAACGTGCACCGCATCTTTGAAAGCGAGGCAGGTTGCGCCCACATCCTGCATAACGTGAGACTGGCGGTAGATCCCGGCGAGTTCGTCGCCATTACTGGCCCCTCGGGCTCGGGCAAATCAACCCTCATGAACATCCTAGGCTGCCTGGATAAGCCGACGGCGGGCGACTACTACCTGCAAGGGCTCAACGTGGCCGAGCTCGATGATGACGAGCTCACCGAAGTCCGCGCCCTGAGCATTGGCTTTGTCTTTCAGAGCTTCAACCTGCTGCCGCGCCTGTCGGTTATCGAAAACGTGATGCTGCCGCTGGCCTACACCAATGTGCCCCGTAGCCAGCGCGAGATGCGCGCCGTGCACGCGCTGCAGGCTGTCACGCTGCCCGTCGACCACTGGGACCACCGCATATCCGAGCTCTCGGGCGGCCAGATGCAGCGCGTCGCAATCGCGCGCGCCCTCGTCAATGATCCGCCCATCATTCTGGCTGACGAGCCGACGGGAAACCTGGACTCCGCTACCGGAGCGCTTGTGATGGAGACCTTCCATAAGCTCCAGAAGCGCGGCAAAACCATCGTGCTTATCACACACGACCCCGGCATCGCCGCCGAGGCCGACCGTGCCGTGACCATCCGCGACGGTCGCATTCACGACGGCGCGTATATTCCACATGCACCGCGGACCCTGCGCAGCGCCGTAGATAGCCTGCCCATGATTTCCGCCTCCGCCAACCCGCCGAAAGGAGAGATGGCATGAGCGCCCGCGATCTCATCCAGGAAGCCCTTCACTCGCTCGAGGCCAACAAGGGGCGCAGTCTACTCACCATCCTGGGCATTGTCATCGGCATTGCCTCGGTTATCGCCATGACTTCGCTCATCGGCGGCATCCAAAACAGCCTGGTCAACAGTCTGGGCCTCAATGCGGCACGCATGGTGCAAATCTATTCGTCGCAAGAACTCACCGATTCTGACGTTCAGAAGCTTCAAAAACTGGTGCCGCAAATAGAGCAGATCGGAATTGTCGACAGCGCGTACACCGAGTACAAGACCGGCGATAAAAGCTATACCGTCATGGCACAGGGTGTCGATAGCAACATGCTCGACGCCGTGGGGGCCAGCAAGCTCGTTGCGGGGCGCACCTATTCCCAGGCCGAGTCCCAATCGGGCTCGCGCGTGGCGCTCATCAGCCGCGGCGGCGCCGATCAGCTTTACGGCAACGAACAGGATGCGCTGGGGAAAACCATCAAGGTGGCCAACGGCGAGGTGCAGATTATAGGCGTGATTGATGGCGGCAACGACTCCATGGGCTCGCTCACGCTGTATATGCCGCGCGAAACCATCTCAGGCCTGTTTGGCGACGAAAATCCTTCATTCCCCAGCGTGACGGCTCTTGCCGCCGAGGGCACAGACATGGACGAGCTTTGTAAGACCATCGAGTCCAAGGTGCGCGCAATGAAGGGCATCGCGGAAGATGATGAGTACGACAGTGTATCGGCGACCTCCATGAAAAGCGCCATCGATGCACTCAACTCCTTTATGGGCGCGTTCTCGCTCATCATGGGCGCTGTCGCCAGCATCTCGCTGCTTGTCGGCGGTATCGGCATTATGAATATGATGCTCACCAACGTGACTGAGCGCATCCGTGAGATCGGCATTCGCCGTGCCCTGGGCGCAAGTCGTCGCGATATCACCGCGCAGTTTTTGGCCGAGTCCTCGGCGCTGTGCGTCACCGGCGGACTGTTGGGTGTCCTGATTGGCTATCTGCTGGCATGGGGACTCACGTTCTTTGCCGCAAGCTCGGGCATCATGAGCGAGTTTGGAGCTACCGGGACGATCACGCCAAGCTTCTCCATTACAACAGTGTTGATCGCGTTTGCCGTATCGGTCGGCATCGGCGTAATCTTTGGCTTCTACCCCGCTCGCCGTGCAGCAAAGCTCGACCCGGTGGAATGCCTACGCTACCAGTAAGCCACCACCAACAAGTTGCGGTGAATTAGGGACTGAATATGCTATTTAGCAGCAAAAACAGACGCTATTTCACCGCAACTTATTGAAGGGCTGCTTGCGCCAGTTCCGTGCGTCGTCCTCGAGCGATTGGCGGATGACAGGCTTGTACGGGTCGAGCTTGCTCGGGGCGCTCCTCCTCGCAGGCGGGAGGGCACGCATGCGCGGCGAGCGCCTAGCGCGCGAACTCCCGTAAGAGCGCGTCTTCCACTTCCCTAAGCGAAAGGGCCCCGCCTCCCTCGGCGGGACGGGCGACCACGATACAGCGCGCTCCCACGTCGCGCGCGGAGGCGATCTTCTCGGCCGTGCCGCCTACGGTTCCCGAGTCCTTGGTCACAAGCCACTGGGCGCCCACCTGCCGAAGCATCGCCTCGTTGAGCTCGCGGGTGAAGGGCCCCTGCATGCCGATGACGTGCGACGGCGAAAACCCCGCGTCGATGCACTTCGTTATAGCACCGGGCAGAGGAAGCACACGCACGAAGAAGCGCTCCGCGAAATCGGCGACGCGCGTGTAGGGAGCAAGCTCCTTGCTCCCCGTCGTGAGAAGCGCGCGACCCGGGTTCTCGGAGAGAAAGCGCGCCGCGCAGGCGATCGACGCGACCGACACGACGCCTTTGGGCAGAACCTCGACCGGGCGCGCAAGGCGCAGGCATCGTGCACCCACGGCGAGCGAAGCGGCCCGGATGTTGCCGCTTGCGAGCGTAGCGAAGGGGTGCGTGGCGTCGACGACGATGCGCGCGCCGGAAAGCTCACGCTCCATGTCGGCCTCGTCGAGCCTGCCCGCATGCACCTCGATGCCCGGAAGCTCGCCCAAAAGCTCGCCTCCGTACTCGGTTGCCGCGTAGGCACGGGCGGGGATTCCCGCCCCGCTCGCCCATTCGCACAGGAGGCGGCCCTCGGTGGTGCCGGCGAAGATGCGCAGCGCCGGCGCGGATGCGGGGGCCGTCACTTCGGGCCGCCTGGGCGCGTGATCTGGTAGAGCAGCGCGTTCATAATGGCGGCCGCCACGGTCGAGCCGCCCTTGCGACCCCTCGCGACGATGGCCGGCACGCGTCGCGCGAGTAGCTCCTCTTTCGCCTCGACCACGTTCACAAACCCAACCGGCACCCCAACGACGAGCGCGGGCGCGATCTTCCCCGCGTCCATGAGCTCGGCGAGGCGCAGAAGTGCTGTGGGAGCGTTGCCGACGGCCACGATGAGCGGACCCTCGATGCCGCAAGCTTTGTCCATGCTCGCAACGGCGCGAGTCGTGCCCGCGGCGCGCGCCGTTGCGGCGACATCCGGGTCGGCCATAAAGCACACGGCCTGGCAGCCGATCTTCGCGAGCGCGGGCTTGCTTATGCCTGCGAGCGCCATGTTCGTGTCGGTGAGCACCGTGGCCCCTGCGCGCAGTGCGTCGAGCGCACAGTGCGCGGCGTCATGGGTGAACACGAGGGAATCGGCGTACGAGAAGTCGGCAGTGGTGTGGATGACGCGCTTCACGACGGGCTCTTCGAGCGGCGGGAACGTGCGGCCGCCGAGCTCTTCGGTGATGATTTCAAAGCTGCGCCGCTCGATGTCGCCGGGCGCCATCTCCTTGGAATCCATCTAGTACTCCACTCCTTCCCTTGCACATATCCCCTGCTCGTAGGGGTGTTTCTCGCACCGCATCTCGGTTATGTAGTCGGCCTTCTCCACGATCTTGCGGGAAGGCGCGCGCCCGGTGAGCGCTACTTCGACGCCGCGCGCGGACATATCGAGCGCGCGGTCCACGAGCGCCTCGTCGACAAGCCCCTTCGAAAGCGCGTCGAGCGCCTCGTCGAGCACGAGCAGCCCCTCCTGCGCGCCCTCGAGCTCGGCGAGCGCGGAAGCGAGGTTCCCATCGTGCAACTCGCGCGTCGCGGCAAGTTCTTCCGACGTCATGGACCAGGTAAACTTGTCCGACGCCTTCCCCGCGAACACGGGCACGCCGAAATGCTCGGCGAGCAGGCGCGCCTCCCCGCTTTCGCCGTCTTTCAGGAACTGCACAACGACGACGCGGCGGCCTGCGGCGAGCATGCGAAGGGCGAGCCCCATCGCCGCCGTGGTCTTGCCTTTGCCGTCGCCATGATACACGTGGATCATACGCCCTCCTCGATAATGCGGTAGACATACTCCATGTCGAGCGCCCCGCGCACGGAGTCGGCCAGGCGGTCGAACTCGCGCGCACGGTGATCGGCCGCGGACACCGCGCCCTCAGCACCCACGACGCTCTCGGGCAGGCCGCGCATGCGCGCGAGCGAGCGCGCGAGGGCGAGTGCCACCCCCGGTTCGTCGAACAGGCCGTGGAGATAGGTTCCGAACACGTTTCCGCAGGCCGCGCCTTCTGGTTTGCCGCCAATCGTGCCCGCAGGGGCGCAGGAGACGGTCGTATCGCCGTCGTGAATCTCGTACCCGCGCGCCGTCATGCCGTTCCACACCGAGAACGCGCCTTGGGCGCCCGTGATGCGCAGCTCCGACTGGGCGAGGCGCTTTTCCTCCTTGAACACCGTATTTGCAGGGATGAGCCCGAGCCCGCGCGCGGTGCCAGCGCCTTCCCTGCCGTGCGGGTCGGAAAGCTCGTCTCCCAAAAGCTGGTAGCCTCCGCATATGCCGAGCACCGGCGTGCCCGCGCCCGAAAGCGCGCGTACACAGACTCCGATGCCGCTAGCCGCAAGCCAGCGCGCGTCGTCGACCGTGGACTTCGAGCCGGGAAGCACCACCAGGTCGGGTCGGCCCAGATCGGTCGTCGAGGAAACGTAGCGCACGCCCATGCCGGGCACGCGCGAAAGCGGGTCGAAGTCGGTGAAGTTCGACAGATGCGGAAGGCGCACGACGGCGACGTCGATGACGCCGCGCGCCTCGCGGGCAGATAGGCGCGGCGCGAGCGAGTCCTCGTCGTCCAGGTCGAGCGTAAGAAACGGCACGACCCCCACGACGGGAACCCCGCACATCTTCTCGAGCGGGGCCAAACCCGGGCGGAGGATTTCCACATCGCCGCGGAACTTGTTCACAACAAGCCCCCGCAAAAGCGCGCGATCCTCGGGCGCAAAGAGCGCGACCGTGCCGTAGAGCTGGGCAAATACCCCGCCTGGGTCGATGTCGCCCGCGAGCAGCACGGGGGAGGACACGGCGCGCGCGAGCCCCATGTTGACGATGTCGTTTTCGGCAAGGTTGATTTCGGCGGGGCTGCCGGCGCCCTCGATGACGATGACGTCGTTTTCCTCCGCGAGCGAATCGAACGACTCCAAAATCTGCGGCATGAGCGCCTTCTTTCGCGCGAAGTAGTCCCTCGCAGCGAAGGCCCCCTGCGCCTTGCCGGCCACGATGAGCTGGCTTCGGTGGTCGCTTTCGGGCTTGAGCAGGATGGGGTTCATACGCACGTCGGGCACGATGCCACACGCCTCGGCCTGCATGATCTGGGCGCGCCCCATCTCGAGCCCGTCGGCCGTGACACCGCTGTTGAGCGCCATGTTCTGGCTCTTGAAGGGAGCCACGCGCAGGCCGTCCTGCGAAAGCACACGGCACAGCCCCGCCGCAAGCAGGCTCTTCCCCGCGTTCGACATGGTGCCCTGGATCATGATGGGCTTCGCCCTACCCACGGGTATCGACCTCCTTCGTCGAGCCTCGGCCATACGCGCCCGCCATAGCGCCGCTGCAAGAAGCGCCGCCCCGTTTGTCGGGTTCGCCTTCGCCCGATGCGCCTTCCGCCCGAAGCGCGCGGCCGAACGCCATCGCAAGCCGGGCATTCTCCTTGCGCGTGCGCACCGCGACGCGGCACCAGAAACGGGACAGTACCGAAAACGAGTCGCACGTGCGGACCAAAACCCCCTGTTTATACAGGCGCTCGGGGATGTCTTTCGCCGGTGTCCGGACTAAAAGGAAGTTCGCATCCGACGGCACGACGGAAAGCCCGAGCGAGGAGAGCTCGTGGGAAAGCCACGCTCGCTCGCCCGCCAATACATCGCGCGTGCGCGAGACGTATTCGACGTCTTCCAGGGCGGCGATACCCGCGGCCTCGGCGACCGAGGAGACGGGCCACGCCTGCCCCGCCCGGCGAATCCCCTCGAGGAGTTGGGCGTTTCCGCTGATCAGATATCCTAACCGCAACCCCGCCATTCCGTAGAGCTTGGTGAATGCGGAGAGCACGGCCACATGGCGCGAACACGCGGCGCGTGCGGCCACGCTCCTTTCGCGGGCGTCGGGCGCAAATCCGAGGAAGCACTCGTCCACGACGAGCAGCGCGCCCACCTGCTCGCAGCGGCAAGCCGCGGCATCGATCACGCGGGGGTCGACGAGGCGCCCCGTCGGGTTGTTCGGATTGCAGATATACGCCACGTCTCCCGGCCCCTCGATCGCGCGGGCGAAGGAGGCGGGCACGTCGAAGTCGTCCGCTTCGGAGAGCGGGAACTCCTGCACGCATGCGCCGTAGTACGATGCCGCCTCCGCATATTCAGAGAACGTCGGCGCACACACGACGATGCGTTTCGGGCGCACCGCCGCGGCGAGCCGCCAAATGATGTCGGACGCGCCCGCGCCGCAGACGATAGTATCTTCGGGAATGCCCTGGGCACGCGCTAGGGCGCGAACGAGGGCGAGGCTTTCCCTATCGGGGTAGGCGTCGATTCGAGAAAGCGCCTTGCAAGCTGCGGCAACGGCGCGCGGCGAGGGGCCTGCCGGATTCACGTTCACCGAGAAGTCAATGAGGTCGGAGGCGCCCCCTTCGCAAGCGATGCCGAGCGATTGCGTGCTACCCCCATGCGCACGGGCGCGCAGGATTCCCCCGGCAGCCCGGGACGCGGCGTGGTCTTCCCTCATACCATCGCCCCCACGGCGAGCACGACCGCCGCGCGTGCGGCACCGAAGACGACGAGCGCGCATACGGACGCGGCGAGCATGAGCCTAGTCGCCCGGGCGATGTCGCTCCACTCAATTTCACGGGACGCGTCGCCTATCGTCGGTTTCTCAACGAGCTTGCCGAAATACACCGCGGGTCCTGCCAGGCGCAGCCCGAGCGCGCCCGCACACGCTGACTCGGTCTGCGCCGAGTTGGGGCTCGCATGGCGACGCCTGTCGCGGCGCCAGATGCGCGCCGCCCCGCGAGCATCGAGCCCGACGATCGGGCACACGGCGATCATGAACAGGGCCGATAAGCGCGAGGGAATCCAGTTCACCGCATCGTCGAGGCGCGCCGAGGCGCAGCCGAAGTCGATGTAGCGCTCGTTTTTGTAGCCCACCATGCTGTCGAGCGTGTTCACCGCCTTGTACGCCATGCCCAAGGGCGCACCCCCGATCATAAGGTAGAAAAGCGGCGCGATGACGCCGTCGCTCGCGTTCTCCGCCACCGTTTCCACGGCGGCGCGCGCAACGCCCTGCTCGTCGAGAACAGACGTGTCGCGTCCCACGATGAGCCCGACGGCTTCGCGAGCCGCGACAAGGCCGCCCTTCGAGAACGCGCGGGCCACGGCCAGGCTCTGGCGGCGCAGCTCGCATGCCGCGAGAATCTGATAGCTCGCCCATGCCTCGGCCACGAAGCGCAAGCCGGGGTGAACCATGCCGCAAAGATGCAGGATTCCCAAGGTCAAAAGCCCACACGCAAGCGGAAGCGCCACGGCGAGCACAAGCCCTGCGGCGCGCGTGCCCGCGGACGTTTGCGGGAATGAGCCCCGCAGGCGGCCTTCGGCCCACGTGATCGCGCGCCCCATGGCGACAACGGGATGGGGAAGCCAGCGCGGGTCGCCGAAGGCAAGGTCGGCTGCGAACCCGGCGGCGGCGGCAAGAATCGTCATCACCGGGCATCGCCCCCCGAAGCGGGGCGAACGTCGCGAAGGCAGCGCCCATCCCAGGTGGCGGCCCATGCGCCGCCCGGCTCGGTATGCACGTCGAAATATCCCATTTTCGGGACAGCTAGCTCGGAGAGCAGCGCTTTCACGGTACCCGCGTGAACGACGAAGACGGCGCGCCCACTCCCCTGGGCGCGCTCCGATTCGCACGCCTCCCGAAACGCCGCGACGACGCGGCGGGTGAAATCGCTCTTGCCCTCGCCATGCGGGCAGCGCGTCTCGCACCAGGAGTCTACCCAGGCGCGGTAGCGCACATCCTCTTTAAGCTCGGCGGCGCTTCGCCCCTCGAAGTCACCGAAATCCATCTCGCGCAGACCGGGGCACGCCATAAGCTCCGCGTTCGGGAAGAGGATGCGCGCCGTCTGGTCGGTGCGGGCCATGCCGCTCGTGATAACACGGAACACGTCACGATCGCACGCGAGGTCGCGCAAAGCGCGCTCGCCCGCGCTCGACAGGGGCTCGTCGGTGCCCGCCCCGCTGTAGCGATGGTCTTCCGTGCCCGCCGTGGCACCATGGCGCACGAAGACGACCTCCAAAGGCGCGCCCGCGCCCTGCGTCCCTCGAGGAGCATCGGCAAGGTTTCCTTTGATGACCTGGGGAATCCCGCACGTCATGCGCACGACGACGTCGGCGCGCGCAGCGAGCGCGCATCCCAGGCGCCCCGCGCGCTCGCGCCATTGGGCGTCTTCCGCATGCATAGGGACGACCCCCGAGCCGACCAAGGACAGAATCACTGCGTCGAAGCCGATCAGCCGCTCGAGCGCCCGGTCAGCGTCGAGCGCGCGTACGAGTTCCTCAGCATGGTACGCGACGCGGCCGGCAAAAGCCGCGGAAACGCCGCCCTCCGCAAGCTGCGCCGCGTCGACGAAATCGTCCGCCGCGAACCCGAGCTTTTCGCGCACGAAGGTCCTCTTCCCCGAATGCGCGCCACCTACCACGAGCATCATAGGAGCATGCCCCCCGCCACCAGCATAGCAAGCATCGCGAGCTCGGCCCATTGCAGAAACCATCCGGCCAAATCCCCCGTCACCCCGCCGAAGCGGGACAGGGCAACATGGCGGTACCACGCGAGCGCCAAAAGCCCCGCCACCGCCATAAGGGCGCCGACGGCCCGAGCGCACGCGACCATCCCTGCAGCCGAAGCCGTAGCGAAAGCGCAAAGCGGCACGACGATCGCCGCGCGCTTCTTCGCAGGCGAGAGCCCCGCGGCCATGCCGTCCGCCCGCGCGGCAGGCCAGCATTCAACGGCGAGCCCCGAAAGCGCGCGGGAGAACACGAGCGAGCATAGAAGCGCGAGGAACGCCCCCGCCGTAAGCGGCAGCGCGGTGAACAGGGAAAACTGCAGAATAAGGTACACGACAACACCGATGACCCCGAAGGCGCCCGCCCGCGGGTCGTGCATGATCTCGAGCTTTCGCTCGCGCGGGGCCCAACTTGCAAGCGCATCGGAGGTGTCGCAGAGCCCGTCTAGGTGGATGCCACCCGTCACCGCCACAGGCAGCGCCACGAGCACGGCCGCGACGATGGTCGCGGGCACGACAAGCAGGTTAGCCACGTACCCCCACGCCGTCATGAGGAAGCCTTCCGCAAGGCCCACCAGGGGAAACGCGGCAAGCGCATGGGTTGACCCGAAATCGGTCCAGGCCGATTTCGGGACGGGGATGCGCGAGAACGTTCCGAACGCCGCGCCGATTGCCTCTGCTATCTTCACCTTGTAGGTCCTTCGCCTTTCATCCACACGGGAATCCCGCATACCACTTCGACTGCGCGGTCGGCCATCGCCGTCACGCCCTCGTTCACGCGCGCGAGCGCGCGCCTCCACGCCTCGGTCCCCTCATCGTAGCGCATCCCATCGGCGAACACGTCGACGGTGACCACCACCGTATGCACAGCGGCCTGAGCGAGCCGTTCGATGCCTCCGAGCACCTCGCGCGCCGCAGCGTCGGGGTCACGTGGGGGCAAGCCGCCTTCCGGGAAGAGCTCGTTCGCAACCAGGTTGCCCACGTCCTCCAAAAGAAGCGTGCAGCCGCGCGGAAGCCCGGGCACTGCGGCGCCCACGTCACGCGTGCGCTCGAGGGTGGAAAACCCCTTGCCCTCGCGCAGCGCCCGATGGCGCGCGATGCGGCGGGCGCCCTCTTCCCCGAAGGGCTCCATCGTTGCCAGGTACACGCGGGGGCCGTCGTGCCCGAGGCACAGGGACTCGGCGTAGGCGCTCTTGCCGCTCGCGGCGGCGCCGATAACGAGCGTCACCGTCATTTCCAGGCCTCGAAATGCTCGTAAGCAGCCATGCCGGTCGCCGTGAACGTCTTCCCATCCCGGTACACGCGCAGCGCCGAATCCAGAAGGGGCAGATACGCCATGGCGCCCGCGCCCTCGCCCAAGTGCATGCCTGCGTCGAGGGGTGCCTTTATGCCGAGCTCGCGAAGGAGCTCCTGGCTTGCGGGTTCACTTGATGCGTGGGTGCCCACGAGGTAGCCCAAGGCGTTGGAGCACAGGCGCGCCGCGCACAGGGCCGCCGTGCAGGATACTACCCCGTCGAGGAGCGCCGGCGCCTTCGAGGCCGCGGCCCCCAGGTAGAAGCCGCACATCGCCGCGATGTCGAAGCCGCCCACCTTCGAGAGCACGTCGATCGGGTCGGCGGGATCGGGCGAGTTCGCGTCGATAGCGCGCTCGACCACGTCGCGCTTGCGCGCGAGTGAGGCGTCCGAGAGCCCCGCGCCGCGCCCGACGAGGCTCCGCGCGTCCGCCCGGAGGAGCACTGCGGCCACCGCCGCCGAGGTGGTCGTGTTGCCGATGCCCATCTCGCCCGCGACGAGAAGGCGCACGTCGGCGCGGGCAAGCCCGCACGCGACGGCGATTCCGACCTCGATTGCGCGCACGGCCCCATCGCGAGACATAGCGGCGCCGTGCGCGATGTTGTCGCTCCCCCGCCGCACGTTCGCGCGCACCATGCGCGCGTCTTCTATGCCCCGGGCCATACCCACGTCGACGGGCACGACCTCGGCACCCGCGAACGCCGCCATGCGGCAGGCACTCGTGGCCCCCTCGCACATGTTGCGCGCGACGGCTCGCGTCACGTCTTGCCCGCTTTGCGACACGCCTTCGGCAACGACCCCGTTGTCGGAGAAGAATACCGCGAGTGCACGGGGAAACTCGGCCACCTCGGCGCTCCCCTGAGCCGCGGCGATACACGCGACGGCGTCTTCAAAGTCGCCCAATCCCCGCAAGGGATGCGCGATGGAGTCCCACTCGGCGTACGCGGCGGCGCGGGCGCACTCGTCTGCGGGCGCGATCCGGGAGAGCGCGGCTTCGAGCACGGCGCCCGGCGCCGACGAGAACGCGCGCTCGACTTCCTCGCGGATGCAGGCCAACGCGGTTTCGGTTGCTTCAGCCATGCCGTCTCCTCTCTGCGAACGACGCTGCGGCAGACGCGAACGTGCGCGCAACGTCGGGGTTCGCAGGATAGTACACATGCGGGAAGCCCGCAACCAGGGACGGGGTGGTCGTCATGCACGGCCAGCCCTTGTCGCGCCGGGGCTTCTGCGCCCAGAAGTCGCCGCCCGGGCAGGTGGACTGCCAGTAGTGGAACTCGTGCGCGCGGATGCGTGTGCCGCGCGGCCCGTAGAGCCCGTCGCGTTGGGAAGTGAGCTCCACGTACCCGAAATGGGACAGCCTTCCCCCGTTCTCGCTTGCGCCTTCAAGGGCGCCCGCAACAGGCCAGCGCCGCCCCTCGCTATCGGCGATTTCACGCTGCAGGTACAGAAACCCACCGCATTCGGCGACCGTCGGCATGCCGGATTCCACCGCGCGCCGCACCGCCTCGCGCATAGGCGCGTTCTCGGAGAGCTGCCGCGCATGGAGCTCCGGGTAGCCGCCTCCCAGATAGAGGGCGCTTGTCCCCCGGGGCAACTCACTATCACACAAGGGGCTGAAAAAGGCCAGCTCGCAACCCAGGTCCTCGAGCGCGCGCAGGTTCTCCTCGTAGTAGAACGAGAACGCCTCGTCACGGGCGACGGCGACGATGGGCCGCGCTCCCGCGATCGGCTCCAACCGGTAAGGTTCCTCGCGGATATCGGGTGCCGTCGCCGCTGTTTCGAGCAAGCGGTCGACGTCGACGGTCTTTTCCACCAGCTCGGCCATCTTGTCGATGCGCGCGGAGAGCTGCTCGACCTCGTCGGCGGTCACAAGCCCCAGATGCCGGCTTTCGAGCGAGAACGCCTCGTCGGCGGGGATATTCCCCAAAACCGCGACGCCCGTGTGCTTCTCGATCGCAGGCGCCGCGTAGGCGCAGGCAGCGGCGCTCGTCTTGTTCAACACGACGCCGCGCACGTTCGCACAAGGCAGGAACTCGGCGATGCCGCGGATTACGGCGGCGAGCGATAAAGACGCCCCGCGCCCGTTCACCACTAAAACGACCGGCGTTTCCGTGTCGCGCGCAACCTGGTAGCTGCTCGCGTCGGCCACGCCGGGCGCCATGCCGTCGTAGAAGCCCATGACCCCCTCGAGCACCGCGACATCCGCACTCGCGGCGCCGCGTGCGAGCAGGGCGCGCAGCGTCGGGGCGTCGGTGAAGAAGCCGTCTAAGTTGCCCGAGCGCGCACCCACGACGCGACGATGAAAGAGCGGGTCAATGTAGTCGGGGCCGCATTTGAAGGCCGCGCATGCAAGGCCGCGGCGTGCGAGCGCGCGCAGGAGCGCGCACGTAACGACCGTCTTGCCGCTCCCGCTCGAGGGCGCAGCGACCATGAAGCGCGGGATGGTCGTGCTCACCGGGCGCCGCCTTCCCCACCTGCACCACGCGCGCTGACGAGGAACACGGGGTTTTGCGCCTTCATAAGATGGTGCGAGCCTACAGCCTCGGCGCGGGCGGCCGACACCTGGCACGCCTCGAACCCCTTAAAGCGCGAACCCGAGAGGAGCGCGCACGCCTCGGTGAGCGTCTCAACGGTGACGCATGGCACACACAGGCGAACCTGCGAGTTTTTCTCGAGCGCCGCCTCCACGATGGAGGGAAGCTCACCCGCGCTCCCGCCGACGAACACGGCGTCGGGGACGGGCAGTTTCGCGAGCGCTTCGGGGGCGACACCGGGGACCGCATGCACGTTGCCGCAGCCGAATGCATCCGCGTTCTCTCGGATGAGCCGCACGCCGGCCGCGTTGCGCTCGACCGCCCATACCGACCCCACTCGCGCGACGAGCGCCGCCTCGATCGACACGCTCCCCGTGCCGGCGCCGACGTCCCACACGGTGTCGGTCGCGGTAAGGCGCAGCTTCGCGAGCGCGACGGCGCGCACCTCCTGCTTGGTCATGGGAACGTCGCCGCGGATGAAGAGCTCGTCGGGAATGCCCGAGGAAGCGTACGGCCAGCGGGAGCTCGCGGCGCGGGATGCGCCCGCAGAGTCCGCCGCGGAAGAAGCCGCCGTGGGCGCAGACGCACCGGCAGGCGCCTCAGAGGCTACGCTAGAGCCCGCGGGCGAGCCGGCGCCGCCTGCGAACTCGATAAGCATCACGTTCAAGTCGTCGAACGTCTGACCTGCAATTTCACTTGCGGTCGCGCAGGTGATGCGCTCCTCGGGGTACGACAGGCGCTCGGCCACCGTCACGCGCGCGTCCCCGAAGCCCGCATGCACAAGCTCACCCGAAAGCCGCGAGGGGTCTTCCCCGCCCGACGTGACGAGGAAGAGTTCACCTGCGCGCTCGGCCTCGGCCACGATGTCGCACGCCACGCCGTGAGCGCTCGCGAAGCGCCAATCCTGCCATGGACGCGCGAGGCGCGCGGCGAGATACGACGCTGAGCTTATGCCGGGAATGACGCGCACGTCCACCTGCGCGTCGCCGGAGAGCGCCTCCACCAGGCGGCGCGCGCCACTGAACAGCCCCACATCGCCCGTCATCACGACCACGGCGCGCTGCCACGACGCCGCATCGGTGAGCGCGGCGACGATGTCCGCCGTCTTCACGAGCTCGCATCTCACCACGTCGGGCGGCACGTCGATGCCGGCAAGCGCGCGATGAGCGCCGATGACCACATCGGCGATGTCGATCGCGTCGAGCGCCGCGCGCGAGAGCAAGTCGGGGTTTCCGGGCCCCGCCCCGATTATCGTTACCTTTCGCATGGAATCTCCCGATACCCGCGCGGCGTGACCATACGGCCGCCTACGCGCTTCGTGTCCGCGTTGCCGACGAACACGGTGGTGAACATGTCGGCGTCGAGCTCCCCCAGCTCGGAGAGCCTGCACATGCCCGACTGCTGCCCCTCGCGCCCGATGTTGCGTACCCAGCCGCAGAGCGTGTCGGGGGCCTTCCATTCGAGCATAATCTTCGCCGCGCGCGAGAGCCTGTCGGCGCGCTTTCTGCTGCGCGGGTTGTACAAACAGATGCAGAAGTCGGCGCTCGCCACGGCGGCGAGCCTGCGCTCGATGACCTCCCACGGCGTGAGCAGGTCGGAGAGCGACACGACCGCGAAGTCGTGGGCAAGCGGGGCGCCGAGCACCGCCGACCCGCTCTGAGCCGCGGTGGCCCCGGAGATAACTTCCACGTCTACATCGGGGTAGTCCTCCGCAAGCTCCAGCACGGGGCTCGCCATGCCGTAAACGCCCGCGTCACCGCTGCACACGAGCGCCACGGCTTCTCCGCTCTGCGCGCGCGAAAGCGCCAGACGGCACCGTTCGACCTCGTGCATCATCGGCGTCGCGAGATGCGCCGCGTCGGGCACGGCGGCAAGCGCGAGCTCCACGTATTTCGTGTACCCAACAACGATGTCGGCCGCCTCGAGCGCGCGCCGAGCCGCAATCGTCATGCCGTCGGGGCCGCCCGGGCCGATCCCCACCACGAAGAGCTTTCCCATCACCGCTCCTTAAACGAAAGTTCGATAGATACTTTGGAAAACGCGACGGTCACGCCGCCGTGAGCGAGCTTCGGGAAGATAAGTTTGCCCCCGCCCGCGAGCGCCGCGCGCTCGCACACATTGTCGACCCCCACCGTCGCGCGCACGAAATCAGATGGCGAAACGCTGCCTTCGACCTGCGACAACTCCTCTGCGGAATACGTCGCAAGCGGGATATTACGCGCGCGGCAGAAGGCGAGCAGACCCTCCTCGTGCGCCTTCACGTCGATCGTCGCCGCCTCGCGCACGGCCAAAGGCGAGATGCCCGCCTGCCCGCACGCGAGAAGAAACGCCTCCCCGATCGCTTCGGCGCACGCACCGCGACGGCACCCTATGCCCGCAACGATACAGGGCACGACAAGGCGAAGCGGCTCGGGCGCAGGCGCCTGCACCCGCATGCCCGCCGGCATCCCCGTCTCACCGGCGGGCACGACCTCGTCCGTTGTCTCCGCCGCGCGAACGAACGCGCCTGCATTCGCGCCAGCGAACGGCGACACGACGATATCGGCCCGAGCGCGGTCGGACGCAATGTCTACCCCCTCAGGCGGCTGTCCCGAAATCGGCATGTCGGAATAGAGTGCCACGCGCCCGCCCGAAAGCAGCCGCGCCGACACTCGCTTGATGGCCTCGGGATTCGAAACGGCGAGCCCCGCACAGCGCGCCCACGTATCCACCGCCCACACGCCGCGGACGTCGGTCGCCGTGGTGATGACGGGGATGGCCCCTACCGCGCGGGCCACAGTTTGCGCAAGCTCGTTCGCACCGCCCAAATGCCCCGACAAAAGCGGGACGGCAAAGCGCCCCGCCTCGTCAATCACCACAACCGCGGAATCGGCTGCCTTCGAAGCGACATGCGGCGCGATCGCCCGCACGGCGATGCCCGCCGCGCCCACGAACAGAAGCGCGTCCGACGCTTCCCACGCGAGCGCCGTCCATGCGCGCAGGTCGGCCTTCCCCTCGCCGAACCCGCGCGAAACGGAAACGTCCCAGCCAGGGTCGTCTTCACCTGTCTGTGCGCAATCGGAAAGCGCGTGTGCGGTGCGCACCGCCAACGCATACCCCCTCTCAGTGAACGCTATGCAGGAAACCCTCATCTAGCGCACCACCATCGTCGAGAAGTAGCTGCCCCGATCGGGCACATCGTCGAGCGAGCGGTACACGCGCTCGCCCGGAAGCCCACAGTCCTCTACAAGCTCGGCACCGTCGAAGGCACCCTCCTCGCAAAGGAAGCGCTTCGTGTCCGCAAGCGAGCGGCGCGCCTTCATGACCACCTTCGTCCCCGGCCAGCCGATTGCACGGCGCACCCCGTACAGAACGCCTTTACTCATACGTCGCCCCCAATTTCCCGATAACTGCATCGGCGCCCGACGTGCGGAAAAGCTCGCGGCGCTCGGCGTCGAACACGACCGCGGCGATGTCGCATGCGCCCGCCGCGCGGCGGCGCAACCTGTCCTCGATTGCCGCAGCGAGCGAGGCGCGCGCAGCGTCCCCCACGCCGGCGGCCTCGATTACCTCGAGCGCCGCCGCGGTCGTGACCGACGACAGGATCTCACGCACGGTCTTCGCGCCCGCGCCGGCCAAGGCCGCGTGGGCGGCCAGAATCTCCGCGCGGCAGTCGGCGGTACGCGAATGGGTGTCCATGATGCCGCCCGCGACCTTCACCAACTTGCCGATGTGTCCCACAAGAAGGACATTAGTAAATCCCTCGCGAACGCAGCAATCAATCGCATCGCCCACAAAGTTGGAGATAAAGACCACCGGCGCACCGTTTAGGTGGAAATGCCCCGAGATGAACTGCCCGCCGTAGTTGCCGGGCGTGAGCACGACTCCGCGCCGCCCCATAGCCGCATGCTGCCGAATCTCGAGCTCGATGCTGTCGCGCAAAGCAGCGAGGCTGCGCGGCTCGACGATGCCCGTCGTGCCCAGGATGGAGATGCCGTCCTTTATCCCCAGGTGCGGGTTGAAGGTCTTTTCGGCAAGGGCAACACCCTCGGGTACCGAAATCGTCACAGCAATATTTCCAGAAAAGCCGTGCGCGGCGCACACCTCGCGCACCGCCGAAGTGATCATCGCGCGCGGCGTCGCGTTGATGGCGGCCGCCCCCACCGGCTGCTCGAGCCCGGGCAACGTCACGCGCCCCACGCCCACGCCGCCATCGACGGAAACTTCCGATTCGCGCGCGGGCACGCCCTTGCTGCCCGCAGCACCCGTGCCCGACCCCGCATGTTCCACGCGCGCGTACACGAGCACGCCGTCGGTCACATCGGCATCGTCGCCTGCGTCCTTTCGCACGGCGCACTGGGCGCACCCCTCACCGATGCATGCGTCGACCACGTTCGCTTCGACGGGCAGCCCGCCGGGGGTGACGATCGACACGAGGCCGACGGGCTTTCGTGACAAGAGCATCTCGCAGGCCGCCTTCGCCGCGAGCGCGGCGCAGCTCCCCGTGGTGTAGCCGCAGCGCAGGCGGGTCATCCCGGTATATATGTAGTGCTCGAAGGCCACGCTAGCTGCTCGCCTTCCGATACCCCGTGGCAAACGAAGGGTCGTAAAGCTTGCTGCGCTCGTACGACTCCGCTTGCGCGCCGTCGTGCGCAAGTCCGCCGCGAGCTCCGAGCACGCGGCCCACCACCACGAGCGCCGTGCGGTCGATGCCCTCTCGCGCGCCCGCATCGGCGAGCGTGCCCACTGTACAGCGCACCACGCGCTCCTCAGGCCAGGTCGCCTTGTACACGAGCGCCGCCGGCTCGTCGGAGCTGCGGCCCGCGGCCAAAAGCTCGGCGGAAAGCTCGGCGAGCATACCCGAGCTCAGGAAGATGACCATAGTCGAGCCGCTTTCCGCCATGGTGCGCATGCTCTCGCCCGCGGGCATGGGGGTGCGCCCGGAAAGCCGCGTGATCACGACCGACTGGCTGATTCCCGGCAGCGTGTATTCCTGGCGAAGCGCCGCCGCGGCACCGCAAAAGCTCGACACGCCGGGCACCACCTCGTAGTCCACGCCGCGCGCGTCGAGTGCGTCCATCTGCTCCTGGATGGCGCCGTACAGGCACGGGTCGCCCGTGTGCAGGCGCACCACTTCCTCGCCCCGCGCATCCGCCGCGCACATCACGTCGAGCACTTCCTCCAAGGTCATGTGCGCGCTGTCGTAGACGATGCAGGATTCCTTGCACTCAGCGAGCAGCTCGGGGTTCACAAGGCTTCCCGCCCAAACGACCACGTCGGCCGCGCGCAGAAGGCGCGCCCCGCGCAGCGTGATAAGGTCGGCGGCGCCCGAGCCTGCGCCAACGATATGAATCATCCGAGCCTTCCCTTCCTGTTTCTCATCTCAACCGTTTACGCCGCCCTTCGCGCAGCGGGCAAAACACGGCGTCTGCGGTGGCAATCGGCGCAAATACGCAGGCAGGAGGCGCAATGCCGCCCGCCCTGGCTTTGACACGTTCACAAGTGCCCACTATCATAGTAAAAGTTTCGGCAACGAGCATATGACAATCGGATAAAAGGAAATGACCGGCGCGGCGCCCGCACAGCCCGCGCTGGCTTGCGGAGGGAACCAGGTGGGAATCCTGGGCAAGGGACATTACTGTATAGGACGCGCGGGCAAACCGCCTCGCGCCCCAAGCCAGACTGCTTCGCCTTTTCCTCACGGCATCGCCGTGGCGTTAGCTCCTTGTGAACCCCGAGGGGTGCGCTTTTCTTTCGCTTGTGCCGACAAGCAACTGTCGCCGGGGGACCGGCAAACCGAGGAAAGGAAAAACCATGTCCGACCAGATGTCACGCCGCGGCTTCATGGGCGCCGCAGCAACCGGAGCCGTCGCGCTCGCCGGAGTCGCGCTCGCGGGCTGCTCCAACACCTCCGCGAGTTCCGAGAAATCGAGTGAAAAGGAGAAGGCCGTGAAGCCGGTCATCCTCGTCACGAGCTTCGGCACGAGCTACAACGACTCGCGCCACATCACCATCGGCGCCATCGAAGACGCTATCCGCGAGAAGTACTGGCAGGACTACGACATCCGCCGCGCCTTCACCGCGCAGATCATCATCGACAAGCTGAAGAAGCGCGACGGCATCACGATCGACAACATGACCGAGGCGCTCGACCGCTGCGTGGAAGACGGCGTGAAGGAAATCGTCGTGCAGCCGACGCATCTCATGGGTGGCCTGGAATACACCGACGTGAAAGACGAGCTCGACAAGTACGCCGACAAGTTCGACAAAATCTCGCTCGGCGACCCGCTGCTCACCTCCGACGACGACTACAAGAAGGTGGCCGCAGCCATTAAGGAGAACATGGCGTCCTTCGACGACGGCAAGACGGCGCTGTGCCTCATGGGCCACGGCACCGAAGCCGATTCCAACGCCGACTATGCCAAGATGCAGGAAGTGTTTAAGAACGAGGGCTTGACGCAGTTCTTCGTCGGCACCGTCGAGGCTGAACCGACCTGCGAGGATGTTATCGCCGCCGCGAGCGCCGCAGGCTACAAGAAGGCCGTGCTCGCGCCGTTCATGGTGGTCGCGGGCGACCACGCGAACAACGACATGGCAGACGAGACCGACCCCGACAGCTGGGCTGCGAAGTTCGTGGCCGCCGGCTTCGAAGTGACGTGCCTGCTCCAGGGTCTGGGACAGAACGTCGCGGTCGACGACATCTACGTCGCGCACGTGGACGACGCCATCGCCAAGCTGTAAACTCGCCGCGCACGGGGGCGCCGGTCGCGTCCCCGTGCAACGGGCATGCGCCTTCCCCGACTGACGGCGCATGCCCGTTGCATTCGCATCCCGCCC
The DNA here is from genome assembly GCA_018382295.1 of Collinsella sp. GTDB lineage: Bacteria > Actinomycetota > Coriobacteriia > Coriobacteriales > Coriobacteriaceae > Collinsella. The sequence goes on from JAGZQF010000009.1 coordinate 76,843, forward strand.
GCCCACCGCACGGCGCGGGCGGTCGAAGCGATTGAAAGGAACCCCCTCCATGTTGAAGAAAACCCTCGCCTTCGCCCTGTCAGCGGCGCTTTTCGCGTTCTCGCTCGCCGGCTGCGGCGGAAATTCAATCGACAGCGCAAAGGCAAGCGATGCCGATTCCCAGGAAAAGACCGAACAGGCGGCCGATGCGCCCGAGGGCGCAAGCGCTGCCCCCATCACCGCCGACAAGGTGGCCGACGGCACCTATCCGATCACCGTAGATTCCAGCTCGAACATGTTCAGGATTGTGGACGCCCAGCTCATCGTGGAAAACGGCTCCATGCACTGCGTGATGACGCTTTCCGGCACGGGCTACGGCAAGCTCTTCATGGGCACGGGCGACGAGGCTGCCGCCGCGAGCGAGGCCGACTTCATCCCCTATGTGGAAAACGCGGAAGGCAAGTACACCTACGACGTGCCCGTTGAAGCGCTCGACGAGGACACCGCCTGCGCCGCGTGGAGTATTAGAAAAGAGCAGTGGTACGACCGCACGCTCGTGTTCGAATCCGCCGGCGTCGATCTGCGCGCCGACGCACTGAAGTAACGCCATGCGGTCGATTCTTCCCAAGGGGGAAAGCAGGAAGCGTCGCAGCATCGCGGTGCGCGCGATCGCCTGCGTTCTCGTCGCCCTGTTCGCGCTTCCCTTCGCGGGGTGCAGTGCGAGCCCGAACGCGACCGGTGGCACGGCAGGCTCTCAGGAATACACTGTGAGCGTCTCGCTCTCCGGCGGGTCAGGGCGCGCAAGCATCGCCTCACCCACCACAATTGTGAAGGATGGCGACACCTACACCGCGACCATCACCTGGTCGAGTTCGAACTACGACAAAATGACCGTCAACGGCGTGGACTACGCGCCCGTAAACGACGGCGGCAACTCCACGTTCGAGATACCCGTCACGCTCGACGAGGACATCGCCGTGTCGGCCGAGACCGTCGCCATGTCGACGCCGCACACCATCGACTACACGCTCCGCTTCGACTCATCCACCATGAAGGAGAAATCGGGCGACGATGCAAGCGGCGGCTCCCCTGCGGGAACGGCTTCAAGCGCCGCGGCCGACTTCCACAACGCCGATTTGGGCTGCGGCTGGGAGCCGACGGGGGCGCTTCAGCTTGAATACGCCGAGCACTTCACTGTCGACGAGTACGAAGGCGGCCTGCGGCTTATCTGCATTTCGAACGGGGAGCGCTTCCTCGTGGTACCGCAAGATGCGAAGGTACCTGATGGGTTGAGCTCCGACATCGCGGTCATAAGGCGTCCCGCCAACAAGGTGTACCTCGTGTCGTCGGCGACGATGTGCCTGGTCGACGCGCTCAATGCGAACGACAACATCCTCATGTCGGGCACGAAGGCCGACGATTGCTCGGTCGCGGGCTTCAAAAGCGCACTCGAAAGTGGGGCGATCGCCTACGGCGGCAAGTACAGCGCGCCCGACTACGAGCGAATATCGGCCTCGGGCTGCACGCTCGCCATCGAGAACACCATGATCAACCACACGCCCGATGTGAAGGAAAAGCTGCAGAAGCTCGGGCTCGTCGTGCTCACCGAACAGTCGTCGAGCGAGCCCGAAGCACTCGGGCGCGTCGAGTGGATTAAGCTTTTCGGCGTCCTGTTCGACAAGGAAGACGAGGCCGCGCACCTGTTCAACGAGCAGAAGGCCCGCGTCGAGCAAACGTCGAGGCTCGCGTCGTCAGGTAAAACCGTGGCGTATTTCTACATTAACTCGAACGGGGCCGCCGTCACGCGGCGGGCGGGCGACTACGTGGCGCAGATGATCGAGCTTGCAGGCGGCAACTACGCGCTCGATGACGCGCAGACGGCGTCGACGTCAGGTTCGTCAGTAACGCTCGAAATGGAGAGCTTCTACGCGACGGCGAAGGATGCCGACATCATCGTCTACAACGGCACCATCGACGAATCGGTTGCCACCTTGAAAGACTTCGTAGGCAAAAACGCGCTATTGTCGCAGTTCAAAGCTGTAAAGAACGGCAACGTCTGGGTCACAAGCGCCGACATGTACCAGCAGATGACTTCTACCGCCGACATTATCGACGAGCTGCACGGGGCGTTCACCGGCGATGACGCGAGCGACTTCCATTATCTGAGGAAGCTTGGCTAGCGTCATGAGAAGCCGGCTTTCCATGACATACGACGAATCGGGGCGCGCCGCGCGGTGTCGCGTCGTGACGGCGCTGCTCGCTGTTGTCCTCATCGTGCTCGTCGGGGCCAACCTGTGCATCGGGAGCGTGCTCGTGCCCGCAGACCACATCCCCGGAATCCTTTCGGGCGGCGCGGCCAATTCCATGGAAAGCCAAGTCATCTGGGAGATTCGCCTGCCGCGCGTGCTTTCAGCCGTGCTTCTCGGCGGGGCACTTTCGCTCTCCGGGTTCCTGCTGCAGACGTTTTTCAACAACCCCATCGCCGACCCGTTCATCTTGGGCGTCTCCTCGGGCGCAAAGTTCGTCGTCGCGCTTACGATGATCGTGCTTCTGGGCGCGAACCAGGCCATGTCCTCGCCGGCCATGGTGGCCGCAGCGTTTCTGGGATCGCTTATCACCATCGGCTTCGTGCTCCTCATCGCACGGCGCATAAGTTCCATGGCCATGCTCATCGTGGCGGGCGTCATGGTGGGATACATCTGCTCGGCGGCGACGAACTTTCTCATCGCCTTCGCCGACGACCAGTCCATCGTGAACCTGCACAACTGGTCTTTGGGTAGCTTCTCGGGTTCGAGCTGGGACGACATCGAGGTCATCGTGGTCGTGGTGATCACCGTGAGCGCATGCGTATTCGCGATATCGAAGCCCCTTTCCGCCTTCCAGCTGGGAGAAGCCTACGCGAAAAGCGTCGGCGTGAACGTCGCACGCTTCCGCGTGGTGCTCGTCCTTCTAGCGAGCATGCTCTCCGCCTGCGTGACCGCGTTCGCTGGTCCGGTGTCGTTCGTAGGCATCGCGGTTCCGCATCTCGTGAAGTCGGCGCTGAAGTCGTCGAAGCCCATCCGCGTGATTCCTGCGTGCTTCTTGGGAGGCGCCATCTTCTGCGCGGGTTGCGATTTGATCGCGCGCACGCTGTTCTCTCCCGTCGAGCTTTCCATCAGCGCCGTCACCGCCATCTTCGGCGCGCCGGTGGTTATCGCGCTCATGCTGAAGAAGCGGGTGAGGTAGATGGGGGAATTCGTGCCGCGGCCCAAAACGCTCGGAGGGGACATTCCATGCTTAGACAGTCCTGAGCTCGCACGAAAGCGCCAGAAGACACTTTCGGCTCGTGCGGAACTGCGCGCGGAACGCCTCCTTCGAGCGGAGTCGAACCTCGAAACCCCGGTCGAAACGCAGGCTGACGGAGCGCCGCTTTTCCGCATAAGCGACCTGTCGGCGGGCTACGACAAGAAGGTCGTAGTCGAAGGCGTCGATCTGGAGGTTCGCGCGGGCGACGTCGTGGCGCTCATCGGGCCGAACGGCTCGGGCAAGTCGACCATCTTGAAAACCATCACACGCCATCTGGCACCGCTTGCCGGCGCGGTCGAGCTCGACGGGCGGGAGATTTCCCGATGGAAGACGGCGGAGTTCGCAAGGAACCTTGCCGTTATGCTGACAGATCGCCCCCGGACCGAGCTCCTCACCTGCCGCGATATCGTAGAGGCGGGAAGGCATCCCTACACCGGGCGAATGGGCACACTCTCGCCAGACGACCATAGTCGGGTCGACGAGGCCATGAAAACCGCACATGTGGAAGAGCTCGCCGAGCGCGACTTCATGCAGATAAGCGACGGGCAACGCCAGCGCGTCATGCTCGCACGCGCCATCGCGCAGGATCCGCGCGTGCTCGTGCTCGACGAGCCCACGTCGTATCTCGATATCCGCTACCAGATCGACCTGCTGCGAATACTTCGCCACCTTGCGAAATCGCGAAATGTGGCTATCATCATGTCCATCCACGAACTCGAGCTCGCGCAGAAAAGCGCCGACAAGGTGATTTGCGTGAAGGACGGCCGGGTCTTCCGCGCCGGCGCACCCGAGGACATATTCACGCGCGAGACGATTGGCGAGCTCTACGGCCTTAAACATGGCACCTTCAACGAGCGCTTCGGCAGCGTGGAAATTGGGCGCCCACACGGCGATGCGCACACGTTCGTCATCGCCGGCGCAGGTACGGGGTCAGCTGTGTTTCGCCAGCTCATCCGGCAGGGCAAAGCGTTCTACGCGGGCGTTCTGCACGAAGGAGACATCGACTGCGAGCTCGCGCGCGACCTGGCGGCGGAATGCGTGGCCGAGCGCGCCTTCGAGACGATCGGAGATAAAACCATAGCCCGCGCCATAGAGCTCCTCATCCACTGCGCGCGCCTTATCGTGTGCCCCGCTGCCTTCGGCACCTTAAACGCCCGCAACGCAGAGCTCGTCGAGTTCGCACACTCGCATGGTATCGAGGTCATGCAAGCGTGCGAAGGCGCATCGGAGGATTCCCATTTGGAGTGGGAAGAATAAATTGGACTTTCTTTTAAGGATCCTCAGGCTACAGCTCCTACGCCGGCGAGGTCTCCAAGGCGCCGGAGAACCTCGTGAACAGGGATTTCCACGCCGACGAGCCCAACTAGGCCTAATCCAAGCGAGATTCCAGACTCGACAGGCCGTTGAGCGTGAGGTCGTTGGCGACCTCCGAGACGCGCTCGATAGGAACCGAACCGTCAGACAGTGCCCACGTGCGATAGATACCGATAATACCCGACAGCAAAAACGCCAGATAGTAATCGAACATCTCGTCCTTGAGACCTTGGGGCAGCAGATCGCGCTCGGCAATCTCGTGTTCGAGCGGCGCACGAAGACGAGCCATAAAATCATCGAGCGGAATATTCTCGATCAGCTGACGATTGAGCACGAGGTTGTTGCACAGCGCCTCGTTAACGGTTTTAAAGAAGGTCGCCGCCGCGCCCAGGGCGCGCTCGTTGGTGTCGCCGTCCATGGAGGAAAGCGTCTTCTCGACCGAATCGACAATCATCTCCACTACATCGACGGCAATGGCATCGAGCAGGCCGTCAACCGTGCCAAAGTGCACATAGAAGGTTTTGCGGTCGACATTGGCCTCGCGCGCGATGGCACTCACCGTAATGTCTGCCAGCGGCTTTTCCATAAGCAGACGCTCGAACGCGGAAAGGATGGCATTGCGGCTGCGAACGATGCGGCGATCAATACGCGGTTTGCTGGTGGCCATGGGCGTGTCCCTTCGATATGCGGGCATTCATCAACAGATGAGAGATAATCTACGTAAGAGGATTATCCCCCATACAGCACAAATATGCCCCGCATCATGAAGAACGCACGACTGTCCTACTGCGACTTAGGATGCTTCTTCTTATTGAGCGCCGACGGAGATACGCGAATACCGTCGCCCGTCTGGCGCACATAGGCTTTATGAGCCGGCTTAGCGGTCCCAGAAGCCTTCTGAGCGTGCTTCTTGGGATCAACGGTAACAGCATTCGTGGGGTGCGGCTTAGTGGGCGCAGAGGGCGTCTGAGGCGTGCGGCCGAGCTTGCGCATCACGCGATCCCAGCGCGCATGGATGCTCTCGTTGTGGGCGCTCTTAAGTCCCAGCAGGGGCGCAGCCAAAATGGTAGGCGCAATAAACGTGATGAGGCGCCACAGCAGATAACCGGCGGTCGAAGCCGACCCAAAGAAATGACCCAAGAACAATGCAAAGCCGCCCTCAGCGCCACCAGTTCCACCGGGCAAGGGGACCGCAGAGCTCAGCAGCTGGACAAAGGCGCTCGCGGCCATGACCGAGAAAAAGTCGACCTCGTGGTGGCCAAAAGCAAGCATCAGGAAATACGGAACCAGATAGAAAAACGCAAGTTGCAGCATGGTGATGACCACCGTGAGCACCATGGAAGAAAAATGTCCGGCTGAAAGCTTGAACTTCTCGGAGAAGGAGTAGATCTCGCCATCGACAAACGTGCGCCATCCCTCGATCTTAGTGGCCGAGACACCAATGCGCTCAAGCCAATTGATGATGCAATGGGCGACGCGCGTGACGGTCTTAGGCATGAGCGCGACGGCGAAGATGCCCAGCAAGATGCAGCAGTGCCCACCAAAGCTAAAGACGCACAGCAACGTCATGTCGCCATAGCGCTCGGCAAAAAACGGCATGCGAGCAAGCAGTAGGATAGCGCCCCAGGCAACGAGGCCAAACTGGTACACGATAAAACGCGTGAATTGCGTGGCGCCGGCCTCGCCCACGTTTTGGCCGGCCTTGGTCAGGCGATAGATTTGAGCCGGGGTGGAGCCCATCATCATGGGCGTCAGGTTACCAAAGAAGATGCCACTCGCCTCGACCGAGATCAGGTCGCGGATGCCGACGGGCGAATTGGGATCGAGCCAGACGGCGATCGCATAGGCCACAATGCCAAAGAACAGGTACATGAACATGCAAAGACACGCGACAACGAGCCATGACGCCTGGACGCTCGACATAGCGGCCCAGAACTGCCCCATCTGCCCGGTTACCACCAGATAGACGATATAACCTACCAGCACGACGCCGATAAAGATGGCGCCGCGGCGTGCGCTCTTATTGTCATCTCCGCCCGAGGCCTCAACCTCGACCTGGGGCTTAGACGTATGCTGAGAGGACTCCGTCATGAGACTCCTTCTAACAGTCAAAATATCTTGGATATTGTACCCGTAAGGGCCATAGGCAGAACGCAAAGCTCTGGTTCAAACGGGAATTGCAGACGGTTGTTTGATAATAAAAAAACCCGGCCTTCCATAGGAAGTCCGGGTATCAGATGCGTGGTAGCCCGTACCAGATTCGAACTGGTGATCTCCGCCTTGAGAGGGCGGCGTCCTAAACCGCTAGACGAACGGGCCATAAGCCTCAGCAGAAAAGAAGTGGTAGCCCGTACCAGATTCGAACTGGTGATCTCCGCCTTGAGAGGGCGGCGTCCTAAACCGCTAGACGAACGGGCCACATGACATCTGCACTGCCGTGCTGCGTGGAAATATATTACGGGACAAAAAACATCAGCGCAAGAAGAAATTCCAAATTGCCGAAAAATTGTCGGCAGGTTATGGAACACACAGGTAAACTGGGTAGCTAATTCAAGTTGAGATGGACCAAAAGAGCTTCGCGCTCGTTGGGGATTTTGTCTTCGATCACGGCGTCGAGGGCGGAGTTGAGTAGCTGCCCCAGTTCCGGCCCGGGCTTGACTCCGGCACGGATCAGGTCGCCGCCGTTGATGGCGAGCATCTTGAGCGTATAGGGCTCCCCCGCCTTCAGCAGCTCGTGCGCCATCGCGCGCATCTCCTCAATCGTCTCAACGTAATAGAAGCACGACGGGGCCTTGCCGAGCGTGTCGGCACGCTTAAGATCCATGAGCTCGTCCATCAAACGCGGCGTGTCGACGCCCTCGCCAGAAAGCGCACACATCATATTGAGCAGGCAGGATCGCTCGGGACGCAGCGGTTTGTCGTGATATTTGATGAGCAGGCACACGTCGCGCACCAGGTCGTGCGAGAGAGCCAGGCGATCCATAATGACGCGCGCCTTCTTGGCGCCGAGCTCGGGATGACCGTAGAAGTGTCCGCTGCCGGCGTGATCGACCGTGAAGCACTCGGGCTTGGACACATCGTGCAAAAACGCCGCCCACATAAGGCTCGACGAGGGCGCGACGCCGTCACACAGCGCGAGCTCCCCCACCACCGTCAGCACACGGGCGATATGCACGTAGACGTTAAACGCATGATAGACACTGCGCTGATCAAACCCGCGACCCGCTGCCAACTCGGGCACGGCGGCGCAGATGAGCTCGGGATAGCGGAGCATCGCGTCTCCCCCATGACCGGTCGAAAGAATGCCCTCGAGCTCAATACCCACACGCTCACGCGCCACGGCATCGAGCAGCGGCGCGCACTCGGCAAGCGCACGCTTGGTCTCGGGCTCAATCATAAAGTCCAGACGGCAGGCAAAGCGCACCGCACGCAGCATGCGCAGGGCGTCCTCGTTAAAGCGACGCTTGGGATCGCCGACAGCGCGAATCAGCTTGCGCTCCAAGTCACCCTGGCCGTCGTAGCGGTCGACAAGCCCGCGCTCGGGATGCCAGGCCATGGCATTGACGGTAAAGTCGCGGCGCGCCAGATCGTCCTCGAGCGAGGCGGCACGCTCCACACTCTGGGGATGGCGACCATCGGTGTAAAAGCCATCCAGACGGTACGTGGTGACCTCGATACGCTCGCCATCGGAAATAGCCGTGATTCCGCCAAATTTAATGCCCGACTCCACAACCGCGATGCCGGCGGCCTCGAGCGCCGCTTTGGACTCCTGCCACAGGCCGCTACAGCACATATCAACATCGTGGCTGGGGTACCCCATCAGGGCGTCGCGCACCCAACCGCCCACGTACCAAGCCTCAAGACCAGCCGCCTCAAGCGCGCGCAGGACGCGCAGGGACGCATCGGACGGTTGAGTACCGTTGAGCGAAACATTGCACATGCCTATGGCCTCCTGCGACTATCAAATTGGCTATCGATTGCGTCTGCAAGAAGTCTAGCAAGAAACAGCCTCCACTGCACACGCAAGTCCGATAAATCAGAACCACCCTTAAAAAGGGTGGTTTGCTCTTAGGGTATAACCCACGGGCCCCGGGCTCGCGTCTAAAGGCGCGGGCCCGGACTTCGTCCAGGC
>JAGZQF010000001.1 GCA_018382295.1 Collinsella sp.
AGGGCCTGGACCTTCTCGTCGTGCCCTCCGCCGAGCTCTCCCGCGGCCGCGGCGGCCCGCGCTGCATGAGCATGCCCTTCTGGCGCGAGGACCTCTAAGTCTTTCCGTTTCCGGTGCGGTCCCCCTACAACCGCACCGGCTTCGCCCGTTAAACGGGCACCACTAATACTTACGTAATTCATTTCTTCGAAAGGAATCAAACCATGGGTGTTAACCTCTCCGGCCGTAGCTTCCTCAAGCTTCTCGACCTCACCACCGAGGAGATCGAGTACCTGCTCAAGCTCTCCAAGAACTTCAAGGATATGAAGCGCGCTGGCGTTCCGCATCGCTATCTCGAGGGCAAGAACATCGTTCTGCTCTTCCAGAAGACCTCCACTCGTACCCGCTGCGCCTTCGAGGTCGGCGGCATGGATCTGGGCATGGGCGTCACCTACCTCGATCCCGGTTCGTCGCAGATGGGCAAGAAGGAGTCCATCGAGGACACCGCCCGCGTTCTCGGCCGCATGTATGACGGCATCGAGTTCCGTGGCTTTGCCCAGGACGATGTCGAGGAGCTCGCTGCCAAGTCCGGCGTGCCCGTGTGGAACGGCCTGACCACCGAGTGGCACCCCACCCAGATGCTTGCCGACATCCTGACCGTCCAGGAGAACTTCAACTACGACATCAAGGGCAAGACCCTCGTCTTCATGGGTGACTGCAAGAACAACGTTGCTCGCTCCCTCATGGTTGTCTGCTCCAAGCTCGGTATGAACTTCGTGGCCTGCGGCCCCGAGGAGTGCATGCCCGCTGACGACGTCATCGAGGCCTGCAAGCCCATCGCCGAGGCCAACGGCTGCACCATCAAGCTGACCACCGACGTCAAGGACGGCGTCACCGGTGCCGACGTTATCTACACCGACGTGTGGGTCTCCATGGGCGAGCCCGACGAGGTCTGGGCCGAGCGCATCGCTCAGCTCACCCCGTATCGCGTTACCTCCGAGGTCATGGCTATGGCCAACCCGGGTGCCATCTTCCTGCACTGCCTGCCTAGCTTCCACGACACCAACACCACGATTGGCGCCGAGAAGTGCGAGCAGTTCGGCATCACCGAGCAGGAGGTCACCGACGAGGTCTTCGAGAGCCCCGCTTCCAAGGTCTTCGACGAGGCCGAGAACCGCATGCACACCATCAAGGCTGTCATGTACGCCACGCTCAAGTAAGAGCATCTAGCATCTCGCTCGGGGTGTATTGCTGCACACCCCGAGCGGCTTTGTCTGGTAAATATCTCGCGTCGGGCGGTGGGCACGGCACGGAAGATCCGCTTCGCGCGAGAAAGTTAAATGATTTATGAAGGGGGGATGAGAACCATGACTGAGACCGCTAAGAAAAAGCGCGGTATGCCTTCATCGTTCACCATTCTTCTAGCTCTGCTGGCAATTGTTGCAGTGATTACCGTTATCGTCTCCGGCACGTCCGGCGGCGCGGTTACCGCAGCCCGCCTGAGCGATTTCTGCACCGCCCCGATCCTGGGCTTCGCTGACGCTCTGCCCGTCTGCCTCTTCGTTATGATCCTGGGCGGCTTCCTCGGTATGATGACCGAGACCGGCGCCCTGGACAACGGCATCGCCGTTCTGGTGCAGAAGCTTAAGGGCAACGAGATTATGCTCATTCCCGTGCTGATGCTCATCTTCTCCCTCGGTGGTACCACCTATGGTATGTGCGAGGAGACCGTTCCCTTCTACGCCCTGCTCGCCGCTACCATGATGGCCGCTGGCTTCGACCCCATGGTCGGTGCCGCTACCGTCCTGCTCGGCGCTGGCTGCGGCTGCCTGGGCTCCACGGTTAACCCGTTCGCCGTCGGCGCTGCCGTCGACGCTCTGACCGGCGTTGGCATTGAGGTCAACCAGTCCATCATCATCGGCCTCGGTGCCGTCCTGTGGATTGTCACTACCGCTATGTCCATCTTCTTCGTGATGAACTATGCCAAGAAGGTCAAGGCTGACAAGGGTTCCACCATCCTGTCGATGCAGGAGCTCAAGGACGCCGAAGAGGCTCACGGCAAGGCTGCTTCCGAGGTCCACAAGGAGGTCAAGCTCACCGGTCGTCAGAAGGGTGTTCTGATTGCCTTCGCCTTCACCTTCGTCGTCATGATCGTCGGCTTCATTCCGCTGGCCGACCTCAACGAGGGCGTCGCCAACTTCTTCGACGCTGGCGCCGTCTACGACGCCGACGGTAACGCCGTCGTCCAGGGCTGGTCTGCCCTGATCACCGGCCTGCCCATTGGCCAGTGGTACTTCGACGAGGCTTCCACCTGGTTCTTCCTCATGGCCGTCCTGATCGGTATCATCGGTGGCCTGTCCGAGAAGCAGATCGTTAACACCTTCATCACCGGCGCTGCCGACATGATGTCCGTTGTTCTCGTCATCGCCCTCGCCCGTGGTATCTCCGTCCTCATGGCTAACACCGGCCTCGACGTCTACGTCCTCGACGCTGCCGCCAATGCTCTGGCTGGCCTGTCCGGCGTGATCTTCGCTCCCATGAGCTTCCTGGTCTACTTCGGCCTGTCCTTCCTGATCCCCTCGACCTCTGGTATGGCTACCGTCTCCATGCCCATCATGGGACCGCTGGCTGTTAAGCTCGGCTTCTCGCCCGAGGTCATGGTCATGATCTTCTCCGCTGCTATCGGTGTCGTGAACCTGTTCACCCCGACCTCCGGTGCCATCATGGGCGGTCTCGCCCTGGCCAAGATCGAGTGGACGACCTGGCTCAAGTTTGCCCTTAAGCTCATCGTCGCGCTCTCCGTCGTCTGCGCCGTCATCCTGACCGTCGCCTGCGTGCTGCTCTAAGTACCCAACGGGTACCCCACGGAAACCTTGACGATCCTGTAAAGGATCACCTGGTCATCGTCTGTCCGGTGGGGTCAACCCACCGGTAGACTCCTACCTTTAGCCCCCTCCCGTTCCGTGCGCGGGAGGGGGCGCTCTCATGTTGCGCGGTTCTACGAACCGCGCAACCAGTCGACGCTGCGCGCCGCCCAGAACGACAATTTGTCATTCAAAAGGCAAGGCATGACCAGAAGGTCTATGCCTTGCCTTTTTCATGCCAACTTGTACGTCCTGGACGTCGCTCGCTGACTTATGCTCAACCAGCGACGTTTCCCTTGTTGGTGCAAAGGTGTCAGGTTAGTTTGCGCCAAAAAGGGGAAGTTGCGGTGGAATAGTTCCTGTTTGGCCGTCTTGAGGGGTTAAACGGGAACTATTTCACCGCAACTTATCGATGACGTGTTTGGTTGATGCCCGTTGGCTGCTTGGGTGTTGGGAAGGGTCTGCTCCGTTATAATCGCCTAGAACATTAAATGGAAACGGGACGGGAGCCATATATGCGCCAGGGTTTCGACAACGCGAAGTATATCGAGCTGCAGGCTGCTCACATTAAGGAGCGCATCTCGCAGTTTGGTGGCAAGCTCTATTTGGAGTTTGGCGGTAAGCTGTTCGATGACTATCATGCGAGCCGCGTGCTGCCGGGTTTTGAACCGGACAGCAAGTTCCGCATGCTCAAGAGCATCGCCGACGATGTCGAGGTTATCATCGCGATCAACGCGAACCACATCGAGAAAAACAAGGCTCGTGGTGACCTCGGCATTACCTATGACGAGGATGTGCTGCGCCTGGTTGACCTGTTTCGCGGCAACGGCTTTGCTGTCGCGGCTGTGGTCATCACCCAGTACGCCGGCCAGCCCGCTGCCGATGTGTTCCGCAACCGTCTGAACGCGCTCGGTATTCCCGCCAAGCTGCACTATCCCATCGAGGGGTATCCGCACGATGTCGATCTGATCGTATCCGACGATGGCTACGGCAAGAACGAGTTTGTCGAGACCACCCGACCGCTCGTCGTGGTCACTGCCCCCGGTCCTGGCTCGGGCAAGCTTGCCACCTGCCTGTCTCAGCTCTATCACGAGCACAAGCATGGCACGGCCGCCGGCTATGCCAAGTTCGAGACCTTCCCTGTCTGGAATCTTCCTCTGACGCATCCGGTCAATATTGCCTACGAGGCCGCCACGGCTGACCTCGACGACGCCAATATCATCGATTCGTTCCACCTTGAGGCCTACAACAAGACCACGGTCAACTACAACCGCGACGTCGAAGCCTTCCCGGTGGTCCGCGCCCTGATGGAAAAGATCCTGGGCAAGAGCCCCTACCAGAGCCCCACGGACATGGGCGTCAATATGGTCGGCTTTGCCATCACCGATGACGATGCCTGCCGCGACGCTTCAAAGATGGAGATCGTCCGCCGCTACTTTACCGCGGTCGAAAATGTGCGCCGTACCGGCGTGGGCGATGAGCAAGTCGACCGTCTCAAGATTATTATGAAGAAAGCCGGCATCGATAAGAACTACTCACCGGCGCGCTCGGCGGCCCTCACCAGGGAGCAGCTGACGGGTGGTCCCGTGGGTGCCATGGTCATGCCCGATGGCTCCGTTGTGACCGGTAAGACCTCCACGCGCCTGGGCGCCGCAAGTTCGCTCATTATGAACGCCCTCAAGCATGTCTCGGGCGTCGACCTTGAGCTCGAGGTCATTAGCGATGAGGCGATCGAGCCCATCAGCAAGCTCAAGACGCATTTCCTGGGAAGCAAAAACCCGCGCCTCCACACCGACGAGACGCTTATGGCGCTGTCGATCACCTCGGCCACGAGTGAGACGGCCGCTCGCGTCCTTTCGGGCCTGGAGCAGTTGCGCGGTTGCGATGCCTTCTTTAGCGTGATCATCTCGCCGACGGACGAGACGGTACTGCGCAAACTGGGTATCAACGTGTGCTGCGAGCCCAAGTTTGAGCGCCGCGGTTTCTTCCATCGCTAAGTTTGAAGCACCGCGGTAATTGCATTGCATTTTGGCCGTATCGGGTTAGCGCCCGGTACGGCTTTTTGATCAATAAAGCGCCTATTTCGGCGAAAAATAGCTGTTTACCTGCCTAGAAACAATTTGAGCGGTATACAATAATCGTAACTGTTTCATCCTTAGCGGGATGCCGCATGATGGATATTACCTGCCATCGTGAGGTGTGTCGGTCGCGCACGGCGCGTTAGATGCTCGTGCTCGGTTTGAGGAGGCTGCTATGGCGGGCAAGGGTCGTGCGAGTGTCAACGATATGAAGCGTGTCGAGGTGCTGGTGTTGATGGAGATCGACCAGCAAACCGAAGACAATGGCGGGCCGTATGGTTTCTCGCGCAAAACGCTTGCCGAGCGCGTGGGGGTTTCGCCGTATCGTGCCCGCGCCGCAATCGATCGCTTGGATTCCGAGGGCATGATTGATGTCGTCTCGCGTTATAGCGACGACGGCGGTCAGCTTGCAAATGGCATTTGCCTCACCGAACGTGGCGAATGGTATCTTGAGGGCGTCCGTACCGGCATGCTCGTTCAAGAAATGCTTGAGGACGCGGTTGCTAATCGATAGCAGCATGTAACCCTTGCCATAGCGACGCCGCCTGGGAAACCGGGCGGCGTTTTGTTTCAAGATTGAGAAATGCAATCGCACGCGAGAAAAATTGCGAACGGTCCGCGGCGCGAGTATTACAATGAAGACCCGTAAGATGTGGATAAACAACTTCTACGGGAAGCGCAGGTAACTCAATATGACCAAGCATGTGTTCGTAACCGGTGGCGTGGTTTCGTCCCTGGGCAAGGGTATTACCGCGGCCTCGCTGGGCCGTCTGCTCAAGTCGCGTGGCTACAAAGTAACGATGCAGAAGGCCGACCCGTATCTGAACGTCGACCCCGGTACCATGAGCCCGTTCCAGCATGGTGAGGTCTTCGTTACCGAGGATGGTTACGAGTCCGACCTGGACCTGGGTCATTACGAGCGCTTTATTGATGAGAACCTGACCCGCGATTCCAACTTTACGACCGGTGCCATCTACAAAAGCCTAATCGCCCGCGAGCGTCGCGGCGACTTTTTGGGCGGCACCGTGCAGGTGATTCCGCACGTCACCAATGCCATTAAGGACAAGTTCCGCCGCATTGAGGAGCAGACCGGCTCCGATGTGGTCATCACCGAGCTGGGCGGCACGATCGGCGACATCGAGTCGCAGCCGTTTGTCGAGGCCATCCGTCAGTACCGCAAGGAGGCCGGCCCCGAGAACGTCTGCTACATCCACGTGTCGCTCGTTCCCTATATCGCCGCCGCCCACGAGGTCAAGACCAAGCCCACGCAGCATTCCGTCAAGGAGCTCCGCAGCTTTGGCATCCAGCCCGATATCATCGTGCTGCGCTCCGACCACCATATCGATGACGCTATCCGCGGAAAGATCGCAAGCTTCTGCGACGTCGACACCGATTGCGTCTTTACCAACGAGGACTGCGCGAGCATTTACGATGTTCCGCAGCTGCTTGCCGAGCAGGACTTTGACCTGCGCATTTGCGAACGCCTGGGTCTGGACCCGCGTGAGCGCGACATGAGCGAGTGGAACGAGTTCCTGCGCAAACAGAATCACGCCAACCATCACGCCGACAAGGTGAAGATCGCCGTCGTGGGCAAGTACACGCAGCTGCCCGATGCGTACCTGTCGGTTATCGAGGCCCTGCACCATGCGGGCGTCTTCTACGATCGCCATGTGGACGTCCAGCTGGTCGACGGCGAGAGCCTCGACGAGCAGAATGTCTCCGAGGTTCTGGGCGACGCCTCGGGCATCCTGGTCCCCGGCGGCTTTGGCAAGCGCGCCCTGGAGGGCAAGATCCTCGCGGCCGAGTTTGCCCGTGAGCACAAGATTCCGTATCTGGGCATTTGCCTGGGTATGCAGGTGGCCGTGTGCGAGTTCGCCCGCAACGTCGTCGGCCTTGCCGGCGCCAGCTCCTCCGAGTTCGATCCGGATGGCCCGTATAGCGTCATCGATCTGATGAGCTCGCAGGAGGACGTGACCGAGAAGGGCGGCACCATGCGCCTGGGCGCCTATCCGTGCAAGCTCGCCGCCGATACCCTCGCTCGCGAGGCATATGGCGGGGAGCTCGTCTACGAGCGTCACCGTCACCGCTTTGAGTTCAACAACGCCTTCCGCGACCAGCTCGAGGACGCCGGTTTGGTTATCTCGGGTCTGTCGCCCGACGAGCGCCTGGTCGAGATGGTCGAGCTGCCGCGCGACGTGCATCCGTGGTATGTGGCAACCCAGGCTCATCCCGAGTTCAAGAGCCGCCCGACCAACCCGCAGCCGCTGTTCCGCGAGTTCGTGCGCGCTTCGATCGGCCAGCACGAGGGTGTCGACCGTCTGCAGGTGACGCCCATGAACTTCGCTACGGACTAAGGGTGCCGGCGAATAAGGAACATACCGAAGCTACTCCCTCGTCGCTCGCCGTGGCGGCGGGGGAGTATCTCGATTACCTCGCGGTCGAGCGGGGCTTGGCGCGCAACACGATTGTGGCCTATCGTCGTGACCTGACGACGTACTGCGCCTATCTGGAGCGGGCGGGTATTGTGTCTTTTGAAGAGGTGACCCGTCAGGTCGTGGAGGGCTTTGTCGCCGATCGCCGCGACGGAGGCTATTCCGACGCCTCGGTGGAGCGCGCGCTTGCTGCCGTGAAGGGCCTGCATGCCTTTTTGGTGCGCGATGGGGCCGTGGCCCAAAACCCGACGGCGGCGTTGCGCCTGCCTAAAAAGGCTGAGCGTTTGCCGGAGTATCTATCGGTGGAGGATGTCTCGGCGCTGCTCGATCAAGACTTTCCCGAGGGCGAGATGGGACTGCGCGACCATGCCATCTTGGAAGTGCTCTACGGATGCGGTTTGCGTGTGAGTGAGCTGGTTGGGCTCGATGTGGGCGATATCCATATTGACGATGGCTTTGTACTCGTTCGCGGTAAGGGCTCAAAGGAACGCCTGTCCCCACTGGTGGGAAGCGCGGCGCGAGCTCTGACGCTCTATGTAACTGAGGGACGTTCTCGCTTGGCGGCCCATGCCCGCGGAACCGAGACCTCGGCGGTCTTTTTAAATAAGAACGGACGTCGCCTGTCGCGCCAGGCCGTGCATGCGATATGCGAGCGGTATGGGCGTCAGGTGGGGCTGGTGGGGCTCCATCCCCATACGCTGCGTCACTCCTTTGCCACCCATATGCTTGCGGGCGGCGCAGACCTCCGTGTGCTACAGGAGATCTTGGGACATGCCGATATATCGACCACGCAGGTCTACACGCATGTCGATCGTACGCAACTGACCGAGGTCTATTTGGCGGCGCACCCGCTGGCACATCGTTAACACATCGCTGACCTGCATATTTATAGGTATTTGGGGACGGGCTCCAGATTGCCGCGGCGTGCTTTTGCGCGCGCATGGGCAATCTGGGGCCCGTCCCATTTTTCGCCACTTGGCGTCGCGGTGGTGGGCCGCACGTGCCTTGGGTGGGGGAGTTTGGGGGCGATGTGAACGGCATGTAAAGGGACGTAAAAATCGCCTCAAGGTCAACTTGAAGGTTGAGGTTCGCGGGTGTGGTTCTACAGGTGGCATCCCGCCGTTGCTGCAAACACAACATATTGTGTTTTCGAACATATGCTTGGGGGTGTTTTGCAATATATGGTGAGTGGAGTGGTGGGGCGGGGTGGGGGAAGGGATGGGGAAAGGTGTTGAAAAATGGGGCGGTTCCCCATATTATTGATGACGTCGACAGGCGGGGTGGTTCCCCGCGTACGTGCCATCTGAGTAACCGAGGGGAGGGCGCACATGGGAATGACTGGTGCATACGAGCGCAATCTCGATGCAAAAGGTCGTCTGTCCCTGCCTGCACCCCTTCGCGAGGAGCTTGGAGAGCACGTTCGCGTGTTCAAAGCCCTGGATGTCGATGCTCTGTACGTGTTCTCTGCCGAGGCCTTCGATAAGTGGGTCGAAGGACTCTTCGCGGGTCGTGAGGGCCACGAGGGTTTTAACCCGCGTGACATTAATGACCAGAAGCTCATGAGGGCGATCAACAAGCGCACCACGTCGATGGACGTGGACAGCGCCGGTCGTATCGGTCTTTCCGAGTCTCTCCGCAAGCAGGCGAACCTCGACCGCGAGGTCACGGTTGTGGGCAACTACGACCACCTTGAGGTTTGGGATCGCGCCGCGGCCGATGAGGACGATGACGATGAGGCCCTGCTGGACCTCTTCTTCTCGTAAGGGCAAGGCACGGGTAACGGATGGAGCGTGGGATCTTGACACAAGAATATCGGCATGAACCTGTCATGCTCGGCGAAGTGCTTGAGTCGCTGCGGCTAAAGAGCGGCTCCGTTGTCTGCGATTGCACCCTTGGCGGTGCCGGCCATTCGGTAAAGATGGCCGCGCAGGTGGGGGAGACGGGCCTTTTGCTCGGCGTCGATCAGGACGACATGGCCCTCGAGGCCGCTGGCGCCCGTCTGGACCGCGAGGTTCCCGGCGTTCCGCACCGGCTGCTGAAGGGCAACTTCGGCGACTTGGACGAGCTGCTTTGCTCGGCCGAGGTGCCCGGGGTCGATGGCTTCCTGTTCGATTTGGGCGTTTCGTCGCCGCAACTCGATATCCCTGGCAGGGGCTTTTCGTATAACGAGGACGCCCCATTGGACATGCGGATGGATCCGGGTAATAACACCTTAAACGCAGCTGAGGTCATCAACACCTATAACGAACACGACCTCGCCCGGATTCTACGCGTCTACGGCGAAGAGAAGTTCGCCTCGCAGATCGCGCGCGAGATCGTGCGCCGCCGCGAGCAAGAACCGATCGAAACCACCGGCCAATTTGTCGAGATCATCAAGGCGGGTATCCCGGCTGCCGCTCGTCGGCATGGTGGACACCCGGCCAAGAAAAGTTTCCAGGCCATTCGCATCGAGGTCAATCACGAGCTCGATGTGCTCGAACGAGGGCTTGATGCCGCCACCAGGTGGCTCAACCCGGGCGGACGTATCTGCGTCATCTCGTATCACTCGCTCGAGGACCGTATCGTAAAGAACCACTTTAAGGAGATGAGCCAGGGGTGCACGTGTCCGCCGGAGATTCCGGTGTGCGTGTGCGGCAACGTGCCGATACTCAAGGTCATCACCCGCAAACCCCTGGTTGCCCAGCCTGATGAGGTTGAGCGCAACCCTCGGGCGAGATCAGCCAAAATCCGCGTGGCGCAGCGTCTGTAGGCGCGACCGCGCGATATTGGACCTCCCGCTCGCACCATAAACGAAGCTTAAACACACTACCAACGTACTCGGGATGGGAGGCGGCATATCATGGGCTACAACACTTCAAGCGCAGCACTCGCCTATGATATGAACGCCATGCCCGCCTATCGTGAGACGCCGCAGGCCCCCGTTGCTCCCCGTGAGCAGCGCACGCCGCGCTTTGATGTCTACACGGGCGCGGGCCGTCAGGCAAACCAGGCGGTAAGCCCGGTTTTCATGAGCGTTCTTAAAACGTTTTGCATCATTGCGGCTATCTTCATGACGATCGGCGTCGCCCGCGTGGCGCTCGCCGGCGTTACGGCCCAGGTGCTCAACAGCAACGCCGAGCTTACCAACACGCTCGAAAAGGCGACCGATGAGAGCTCCGACCTGGAGGTCATGCATTCGGTCTATGGCGCCGACACGCGCATTCGCGACCTTGCGGGCGCTTATGGCATGGTGGAGCCCAGCGAGAGCGTTACACTTGACTTTTCGCAGGATGCAGCCGCGGGCGCCAACGCGACCGCGACCGCTCAGTAGCAAGACGGTAGCTGAGTATGACAAATGACTATCGCCGCGGTTCCGATAGGGGCCGCGGTTCTGGACGTCCCTCGTCGCGGGGACGTTCTGGTTATCAAGGAACGGGTCGGCAATCTTACAACGCCGGGCGGTCCCGTGGCAACGACCCGGCGTCGCGACTTCGCGGCTCGGGCGGCCCTCAAGTGCATAACACCAGGTCGCGCAAGAGTTCGCCGACCGAATGGCTCACAGGCACGCCTCTGCCTCGCCGCAAAGCCATCATGGGCTTCATCGGGCTTGGCTTGGGCTTGGGCGTCTTTCGCCTTGCCGACTATCAAATTGTCGAAGCCGATAAACTGCGCGAGCGTGCCGATGCGCGCCGCCTGCTTGCACAGACCCTCTATGCCAAACGCGGCACCATCTACGACCGCAACGGTAACGTGCTGGCGTCGTCGGTCGAATGTCGCAACATCGCCGTGAACCCGCAGCTTGTCGAGGATGTTGACAAGACGGTGTCGGCGCTGGTCAAGGCAACTGGAATCGATAAAAAGACCTGCCGCAAGCTCGTCGAGTCCGATGGCACCTGGGTGTATATCAAGCGCCAGGTGGACGAAGACGATGCTGCGGCGCTGGAGAAGAAGAACCTGCCCGGCGTGCTTTTTGAGCAGGCCATGAAGCGCGTATATCCATACGGCAATCTGGCATCGCAGGTGCTGGGTGTAGTGAATGTAGACAACGATGGCTTGACGGGTCTCGAAAAGCAATACAACAAGCTTCTGACCGGCACGAACGGTTCTCTCGTGCGCGAGCGCGCGAGGGACGGCAGCTATATCGCGGGCGGTGCCTATAAAAAGGTGGCTGCGGTCGACGGCGTTGACATCGTGACGACGCTCGACGTCAATATGCAGCGAGCGGCTGAGGATGCTTTGGCGGAGGCTGTCGAGAAGACAAAGGCCAAGAACGGCTCGGCTTTGGTCACCGACCCCACGACTGGTGAAATTCTCGCCGCCTGCTCGTACCCGACCTACGACCAGACCGATCTGGAAAACGCCAAGACCGAGGATATGAACTTGCGCCTGGTCACCGACGCCTACGAGCCCGGCTCGGTCTTTAAGACGCTCGTGGCGGGCGCCGGCTTCGACTTGGGCGTCGTGCGATCGAGTACGTCGTTTGAGGTGCCGGCGAGCATCAAGGTGGGTGACGATACCGTCACCGATGCCGACAAGCGCGACTACGCCATGACCATGGATGTGCGCGAGATGATGCGCCGTTCGTCCAACGTGGGCTTTGTCCTGGTGGGGCGCAAGATCGGTGCGGATGACTTTGCCGCCTATGTGGACAAGTGGGGCATAGGTCACAGCTCCGGTGTCGATTTTCCGGGCGAGAGCCTGGGCATCGTCAAGGAGCGTGACCAGTATGACGGCGCCACGCTGGGCTCGATGAGCTTTGGACAGGCGCTGTCCGTCTCGCCGATTGAGATCGCACGCGCCGTGGGCGGCATCGCCAACGGCGGCGTGATGATGACCCCGCACTTCTATAAGTCCAGCAAAGGCGACGAGAAGGACTGGGGCGAAGGCGAGCGCGCGATTTCGGAGGACGCCGCATCCCAGGTGACATCGTGCATGCAGACGGTCGTGTCCGAGGGAACGGGCGTTGGCGGCGCGGTTGACGGCTATGACGTGGCGGGTAAGACCGGTACGGCCGAACGAGCCGACGAGAACGGCGGCTACCTCAAGGAGAACTACATGTCGTCCTTTATGGGCTTTGCACCGGCACAATCGCCCAAGGTGCTGTGCTATATCACGCTCGACGGAACGCCGAGCGGCTCAGATGCCGCTGCGGTGCCGTTCCAGTCCATTATGGCCAACGCGCTCGACGTGCTGGGTATCCCGCACACGAAGTAGGGGGTTACAATCTTTGGGGCGTGGTTTGTTGTCCCATATGAGGGTGTTCACATGCCCTGCACCACGCATGTGCGGCGCTGGGATACAATACGCCGATAGCATTATTAGGTTTACAGGGGAGCTGCAATGATAGAGATCGCCGTCAACAACCTCGCGGCCGCAACAGGGGCCCGAACCGTGACGGGAGAAGCCGATCGGGTATGCCGCGGGTGCGTTATCGACTCGCGCCAGGTCGAGGAAGGGACGATTTTCGTCGCCTTTCCCGGTGAAAACGTCGACGGCAATGATTTTGCTTCCCGTGCCGTCCAGTCGGGTGCCGGCGCCGTCGTGATGACGCGTGAGCCCGAGGCCGAGCTGGTCTCGCTGGCGCAGGACAAGGGGTGCGCCATCCTGCTGACCGATGATCCCGAGGAGTTTCTGCTGCGTTTGGCGCACACGTATCGCCTGGAGCTTGGCTGCCTGGTCGTTGGCATTACCGGTTCCATCGGCAAGACGACGACCAAGGACGTGCTCGCCGCCGTGCTCGCCAAGCGCTATCGTGTCTGGGCCACCAAGGGCAATTTCAATAACCTGATCGGCATGCCGCTCACGGTGCTTTCCGCTCCGGCCGATACCGAGGTCCTGGTGCTCGAGATGGGCATGAACCATTTCCACGAGATTGAGCGCCTGTCCAAGTCCGCCAATCCCAACCTTGCCATCGTGAGCAAGATTGGTACCTCTCACATCGGCATTTTGGGCAGCCGCGAGAACATCGCCCGCGCTAAGGCCGAGATTGTCCAGGGTATGTGCGCCGCCGGCGACTTCTTGCCGCTGCTGGTTTTGGGCGGTGAGGACGACTTTACGCCGTTCATTCGCGATACGTTCGCCCAGCCTGCTGGTATCGACGTTATGCTGGCCGGCGTCTCGGACGACGATGAGGTCCGTGCCCGCGACATTCGTGTTGATGACGAGGGACGTCCGGTCTTTACGCTCGATTTTGGCCAGGGTGAGACGATCGATACCATGCTTGCCATCCCCGGCGTGCAGTCCGTTCCTAATGCCGTTAAGGCCGCCGCGGTTTCCTATCGCCTGGGCGTGACGCCCGAGCAGATCGATGCTGCCTTTAGGGGCCTCACGATCACCGGTCACCGCCAGGAGATCAAGCGCGCCAAGAGCGGTGCCCGCGTCATCGACGATTCCTATAACGCCAGTGCCGAATCCATGGCTGCTGGCCTCGATCTACTGTGCTCGCTTTCGTGCACGGGGTCTCGCATGGCGATCCTGGGCGAGATGGGCGAGATGGGCGATGAGGCTCCTCGCATGCATGAGCTCGTGGGCGCCTATGCCGCCGCCAAGAAGCTCGACATGCTGGCGTGCGTGGGTGGTGAGCTGGCCCAGCTTATGGCCGATGCCGCGCGCATGATGGGCATGGACGAGGACCGCATCCAGGTGTTCTCCGATTATCAGCAGGTGCTCGACCGCATGGGCGGCGCGCTTGAAAAACATGATGTTGTACTGGTCAAGGGTTCCCGCTTTGTTGAGCTCGACCGCTTTGTGGAAGGTGTGTGCTAGCCCATGTTCGGCAATCCCTCGTATCCAACGTATCAGGCTTTTTTGGGGCTTGGCATCGCCGCTGCCATTGCGCTGCTGCTCATGCCGTGGTGGATCAAGCTACTCAAGGTCGAGGGTATCGGCCAGCAGGTTCGTGCCGACGGCCCCAAGCGTCATTTGGTTAAGCAGGGAACGCCCACCATGGGTGGCGTTGTCATCCTCGTCGCGATCTCGCTGACCTGCCTGCTGATGGGCAAGCTCACCACCGAGCTCGTGCTCGTGCTGCTCGCCACGCTGGCGACCGGCGTGCTGGGCCTGATCGACGACCTGACCTCCGTTACGCATGGGCGCTCGCTCGGTCTGACGCCCCATGCCAAGATGATCGGCCTAACCATTATCTGTGTCACCTTTACGGTGCTCGCCGTCAATTGGTGCGGCGTCGCCCCCGAGATTCGTTTTCCCGGCGGCCTGACGATTGACCTCGGTGTTCTTTCGACCACCATCTGCGGCCTTTCGTTCCCGTGGCTCTACATTGTCTTTTGCTGGCTGATGATCGCCGGTCTTTCTAATGCCGTGAACCTGACCGATGGCCTTGATGGTCTTGCTGGCGGCACCTCGATGATTGCCATGCTCGCCATGGCTGCCATGGCGTTTTTGCACGGAGACGTGAACCTGTCCATCTTCTGCACCGCGTGTGCCGGTGCCTGTTTGGGCTTTCTGTGGTTCAACTGCTATCCGGCGAGCATCTTTATGGGCGATACCGGCTCGCTTGCCCTGGGCGCCGCGTTTGCCTGCACGTCCATCATGACCAATACCGAGGTCGTCTCCCTCATCATCGGCGGCCTGTTTATCGTTGAGACCCTGTCGGTCATGATTCAGGTTGTCTACTTCCACTTTACGCACAAGCGCGTCTTCCTTATGGCGCCCATCCATCATCATTTCGAAAAGAAGGGCTGGGCCGAGACCAAGGTCGTCATCCGCTTTTGGATTATCGCTGCGGCCTTTGGTGCCGTTGGCCTTGCTTTGTTCTTCCAGTTGGGATAGTGGTCTTTCATGCCTCTTGCTGATGTCTTTAGCCTGCTCGTTTTGGGTCAGGGCAAATCCGGTCTCGATGTCGCCCGCTGGGCGCTGGCACATCCCGAGCGCGTAAGTGCCGTTACCGTGTATGGCGGCGGCACCTCTGAGCCCAATGACGCCACGCGTGCGCTCGAGGCTGCTGGTGCGTCGTTTGTCTATGGGACCGAACAGGTCGAGGGCGCCTATGACGTATGCGTGACGTGCCCGGGCATCTCGGAGTTCTCGGGCTTCTTTAAGGCCGGGCGCGAGCATGCCGCCCAGATTATGGGCGAGCCCGAGTTTGCCTATCGCCTGTCTCCCCAAAATTGGATCGCCATCACGGGCACCAACGGCAAGACAACTACCACGTCGCTGACCGATTATCTGCTCAAGGCCGCAGGTGAAGCCAGCGTGGCCGTCGGCAATATCGGCGAGCCGCCGGTGAACGAGATCGACGGCCGCGCACACAATGAGTGGTTTGTGGCCGAGCTATCGAGTTATCAGATTGCTACGACAGCCGAGCTTCATCCTCGAGTGGCGGTGCTGCTCAACATCACGCCCGACCACCTGGGCTGGCACAAGAGCCACAAGAACTATGCGCTTGCCAAGATCAAGTTGTTCGAGAATATGGTCGACGACGACCTCGTGGTTATCGACGTCGAGGATGCCGGCATCCATGAGTTCGATGAGTACATCTACACACCGGGTCGCCGTATCTGCAAGGTCGCTTTTGACGAGCCCGAGGGTGCAGACGCCGCCTTTGTGCGCGACGGTAAGATGGTCGTGCGCCTGAGGGGTGTCGAGACTCAGCTTGTCGCCACGTCCGAGCTCAAGATCTCGGGCCATCACAATGTCATCAATGCCCTATGTGCCGCCACGGCTGCTCTGGCCGTCGGTGCCGATCCCGAGGGCATTTGCCGCGGTTTGACATCGTTCCAGCCACTCGAACACCGCGTGGAACCCTGTGGCGAGATCGATGGCGTGCGCTACGTCAACGATTCCAAGGCAACGAACACCGATGCAGTCGAAAAGGCCCTGACGGCGTTTCCCGACGACGATGTGATTTTGCTGCTCGGCGGCCACGATAAGGGTACGCCGCTTGCGGACTTTGCCCGCGTCGTTATGGACAACGTGCGCTCGGTCGTTTGCTTTGGCGATGCGCGCGAGCGCTTTACCGCCGCTATGGACGAGGCCGATGTCGATGGTGACGTGGATATCGCCCAGGCCGATGATCTGCGCGATGCCGTTGACGTTGCCCGCTCGCTCTCGAGCCGCGGCGACGTGATCCTGCTTTCGCCCGCCTGCTCTTCGTTTGACGAGTTCTCGGGCTACGAGGAGCGCGGTCGCGTGTTTAAGGACTACGTTGTCCAGCTTGCCGCAGCAGCGAAATCGCAAACGGAATAGGGGTTGCCGGTGAGAGAGGAGAGCCCCCGAAGTGATATGAGGAGGCCCGACTCGGACCGTGCTTCCTCGCTGCGTAGCACGCCGCGTTCCGGACGCGGCGGGCAGACGTTCAGTGAGCGCTATATTGCCGGCGTCCCCGCCCGCATCATGCGCCCCCGTTTGATATTTATGGCTTGCCTGTTTAGCTTGGTTTGCTTTGGCTTGCTGATGGTGTACTCGGCGTCTTCGGTCGAGGCACTGCACGAGAATGGTACGGCGACGTTTTTCCTGTTTCGACAGGCCGCGTTTGCCGGAGTTGGCGTGCTGGCCATGGTTGCCATCGTGCGCATCTTGCCGGACAGTTGGTTTGGGGAAGACGTGCTCAGGATCTTCCTCATGGGCATGATAGGGCTACTGCTTCTGGTGTTCTTTATGGGTAGCGGCAGTCGTGGCGCCACGCGCTGGCTCAACATCGCCGGTATTCAGTTCCAGCCGTCTGAGTTTTTAAAGCCGTTCGCCATCGCCTATTCGGCCATCATGCTCGACCGCATCTTTTCGCCCGGCGGCAACATCAACGAGTTTCTTCGCAAGATGGGCGGCTGCCTGGGCATTTCGCTCTTTCTGATCTTTGTTCAGCCCGATTTTGGCACCGTTCTGATCATCTTGTTGACCCTCATGTGCATGGCGTTGTTTGCGGGATTGGACCCCAAATATATCGTTTGGACAGTCGTTGCCGGCTTCGCCGTCATTGCGATCGCCCTTATCGCCGAGCCGTATCGTATGACGCGTGTCGAGGTTGCTTGGAATCCTTGGGCAGACGAATATGGCGACGGCTATCAGGCCACGCTTGCCATCATGGCGTTTGCCTCGGGCGGCCTGTTCGGTCGCGGTATCGGCAACTCCACCATGAAGTACTCGTATTTGCCCGAGGCGCATAACGACTACATCTTGGCTATTATCGGCGAGGAAGTTGGCTTTATCGGAACCGTGCTGTTCTTCTTGGTGTTTGCGATGCTGATCTACTCGGCGTTTCGCATTGCCGAGCAGGCGACCGACCGTCGCGGAGCACTTATGGCATCGGGTTCCGCGGTCATCCTTGCGGTGCAGTTTTTGATCAACGCACTGGGCGTTCTCAATGTGTTTCCCATGACGGGCAAGCCGCTGCCGTTTATTAGCTATGGCGGCTCGTCGATTATCGTGTCGCTTATGCTCGCCGGTCTGATCCTGCGCGTTTCGTATGAGAGCGCCCGTCGCGATGAGTACGACCGTCGTCGCGAGAGCTTTGCCGTTATGGATGAGAGTACCGCCGGCGTGCCCCACGTGCGCGGTGAGAGATCTTCGCGTAACGGCTTTACCGTCCTGGATGGCTCTGCGACCGAGCCGGCAGCCCGTCCGCGTCAGCGAACGGCGCCGCAAGGTCGTCCGCAGCGCCCCACTCCCCGCAATGCGGGCGGCGGATATAATCGAATCGATTTGAATTCGGACCCGTCGGCGCGCTTGCGCACCGATGACCAGGGGCCGCGTGTACGAAGGGATTACCATGACCGATAAGATGACCGTTGCTATTGCAGCTGGCGGCACGGCAGGACATATCAACCCCGCGCTCGCCTTGGCCGAGGAGCTGCGTGACCGCGGTCATCACGTTGTGTTCGTGGGCCAGTCGCGCAAACTCGAGGGTCGTCTGGTTCCCGAGGCCGGATTCGATTTTGTGCCCATCACGGTCACGGGCTTCGATCGATCCCGTCCCTGGACGGCGCTGACCTCGCTGTGGCGCGTCAACAAGGCGAAGCGTGCGCTTGCCCGTCACTTCTCGAAGGTCGGTAAGCCCGATGCCGCTATCGGCTTTGGTGCTTACGTTGAGGTCCCACTGCTGGGTTGGTGCAAGGGCGCCGGCGTTCCGTATCTGCTGCACGAGCAGAACTCTGTTCCGGGTCTGGCCAACAAGATGATGAATTCACATGCCGCCCGCGTGTGCATTTCGGTACCTGCGGCTCGCGCGGTCTTTGAGTGCGAGGGCGACCCCGACCATGTGCTCATGACGGGCAATCCCGTGCGTCGTTCGGTGATCGAGGGCGATCGCGCCCGCGGTCGTAAGACGCTCGGTGTGCCCGAGGACGCGACGCTTCTGCTCGTCTTTGGTGGTTCGCTCGGTGCTCAGCATCTCAACGAGCGCGTTGCCTCGCTCAAGAGTGAGCTGCTGACCCGCGAGAATCTCTACATTTTGCATTCGACGGGTGCCGACGGGTTTGAGGAGACCGAGCGCGCTTTGGCGCTGACGCCCGAGGAGGCGAAGCGCTATCGTGTCCAGCCCTACATCGACAACATGGGCGATATGCTGGCTGCGGCCGATCTGGTGCTCTCGCGTTCCGGTGCCTCGAGCGTGGCCGAGATCGCCGCGCTTGCCGTGCCCTCGGTACTCGTGCCGTATCCGCACGCCACGGCCGACCACCAGACCACGAATGCGCGCTACCTGGTCGATGCCGGTGCCGGCGTGCTTTGCGCCGATGCCGATATCGATGCCCCTGCCTTTGCCGACGAGCTTCTGCACCTGATCGATGACGCTGCGGCGCGTGATGCCATGCGTCAGGCGGCGCGTGGCTTGGCCCAGGACCGTGCCGCCGCGCTTTTGGCCGACGCGGTAGAGGGATTGCGTTAGTTAGACGGGATATCGCCGGTCGCCCTCGCGCGGATGCGGTAGGTGCGGTACAGTTAACGGGTTACAGGCAGTGTTTACGCAAGGAGTACACGAGCACATGGCTGATTCCCAGACTGCAACCTCCGCGCCCGAGTTCAAGAGCGCCCACTTTATCGGTATCGGCGGCGCCGGCATGAGCGGCATCGCCCTCGTCCTGCACGAGCGCGGTTATACCGTTACCGGTTCCGACCTTAAGACGTCGCGCTATATTCGCCAGCTTACCCGCGCCGGCGTGAAGGTCCACGTGGGCCACGAGGCTGCGACGATCGACGAGGTCAAGCCCGACGTGGTTGTGGTCTCCACCGCTATTCCCGAGTCCAACCCCGAGCTCGTGCGTGCCCGCGAGCTCGGTATTCCCGTGTGGCCTCGCGCCAAGATGCTCTCGGCCCTGGGTCACGGCTACACCACCGTCGCCGTTGCCGGCACGCACGGCAAGACCACGACGTCTTCGATGTGCGCCACGATGCTCGATCGCATGGGTCTGGACCCCAGCTTTTTGATCGGCGGCATCGTCGAGGGCTATGACACCAACGGCAAGAACGGCTCGGGTGACTACTTTGTCGCCGAGGCCGATGAGTCCGACAGCTCGTTCCTGTTCCTGAACCCCAACGTGGTCATCGTGACCAACGTCGAGGCCGACCATCTCGATCACTACTCGGGCATCGAGGAGATCGAGGCCACCTTTGCCAAGTTTATGGGGCTGGTGGGCGAGGGCGGCACCGTCATCGTTTGTGGCGAGGACCCGCATCTGGTCGAGCTTGCCAAGTCGACGGGCCGTCATGTGCTTTCCTATGGCTTTGCCGAGAACAACGACATCGTCTGCGTGCATCCGGATGTCAAGGGCATCCAGAGCGACTTTATCGTTCGCTTTGAGGACGGCACCGAGCACGCTGTCGAGATTAAGAGCAACCCCGGTCGTCACAACATGCTCAACGCCACGGCCGTCTTGACCGTCGCCCATGTCCTGGGTCTCGATATCGACGCCGCCGCTAAGGCACTTTCGAGTTTTGAGGGTGTCCGCCGTCGCTTT
This sequence comes from Collinsella sp., assembly GCA_018382295.1. GTDB lineage: Bacteria > Actinomycetota > Coriobacteriia > Coriobacteriales > Coriobacteriaceae > Collinsella. Next base: position 20,241 of record JAGZQF010000001.1, read on the forward strand.
ACCCACGTGGGCGATATCGACGGCATCACGGTGGTTGACGATTACGGCCATCATCCCACCGAGATCAAGGCGACGCTCGCTGCTGCCTCTTCGCTGGGCTACAAGCATGTCGACGTCGTGTTCCAGCCGCACCGCTATTCGCGCCTGCAGGCTCTGTGCGATGACTTTGCCGATGCCTTTGCCAACGCCGATAAGCTGCTGCTGATCGATGTGTTCTCCGCCGGCGAGATGCCGATTCCGGGCGTTACCTCCAAGATGCTCGCAGATACCGTTCGCGCCAAGCACCCCGGCAAGGAGGTCGTGTACTGCTCCAGCCGTCTTGAGCTCAACCAGGAGCTTGAGAAGCTCGTGGGCGAGGGCGACCTGCTGCTCACCATGGGTGCCGGCGACGTTACGACCGTCGGCCCCGAGTTCATCGAGTATCTGACTGCCAAGAAAGACGCTTAACCCCTATGGGTCTGTTTAACGCCGTCATGGCGCTTTCGGGCATGATCGACACGGACGTGGTCGAGGACGAACGTCTTGCACGCCATACAAGCTATCGTATCGGCGGCAAGGCCGACCTCTTTGTGACGTGCCATAGCTACCATGCCCTGCGTCGCGCCGTGGCGGTGCTTGACCGCGAGCAGGTGCCGTGGGTGATTATCGGCAAGGGGTCCAACCTGTTGGTTGCCGATGCCGGTTATCGCGGCGCCGTTATTTCGCTGGGACGTGAGTTTCAGCGCACGGTTGTTGCCGAGGACGGCTGCACACTGACCGTTGGTGCGGGCGTGATGTTCGCGCGTTTGGTCAACGATGCCTTGTCGCGCGGACTTTCGGGCCTTGAGTTCGCTGTCGGCATTCCCGGTTCGGTCGGCGGCGCCGTGTCCATGAACGCAGGTACGCGGACCGAGTGGATCGGTTCCCTTATCGAGGACGTGGTCACGTTTGATCCGGCGTCCGGTATTAAGCACTATGCGGGGTCCGAGATCGCTTGGGGGTATCGCGAGTGCAGCTTGCCGCGTAACGAGATCATTCTCGAGTGCGTGCTCAAGCTCAAACCCGCGCCCAAGGCCGACATTCGCGAGCGCATGGAACGGTACCTGACGCGCCGCAAGCGCACGCAGCCCATGGGCCGTGCATCCTGCGGATCGGTCTTTCGCAACCCGCCCGATGCAAGCGTGGGCAAGTTGATTGAGGATTGTGGATTAAAGGGTTTTTCGGTTGGCGGTGCGGAGGTTTCGCCCGTACACGCTAATTTTATCGTTAATAACGGAACCGCCTCGGCCGATGACGTGGCCGCGGTTATCAGGCATGTGCACGGAAAGGTGAGGGAGGCGTATGGCATCGAGCTCAGACCGGAAGTTAAATTCCTCGGCTTCTAGAGCATCGAAACCAACCTTCCGCCGCGCCGGAGGGCGTTCCGGCGCACCTGCCCAGCCTCAACATAAGCCCGCCATGCCCTCCAAGTCTGTTGGGCCCGTTCGTCCTGCCAAGCGCCCGGTCGTCGGCTCGCAGCTGGGGGGACGCCCCGCTTCTAAAAAGACGAGTCGTCCGGCTCCGCGTCCTTCGGTGACGCCCAAGCCGGCGATGGGCACCAAGACCTCCCGACCCATGGCGACGCCCAAGCCTTCGCTGGGAGCTCGTGCGCCGCATGCCGGCCGTACGTTGGCTGGCGCTAAGCCGCGTTCACTGACATCGGTACCCGCCGCCAAGGCGTCTTCGGCAAAAAAGGGCATCAATCCTCTGTCATCGCTCGGTGCCATGGCAGGTAAGGCGACCGACGCTGCTTCCGCCATGAAGGGTAAGGGCAAGATCGCGGGCGGCATCCTGGCAGCCGTGGCCGTACTTGCCATTGTTGCCATCGTCGTCATCAACTCCGGCCTGTTCGCCGCCACCGATATTCAGATTCATGGCAGCGAGCATGTGACCAAGCATGACGCCATGCAGCTCATCAGTCTTCCCGAGAACACGTCGCTCTTTAACGTGGATCCCGATCAGATTACCGAGGGCCTCAAGCAAAACCCGTGGGTCTCGGGCGTGGACGTTCAACGGCAGTTTCCCCACACGCTCGTCATTACGCCGACGGAGCGCAAGGTTACCGCGATCGCTTATATAAGTTCCGACGATCTTGCCTGGGCCATCGGCGACGATGACACCTGGATCGCACCGCTTTCGACCTCTGTGGAGGTGGACGACCAGGGAAATGTCGTCACTTCGGGGGAGGGCGCCAACACATTGAGCGGTATCGATGCTGCGTTGGCGCTGGCCAAGCATTACGGAGCCGTGCTGCTCACCGATGTCTCGGCTGATGTCGAGCCGGTCTCGGGGCAGGCTGTTTCTTCCAAGGCCGTTAAAGCGGGCCTGGATTACGTGCGTGGTTTTTCCGACGAATTCTTGGCGCAGATCAAGGATATTTCCATACCTTCGGTCGAGGCTATCTCTGCGAATCTTGATAATGGCGTTGAGGTCTCGCTGGGCGATTCTGATGATATCGCCAAGAAAGAACGCATCGTGACCAAGCTGCTTTCGCAGGTAGAGGGCGTAACCTATATCAATGTGCGCTCTCCAGGCAACTACACGTTTAGGAACGCACCGACCGCCTAGCATCCTAAACGGCTTTGTTGAGGGGCCATACCACGCCGTTTATCTGGTTTGTTTGGTTTTCACGGTCAATTATTTGACTGCAACGTTCATAATGTGCAAACATAATACGGTTTACCTTTGCATTTACTTTCAACCTGAAGGTTAATGTGCGCAGGGGTCAACCCATGCTATGGCTATAACCTTTGTTCGGAGGACCGACATGCACGAGACAGAGATCAACAACTACCTTGCCGTCATTAAGGTGGTCGGCGTCGGCGGCGGCGGTACCAACGCGGTCAATCGAATGATCGAAGAGGGCATCCGCGGCGTCGAGTTTGTTGCCATCAACACCGATGCTCAGGCGCTCGCGATCTCTGATGCCGATATCAAGGTGCACATCGGCACCGACCTTACCCGCGGCCTGGGCGCCGGCGCCAACCCCGAGGTTGGCCGCAAGGCTGCCGATGAGTCCCGCGACGATATCGCCGAGGCGCTCGCTGGCGCCGATATGGTGTTCATCACCTGCGGTGAGGGCGGTGGCACCGGTACCGGCGCTGCTCCCATCGTTGCCGATATCGCGATGAACGAGGTCGGTGCGCTGACCGTCGCCGTCGTGACCAAGCCCTTCACCTTCGAGGGCCGCAAGCGCAAGAAGAGCGCCGAAGAGGGCATTAAGACCCTTTCCGATTGCGTCGACACCATGATCGTTATCCCTAACGATAAGCTGCTCGACATCGCCGAGAAGAAGACCACCATGCTCGAGGCCTTCGCTATTGCCGATGGCGTCCTTTCCCAGGGTACCCAGGGCATCACCGACCTCATCACCGTCCCGGGCATCATCAACCTGGACTTCGCCGATGTTAAGACCATCATGAAGCAGGCCGGCACCGCCATGATGGGTATCGGTACGGCTTCTGGGGACACTCGTGCCGTCGACGCCGCCCAGCAGGCTATTTCCAGCCCGCTGCTCGAGAGTTCTATCGATGGAGCTACGCGCGTCCTGCTCTCCATCGCCGGCTCCAAGGATCTGGGCATCCAAGAAATCAGCGACGCTGCCGACGTTGTCGCCAACGCCGTCGATCCCGAGGCCAACATCATCTTTGGTACCGTTGTCGACGAGTCCCTGGGCGACCAGGTGCGCATCACCGTTATCGCCACGGGCTTCTCCGACTCTAACGTCAACCGTCAGGACGAGCTCTTCGCTGCTCAGCAGCCCCAGAGCAAGGCTGCTGCTTTTGCCGAGCCGCAGCGCACCGCTCCGGCTGCCAGCCCCGCTCAGGCTGCCCCGACTCGCAATGTCGGCGGTACCGAGCTCCCCAACTTTGGTAACGACCAGTTCGAGCTCCCCGATTTCCTTAAGCGCGGTAGCTTCTAAGCCGTTCTCTGCATTGTGTTGCACAGGGGCGTGTCCGTATGGATGCGCCCTTTTTGTATCAACTTTGTAAACTAGAGCATCCAATCTCCTTACGTTCCCTTTACGATTGCCTCCAATACAGCGGGTATCCTTTTATGGAAGTATGACAGCCGTATAAATGCAGGCTGCGCGGCGACGCCGCGGTACTTGTTGTATTAGGAGGCTTTAGTATGGCAGCACGTGCGGACAACGTTTCGCGTGTCGACCATGATGGAGTTACGTTGGTGGAGGGTGCGACGATCGATGTTCGTTTTGCCTTTACCGAACGCACCGGTGGCGTTTCCGAAGATGCGTACTCCTCGCTCAACCTGGGCTCGCATGTAGGCGATGACCCCTTTGCTGTTCAAGAAAATCGTCGTCGCGTGCTCGAGGCCATGGGTGCCTCCGAGTGCGAGCACAACCTGCTCGTTCCCAATCAGGTGCACGGCGATCATATCGTTACGGTGACCTCGAGCGGCGCCGACGATCTAGAGGATATTCGCGAACAGATCGCCGAGGGCTGCGATGCCATCATCTGCACGGCCCATGGGGTGCCCGTGCTGCTCTGTTTTGCCGACTGCGTTCCCGTGGTACTGGTGGCTCCCGGCGGCTTTGCTGTGGTGCATTCTGGCTGGAAGGGCACGATTGCGCGCATTTCCGCCAAGGCGTGCCAGGCGCTTTGCGATGCCGCTGGCTGCGACGTGAGCGACGTCTGCGCCTATATTGGTCCCCATATCTTGGGTGACGAATACGAGGTATCCCAGGAGCTCATGGATCGCTTTGCCGCCGAGTTTTCCTGCATCGATGCGAGCGCCTCTCGCATGCTCGACCTTTCTGCCGCAATTCGCGAGGCGCTGCTGGACGCCGGCGTCGATTCGGACAATATCGTAGACACGCAGCTCTCCACCGTTCGTCAGAACGACCGCTTTTACTCCTACCGCAACGAGGGCGGCACCTGCGGGCGCCATGCCGCGATCGGCGTGATGCTATGAGAAAGATCATATCGGTCCTGAGTGCAGCGGTACTCACGCTCACACTGTGTGCCTGCTCCTCGGGATCTTCCTCTTCTTCCATTACCGTGGCGGGTTCCACGACCTGCCTTCCCATCGCCGAGATCGCGGCCGAGGGTTTTAAGGAAGAGACCGGCACCGACGTGCTCGTGTCTGGCTTGGGCTCCTCTGCCGGCATCGAGGCTGTCAGCGCCGGCACCGCTGATATCGCCAGCTCCTCCCGTAGCCTCAATGCCGACGAACAAGACCTGGGCCTGACTCCCATCGTTATCGCCCACGACGGCATTGCGGTCATCGTGAACGACGACAACCCGGTCGACAACCTCTCGACCGAGCAGCTTCGCGACATATACGCCGGTAAGATCACCAACTGGAAAGAGGTTGGTGGCGAGGACCTGAAGATTCAGGTTATTAACCGCGACGAGGCTTCCGGTACGCGCGAGGCCTTCCGTACCATCGTGATGGATGGCACGCCGTTCGATCGCCGCTCGGCCGTTCTTTCGGGCACGGGCCAGGTTCGCGACGTCGTGTCTCGTTCGCGTGGGGCCATCGGCTACATTTCACTGGGCTTTGTCGATAGTCTCAATGCCAAGACCACGGTTAGGGCTGTCTCTGTCAATCACGTCGAGGCGTCCGAGAAAACGGTCGCAAGCGGCGGGTATCCCATCTCGCGTGACCTTTATTTCTTTGTGAAGGGTATACCCTCCAAGCAGGCACAGGCCTACATCGACTACGTGACGTCTGAAAAGATGGACAAGCAGATTCGCGAGGCGGGCTTTATCCCCGTCACCAACGACGGGAAGGGGAGTGAGTAGCATGGAAGCACAGGAAACCCCCCATACTGAGCAGAAGGCTCAGGCGCCCAGGAAGCGTGAGCTGGCGCTCGTGTCGCGCAGCACCTATATCAAGGAGAAGGCGCTGCAGTGGATCTTCTTTGCCTGCGCGTTCTTGGCGGTCGTCACCGTCATCCTGATTTTTGTCTTTACCACGTACTCGGCGCTGCCGGTCTTTACCGACATCGGCCTGGCGGACTTCTTTAGCTTTACGTGGGCGCCCTCTGAGGGTCACTACGGCATTATGTCGCTGCTGGCGGGTTCTGGTCTGGTGACCGTCGGTGCCCTTGCCATGGGCGTGCCGTTGGGTGTGGGCACAGCCGTGTATCTGGTCGAGATTGCCAGCAAGCGCGTGCGCAAGCTCATCAGCCCTGCCGTCGACCTGCTGGCGGGTATTCCCTCCATCATCTACGGCTTCTTCGGCATGATCATCATCCGCCCGTTTATCGCGCAGCTGACCGGCGGCCTTGGTTTTGGCGCACTGACAGCGTGGTTCGTCCTTGCCATCATGATCGTTCCCACGATCACCACGCTCACCATCGATGCCCTCAACTCCATTCCCATGGGCATTCGTGAGGCTTCCTATGCCATGGGTGCCACCAAGTGGCAGACCATCTACAAGGTCGTGCTGCCGGCCGCCAAGCTGGGCATTGTGGACGCCATCGTTTTGGGCATGGGACGCGCCATCGGCGAGACCATGGCCGTGCTCATGGTCGTGGGCAATGCTCCGGTCATTCCCGATAGCATCGCGAGCCCCATCTCGACGCTCACGAGCCAGATTGCGCTCGACATGAGCTATTCCTCGGGCTTGCACCGCTCGGCGCTCTTTGGCATGGGCGTGGTCCTGTTTATCATCTCCGCCGCGCTGGTGGGCATTGTCCGTTTGATTTCCAAGAAGAAGAGGGGGTAGGCTATGTCCGATTCCGTTGACACGACGGTCGATACGACCTCGTCGCGCGAGCGCATCAAGCGTGCCCTTTCCCACGGCAAGAAGGGCCGCATCAACAAGGACCTGTCCAACAAACTCATGCTCGGCGTGTTCCGCGTTGCGGCCTATATCACTACGCTGGTGTTGGTCGCCATTATCGCCTACGTGGTCATCAACGGCTTGCCGCATATCTCGCTCGACTTTATCTTTGGTTGGCCCCAGGGCGTCAACGCCGAAGGCGGTATTTGGCCCACGATCGTCTCGACCATCTACGTGACGGTGCTTGCCATGCTCATCTGCACGCCGATTGCCGTGCTGGCGGCCGTCTATCTTGCCGAATACGCCAAGCAGGGTAAGGTCGTCGAGCTCATTCGCTATGCTGCCGACGCTTTGGCCTCGGTGCCCTCCATCGTTATGGGCCTGTTTGGCTACGCCTTGTTTGTCGAGGCCATGGGCTTGGGTCTTTCGATGGTCTCGGCCGCTTTGGCGCTCGCGCTCTTGATGCTTCCCATCGTCATGCGCACCACCGAGGAGGCCATTCGCGCCGTGCCGCGCTATATCCGTTGGGGCGCGTACGGCCTGGGCGCCACCAAGTGGCAGGTCGTTTCCAAGATCGTGCTTCCTTCTGCCTTTGGCCGCATCGCCACCGGTATCGTCCTTGCCATCGGCCGTGCCATCGGCGAGACTGCGGTGGTGCTCTACACCATGGGTCAGGCCATCAACCTGCCTATCTCGCCACTCGATTCCGGCCGCCCCATGACGGTCCACCTGTACCTGCTTGCCAACGACGGCATCAACATGAACGCAGCCTATGGCACCGCGCTCCTGTTGATGGCGATCATTTTGGCCTTCAACCTGTTTGCGCGCTTCCTGTCGCGCAAGCGCCGCTAGTTAAGGAGTCCCATGTCCGTCTATCAGTCCGCTCCCACGCTGGAGCAAGCGGCCATCACGGCCAAGGATTTCAACTTTTGGTACGGTGACTTTCATGCGCTGACGGGGCTCGACCTCAACATCGCCAAGAACGCCATCACCTCGTTTATCGGCCCTTCGGGCTGCGGCAAGTCGACGTTTTTGCGCTGCATCAACCGCATGAACGACCTGATCGAGGGTACGCGCGTCGAGGGCACCATGACGCTTGACGGCAACGATATCTATGCCGAGGGCGTCGATCCGGTCGACCTTCGCCGTCGCGTGGGCATGATCTTTCAGCAGCCCAACCCGTTCCCCAAATCCATCTACGAGAATGTCGCTTTTGGCCCTCGTCTGCAGGGCGTGACTAGCAAAAGCGACCTCGATGACATCGTGGAAGAATCGCTCAAGCGCGCCAACCTCTGGAAAGAGGTATCCAATCAGCTCAACAAGGACGGTTTGGCGCTCTCGGGCGGTCAGCAGCAGCGTCTGTGCATTGCGCGTGTGCTTGCGGTGCAGCCCGATGTCCTTCTGATGGACGAGCCCTGCTCCGCCATCGACCCCACGTCCGTCTCCAAGGTCGAGGATCTGATGGCCGAGCTGGCGCCCGAGATGACGATCATCATCGTCACGCATTCTATGCAGCAGGCCGCTCGTATTAGCGACTACACCGCATTTTTCTTGCAGGAAGTTGCCGGCGAGCCCGCCACGCTCATCGAGTATGGTCAAACCGACGCGATCTTCACCAGCCCGGTGGATTCACGGACGGAAGACTATATCACCGGCCGCTTTGGCTGATCGGTGCGACTAGTCCCAAGCCGATCGGACCTGGTCCGGTGCGTATTCACTGTGCGGGCGGCATGACCGCACCCAACTGATTGGAGTGAACCATGCGCAAACTGTTTTCCCGTCAGCTCATCGAAGCCCGTCACGAGATGCTGAGCATCTACGAGGCTGTAGACCTGGCGCTTCACGACGCCGTGAAGGCCTATGTGACCGACGATCGCAAGCTCGCCACCAAGACCAAGAAGCGCACGCTCTCGATCGATGCGCGCTGCGCCAACTTGGAGGCCGTGTGCTACAACCTGATCGCTACGCAGTCGCCGGTCGCCTCCGACTTCCGCTTGCTGCAGACGATCATCTACGTCGACTTTAACCTGCAGCGCATGACCGATAAGGTTCGCCAGATCTGCCGCGCCACGCGTCACATGGTCAAGGCCGACATCTCGCTGCCCCAGGAACTCGTCGCTACGGTCGAGGCCGAGGCCGAGGCTGTTTACCAGGTGCTGGGTTCGTCACTTTCTGCGCTCGTCACCAACGACATGTCCATCATCTGCAACCTGGCCGGCGAGGACGAGCCGGTGCATGCGGCGTACGAGAAGTTCTTCCGCACCTTTAACCGCATGGACACGGGCGATTTTATGGACGACGACAGCAACTATGACGACCTGCGCCGCGCCATCATGGTCTCGCGCTACCTCGATCGTATCGCCTCGATTTCGATCGATGCCGCCTGCCGTCTGACCTTCCTTTTGACCGGACAGCGTATGACTGCCGGCGATATCGCCCGTACGGACGAGGATGAGCTTGAGAGCATGCGCGTGCCTTCGGGCGAGGGTGTCATCATGAGGCCTGCCGTCGATGCACACTATGTTGCCAAAGTGCCCGCTAACGAGGTGAGCGAGGGTCTCCGCTACCTGCTCGAGCACCTCGAGGACGAGGACGACGCCGAGGACGACGAGGAGTAGGGCGGCCCCGTTCGTCGAAAGATTGTAAATACCTAAGTGAGCGCGGCCTTGCACATGCGAGGCCGCGCTCTTGCGTTAGCATGGGACTACTTGTTTGGCTGTCTGCGGAGGCGATTGGCAATGGATAACTATTTGGACTTGATACGCGCTCGCCGCGAGCAGATTCTCGAACGTTTTTATGCAGCACTCGATCGCGCGGGCCGTCCCCACGATGCCGCGCGCCTGATTGCCGTCTCCAAGACTGTTGGCGTTGATGAGACCGTTGCCGCTATTCAGGCGGGGTATCGCCATTTTGCCGAGAACCGCCCGCAGGAGCTCGTTCGCAAGCTTGCGGGCCTCGTAGAGCATCCGGAGCTACCCGAGGTGCGCTTCGATATGATCGGCAACCTGCAGACCAACAAGATCAATGCGGTTCTGGGCTCGGCCGAGCTGATTCATTCGGTGGGATCGCTGCATTTGGCTCAGGCTATCTCGAGCCGTGCGGTCCGCAAGATTGAGGCGGGCGAGCTCTCCGGCCCCCAGCGCGTGCTGCTCGAGGTTAATGTGAGCGGCGAGGAGTCCAAGGGCGGCTTTTCGCCCGACGAGGTTCGCGCTGCCGCAAGTGAGCTTGCAGAGCTTGAGGGAATTTGTGTGCAGGGCCTTATGACTATGGCACCCCGGGGGAATAAGGATGTGGCGCGCCGCACTTTTGCCGGACTTCGCGAGCTAAGGGATGAGCTTGAGGCGACGCACTCCGACCTGAGCCTGCCCGAACTTTCCTGCGGCATGAGCGAGGACTTTGAGCCTGCCCTTGAGGAAGGCTCTACGCTCGTTCGCCTGGGCAGGGTAGTATTTAGCCCGGAGTTTGCAGTAAAATAAGGCTCTGAAGTGCGCACTGATTATCAGAGCGCCTGCACTAAACCGCGAGAGGACACAACCATGGGCTTCCTTGACGAGATTAAAAATAAGATGCACCTGGGCGGCCAGCAGGGTTACGACCAGGGTTATGGTCAGGACGACGACTACGGCTACGATGATGGCTATGACGACGGCTACCAGAACAACGGTTACAGCGGTGCCTCGGGCGAGGGCTTCTACACCCAGGATGAGCCGAGCAACGGCCTGTTGGGTCAGACGCGCCGCGGCGAGGCCGAGTCGGTGGCCGTGTACACGCGCTCCGGTCAGCTGGTCGGCGACGATTCTCGCCACGCTACGACCTACAACCCGCCGTCGCGCTCGCAGGAGACGGTTGCGGGCGGTTATCGTCCCGGTGCCTACGACACGCCGTCGAGCTACGCCGAGAGCACGCGTGCCCGCGCTGCTGCCCCCGCACCTGCTCCCTCACCGAGCGATGCCTCGGCGTATGCGAGCAACATCATCAACGCTACGCCGCAGCTGCCGGCCTATGTCCTGCGCCCCGAGAGCTATGACGACGTGGAGACCGTCGTGCGCCGCGTGCGTACCAAGCAGCCTGTCGCGCTGATTTTTGTGGGCGTTCGTACCGAGGTCGCCAAGCGCGTCCTGGACTTCTCTTACGGCTTTGCCTGCGGCCTGGGTGCCACCGTCAAAGAGGTGGGCGATCGCGTGTTTATGGTGCTGCCCGCCGGCTGCGAGGTCAAGGATTCGGACCTCAAAAAGCTCCGTGCCGATGGCTACCTTAAGTAAAGACAAGACGAGGAGATTCTCATCAACATCTACACCATTGTCCAGCTGGTCAATACGCTGTTCAACTTCTACTCCACGCTCATCGTTGTCTACTGCCTTATGACGTGGATCCCTATGAAACAGGGTGGATTGCTACAGGATATCGCCGCCGTCCTCGATAGCGTGTGCGGCCCGTGGCTCAATTTGTTCCGCCGGTTTATCCCGCCCATGGGCGGCGTCGATTTTTCACCGGTCGTTGCGATTATTGCGTTGCAGTTGGTGCAGAAGCTGGTTCTGCAACTTCTTATAGGTATACTCATATAAAACTGGCTTAGTAACTCACGTCGGGCGCACGGCGCCAAGGCGAAGATAAAGGAGAACTTGTTATGGCTATTACCCCTGCTGACATTCAGGCTCAGACCTTCTCTGAGGCCAAGCGCGGCTACGATCCCGCCGAGGTCGACGTCTTCCTGGAGACCCTGTCCTCTGAGGTCGACGCCATGCTCGCCAAGATCGTCGATCTTAAGGGTCGTCTGACTGCTACCGAGCAGCAGCTTGCCGATACGCAGGCCCAGCTTGCTCAGGCTCAGGATGCTGCCGCACAGGCCGTTCCCGCCGCCCCCGTGGCCGCTCCTGCACCCGACTTCTCCGCTCAGGAGCGTCAGATTTCCGCTGCCCTGATTGCTGCCCAGCAGACCGCCGAGGGCATTGTCAACGACGCCAACGAGAACGCTGACCGTATCCGCAACGAGGCCGACGCCAAGGCCCGCGAGGTCATCCGTCAGGCCCTGACCGAGAAGCAGGCCGAGCTTGAGGAGATCGACCGTCTTAAGGCTTCCCGTGAGGAGTTTAAGGCCGAGTACCTCAAGCTCATCCAGCACTTCATGGACGATGCTCAGAACTCCTTCCCGTCCGATCTCATGGCTTCCACGCCGGTCGGTTCCGCCGCTTCTCCGGCTGTGACCGTTCCTGCTGCCGAGCCGCTGCCCGTCGCCGAGCCGGTTATCCCCGTTGCCGATCCCTTCGCACCGATCGACAACTTCGCCGCCGACGACCTGGACTAATATCCAGCTATCATGTAGCGCCTAGAAAGGGCCCGCAGCTTGCGGGTCCTTTTTTGTGGCTGCATGCAGTCTGCAAAACAAAACGCCGAGTCCTGCGTTTGAGGGCACAGGACTCGGCGAAGGTCGCGTGGTCAAAGGTGGATTTTAAGGCCTGTCCCAAAAATCTACTTGAGGAGGAAGTCGGGGAGGGGAATGGTGCGGGCCTCGCGCTGCTCGGGGTCGGCGATATGGTCGGCAGGATAGCCGCAGACGAGCATGTGATAGGGATAGATGCCCTCGGGCAGGCAGAACTGCTCACAGGCCACCTCGGGCTTAAAATGGCACACCCAGCACGTACCCAGGCCCTGCTCCTCGGCCTCCATCATCATCTGATCGCAAACAATCGAGGTGTCGATGGCACTGGAGTTCATCTGGTCATAAGGGCGCACCCAAGCATCGTCAGTAACGCTGCAGATAAGGAAGATAAGCGGAGCCCCAAAGATAGACCCATCACGAGCAAACCGAGGCTGACAAGCAGCAGCCTTCTCCAGAAGCTCAGGCGTATCCAACACAATCACACGGGTTGGATGATTATTACAAGCAGAAGGAGCAATGCGCCCCGCCTCAACAATGGCATCCACCACCGACTGCTCAACAGAACGGTCCTCAAACAAACGACAAGAATACCGAGAACGAGCCAAATCCAAATAACTCACAACCAAGCCCTCCAAATTCAACGAATCAACCCAAAGCAAAACAAAGGGTACCCAAAGCTCCATCCAGCCAATCGCCCATCGAATACCAAAGTAATACCCTGGGCAATCAAGGGCCATCGCAGCAAAGGCCCCACCACGACCAACCCCTCAGCCAAAGTTCCCAATGGCGGTACGTAAGGGAGCGGGCCCGACCACTAATAACCTTTTGAACGACTCTGCTTGCAGCCGGAGTGAAAAAGGTTATTAGTGGTCGGGCCCGCGACCGGTGGGACACGTACCCCCAATTAACTGTTCTTCATGACAATCGAATCCACGACATCAGCTACATTTTCACAGCAGTCGGCGCAGTACTCCAGGAAGGCGTAGACGTCACGCCAGGCGATGACCTCGAGCGGATCCTTGCCGTTGACATGCAGGTTGCGCATAGCGTTGATGTAGAGCTCGTCGGCCTCGGACTCGATCGTGTTGATCTGGATGACGAGTTCGCGCAGGGTCTTGGACTTGCGGTAGTTGGGAAGCTCGACCATCAGGTCCTTCATGGCGCGGCAGGCATCGGTCACCTTGTGGGCGATCACGATGGCATCGGGATGGATGCTCTGGATGTTGGTGAAGTAGACGCGCTGCACGACGCCCTCGATACGGTCGAGCACGGTGTCGAGCGAGCAGCTCATCAGGTCCAGGTCCTCGCGCTCAAGCGGGGTGATAAAGGCCGTGAGCAGGGCATCCTCGAGCTCATGGTGCTTCTTGTCGGCCGCATGCTCAATCGCATGCATCTCCTCGAGCATGTCGTGGATCTGCGCGGGATCAAAGTTCTCGAAAATCTTGATGAGCAACTCTGCGGCCTGGACAGCAAGGTCGGCGCAGGCGACGTAGTTGTCAAAGTAGAACGAATCGGGTTTCTTTGCCATGAGTGGGTCCTTTCGAGGCGAAGACGGGTGGGCGAAGTATTACGGTCCGGATGGACGCTCGGTTTGACTAGATGAACATCATGAACAGCTTGGCCATGACAAAGCTGATGAGTCCGCAGGCGGGGAAGGTAAAGAACCAGGTGAACATCATGTCCTTGACCACGCCAAAGTTGATGGCCGAAAGGCGCTTGACGGCGCCGACGCCCATGATGGCGCAGGTCTTGATGTGGGTGGAGGACACAGGGATACCGGTAAGGGTGGCAAGCAGCAGATTCGCGGCGCCTGCGAGGTCGGCGGAGAAGCCCTGATACTTCTCGAGCTTGACCATGCTCTGGCCGACGGACTTGATGATGCGCTCGCCGCCCACGCTGGTGCCGATGCCCATGGTGGCCGAGCACAGCAGCATGATCCAGATGGGGATGCCGGCATCGCCGACGCTCGTCTGGCCGTTGGCGAAGGCCACGCCTAAAAAGAGCACGCCGATGAACTTCTGTCCATCCTGCGCGCCGTGCATAAAGCTCATGGCCGCAGCGCTCGCGATCTGAGCGTATTTAAAGAAGACGTTTGCACGTCGCCTATTGGCGGCGGCAAACAGAATCGAGACGAGTTTGCACAGGATCCAGCCCATGACAAAACCCAGACCGATGGAGAGCGCCAGGCCGTAGATGACCTTCATCCACTCGTGGACGTTGACGCTGTTCGCGCCGCCGAGGGCGATAGCGGCACCGGTCAGGCCGGCGATAAGACTGTGGCTTTGCGAGGTGGGGATACCAAAACGCGATGCCGTGGCACCGTAGACGACAATGGAGAACAGAGCCGCGCAGAGGCACGCAAGCGCCATGGTGCTGTTTCCGCCAAAGTCGACGATATGTGAGATGGTGTTGGCGACGCTCGCGTTAAAGTGCGTCATGATGAGCACGCCCAAGAAGTTGAATGCGGCGCTCATGAGAATGGCGGCGCGGGCGGGCATGCAACGCGTAGTGACGCAGGTCGCGATGGCGTTGGGCGCGTCGGTCCATCCGTTGACGAAGATGGCGCCGAGCGCGAGAATCACGGTGACGGCAAGGACTGGGTTCGACACAATTTGGCCGAGGAAGGTTGAGAACGTTACGTCCATATATGGGCTTTCTCGAAGTTTGCAGACACGTTACAAAAACATGATAAATCGTATCACCTCCTGTGGGTTTCTTTACCGAGTTCTGATGGGAGAAGTGAATTTTTTGGCACTAAAATTGAATATTAGCCCTGTTGACCGCGGGTATTCTTTTTGCTAACACGCCATGAGGACACGCGTGCGCGCCCCAACACCCCAAAACCACAGTCTGTTCGCTTTACAACATACAAACATGCGTTCGATAATAGAGGGCATGGAATATCGACAGACAGACGGCAAAACTCGGCGCGTGCACAAGCAGTATGTGGACGTCGTGGCTCGTATCCTCGCGGGCGGACAGGTCGTGCCGGTCACCGTCTGCTGGGTCGACGGCCGTTGTTTTACGATCGACGAAATTATCTCGACCATTGGGTTTGGCCTGATGGTCCACGGCATCCGTACGGCAACATATAAGGTGCGTTTTGGCAGGCACGCGACCGAGTTGTATCTGGAGGACCAGACGCGCGAGCGGGCGGACGGCTCGCAGGCGCACGTGATGCGTTGGTGGGTCTGGGCCTTTGATCGTACGCTTGAGGGCGAGCGCCGTAGGTAAGGACGTACAGCATTCGGGTACAATGGCAGAAATCTTGTCACCTACGGCGCTGTTGTGCGCTTTTGAAAGGACGAAGTATGAACGATATCCAGGGCTATCAGAACGGCCCCATCGAGACCGGCGCAAGTCGCGCCAAGGAGATGTCGCCGCGCGCGTACAATCTTGCCATGTCTGCCCTCATCTTCTTGGGCTTTTGCGCCATGGGCGCCGGTGCTTACTTTACGAGCACCATGGCGTTTGCCCGCATGATGATGAGCGGCGCCGCCCTGCCACTGGTCTTTGGCTCGTTTATCCTGACTATTGTCGGTATCGTCATGATGTCGGCTGCTGCGGGCAAGCAGTCCGTGGGCCTGTCGCTCGTGGGTTACGTGATCTTTGCGAGCACCTTTGGCCTGACCGCGTCGTTTGGCCTTGCCAACTATGACCTGCCCACTATCAACACCGCCTTTATCGCCACGGCCGCCATCACCTTTGTCTTTGGTGCGCTGGGCGTGACCTTCCCCAAGTTTTTCCAGCGCGTATATGGCATCGGTTTTGGCATTCTGCTCGCCACGATTCTGGTTGAGATCGTGCTGATGTTCATGGGTGTCTCGCAGACCATCACCGACCTGATCGTGATCGTGGTGTTCGCCGGCTTTATTGGCTACGACACCTATGTTGCCACGACGGTGCCGCCCACGCTGCCCAATGCGGTGCTCATGGCGTCTAACCTGTTCGTGGACATTATCAACGTGTTCCTGCGCATTCTGAACATCCTCGGCCGTCGCGATTAAAGCGCGGCATTGCGACGCTTCCTGCCGGACACGGTAAAACGATACGAAAGGCGGTCCTTCGGGGCCGTCTTTTTTGTGCGCGGCGGGGTATCATGGATGGGAAAAAGCCGATAGCGGCAGCGACAGGAAAGGTGGCCACGTATGGCAGATGTCGACAACAGGAACCGTAACCGCAGGTCTAACCGGGCGGGTCAGCCCAATCCCAAGCGCGAGGCACGTGCCAAGGCCGCCGAGCGCCATGTGGCGGCTGTGTCCGAGGCCTGCGCCAAGGACATCGAGCGTTCGCTTACCGGCGTGCGCGAGTTCGATGGTATGCCTGCCGGTTTTGTCGCGGCGATGAAGGCCAAGGCCCAAGCGGCTGCGGCTGCTGAGGAGCAGGCTGCCGAGGACGTCGAGGCTGCTGAGGCTGTCGAGGTTGAGGCCGCTGAGGTGGAGACTGCGGTCGAGCCTGAGGTGGCGCTCGGTTCCACCGAGTTGGCCGACGAGGCTGAGTCCGCGCCCGCGGAGGAGGCTGCTCCGGTCCTGCCCGAGGTCACCGTGCTTGATGCCTCCGCCACGCAAGCAATCCTCGATAACGGCCGCGGCTATGCGCAGTTCTGCGATATGGCCGTGCTTGCCTTTGCCTCGTTTACCAATCCGGGCGGCGGCTATATCCAGGGCTACCTGGGCCAGGAGGCGACGCTCTGCGCCGATTCGTACCTGTACAACGTGCTCGACAAGCAGCGCAAGTGGTACGGCGAGAACCGTCGCCGCAACATCAACTGCGAGCTGTACCGCAACCGTGCGCTGGTGGTGCCCGCGGTGCGCTTCGATCGCAACCATGTGCATGCGTATGCCGACGTGATCGTGGCCGCCGCGCCCAACGTCAAGCGTGCTCGCCAGGAGTACCGCGTGAGCGACGATGCCTTGCTTGACGCCCTGCGCGACCGTATCCGCTTTGTCCTTGCCATCTGCGATGAGCTGGGTCGTGAGAAGCTCGTGCTGGGTGCTTGGGGCTGCGACAATAACGGCTTTGATGCCGAGGCCGTAGCCGAGCTCTTCCGTAAGGAGCTCGCGTCGGGCGACTTCAAGGTCAAGCAGGTGTTCTTTGCTGTGCCTTCTACGCGCTGGGATGAGGACTTCGCCAAGTTTGAGCACGTGTTGGCAAGCTTCCCCGAGCGCAACGAGGAGTCCTATGCCCAGGCTGCCGCCCGTGCTGCAGCCGCTCGTGCCGTCGAGCAGGCCCAGGCTGCTGCCGAGGATGATGAGGACGAGGACGATTGGCGCAAGTACCTGTAATCGGTACGTGCTGACAGATAGGTCGAGCCGGCGGGAGAGGCTGCTTCCGTCGGCTTTTTACTGAGCGAGGGGCTTACGATGAAAAACGTTCTATGCTTTGGCGATAGCAACACCTATGGTTACGATCCGGCGGGCATGCGCGACGGCACCGCGGTGCGCTATGCGCAGGATGTGCGCTGGTGTGGCGTGGCCCAACGTGACTTAGGCGAGGGCTGGCATGTAATTGAAGAAGGCCTCAACGGCCGCACGACGGTACGCGACGACATGTGCCATCTGGACACCAATCTTAACGGCATCCGCGCACTTCCGATGCTGCTCGAGGCCCATAAGCCGCTGGATGCGATCGTTATTATGCTGGGAACTAACGATTGCAAGACGGTCTTTGGTGTGACGGCCTCCGATATTGCCCGTGGCGCCATGGCGCTGATTCGCGCGGTGCGCGCATTTCCCTGGACCAATGCCGCACCCTGCCCGCGTATTCTGCTGATGGCTCCTATCAAGATCAAGCCACAGATCGCTGATGTGTATATGACCGACTTTGACGAACATTCCGTTGAGGCATCTGAACATTTTGGCGAGTACTATGCGCACGTGGCCGAGCAGTTTGGCTGCGACTTTTTGAATGCCGCCGAGTTTGCCGAGCCGGGCGATATCGACTATCTGCATATGATGCCCGAAAGCCACGAGAGCCTGGGTCACGCCGTGGCAGCCAAGCTCCAAGAGATGCTCGGAGAGTAGCGCGACCCCAAGCCACCACAAAGGCACCTTTGCGGTGGCTTGATTCGTCTGTTTGTCTTGATCTGTAACAGTTTTAAGGTCGAAAACGGGCTAGATGTTACAGATTGAGATTATTTAGGTTGATATCGGTCGTTTGTCTCGATCTGTAACAGGTGGGCCGAAAAATGGGCTCTAACTGTTACAGATCGAGACGTTTGTGGTAGCCACCGCAAAGGTGTCTGTCCCCTTTGTGGTGGCTTTGGGCTGCAAATCTTAATATTGCCACATGTGGTTGACGGGGCCGGAACCTTTGCCCATGTCAAAGCCGGCGGCGAGAGCGCCGGTTAGGTAGGCCTTGCCGGCGTTGATGGCGTCGGCAAGTTCCATGCCCTGTGCCAATGCGCAGGCGATGGCGGACGAGAGCGTGCAGCCGGTGCCGTGCGTGTTGTCGGTCTCAATACGCTTGTGGCGGAACCACGTGGTGAGCGGATCGCCTAGGTGGTTGCCCTCATCATCGAGCGGCGCGGGTTCGGCCAGTACGTCGTTGGCCTCGTTGACAAAATGCCCGCCCTTAACGAGGGACGCGCAGCCAAAGCGGCGGGTGAGGAGCATGGCAGCGTTTTGCTGGGTGCGCTCGGAATCGACCTCGTAGTCGAGCAGCGCCATGGCCTCGGGGATGTTGGGCGTGATGACGGTCGCCAGCGGGAACAGGCGACGCGTGAGCGCCTCAGCGGCATCTTCGGCAATGAGGCGGGCGCCCGAAGTGGCGACCATGACGGGATCGACGACGATATTTTGTGCGTTCCAGGCACTCAGGCGGTCGGCGATAACCTCGATAATCTCGGCAGAGGAAACCATGCCAATCTTGACGGCGTTGGGGCGGATATCGTCAAAAACGGCATCGATCTGCGCCGCGACAATATCCGGGGAGATGTTCTGCACGGCGGTGACGCCCAGGGTGTTCTGTGCGGTGATGGCGGTGATGGCCGTCTCGGCATACAGGCGGTGCGCCGTGATGGTCTTGATGTCGGCCTGAATGCCGGCGCCACCGCTGGAATCGGATCCTGCGATGGATAGAACGGCAGGTACCTTACTGCGATCCATGTTCGCTCCCTTGTTCGGTCGGAATCAAATGGGTCTATAAGCCAGCATTATAAAGATGCCCGGGCCGACTCTATGTCGAACCCGGGCGGGCGATGCAATCTTTACGCAAATGCAAGCAAATGTTCACACGTCAACAATTGACAGGCACCGGCTCGCCGCCAGAAGCGGCCGCGGCGACAGGGCTAGTCCTCCATGCCAAGGTCGATCGTGGTGCCCTCGAAGATCTTGTTGACGGTTCGGACGGCGCACATCTTGCCACACATGGTGCAAGTGCCCTCGGTGGCGGCGGGGGACTCCTCGTAGCGCTTCTTGCCCGTAACCGGGTCGAGCGCGCACTTCCACATGGCGTCCCAGTCGAGCTTGCGGCGTGCCTGGCCCATCCTGTCGTCCATGTCGCGGGCGTGGGGCACCTTCTTGGCGATATCGGCGGCGTGTGCGGCGATCTTGGTGGCCATGAGGCCGTCGAGCACATCCTGGGCGTTAGGCAGGCATAGGTGCTCGGCCGGTGTCACGTAGCACAGGAAGTCGGCACCGGAGCTGGCGGAGATGGCGCCGCCGATGGCGGCGGTGATGTGGTCGTAACCCACGCCGATATCGGTCACCAGCGGTCCGAGCACATAGAACGGAGCATTGTGGCACAGGCGCTTCTGCAGTTTCATGTTGGCGGCGATCTCGTCGAGCGCCATGTGACCCGGGCCCTCGACCATGACCTGGACGCCGGCGGCCCAAGCGCGCTTGCACAGCTTGCCCAGCTCGATCATCTCAGCGGTCTCGGTGGCGTCGTTGGAGTCGTAGAGACAGCCCGGGCGGCAGGAGTCGCCGAGCGAAATCGTCACGTCGTACTCGTGGCAAATCTCGAGCAACTCGTCGTAGAACTCATAGAACGGGTTCTCGTTACCGGTGACCTCCATCCAGCCAAACAGCAGTGAACCGCCGCGGCTCACGATGTTCATCAGGCGGCCGGTCTCCTTAAAAGTCTTGGTGACCGACTTGTTGATGCCGCAGTGGATGGTCATAAAGTCCACGCCGTCCTCGGCGTGCGCGCGCACGACCTCGAACAGGTCGTCCTTGGTGAGCTTGACCAGCGGCTTTTCCATGTAGCCGATGGCGTCGTACATGGGGACGGTGCCCACCATGAGCGGCGTCTCGTCGATGAGCTGCTGGCGGAACTGGCGCGTCTTGCCCGAGTTGGAGAGGTCCATGATGGCGTCGGCGCCGTAGTCCTCGGCGATCTTGACCTTCTTCCATTCCTCGGCGGCATCGGCCTTGTCGCCCGAGATGCCCAAGTTCACGTTGACCTTGGTGGACAGGCCCTCACCGACACCAAAGGCGCGCATGCCTTTTTTGATGTGCACGATGTTGGCGGGAATGGCGATACGGCCGTCGGCCACGCGCTCGCGGATGTACTCGGGGTCGCGATGCTCGCGCTCGGCGACTTCCTTCATCTGCGGCGTGATCTGCCCGGCACGGGCGAAGTCGATTTGCGTGACGAGCTTGGGCTCGGTCTGTGTGCTCATTGGCACGGCTCCCTTCGTTGGCATTACCCATATCAGGTTTGCGGGTCAGGGCGGGCGCGCCCAGTCTCAGCCTGCCGTCTTGTCCTGCAAGCTCCCCGTTTATGTAATGGGCTCAAGTATAGCTCGAATGGGTACGATTGGCCTAACGAGCGTGCCTGTGGGGAGGCGTACATGGAAGACAAGCATCTATATCGAGAGACACAATGGGATGTATCGGCCGAGGAAAGCCGTGCGCACCATGGGTTGGTCGCGATTGGTTTTGCGGTGCTTGCCGTGCTGGTGATTGCCTTTTGTATCTGGACGTTTGGTGGTCGCGGCGGCGCTGCATGGGAGTTCGAGGCCGACGATGCCCTGCCGATCATGACAGTGAAGGTTACGGGCGGCAATACCGTTGCCGCGCCGGGCGACTATTGGTATCCGCGCGACGAGTTTGTGCAGCTGCAGCTGAGCGGCGGGTCTATTCCGGGCGAAGAAATCGAACGCGTGACGTTTGATGCGACGCTCAAAACGCTGACGGTGAAGCTCAAAGATCAAGGGGACGTGCCCACGACCATGGACATTGCGCTGACGGAATGGCGCTTGGAGCCCCCGGCGGGCGCTGCGGTATCCGAGGTGGAGCACGTTAAGATTACCTACCAAGATGGCTCGACGAGCGAGATTGCAAAGGCCGATGGCTTGGCGGAGTAACGAGGTGTTTGGAAACGGCGGGTCTATTGTGCCTGCGCGTTCATGAAAACCAGGGTGTTTTTGTCTGAAAGCTCGGGGATGTGTCGATAGCCGATGTTGAATGCGGTAAGTTCGCTTGCATCCTCGAGCTTGTTTTCTGCCATCCACCGCGCCATGGAGCCGCGCGCCTTTTTGCTGGCGGTCGACCGTTGGATGGGCTTCCCGTTGCGGATACCCTCGCCAAAGAGGCATGTGACGGCCGTGGCGTCGCCCGCGAGGTGGGGCAGAACGGCTTTGGCATACTCTACGCTGGCGAGGTTGACGATCGTGGTGTTTGAGCCTGCCGGGGCGATAGCCCGCGCGAGCTTGTCGCTCCAAAACGCGTAGAGGTCTCGGGCATCGTCAACGGCGAGCTTCGCGCCCATCTCCAGCCGATACGGTTCGACGGCATGAAAGGGACGAACGCACCCGTAGAGGCCGGAGAGGATCCACAGATGGTCTTGCAGCCATGCGAGCTGCGCGGAATCCATCACCTCGGGTGCCATGCTCTGGTATTGAATGCCGTGATAGGACATGACGGCAGGGGAGAGGTGGCGAGCGAGTGCGGGATTGTCGAGATCGCCGCTTTTCAGGATGGGCCCGAACTCATGCAGGGTGTTGAGGCAAGGCCCCAGCAGTTTGTCACTCACGTTCCACAGCGCCTGCAGGCCGCCGCTGCCTTCATTCCGCTCGATATCTAGCAGTGCGCGGTGGAGGCGAGCCGTCTCGCGCACAAAGGGTGGGATGCCCAGGACTTCAAAAGCATCTTGGGCCGCGCGCATCTGCTTGGCGGGCGAAATGATGACCTGCAGCATGAACTCTCCTCTGCCAAAAAAAGTTGCGGTGGAATACGGTCTGTTTTGGCCGTTTATGGGCCAGTTTAGTCCGTATTTCACCGCAACTGATGAAGGGTTGGTTAGGCTCGCTCGATGAAGGCCTTGTAGCCGCGGTAGGCCTCGTAGATATCGGCCTTGTTGGCGACCTCCCACAGGGCGTGCATGGACAGGACGGCAACGCCGGAGTCGATGACGTTCATGCCATACTTGGCCATGATGTAGGCAATGGTGCCGCCGCCGCCCGCGTTGACGCGACCGAGCTCACAGGTCTGGAAGTCCACGCCGGCCTCGTCCATGATGTCGCGGACGAGGGCCACGTACTCGGCATCGGCGTCGTTGGAGCCGCCCTTGCCGCGGCTGCCCGTGTACTTGTTAAAGCACAGGCCGCGACCCATAAAGGCCGCGTTCTTGGTCTCGAACTTGCCGGCATAGCCCGGGTCGAAGCCGGCGGACACGTCGGAGGAGAGCATGCGGCTGCGGGCGAGTGCGCGGCGCAGGGCCAGCGGGCTATCCTCGCCGGCGAGCGTCATGATCTCGGCGACGGTGTTCTCGAAGAAGCGGCTCGTCATACCGGTGGCACCCACGGAGCCGATCTCCTCCTTGTCGACGATGAGCGTGATGCTCGTGCGCTCCACGTTGGCGACGTCGATCTGGGCGAGCATGGAGGGGTAGGCGCAGACGCGATCGTCGTGGCCATAGCCCAAAATCATGGAGCGGTCGAGGCCCATGTCGCGGGCGGGGCCGGCGGGCACGACCTCGATCTCGGCGGAGAGGAAGTCCTCCTCCTCGACGTCGTACTGCTCCTTGAGGATGTCCAGGAACATCTGCTTGACGGGCTCCTTGGGGGCGTCCTTGTCGTCCCCATCGAACTTGACGGGACGACCGCCCACGATCACGTCGAGGATCTCGGCATCGACGGCGTCCTTGGCAGGCTTGGACATCTGCTCGCTCGAGAGGTGGATCAGCAGGTCGGAGATGGTAAAGACCGGGTCGTCCGCCTTGTCGCCGATATTGATGTCGACGGTGGTACCGTCCTTTTTGCAGATGACGCCCACGAGTGCGAGCGGGGAGGCTACCCAGTGGTAGCTCTTGACGCCGCCGTAGTAGTGCGTGTCGAGGTAGGCCATGTCGCCGGCCTCGAAGGCGGGATTCTGCTTAAGGTCCAGGCGCGGCGAGTCCACGTGGGCGCCCAGGATGTTAAAGCCCTGCTCGAGCGGGGCGGTGCCCAGGTTGACGAGCATAAGGTCCTTGCCGTGGTTGGCGGCGTACACCTTGTCGCCTGCCTTGAGCTCGCGGCCCTCGGCGATCACGGTCTCCAGGTCGACGTATCCCGCCTCCTCGGCCATCTTGATGCCGGTCTTGACGCACAGGCGCTCGGTCTTGTTCTCGCTCAAAAACTGCTTATAGCCGCGGCAAAGCTCCTCGAGCTCCTCGACTTGCTGTGGCGTGTACTTTTTCCATGCGCAGGGACGCTCCATGACGCAGGCTCCTTTCGGATCGATCGTGCTGGTTGATGTACCGTGAGCCATCGTATCACGCGCGGGCCCGCGGCGGCAGGGAAGCCTGATGTGCGGTGGCCGCGGGGCGGGGAGCGTGTAAACTGGTGTGAGCAAACCGTGCCCAGCCCAAAGCGAGGTATTCAATATGTCTGACAAGCGCCGCACCTTTGCCGTTATCGACGGCAACTCGCTCATGCACCGCGCCTTCCACGCCGTGCCGCCCACCATGAATGCGCCGGACGGCCGCCCCACCAACGCGATCTTCGGCTTTCTGAACATGTTTCTCAAGATGATCGATGCCTTTAACCCCGACGGTGTGGTCGTGGCGTTTGACAAGGGCAAACCGCGCGTGCGCATGGAGATGCTGCCGCAGTATAAGGCGCAACGCCCGCCCATGGACCCCGATCTGCATGCGCAGTTTCCGATGATCAAGGAGCTGCTCACCGCGCTCAACGTGCCGATTCTGCAGTCCGAGGGCTGGGAAGGCGACGATATCCTGGGAACCATGGCGCGCCTGGGTGAAGAGGCCGGCTGCGACATGCTGCTGGTGACCGGCGACCGCGACATGTATCAACTCGTGACCGAGCACGTCAACGTGGTCTCGACCCGCAAGGGCCTGTCCGACGTGGCGATCATGACGCCCGAGAGCGTGGACGACCTGTATCACGGCATTACGCCGGCGCTCGTGCCCGATTTTTACGGTCTAAAGGGCGATACGTCGGACAACATTCCCGGCGTACCGGGCATCGGCCCCAAAAAGGCGAGCGCGCTCATCGCACAGTACGGCAGCTTGGACGAGGTCATCGCGCATGCCGACGAGGTCAAGGGCAAGATGGGCGAGAACCTGCGTGCGCACATCGACGATGCGCTGCTGAGCCGCAAGGTCGCAACCATTCGCACCGATGCGCCCGTCGAGCTCGACTTTGACGAAACGTCCTTCCCGGCGTTTTCTGCCGACGAAGTGTCCGCGGCGCTGGGCACACTTGGTATCACCGCCATGCAGAACCGTTTCTTGGCGCTGGTCGGCGGCGAGGGCGGGGCTACTGCTGCCTCCAGTGTGGTTGAGATACCTGCTATGGTTCGCGCAGCCGCCGGCGATGCCGACGCGCTTGGTGCCGTTGCGGCTGAGGTCTCCCGCGCGATTGATGCCGGCGAGTGGGTCGCCGCCGTGGTGGACGACGACAAGGAAGAGGGCGCGCTCTTTGGACTGACGCGCACGCTGTGGTTGGCGACGTCCAAGGGCCTGTTCGCGCTCGAGGAGGGCGACAGCTGTGCGGCGGCTGAGGTTGAGGGCTTCAACTTCGTTCACGGCGTGATTGCCGGCGTGCTCGCGCGTCTGTTTATGGAGGGTCGCGTGGCGAGCCCGGATATGAAGGCGCTGTTGCACGAGCTTTCGCCCGTCGATTCTTCTGAGCCCGAGCTCATGGATCCGCTCGCTACCGATTCCACGCGTATCTTCGATACCGTGGTCGCTGCCTATCTGCTGGATTCCGATCGCTCCGAGTTCGATGAGGCATATCTTGCCGATACGTATCTGCAGATGGCGCTGCCTGCGGCGCGCGGCGCAGAGGGTGCCGGTGAGGACGCTCCGGCGCCTGCCGCCCGTACTGCGGCTCTGACGCTGGCGCTCGTGGCACCGTTGCGCGAGTGCATGGCCCGTGAGAATGCCGCCAACGTGTTCGATGGCATCGAGATGCCGCTCGTTCCGGTACTTGCCAAGATGGAGCGCGCGGGCATGCTCGTGGACCCCGACCGTCTGCACAGTCTGTCCGAGGGTCTGGCGACCCAGATTACCGAGGTTGAGCGCAGTATTCGCGACCTGGCGGGTGACGAGACCTTTAATATTGGCAGCCCCATGCAGCTGTCGCACGTGCTCTTTGATGTGATGGGGCTTCCGACCAAGGGCCTCAAGAAGACTAAGCGCGGCTATTATTCGACCAACGCCAAGGTGCTGAGCGACCTTGCGCGTGACCACGAAATCGTGCGTCTGATCTTGGACTGGCGTGAGAAGTCTAAGATCAAGTCCACCTATCTGGACACGCTGGGCCCGCTACGCCGTGGTGACGGTCGCGTACACACTACGTACAACCAGACCATCACGGCAACGGGGCGTCTGTCCTCGAGCGACCCGAACCTGCAGAACATCCCGACGCGCTCGGAGCTGGGTCGTACCGTCAAGACGGCGTTTTCGGCAGGCGAGGGAAGCGTCTTTTTGGCGGTGGACTACTCGCAGATCGAGCTGCGTCTGCTGGCGCATCTCTCAGGTGACGAGCACTTGGTGCGCGCCTTTAACGAGGGCGAGGACTTCCATGCCGAGACGGCGGCGCGCGTGTTCGGTGTGCCGGTGTCCGAGGTAACGCCCGACCTGCGCAGTCGCGCCAAGGCCGTGAACTTTGGCATCGTGTATGGCCAGCAGGCCTACGGCCTGTCGCAGTCGCTGCATATCTCGATGGCCGAGGCACGCGACATGATCGACCGCTACTACGAGGCCTACCCGGGCGTGCGCACGTTCCTCGACAACGTGGTGGCACGCGCCAAGCAGACGGGCTACGCCGAGACCATGTACGGCCGCCGTCGTCATATTCCGGAGCTCAAGGTCAAAAACCCGCAACTCCGCGGCTTTGGCGAGCGCACGGCCATGAATCATCCCATGCAGGGAACCGCCGCCGACATCATCAAGATCGCGATGGCCCGCGTAAGCCGCCGCCTGGAAGAGGAAGGCTTTGCCGCCCACATGATCCTGCAAGTGCACGACGAACTGGACTTTGAGTGCCCCATCGACGAAGTCGAGCGCCTAACCACCATGGTCCGCGACGTCATGGAGCACGTAGTAGACCTCCGCGTCCCCCTAATCGCCGAAGCCAGCACCGGCATAACCTGGGCCGACGCGAAATAGAAAAACAGCCACAGGTCCAAAGCAGCCAAACCAGAAGGGAGTCCCTTTCAGCAAGGAACTCCCTTCATCCATAATTATTCAGCCAAGTATCTAGACGCCAAGACGCCATCTAGGCGGCAAGCAAGTCACCCTAGGACCTGGCCGGGCGAGGCGGGTAAGTTTTTCGTAGATTCCGCACGAGCCGGAAAGCACTTAATGTGCTTTCCGAGCGAGCCCAGGACCTGACCGAACGAAAAACTTACCCGCCTCGCCCGGCCAGGTCCGACGAGCCACGTTAACGAGCCGCCAAGATGGCGTCGATGAGCGTCAGTACGCCCCCGTCGTTGTTGCTCGGAATGCGCCATTTGGCATGCGCGTTCATGTGCTCCTCGGCATTGTCCACGATAAAGCTGTGACCGACGCGCTCCAGCATGGGGATGTCGTTGTAGGTGTCGCCCACGGCGGCAGCATCGGCAATATCGATGCCCAGGTGCTCGCACAGGTGAGCGACGCCGGCGCCCTTGTCGACGCCCAGGTTCATAAAGTCGATCCACTCGCGCCCAGCGTTGGTGACGTAGAGTTTGTCCGAGAACTCGGGGCTATAGGTCTCGCGGAAAGCGGGCTCGGCGTCGTAGCCGGGGAAGAAGACCGAAATCTTGTTGGACTCGAAATCAATGCCCTCAAAGCTGTCTACGTAGTTGATTGTGTTGTAGTAGACGCTGATCTCGTCGTGGTATTGATGGTCGCGGGCAAGCACGTAGAACTCGTCGAAGCAGCACAGGACGGGGACAGCGCGAGGATCCTCCGAGGCACGGTTCAAGACCTGCTGATACAGCTCCACGTCAATATTGCTTTTATAGATATAGCTGCCGCGATAGATCACGCACGCTCCGTTGTCGGGACAAAAGGCGAGGCGGTTCTTGATGCCCTCGAACATCTCCTCGAGCTTGGGGGCGGGACGTCCGCTGGCGGGGCAGAATACGATGCCGGCGTCGGCGAGCTTGTCCAGGCGCTCATCAAGACCCTGGGGCAGCACACGCTCGTCGGTCAGCAGCGTCTTGTCCATATCGACGGCGAGAATCTTAATGTTGCCGATGTTGGCGTCCGATTCGTAAGTTTGCATAAAAATGCGCCTTTCGTTTCGAGATTGTTTCAGACGTTATAACCATCAACTAGTAGTCGAGCGTATTTTCGCAGGAATGGTGCGTATTTGCACCACGCTTCACAAAGTAATGAAAAAACTTTTCAGAAATTTGAATTTGTCGCTTGTGCTGCGGGCACTTTAGCGTAATATAGCGACCATCGAAAACGGAGACGGAAAAACAACCGCTTACCGAGTAAAAGGTACCGTTTACGATATTTGAATTGCGCCCGGCGATACGTGAAAGGAGAGGCAGATGCAGTTCGTAAAGATCATCACCACTGCAGACAATGCCATCCGACGCCAGCGCGCAATTTCCCGACGACGATAACAATCGTCTCTGTCCGCATGGGGCGAATTGCCTCAACAGAGTCATTTTGAGGTCGTTGGGTTTTAGCACGACATTGCTGCATGTTTCTAGGGCATGTATGTGCTGATTTTTGCTATTTAACCTGATATTGCACGGTATATGACCTTGAAATGACTTGCAACTGACCGATGTTCTAACTAGCTACCAAGGGCGAAAGGAAACAGCCATGAGCAAGGAAAAAGTCGTTCTCGCATATTCCGGTGGTCTTGATACATCCGTATGTGTCAAGTGGCTCCAGGACGAGAAGAATCTCGATGTCGTTTGCGTCTGCGGCAACGTGGGCCAGGAAGAGACCGGACTGGATGCCAAGAAGCAGAAGGCGCTCGACCTGGGCGTTCTCGATTGCCAGGTGCTCGACCTGCGCGACGAGTTCTCCGATGAGTTCCTGACCAAAGCCATCGCCGCAAACTCCATGTACGAGAATAAGTATCCGCTGCTCTCCGCCCTGTCTCGCCCGCTGCTTGCCAAGAAGCTTGTTGAGGTCGCCCACGAGTTTGGCGCGACCTACGTCGCCCACGGCTGCACTGGCAAAGGTAACGATCAGGTCCGTTTTGAGGCCGCCGTCAAGGCCCTCGACCCCGAGCTCAAGGTTATCGCCCCGGTTCGCGAGTGGGACCTGAAGTGCCGTCCCGACGAGGTCGCCTATGCCCACGCCCACAACGTGCCGGTTCCCGAGGGTGCCAACGACAACCCCTACTCCATCGACGACAACCTGTGGGGTCGCGCCATCGAGTGCGGTCACCTGGAGGACCCTTGGAATGAGCCGCTCGATGACGCTTGGGTTATGACCAAGAACCCCGAGGACACGCCTGACACCCCGACCTATACCGAGATCGAGTTTGAGGCCGGCAAGCCTGTCGCCGTCGACGGCAAGAAGATGAAGCTCTCCGAGATCGTCATCGCCCTCAACAAGATTTCGGGCGACAACGGCTTTGGCCGTCTTGACCTGGTCGAGGATCGTCTGGTGGGCCTCAAGAGCCGCGAGTGCTATGAGGTTCCCGGCGCCCTGACGCTCATCACCGCCCACAAGGCGCTCGAGGACATCTGCGTCGAGGGCGACCTGCTCAAGACCAAGATCAAGCTCGAGCAGGATTGGGCCACCGCCGTGTACAACGGCCAGTGGTACAGCCCGCTCAAGAACGCGCTCGACGCCTTTATGGCCGATACCCAGAAGTTCGTGACCGGCACTGTCCGTCTGAAGTTCTTTAAGGGCAACTGCCATGTCGTCGGCCGCAAGAGTCCCTTCAGCCTCTACGACTACGGCCTGGCTACCTACGACCGCGACACCACGTTTGACGAGAAGGCCAGCGCCGGCTTTATCGAGATCGATACGCTGTCGCTCAAGACGTGGGCAAAGGTCCAGGGCCCCAGCTCTGCTGCTGCCCAGGCCTAGCGCCTCCTTCCCTTGGTATCCGCGCGGCCCATCCGCGTGATACATAACGGGCGCACGGGGTCCCTACCTTTCGTTATGCTTGCTGACACTTCTTAACATCGGTGGCCCCTACGTTCCGCCCGCATATATGATGCCGCGTCTGCGGCTGAGTCCGAGCCCCGCCGGGGTTGTCCGGCGGGGCTCCTTCTATCAATTTGGCGGCTCTGTGCCTATATATATGAGGAGTATCCATTATGTTCAATGCTATCGCGCATGCTTTGCTTGCCCTCGCGCCCGAGTTCGATGCTGTAAGGGTCGAGGACGTTCCTATGAGCCTGAAGGCCTGGATCGATGGTTCGCAGGGCAACATCCGGAGGGAGACGTTGGGCGCCAAGTGCATGGTGCGTCACTTCTTTGCAAATTAGCCACATGGCCCCGCGCGCGGCAGGGAGTGTGTAAAACTAGCGGTTGATAAATCGCTTTAGCGACAGGGCACATTGCTTTGGACGCTTGTTTTGGTATTTGGAGAAAGGAGACGGTTCCATGGCTCTTTGGGGCGGTCGTTTTGAGGCGGGCGTGGCCGAGGTCACGCAGGAGTTTGGCGCGTCGCTGCCGGTCGACAAACATCTCTATAAGCAGGATATCGCCGGCTCTAAGGCGCATGCCAAGATGTTGGCCGCCCAGGGCATCATCAGTGCCGAGGACGAGCAGGCGATTGCCAAGGGCCTGACCGGAATCGAACAGGATATCGATGCCGGCAACTTTACCTTCGACATCAACGATGAGGACATTCATATGTCCATCGAGAGCGAGCTGACGCGTCGCATCGGCGAGGCTGGCAAGCGCTTGCATACTGGGCGTTCGCGCAACGACCAGGTGGCGACCGATACGCGCCTGGGCGTCAAGGCGCTGGCCAAGGAGCTCATGGAGGCCAATCTTGAGCTGCGCCATGTGCTGGTGGATGCGGCCAAGAAGTACGACAAGGTGATTCTGCCGGGCTACACGCACATGCAACATGCTCAGCCCGTGCTGCTGTCGCATCACCTGCTGGCGTATTCCTGGATGTTCGCGCGCGACTTTACGCGTTTGAAGGCCGCCTTTGATGCTGCCGACAACTGCCCGCTGGGTGCCGCTGCGCTTGCCGGTACGAGCTATCCGCTCGATCGCCAGATGACGGCTGCCGAACTTGGCTTTGCGGGCGTGATCCCCAACTCGCTCGATGCCGTTTCCGACCGTGATTTTCTGCTCGATCTGCATTACGCCGGATCCGTCATGGCGATGCACCTGGCGCGTCTTTCCGAGGAGATCGTACTGTGGTCGAGCTCCGAATTTGGCTTTATCACGCTTTCCGACTCGTACTCCACTGGCTCGTCCATCATGCCGCAGAAGAAGAACCCCGACTTTGCCGAGCTTATCCGCGGCAAGAGCGGTCGCGTGTACGGCAACCTGGTGCAGCTGCTGGTAACCATGAAGGGCCTGCCGCTTGCTTATAACAAGGACTTGCAGGAGGACAAGGAGGGCGCGCTCGATACCGCCCATACGCTCATGCAGTGCCTGTCCGTTATGGCCGGAATGATTTCGACTTGGACCGTCAACGAGGATGCCATGGCGCGCGAGTGCGGCGTGGGGCACCTTGCCGCCACCGATGTTGCCGATTACCTGGCCAAGCGTGGCCTGCCGTTCCGCGAGGCACATGCCGTGGTGGGCCATCTGGTCCTGATGTGCGAGAAGCGCGGCTGCAATCTTGAGGACCTGCCGTTTGAGGTGTTCCAGGAGGCAAGCCCGCTCTTTGAGCGCGACATTACCGAGGCGCTCGATATCCCGTCGATTGTCGCCGCGCGCACGACCGAGGGCGGCACCGCTCCTGCCGCCGTTGCCGTGCAGTTGCAGCGTGCCGAGGCACAGCTCGTGGCTGACGAGGGCGTGTTTGGATCGCTGACCAAGGTCGTCGAGATGGGTCACGGGGCAAAGTAGAGGTTTGGCTGAAGCCGTTTTGGCCATGTATTGATAAATCGTTTTCGCTTTACGGGCGCCTGCTGATGTGGGAGCCCGTATTTTGTTGCTATGGGGGAGGGGCTTGTCGAGAACTTCTGTAGGACCTTTGGGCAGGTTGTGAAGGGGATACGTTCGCGGGCGGCAACCGACCGCCTGCTCTGTTCGGCGCAGTTGATGGGCGGTCGGATGGTACTCTAATCGGGCTTCGAAACAGAAGTGACACATATGGAGCGCTTTAATAAATTGCAACGTTTCAATAAACAGCATTTTGTTTAACTGCAGCTAAAACTCTGTTACGATGCAGTCCAGGCGGGTGCCGGAATGGGACTTGGGCACGCGCGAACCTACTTGAAAGGCTACTTTTATGGCTATCGAGAAGACCTTCATCATGATTAAGCCCGACGCCGTGCGCGACCGCAAGATCGGCGAGATCGTTGCTCGCATTGAGCGCAGCGGCCTTGTCATCGAGCGCATGGAGATGACCACGCTCGAGCGCGCTACCGTCGAGGAGCACTACGCCCATCTGGCCGACAAGCCCTTCTTTGGCGGTCTCTGCGACTTTATGACGAGCGGTCCGGTCGTCAAGATGGTCGTTTCCGGTCTCTCCGCTGTTGCTAAGATGCGCACCCTCATGGGCGCTACCAACCCGCTTGAGGCTGCTCCTGGTACCATCCGCGGCGACTTTGCCGTCGATGTCAACGCCAACGTGATCCACGGCTCCGACTGCCTGGAGAACGCCGAGATTGAGATCAAGCGCTTCTTTGGCTAAACCAGCTTTGACTCCTTAAAGCTGTTAGCGTGTGGCTTGGGCGCCGCGGAACTCCATCCGCGGCGCCCTTTTATTCCAAAATCTATGCAGGGGCCCGCTCGGACATGTGTTCCGAGCGGGCCCCTGCTGTTAGCTTGTGGCACTGAATAGTTTAGGCTTCGTCGACGATCTTAAGGGCGCGCGTGTGATCGATCTCGTTGAGGAGGTTAACGCGACGCTCGTGACGACCGCCCTCAAACTCGGCGTCGAGCCACTCGTCGACGATCATCTTGGCGAGCTCGGAGCCCACGACGCGGGCGCCAAAAGCGAGCACGTTGGTATTGTTGTGCATGCGGGAGAGCTTGGCGCTGAAGGGCTCGGAGCACACGACGGCGCGTACGCCCTCGACCTTGTTGGCAGCCAGGCTGATACCGACGCCGGTGCCACAGATCAGGATGCCTAGATCGACGTCGCCGTTGGCAACGGCCTTACCCACCTTGTAGCCGGCGATGGGGTAGTCAAAGCTCTCGGAGGTGTCGGTGCCAAAGTTCACGACCTCGCAGCCGCGCTCCTTCAGGTGCTCGGAGATGATGTTCTTGAGCTCGACGGCGGCGTGGTCGTTACCGATACCGATCTTCATGGATAGTTCCTCTCTGGTCTGTGCGGCGAGATTGCTAAAGGTTTTACCGCGTTCGACTGCATGATAGCGCGACTTTTGTGTAAACGCTTGGGCGTTTTTTGGTCAAACGCTTTAGCATGCAACAAGACCGGTTTCTCATGAATGAATGCCGTCAGTTTGCGCCTGAATGCCGTCTACCGGAACCTGGGTTGCGGTTTTTGATGCATTGTTATCAAATAAAAGAGCTAATTATTATTGAGAGCCCAGCCCGTTATACAAGTAGGAGATACCTATGCCTGCCGATTCCCTTCGTGATGCCGCGTTTTGCGATGTTTTGAACCGCGAACTTGTTTGTGCACTCGGCTGCACCGAGCCCATTGCCGTTGCTTATGCAGCGGCGCTGGCGAGCCAGACGCTCGGTTGCGAACCCGATCATATGGATGTTGCCTGCTCGGGCAACATCATCAAGAACGTCAAGAGCGTGACCGTGCCCAACTCGGGCGGTATGCACGGTATTGAGGCCGCGGCCGTGCTGGGTGCCGTGGGCGGCGACGCCAAGAGCGCGCTCGAGGTGCTCGAGAGCGTCGATGACGCGGACCGCGCCCGCGTGGCCGAGCTGCTTGCCGATGCGGACTACTGCGATGTGTCGCTTGTCGAGGGTGTGCCCAACCTCTACATCAAGGTGACTGCGACGGCCGGGGGCCATACCGCGGTCGTCGAGATTACCGATCACCACACTAATGTCACGTGCCATACGCTCGACGGTATTCCGGTATGCGGTAAGTCGGCGGGGGAGTGCGCCGCCTGCGCCGAGCGCGTGGTGGCCGAGCGTGCGGCAGATAACGCCGACACGCCCATGTCGATCGAGACCATCATCGACTTTATCGAGGATGGTGACATTGAGGACGCCCGCGCTGCCGTTGAGCGTCAGATTGAGCTGAATGGCGCGATCAGTGCCGAGGGTCTCGCGCACGCTTGGGGCGCCGAGGTGGGCCGTACGCTGCTGGGTGCTCGTGCCGATGACGTCGCCTGCCGCGCCCGTGCCCGTGCGGCCGCCGGGTCCGACGCCCGCATGAACGGTTGCGCGCTGCCGGTCGCCATTGTGTGCGGCTCGGGCAATCAGGGCATTACCTGCGCATTGCCCGTCATGGAGTATGCCGAGTACCTGCGTTGCGACCACGAGCGCCTGGTGCGCGCCGTGATGCTGTCCGATCTTATCGCCGTGCATATCAAGAGCTATATTGGTGCGCTTTCGGCGTTTTGCGGTGCTATTTGCGCTGCGTGCGGCGCCGGCGCTGCGATTACCTGGCTGTGCGGTGGCACGCGCGAACAGATTGGCGCGACCGTCTCGAACACGCTCGGTAACGTGGGCGGCATCGTGTGCGACGGCGCCAAGGCGAGCTGTGCCGCCAAGATCTCGGCTGCCGTCGATGCGGCGATTCTGGGCCATGATATGGCCATGCAGGGTCGCGGCTTCCGCGCCGGCGAGGGCCTGATCCAAGATACCGTTGAGCAAACAATCGCCAGTATGGGCTACGTAGGCCGCGTGGGCATGAAGGACACCGACATCGAGATCCTCAACATCATGATCGGCAAAACCCAGGTGTGCTAGTTACGCGGTTTTACCAAACCGCGTAACCAGTCGACGCTGCAAATGCCCCTAAGCGGCAATCTGCCTTTCAATCGTCGGGCATGGCCAGAAGGCCTATGCCCTCCTCTTTCAAGGCACATTGCTCGCTTAGGGGCATTTTCGCTGACTTGTGCTCAACCTGCGGCGATATTTGGTTTGGAGCGAGGGGTCCTACGACAGTTCGTCGGCTACTTGGTGTTCGTAGAAGGCTTCGATTACGGCGTTAAAGTCGCGGGCGAAGTCTTCCATGGTTCCGCGCCAGGTGGCTCGGCCGGGTTTTCCCTGGCCAACATAGGCAGTTTGAATGCCGCAGGCGGGACTGGGGAAGTCGCGCTTGGGATCGTTGCCCACCATAAGGACCTCGTGTGGCTCGAGCCCCATCACCTGAAGCTGCTCTAGATAGTAGGTGGCATCGGGCTTGCAGCGGGTGGCGTTTCCCATGTGCGTCACGAGTTCAAAGGGGGCGTCGGCCAGGTCGCCCCAACCCATGCGGCACTCGATGGCCCCCTGGGGAAAGCTGGGGTTGGTAAAGAGCGCGCAGCGCAGCCCTGCGTCCTGTACGGCCTGGAGCGCGGCGTGTGCGCCCGGCATGGCGTGGGCGTTAATGATATCGTCGTTCTTGTACGGAAGAACTTCGCGGTCATAGTAGGTAAACGCCTCGTAGATGAGGGGATCGGAGAGGCAGATCCCGCATCGGCGCTCGACCTCTTCTTGGTAAAACTCAAGATTGGTGCGGTTGTCCGTGCCGCTGCGGCGATTGGCGTTGAGGTCGACCAGGATGGTGCCGAGGCGCGCCATCGTGCCACCGCGGCTGCGGCGCCCGATATCCGCGAGCATCGAAGAGACATCCTTAAAATAGCGAAGGATGAACGCGTTGAGGTTGATGCTGAGAAGCGTTTCGTCCATATCGAAAACGACTGCTTTGAGCACGCGGGCACCTTTCTCGAAAAATCGATCTAGAATCGTTGGCTCCGGATACTTTACCCCAAAGCCGAATGCCTGGCTGGTTATCGTCAAGTTGCGGAGACGTGTGTTCATAAGATTACGAAAAAGTCTCCACACGAGTAAAAAATCGCAGTTCACGCTTGAAATCGAACTCATTTCCCCGTAACCTATACGAACGTGATTGCATAAGCGTCACATTAGTATCTGTCGGCTCCCGAGTGTTCCTAAACGTTGTGTGCTTGTCGCACCCTTCTGTAGGTCCTAGCAATCGGGGCCCCGTAGTTCGAAAGGGGTCCACCTTTGAGTGAGATTCAGAACTCGTCCATTTTCTCTCTTGACGATGTCAACGAGGAGGAGATGAACAACCTCATCGACGGTACGATTACCGACTTTGATGAGGGCGATCTCGTTAACGGCACTGTCGTTAAGATCGAGCATGACGAGGTGCTCGTTGACATCGGATTCAAGTCCGAGGGCGTTATCCCGGTCCGCGAGCTGTCCATCCGCAAGGACGCTAACCCTGCAGACATCGTTGCACTCGGTGATCCCATCGAGGCTCTGGTACTCCAGAAGGAGGACAAGGACGGTCGTCTGGTCCTGTCCAAGAAGCGTGCCGAGTACGAGCGTGCTTGGAACCGCATCGAGGAGAAGTTCAACTCCGGCGAGAACGTCGAGGGCGAGGTTATCGAGGTTGTCAAGGGCGGCCTGATCCTCGACATCGGCCTGCGTGGCTTCCTGCCCGCCTCCCTCGTCGACCTCCGTCGCGTCAAGGACCTCACCTCCTACATGGGCACCCGCATCGAGGCCCGCGTCATCGAGATGGACCGCAACCGCAACAACGTCGTCCTCTCCCGTCGCGTCGTGCTCGAGGAGTCCCGTAAGGCCGAGCGCTCCGAGATCCTGTCCAAGCTCAAGTCTGGCATGCGTCTCCAGGGCACCGTTTCCTCCATCGTCGACTTCGGCGCCTTCGTCGACCTCGGTGGTATCGACGGCCTCATCCACATTTCCGAGCTCTCCTGGAACCACGTCAACCATCCTTCCGAGGTTGTCAAGGTCGGCCAGAAGGTCGAGGTCGAGGTTCTCGACGTCGATCTCAACCGCGAGCGCATCTCCCTGGGTCTCAAGCAGACCACCGAGGATCCGTGGCGCGCACTGGTCAAGAAGTACCCCGTCGGCGCTATCGTCGAGGGCACTGTGACCAAGCTTGTCCCGTTCGGCGCTTTCGTCGATCTGGGCGAGGGCATCGAGGGCCTGGTGCACATCTCCGAGATGGCCAACAAGCACGTCGATCAGCCTTCTCAGGTCACCCACGTGGGCGACAAGGTTCAGGTCAAGGTCATGGAGATCGACCTCGACCGTCGTCGTATCTCCCTGTCCATGAAGTCCGCTGCTGAGACTCTGGGCGTCGAGATCGAGGTTACCCCGCTGCCTTCCGAGAAGAAGGACGAGGAGACCGACGCCGAGTAAATCGGTTTGACGATCACTTGTTTTAAGGGATCCGTCCGCAATGGACGGGTCCCTTTTTGCATTTGGTGCCGAGATGCGCGATGCTGCCCGGGCTGTCCACAGGCTATTGGGTTGTCAGTGCATGAAAAATGCCGACATCCCGCCTCGGGGAGGAGGCGGGAACACACCGAGTAGACGGAGGGGTGTGGAGCGCGGTCGCGTCTCGACTGACGACGTTGCCCATCGACAGGACCATTGTAGCGCATGGCGGTTCTTGGTTTATCGTGTCGAGCGTTTGCGTTGTGCCATTGCCTGCGGCAACGGTGTGTTACACTCTTGCACTGCTGAGTGGGCCAGACGGTCGCGCGATGTGCTGCTTGCAGCACGCGTGAGGAAAGTCCGGGCTCCAGAGGGCGGGATGCCGGCTAACGGCCGGGCGGAGTGATCCGACGGAAAGCGCCGCAGAAAAGAAGACTCCCACCTGCGCCGCAAGGCGTAAAGGGAAAAGCTGAAACGGTGGTGTAAGAGACCACCAGCGTCGTGGTAACACGGCGGCTTGGCAAGCCCCATCCGGAGCAAGCGCGAATAGGAACGCTATGGGCCGGCCCGGTCCGCGTTCGGGTAGCGTGCGTGGAACTGCACGGTAACGTGCAGACAAGATAAATGACCGTTCACGACAGAACCCGGCTTATAGGCCCACTCAGCAACTATGTTGACGCTGCGACGGCGCCAGCTGGCCGATTTGGCGCTCATTCGTCGGTCGCCGCCATAAGGCGTGCTCCCTCCTCTTTCGGGCCAAATCGACTCAGCTGACGCCGTCTCGCTGTTTTTATCTGGTCATCGGCAGCCTCATTTCTGTTGCAATCTCGTCTTTCAAGGCACCTTGCTCGCGCTGACGGGTTCTCGCTTTCGTTTACGGAATCATCGGTGTTGCCGTTCTATTTACCGGGATTAACGGTACGGTCTTTGCCGTATTATTGAGGCTGTTTGTTGCGCTTTATTTTGTTGAGGGGCTTTGTTGGACAGCTATTTTACTCTGCAATCGAATATTGAGGTTTCGGGCGAATTTGTGGACCGCAAGAGCCGGTTTATTGCCCAGCTGGTCCATATTGAGTCCGAGGATGAGGCGAATGCCTTTATCGAGACCGTTCGCAAACGTCATTACGACGCTCGACACAATGTTCCCGCGTGGATTTTGGTCGATGGACGCGAGCGTCAAAGCGATGACGGTGAGCCGAGCCGCACGAGCGGTATGCCGACGCTCGAGGTGTTGCGCGGCGCGGGGCTCAAAAATGTTTGCTGCGTAGTGACGCGCTATTTTGGTGGCACGCTGTTGGGGCCTGGTGGCTTGGTACGCGCCTATACCGCGGCGACGCAAGCGGCGGTGGCCGCGGCTCGGGAGGCCGGGCAGATCGTCGAGATGACGAGCGTCGTGCCTGTTGACGTGCATGTGGCCTATCCGCAGTACGAGCAGGTGCTTCGCTTGGCGCAGGATTCGGGTGCCAAGGTTTCGGATACCGATTACGCGGATGCCGTGACACTTCACTTGGTGTTTAAGGCGGGGGAGCAGGAGTCTTTTTGCGCCAGGATGCGCGAGCTTATGGCGGGGCGCGAGGAGATCGAGGTCGGTGCTCCCGTATTTGCCGAGTTCTAACGGCGACGGCCGGCGTGCTTTTGGATGGATCCCAAGCGCGCCGGCCGTCGTTTTTCTGTGCTGCCGTTTACTCGGCGAGCTGCTTTAGTACATCACAGGCGATTTCGACGGCATCGTCGATGCAGCCGGGGCAGCTGCGAAGCGGACCCTTGTCCGATCCGATGCCCTTGAGCGTGCCGCAGACGGTCGTCGTGTTCTTCTCGCCAAAACGCTTGGCGATTTCGCGCGACAGCTTGTAGGTCTGGCCCTTGGTCTTGGGGTTTTCCATGCCGTCGCTCATCACGAAGCCCATGATGGCCACGGCGCCCGAGATGGCGCCGCAGGTTTCGGTCATGCCGCCCATGCCGGCACCAAAGCCCTCGGTGAGGGTAAAGGCGATCTGGGGGTCGAGTCCGACGGCAGGCGCGAGGGTGCAGGCGACGGCTTGGGCGCAGTTAAAGCCGCGGGCGTGGTATTCGGCAGCCTGAGCCTGACAGGCGTTGATGTCGAGCTGGGCCGTATCGATTTGCTTCATCGTTGTCTCCTTGGTTACGGTGTACTCGCCTATGGTACCCGTGACGGTGCATGTAATCATCGAGAGCTTCATGTATGCCTCATTTTTATCTATCGAGCAAATGCCCAAGGCTTGAGATAAAACCCTTGATTAATTAGTCCCATAACCTACCTTTGGGATGGGTTGAGAGGGGTGCAGGGTAGCGGTATCGTGAACCGAATAAAACTAAAACCCAGGCAAGGGAGCAAGATATGAGCGAGCAGACTATCGGTACCACATGTGTTCAGGGCGGCTACCGCCCGGGTGACGCGGAGCCGCGCCAGGTGCCTATCTACCAGTCCACCACGTGGAAGTATGATACGTCCGAGCATATGGGCAAGCTGTTTGACCTGGAGGAGTCCGGTTACTTCTACAGCCGCCTGCAGAACCCCACGTGCGATCTGGTTGCTGCCAAGATCTGCGAGATGGAGGGCGGCACCGCCGCGATGCTCACGAGCTCGGGCATGGCTGCGAACTTCCTCGCCATCTTTAACGTCGCCGGTGCCGGTGATCACGTGGTTGCGTGCTCTGCCATCTACGGCGGCACCTACAACCTGCTGGCTC
Organism: Collinsella sp.; assembly: GCA_018382295.1. Lineage (GTDB taxonomy): Bacteria > Actinomycetota > Coriobacteriia > Coriobacteriales > Coriobacteriaceae > Collinsella. The sequence goes on from JAGZQF010000001.1 coordinate 59,943, forward strand.
ACACTATGGGCCGCATGGGCCTGACCTGCACGTTCGTCGCACCCGACTGCACCGATGAGGAGCTGGAGGCCGCTTTCCAGCCCAACACCAAGCTCGTCTTTGGCGAGACCATCGCTAACCCCGCGCTTGCCGTGCTCGATATTGAGCGCTTTGCCAAGGCCGCGCACGACCACGGCGTGCCGCTGATGGTCGACAACACCTTCCCGACGCCCGTGATGTGCCGTCCCTTTGAGTGGGGCGCCGACATCGTCACGCATTCCACCACCAAGTACATGGATGGTCACGCGGCCTACCTGGGCGGCGTGATCGTTGATCACGGTCAGTTTGACTGGATGGCCCATGCGGACAAGTTCCCGGGTCTCACCACGCCCGACGAGAGCTACCACGGCGTGACCTATGCCGAGAAGTTCGGCCGCGAGGGCGCCTTTATTACCAAGGCTACCGCGCAGCTCATGCGCGACCTCGGCCCCATGCAGAACCCGCAGGCGGCGTTCTTCCTGAACAGCTCGCTCGAGAGCCTGCACGTGCGTATGCCGCGCCATTGCGAGAACGGTCTGGCGGTCGCCAAGTTCCTGCAGGGCCACCCCAAAGTGCGCTTCGTGAGCTATCCGGGCCTAGAGGGCGACAAGTACTACGACATGGCTCAGAAGTACATGCCCAACGGTACCTGCGGCGTCGTGAGCTTTGGCTTTACCGGTGGTCGTGCGGCGGCCGAGACCTTTATGAAGAGTCTTAAGCTCGCCCAGATTGCCACGCACGTGGCCGATGCCCGCACCTGCTGCCTGCACCCGGCAAACGCCACCCATCGCCAGATGAACGACGAGGAGCTCATCGCCTGCGGCATCTCCGCCGATATGGTGCGCCTGTCGTGCGGCCTTGAGGATACGGCCGATTTGATTGCCGACCTTGAGCAGGCACTCGAGCAGTGCTAGGCTAGCGTGCGTGCGAGGCGTGGGACGGCTTTTCGGCTGACGACGTCCTCATAGTTCCGATTCCGTAGGCGGGACCCCGATCGTGTCCGTTTGTAGGCGATTGGGGTCCCGTTTTTGCGTTGCACGATAGAAAGGATATACATGGAGAAAACTGCCGAGCAGCTGCGCCGCGAACACATTGCCCTAGAGGGCGACACCCACGGTAAGAATAAATGGGCGATTCTGTTCACCGTGCTCGTCATGACCTTTATGGTGTGTTTGGATTCGACCGTCGTGACCGTGGCGCTGCCCGTGATGCAAAAGGAGCTGGGCGTGGGCCTCGATCGCATTCAGCTGGTGAGCTCAGTGTACCTGCTTGCGACATGCGTGGCTATGTTGCCGTTTGGCCGTCTGGGTGACGTGCGCGGCAAGGTGAATGTGTTCCAGCTGGGTGTCATCGTCTTTTCGGTCGGTTCGCTGCTGTGCGGCCTTTCGGCCTCGCTCGAGGTTCTTATCCTGGCACGCATTGTTCAGGGCGTCGGTTGCGCGGCGGCCATGGCTAACAACATGGGTATCATCACCGAGTCGTTTCCGGCGCGCGAACGAGGCCGTGCTATGGGTATTCTCGCGACCTTTGTGGCCCTCGGCATGATGTGTGGCCCCGTGCTCGGCGGCATGCTGGTGGCAAGCTTTCCTTGGGAGAGCATCTTCCTCATCAACCTGCCCATTGGCGTCATCTCGTTTATCGTGGGGCTCTACACGCTGCCGCATGTAAAGCCGGAGGCCGGCGAGCGCCCCATGTCGCTGGCGGAGGCCGCGCGTCGCTGCTTTGCAAATTCGGCCTTCACCATCAACCTTGCCTGCATGCTCATCGTGTTCGTTGGTATTGGCGCATCCGAGTTTATCCTGCCGTTCTATTTTCAGGACGCCCACGGCTTTGGTTCCGACATTTCCGGATTGCTGTTTTTGGCGCTGCCGATGGTGAATGCCTTTATCGGCCCGCTTTCGGGTGCGGTTTCGGACCGTGTTGGCTGCGAGGGTCCCACGGCGGTCGGCCTGGGCGTGTACGTGTGCGGGCTCTTTGCGGTAAGTACGCTCGACGAGCACTCTTCCATCCCTGTGATTGTGTGCTGTGCCGCGTTTATGTCGTGCGGTACGTCGATTTTCCAGAGCCCCAACAACTCGCTGTATATGGGCTCGGCTCCGCGCGAAGCGCTCGGCTTTGCGGGCAGCCTGGGTAGTTTGGCACGCTACGCCGGCATGGCGCTCGGCATTACGGCGGCGTCGCATATCCTGTATGGGCAGATGAGCGTGGCAATGGGCGAGGCCGTGACCAGTTTTGTTACAGGTCGTCCGGACGTATTCCTATTCGGCTTTCGCTCGGTGTTCTGCGTACTCATGGCTGTGGCCGCCGTGGGCTTTGCGCTTGCCATGGTGCGTTTGGTGAAGATGCGCGCCCGCCATTAGCATGTTGGGAGGCTGTCTGCCACGATTCGCGCCGTCCCAAAAAGACTGGTTTGTGGTGCGATGTGGCTTGTGGGGCGGGCGGGGGTCGGTCCGTGGTAGACTATCGAACAACGTTTATTAATCGCGCGGTATCGTTGCCGCGAGAAGGGGTTGCGCCATGCAGGAGCTTGAGGATCGTATTCGCCATGACGGCATCGTAAAGGCCGGTAACGTCCTTAAGGTTGATGCCTTCCTCAACCACCAGTGCGACGTTGAGCTGTTCGACCACATGGGCGCCGAATGGGCCCGTCTGTTCGAGGGTGTCGAGATCAACAAGATCCTGACGATTGAGGCTTCGGGTATTGGTATGGCCTGCATCGCAGCTCAGCATTTTGGCGGCGTGCCGGTGGTCTTTGCAAAGAAGGCCCAGTCCATCAACCTTGACGGCGAGCAGTATGCCACGACCATCTACTCCTTTACCAAGCAGAAGGAGTACCCGGTCATTGTCGGCAAGCGCTTTCTGTCCGAGGGCGATAAGGTCCTGATTATCGACGACTTCCTGGCCAACGGCTGCGCGCTTGAGGGCCTTATTAAGATCTGCGAGGCTGCGGGCGCCGAAGTTGCCGGCATTGGCATTGCCGTTGAGAAGGGCTTCCAGGGCGGCGGCGATAAGCTCCGTAAGCGCGGCTTCCGCGTTGAGAGCTTGGCCCGTATCGCCGATATGGACTGCGAGAACGGCGAGATCACCTTCGCCTAAGCGCGCAACATAAGCGATTGGTATGCGATGTGACAAAGGGACTGTCCCTTTGTCACATTTTTTGTATGAGGGGAGGTGTTGATATGGACGAGAACAAGATGGGCTGGCGCGAGTATGCGCGCTTTGCCGAGATGTCGGTTGAGGAGCTGGCGCGCGATTGCGAGGTACAGGTGTTTCGCGCGACGGGTCCGGGTGGGCAGGGCGTGAACACGACGGACTCTGCGGTGCGCATGAAACATGGGCCCACGGGGATTGTCGTGACGGCGCGTGAGAGCCGCAGCCAGTTTCAGAATCGCGCGAGCTGCCTGCGTAAGCTGCGCGCTGAGCTTGAGCGTCGCGGGCGTCCACCGCGTCGACGCGTAAAGACCAAGGTGCCTCAGCGCTCTCGCCAGCGCAGGCTTAATGACAAGCACTTCAACGCCATTAAAAAGGCCAACCGTCGCAAGCCGGGCGGGGAGGAATAGCCTCCTCGTAAGTTGCGGTGAAATAGGGACTGTTTATGCAGCTAAAGCCGTAAGACAGTCCCTATTTCACCGCAACTTAGGTGGGGTTAGCGGGTGGGGTGCCAGACCTCGAGGGCGCCGGCGAGGATGTCGACCTCGATGCGTGAGGCGACAACGGGCTCGCCGTCGGCCTGGATGGGGTAGTCGGGCTCCTCCAAGGTGAGCGCGGCATGGCGGCATCGGCGCATGCGAACCGGTGTCAACTTGGTATGGTGGCCGTCCTTAGCCGAAAGAAACATAGGCAGGGCAACCGCGCGAGGGACGGGGCCGCAGGCGTAGCAGACGTCGAGCATGCCGTCGCAGGGGTCGGCATCGGGGCAGATACGATAGCCCGAGCCATACGTGGGGCCCAGCTGAATCGCCATGATGATCGCCCTCACGCGCTCGGCGGGCGCGTCGTCAAAGCTGGCTGTCATGGGGTAATTGCGATAGCGTAGGCCAAACTGCTCAAGTCCCGAGAGAGTGTAGAGCGGAGTGCCGGCGAGACCCGTCTTTTTGCGCAGCTCGGTGGTGCCCAGGCCGATGGCGGCATCGATGCCGATCGAAAGCGTCTGGTCGTAGTACTCAACGGAAGCCTCGCCGCTACCGCTTGCGGGGTTCCATGAGCGAATGCGCCCGATGTCCTGACGCTGCAGCTCGCAGGAGAGCAGCGCGCCAAAATCCTTACCGGAGAAATCGTCGATGCCGAGTGTTTGGGCAAAATCGTTGCCGGAGCCCACGGGTAGGATGGCGAGAGCGGGGCGGACCGCCTCATCCTGCGTCATAAGCCCGTTGACGACCTCGTGAATCACGCCGTCGCCGCCAAGGGCGATAACGGTGCGATAGCCCTGAGCCTGTGCGGCAAGCTCCTTGGCGTGTCCCATGCGCTCGGTTAGCACCAGGTCAAACTGGGATGCGCGTGCAGTCATGTCCATAAAGCGTTGCAGGCGCTCGGCAACTTCGCGCGCCGCACCCAACTGGGCGGCTGGGTTGGCGATGATGAGCGTGAGGCCAAAATCAGTTGCGTGCATGGGGCGACTCCCGGCGTATGACGTGACGGTGCGGTCGCGCTCAGGTCGAATTGCCCCCGATTGTGGCTGCACGTCGAATACTTACGTCTACTCTATCAGGTCGTTGTGGCGCTCGATAGCATCCGCTACCGTACCGCCCTCATCTACAATAAGCGAACGGCGCTTGGGCGAGATAATGCGCTGGGCGGGGTACACGCCGCGGTGTCCGGCGGTTAGGTAGCTGATAAAGGCCACGATGACAAAGAACCCGGCAGCCGTGCCGTGGAACAGGTCGATGGCCATCATACAGGTGGTGATAGGCACGTTAAGGCCGGCGCAGAACACGCCGAGCATGCCCAGCGCTGCCAGAAAGCTGGGATCGATTCCGACGAGGCAACCTATCCAGCCGCCGAGCGCCGCACCGATGCCAAACAGGGGCGTGACCTCGCCGCCTTGGAAGCCCGCGCCCAGGGTAAGCGCTGTGACGACCAACTTGATGGCTGCGTCCGCCAGGGTGGTGTTGCCGGCAAATCCGGCGCCGGAAAGCCACGTGGAAAGGCCGGCGTAGTTCCAGGCGTCGAGGAGGGCATAGGCGGCCAAAACCACGAGTGCGCCGATGAGTGCGCGAACGAGGTAATTGGTGATAAAGCGACCGTAGAGGCTCTTGACGGTTCGAACCGACCAGGCAAAGAGGCGTGCCGTCAGACCGAAGATAATTGCGCTGATAACAACGATGACGACCGTTTTGGGCGTCATAGCGGGAACGCTGGCGATAACATTCGCCTCGTACTCGGTTCCCAAGGCAAGCGACGAAAAGTAGCCGGTAAACGAGGCGACCAGGCAGTAGATGCCCGCGGTGTAGTCGATTTTGCCGATAAAGCACATCTCCATGCCAAAGAAAGCTCCGGCAAGGGGCGAGCCGAATACGGCGCCAAAGGCCGACGAGATGCCGGCGAGCATGAGGTCGTGGTGGTCATGCTTTTTGAGGTGCGCGAGGCTCGAGATGTTGCTGGCGATGGTGCCGCCAATCTGCACCGCAGCCCCCTCGCGACCGGCCGATCCGCCGGTGAGGTGCGTGAGCGTGGAGCAGACGAAGGTGAGAACGGCCATGCGCATATGGATAAGGCGTGTGCCCAGGGCGGAGTCGATGACCAGATTGTTACCTCGTTTGGCGGCAAGGCCGTGGTTTTTGTACACCCATGCGGTGGCAACGCCCGCAACGGGAAGCAACGCGTAAATCCACACGTGGTGCTCGCGATAATCGGTCGCGATATTCAGCGAGGCCAAAAATGCCCAAGCGGCAACACCCATGGCGAGCGAGACGATGACGACGAGTGCGAGCAACTTGGCGCTCGCGAGTAGGTTGCGGACGTTGCGGCGCGTGTCGGCAGCCAAGAGATGCTCGGAGCGGGTGAGCTGATGCCTGCCTGCCATGATGACGTCGTTCAGGGAGAAAAAACCGCCATCGTCGAGCGGCTGGGGATGATCCTGCGCTTCGTTTGCGCTTTCGGGTTTGTCGTTATGAGCCATACGTTCCTCTTTTAGGTTGCAACGCAAGCATTATAAAACGCGGTAAACGCGACGAGCCGGTGGGTTGGTTTCCATTCTGTTTCGCGGCCTGCAACCGACAGGTGTATTTGCGGGTTCAGGCCGAGTCGCGGCCATGCGTCGGGGGATTATACTGAGGCAAGCATAAAGAATCGGCGTCCTTGTTGTGCGCCGTGGCATTAAGAGGTGCATATGGCAGAGAAACTCATTCCGCTGGAGGACGCGCAGTCGATTGTCCTGTCGCACGTTGCTCCGACCGATCTCGTCGAGATTCCCGTGTGGCAGGCGGCTGGTTTTCCCTTGGCCGAGGATGCGGTGGCCGATATCGACATTTCGCCGTTTGCCAACAGCGCTATGGACGGGTATGCCGTGCGCGCAGCCGATCTTGCTGCGGCCACCGGTGACACTCCGGTGACGCTCTCCGTCGTAGGACATGAGGCAGCGGGCCATGTCTTTGAGGGCGTGGTCGGCGCGGGCGAGACGGTCCGCATTATGACAGGCGCGCCAGTACCCGAAGGTGCCGATGCCGTGGTGAAGTACGAGATCGTCGACGTACTCGATGGCGATGGCAACGAGGGCTCGCACGTTCGCTTCTCGGCGCCTGCCAAGGTAGGGGAGAACGTTCGCTCGGCTGCCGAGGAGGCCCATGCCGGCGATGTTGTGATGCACGCCGGCGAGGTCGTGGCTCCGGCCGGCGCCGGCTTGCTGGCAAGCGCCGGATACGCGAGCGTGAAGGTGCACGCTGCCCCGCGCGTGGGCATCATTTCGCTGGGCACGGAACTGGTCGCACCGAGTAGGGTACCGGCACGCGGTCAGATTCGCGATTCCAACTCCTCGGCGCTGATGGCCGAGGCGCTCGATGTAGGAGCCGAGCCCGTGTTCTACGGCATCGCTCCCGATGATGAACAGGCGATTGCCGAGCTCGTACATCGTGCCGTGCAGGAGTGCGATTTTGTCATTACGAGCGGTGGCGCCTCGGCGGGCGATTACGACTATGTGACGGCGCTGGTCAAGCGCGAGGGCGAGGTTCTGTTCGATCGGATCTCGATGCGTCCCGGCAAGGCCATTACGTTTGGCTTGCTCGGGGGTAAGCCTTACCTAGGGCTTTCAGGCAATCCGGCCGCGGCGTATGTGGGCTTCGAGATGCTCGCCCGCCCGGCGATTCGTAAGATGCGCGGCTTTGCCGAGGGCGCGCGTCCCGTGCAGCAGGCGACGCTCACGCACGGTGTGAAAAAGCGCCAGGACCGACGCTTCTTCGATCGCGCCACGGTTTTGCGCGACCCCGAGACCGGTGAGCTGTTGGTGACCGAGGCCAAGACGCAGAATTCGGCGCTGCTCGGCACGATGCAGCGGGCCAACTGCCTGCTGCGTATTGACGAAGGACCGTGCGAGCTCAAGGCGGGAGATGTCGTGGACGTCGTGCGTGTCGACCTGCCTGAGGGAACGGTGCTATAGGAGGATCGCTATGGAGTTGAAGATTTCGATTGTGACGTGCTCGGATACGCGCGATCTTGCCCAGGACGAGGCTGGAGCCGCACTCGAGGAACTTATCGAGGCGCAGGGCTGGACGGTCGCCTCACATGTGGTCGTGCGCGATGACGTCAGCGAGATTGGTGATGCCATTGTGGAAGCCGCCGATGAGTGCCACGCCAATGTCGTGCTCACCTGCGGCGGCACGGGGCTTTCGATGCGCGATGTGACGCCCGAGGCGACGCGTGCCGTCTGCGACCGCGATGTGCCGGGTATTGCAGAGGCAATTCGTGCGTACTCGATGACCAAGACGCGCCGCGCTATGCTCTCGCGTGCTATTTGCATGCAACGAGGTCATACACTTGTCGTAAACTTTCCCGGTTCCACGAAGGCCGCCCGCGAAAGCTGGGAGGCCATAGCGGACCAGCTGGAGCACGCGGCTCAGATGACAGCGGGCGGCGGACATACCAACTAAGCTATTTACCTGCGGTGGGGCGACCTTATCGGTCGCTCCGCTTTTGTTTTCCGCCGAATCGACGCCGAGGTGTACGGTAACTCGAAACTATATTCTCTAGCGAGAATAATTTCTCACTACCATTATTCGCACGGAAGTATAATCTGATTGCAGATTAAAGCCTGCGGCGGGGTGCCCGGGCATAGCGTTCGAAAGGGTTGAACATGTTCGATATGGTTTCTCGCCGCGGATTCGTCTCGCTCTCTGCTGCCGTCGCTGCCGGCCTTGGTCTTGCCGGCTGCTCGGACAACAAGACGTCCGAGCCGGCCGGATCCGATGCCGGCTCCGCCAAGGCCTCTTCCAAGAAGGAAACCGTCGAACTGCAGGTCTTTGCCGCCAACTCCCTCGAGAAGGCCCTTCCCGAGGTCCAGGAGCTCTACACCGACCAGACCGGCACCACCTTCGCCGACACGCAGTTCAAAGCGTCCGGCGACCTTGTCGAGCAGATGCGCGCCGGTGCCGCCGTCGACGTGCTCATCACCGCTTCCAAGGGCACCATGGATGACGCTGAGACCGCCGAACTCGTCGACGCCGACACGCGTGAGGACATGTTCGTCAACGACCTCGTGATCATTCGCGCCGAGGGCTCCGACGCCAAGGTCGAGGCCATCGCCGACGTCGCGAACCTGGACGGCAAGATTGCCATTGGCGACGCCAAGACCGTTCCCGCCGGCAAGTATGCCAACCAGGCCCTGGCCTCCGTGGGCCTCTACACCGGCACCGAGGGCGACGATGGCGAGTATGCGCCCGAACTCGCCGACAAGGTGGCCCTGGCCGATAAGGTCGGCACCGCTGCCGCCTACGTCTCTACGGGCGACTGCGTGGCCGGTTTTGTCTACAGCTCCGATATCTTCCGCTACGACGGCATCGAGGAGGCCTTCGTGTGCCCCGAGGATTCGCACAAGCCCATCGTGTATCCGGGTGCCGTTGCCGAGAGCTCCGAGCATGCCGACGAGGCCAAGGCGTTCATCGACTTCTGTCTGACCAACAAGAAGGCTCAGAAGATTTGGGCTAAGTACGGCTTTGAGCTTTCCGCGTAGTGCGGCTTGGCGCGATAATTCCATCGTTTTGTGTTTCACTCCGTCCTTGTATTCGCTTGGAGCTTTTCGTGCTTAATAGATTCCGCATGCTTGTCACCTGTGCTTTGACCTTTGCGCTTTGCTGGGTGCCGGGATTTGCGTTTGCTGGGGATGCTGAGGACGGGGCCCAGGTTGCTGCGACCGCTCATGGGCTTTCCTATGGGATCGAGGGTTTTGAGCGGCTGGCCAAGGGGACCGCTCGTGCCATGGAGGGCCAGCCTGAGGGCTACCGGTTTCCCGTTGACGAGGACGTGGACCTTGTGGTGGCGCCTGCTGCCGATCGCGTTGTTGTGTGGATATCGCCCAAGGCGGTCGAGAAGTATGGATTTGATCCGCAGGACAACGAGTGCGTATCGGGTCTCAAAGCCCTCGTCTGTGAGCTCGACAGCGCAAACTGCATGGGAGGTGCGCAGCTAGGGGACGTGGATCTTCCTTGGTATGTCACGGCGGAAACAACGTTTGATGCCGGCGGGTATACCTATGGCTTTGACGAGCGCGGTGCGGATGGGGACCGTTATGTGGTGATTGCATCAGCCTCGGGTGATGCCAAGGGCGGCGCGCGTTGGCTTGATAGCGCTCAAATGGTAGAAGCGTCGTCTGTCGTGTTGCGGGATGAGCGGGGGCCCTTGACCTCTCTGGCCTCCTTATTGGGCGGCATCGACTACCGACCGTTTTGGGTGTCTATTAAAACGAGTGGCCTTGCCCTGCTGATCTCCTTTGCACTGGGCCTGTTCGCCGCGTGGAAGACTATGGGTACCTCGAGCCGCGTGAAGGGTTTGCTCGATTCGGTCTTTACGATTCCCATGGTGCTGCCGCCCACGGTCTGCGGCTTTCTGCTGCTTATGCTGTTTGGCCGCTTGACCGGGGTGGGCCAGTGGCTCATTGCGCACGGCATCTCGATTGTCTTTACGTGGCCCGCGGCGGTGATCTCTGCCGTGGTGGTGTCGTTCCCGCTCGTCTATCGTACGGCACTCGGAGCCTTCGAGAGTCTCGACACGCAGATGCTCGATGCGGCGCGCACGCTGGGCTGGTCCGAGCGTCGCATCTTCACCAAGCTTATGATGCCGCTTGGCTGGCCCTCGATTGCCGCCGGCACGGTGCTCGCCTTTGCCCGTGCGATGGGCGAGTTTGGCTGCACCCTGTTCTTTGCGGGCAACTACGCCGGCATTACCCAGACCATCCCCATCGCCATTTACTTTGAGTGGATGGGCGGCAACACCTCGGTGGCCCTCTTTTGGGTCGCCGTCGTGATCGTGTTTAGTTTCCTGGTCATCCTGTTCATCAACATGTACACGGCGCATTCGCAAAAGTATCGCGAACGGGGCCTTTCCCGTGCGGAGCGCAAGCAGGCCAAAGAGTTTGCCGGACAGGGCGATTCGCTCGATCCGGCGGGCGGCGATGCCTTGCGTATCGATCGCGAGGCGCTGGCCGAGCTCATGCGCGATGATGCTGCGCCGCAGGGAGGTCTATAGGTCATGTCACTCGTTCTGGATATCAAAAAGCGTTATCCCGGGTTTATGCTCGACATGCAGCTTGAGGCCGGCGAGGAGCGCGTGGCCTTGCTCGGTGCCTCCGGATGTGGCAAGAGCTGCACGCTGCGCTGCATTGCCGGCGTGGAGACGCCCGACGAGGGCAAGATCGTCGTCAACGGCGTGACCTTTTTTGACTCGGCGGCTGGCATCAACCTGTCACCCCAGGAGCGAAAATGCGCCCTGTTGTTCCAAAACTATCAGCTGTTTCCCAACATGACGGTGGCCGATAACGTATGCGCCGGTGTAAAGGATGCTGGCGACGCCGCCGCGCGCAAAAAGCTCGCCGAGCGCTATCTGGGCATTTTCGGTCTGGCCGATTTTGTCGATCGCTACCCCGCGCGACTCTCGGGCGGGCAGCAGCAACGCGTGGCGCTTGCCCGTATGGTGGCGGCGCATCCGGGCATTTTTATGTTCGACGAGCCCATGAGCGCACTCGATGCGTATCTCAAGAGCGCGCTTGAGCAAAACATGCTCGACCTGTTCGACGTCTGCAACCGTACCGTGCTCTACGTGAGCCACGACATCGACGAAGCGTGCCGCCTGTGTCAGCGCATCTGCGTGATGCACGACGGGCATGTGGAGGAGATCGGCTCCATCGAGGACGTGGTCCGTCGTCCGCAGACGCTGGCGGCACTGCGCCTGACGGGCTGCAAGAATACGAGCCGCGCGCGCAAGATCGGCGACGAAGAAGTTGAGGCCCTCGACTGGGGCATGACCTTTAATGTGGGCCGTGAGGTTCGAGATGACGTGGCGTACCTCGGTATTCGTGCGAGCTACTTCCATGTTGACAATCGCGCGGAGCGGGGCCGTAACAGCTACGATTTGCACGTGGCTCGTGTGAGCGATTCGCGCTTTGAGCGGCTGGTGCTGCTGGACGTGCCGCGCGTCGATGCGCCCACGCGTCTGCAGTGGAAGGTCAACAAGGTGGGCGTGCCTGTCGACGAGCTGCCGCAAGCAGGCGAGACGCTACGCATGCACTTCGATGCGAGTAAGATCCATTTGGTTTGTCGATAGCGCCGGGTAATGCCGTCGGGGATATAAGCCTCGGCGGCTTTGTCTTGCCGTTCGCCGAATGATGGATGACAAACTCTTATCAACACAGATAATAAATTATTAAACGACGGCACACGACGCTGTCGTACGCATGTCGGCGGTGTTCGTCTGGACGACAACCGTTGATATAGTTACCTTCGACGAGAAAAGGAGGGTGCGCCGGTGCTGCAGATGACATATTCGCGTCGCGTTGCCGCGCGCGCCCTGTATATGGCTCGGAGCCGCATATGAGCAGGTATGTTCACGGCTCCGGGAGAGACGACGCACAACTAAATAATCAGCTGCAAAGCGGGTTCCCCAAAATTCCGGGTTTGAGCGCGGCTGGGTTTTCGCCACCCACCGTGCAGGAATACCGTAGCTATTCATTTTTGGTTCGAGAGGGGAACCGTCATGGCTGAAGAATTTGATTTCCATCCGATGTGGGAGAGCCTCGGCATGAATCTTGCCGATCACGACATGCTGCTGGGCGCCGTGGGTCAGATGTACGGCGACATGTTCCTGACGCAGAACAATCGCCCCAAGTCCACGTCCTACCTGGATTTTGTCGCCACCAACATCCATAGCGGCCGTATTAAGGAGATGCTCGACAAGAAGGAGGCCGGCGAGGCCACCAAGATCGTCGGTTCGTTCTGTGTGTACGTGCCCGAGGAGATCGTGCTTGCCTGCGACGGCATCCCCGTGGGCCTGTGCTCGGGTGCCGATTGGGCAACCGATAAGGTCGAGGAGCACCTGCCGCGCAACACCTGCCCGCTTATCAAGAGCTTTGCCGGCTTTAAGCTGGGCGAGGTCTGCCCCTATATCGAGTCGAGCGACCTGGTGGTAGGCGAGAACACCTGCGATGGCAAGAAGAAAGCTTACGAGTTCTTTGCCACGCAAAAGAACATGTACGTCATGGATATTCCCAACGTACACGACGAGTCGACGCTCGTGACCTGGAAGGCCGAGGTTAAAAAGCTTGCCGCCAAGATCGAGGAAGAGTGTGACGTCAAGATTACGCCTGAGCGTCTGAAGACCGCCATCCGCGCCGTCAATGAGAAGCGTCGCGCCCTGCAGCGCCTCGCTGCCACGCGCACTGCCGACCCGGTGCCTATCAGCGGTCTCGATAGCCTGCTGACCGTGCAGGCAGCCTTTATGGACGACACGCCGCGTCTGACCGGAGCCATTAACGATATGGCGGCTGAGTGCGAGCAGCGTGTTGAGACCGGCGAGGGCGTGGTGCCCAAGGGGACCAAGCGCATCCTGTACACCGGCACGCCCATGGCCGTGCCCAACTGGAAGCTGTTCAACCTCATCGAGAAGGCCGGCGGCGTTGTGGTAGGCGAGGAGTCCTGCACGGGCTCGCGCTACTACAAGGACCTGGTCGACGAGTCCGGCGAGACGGTCGACGAGATGCTCGACGCCATCGCCGAGCGCTACTTTAAGATCAACTGCGCTGTCTTTACGCCCAACGACCAGCGTATGAAGGACATTGTCCAGATGGCCAAGGACCTGCATGCAGACGGTATCGTCGACGTGGCCCTGCAGTTCTGCACGCTCTACGAGATGGAGTCGTTTGCCGTGGAGAAGGCTGCCGAGGAGGCCGGCATTCCGTTTATGCACATCACGACCGACTACGCCGGCGAGGATGCAGGCCAGCTACAAACCAGGATTGAGGCTTTCTTGGAAACCATTTAGGGCTATCCGTCCCGGCGGCTTTCCCGGACACCCGATCTTGCCGTTCAAACCGTCGCTTGCGTGTCAAAGTACGCGGCGCTCCTCTTTCACGGCAACCTCGGGCACCTGGGAAAGCCGTTTCCTTGGTTGGCTAAAAGGTTTGTTAAGGAGTTATATGTCGGAAAATATTGAGCAGCCATTGCCGTCCACGTTTGAGGAGTTCAACGAGCAGCGCAAGGCGGCGTTTATTCGCGTCAAGGATTACAAACAGGCCGGCAATCGCCTGGTCGGCTTTTTGTGCAGCTATACGCCGCTCGAGATTATCGACGCCGCGGGCGCTGCAAGTGTGGCCTTGTGCGGCACGTCCGATGAGGTGATTCCCGAGGCCGAGAAGGTGCTGCCGGCAAACCTCTGCCCGCTCATCAAGTCGACCTACGGCTTTGCCTACTCGCAAAAGTGTCCGTTTACGTACTTTAGCGACATGATCATCGGCGAGACCACCTGCGACGGCAAAAAGAAGATGTACGAGTTGCTCAACGAGCTCAAGCGCACGCACATTCTGCATCTTCCGCAGGGTCGCGATCGTGCCTACGAGCGTGAAAGCTGGTACGAGGAGTGCCGCCTGCTCAAGGAGGAGCTCGAGGGCTTCTACGGCATTACGATTACTGATGACGACCTGCGCGCCGCCGTCCGTCGCCGCAATCGCCTGCGTGCGGCGCAGCTCGATATGTTCGCGCTTCAGGCCAACCAGCCTGCGGCCATGAGTGGCGTTGACCTGATGAGCACTATGTTTGCCGGTACGTTCAGCTTTGATATCGAGGCCTATACGCAGCAGCTGGAGCAAAAGGTCGCCAAGCTGCGCGAGGCCTACGATGCGGGCGAGCGCCCGGTTGCGGCGGATGCCAAGCGCATTCTGATCACCGGTTGCCCGGTGGGCGGCGTGATCAACAAGATCGGCCGTACTATCGAGTCCAACGGCGGTGTGGTCGTGTGTATGGACGACTGCTCGGGCGAGCGCACGGCGGCCATGATGATCGACCCGGAGGCTCCCGATATCCTGCGCGCCATCGCCGACCGCTACCTGGACATCAACTGCTCGGTCATGACGCCCAACGTCGGTCGTATGGAAAATACGCTGGCCATGTGCGAGAAGTATCACGTTGATGGCGTGGTCGAAAACGTGCTCCAGGCCTGCCACACCTTTAACGTGGAGAGTGCTCGCATGCAGGAGGCTGTCGAGAGCGCGGGTATTGCGTATATGAAGATCGAGACCGACTACAGCAACGGCGACATGGGTCAGATCGAGACTCGCATCGCCGCCTTCATCGAAACCCTCTAGCTTTCTCAGGCACCGGATCTTGCCCCTCAAACCGTCGCTTGCGTACCCAAAGTACGCTGCGCTCCTCTTTCGGGGCAATCTCCGGCACCTGAGAAACCTAGAGCTAAGGCGCCTGAACGCGCCGCTACCTTTGATGTTTAGATTGGGAAAGAGCCATGATAGGGATCGGGATCGATATCGGGTCTACGGCGGCTAAGGCTGCTGTGGTCAATGGGGAGGGTTCGGTGGCGTGGACGTGCGTGCAGCCAACCGGGTTTTCCTCGGTCGATGCGGCCGAGCGCCTGCGCGGTGAGCTCGCTGCAGCCGGCTATGACGTGACGGCTGAAGATGCTCGCGTGGTCGCGACTGGCTACGGTCGTGTCGCCGTGCCCTATGCGCACAAGGTCGTGACCGAGATTACCTGCCACGGTACCGGTGCCGTGCTCCTGTTTGGTGACCACGGTACCGTGATCGACGTGGGCGGCCAGGACACCAAGGTCATTCAGCTTAAAGGCGGCCGCGTGGCCAAGTTTGCCATGAACGACAAGTGCGCCGCCGGCACGGGGCGCTTTCTGGAGATCATGGCCGACCGCCTGGGCATTACCCAGCAGCAGATGGCCGACCTTGCGCGTTCCGGTGAGCCCACCAAGATATCCAGCATGTGCACGGTCTTTGCCGAAAGCGAGGTCATCAGCCTGATCGGTCGCGGTGAGCCGCGCGAGAACATTGCGCGCGGCGTGATCGACAGCGTGGTCTCGCGCGTGGCCACTATGGCCGGGCAGGCAGCGGGCGCCCCGTACTATCTGACCGGTGGCCTGTGCGAGAACGCCTTCGTGGTGGAGCGGTTGGGCGAGCTACTGGGGTCGCCGGTGACCACCTCGCCCCAGGCTCGCTTTGCCGGAGCGATCGGCGCGGCCATTCGAGCCCAGGCGCTCATGTAAGGGGCGGTGTCATTCGCCGTCCGCTCTCGGCGCCGCCATGCGTATACTGGGAGGAACTGATTGACCTATGAGAGGAGGAATCGATGGCTGACGATGTTATTAAGCTCACGTCTATGACAGCCGCGAGCGGTTGAGCCGCTAAGTTGGCTCCCGGAGCCCTCGCCCAGGTCCTGGGCGATTTACCCAATGTGCATAACGACAACTTGCTCGTGGGATTCGATACCTCCGACGATGCGAGCGTCTTTCGCGTTGGCGATAACTTAGGCCTCGTGCAGTCCATCGACTTCTTCCCGCCGATGGTCGACGACCCGTTCCTGTTTGGCCAAATCGCCGCGGCCAACTCGCTGTCGGACATCTACGCCATGGGCGGGCGGCCGAGTCATGCCATGAACCTGCTCTGCATACCCAGTTGCCTGGGCGTTGAGGTTGCCGGGCAGATTTTGGCGGGTGGCGCCGACAAGTGCGTCGAGGCCGGCTGCACCATCGCGGGCGGCCACACCATCAACGACGACGAGCCCAAGTACGGCCTGTCCGTGAGCGGCTTTGTCGCGCTCGACCGCATGCTCGCTAACAGCGGTGCATGCGTGGGCGATGTCCTGCTGCTGACCAAGGCGGTTGGCTCGGGTATCATCACCACAGCCATCAAGGGCGAGCTCATCGAGCAGGACGAGGCCGCAGCCATGTTTGACTCGATGTGCACCCTCAACGAGGCGCCGATTCGTCTGGCCGAGGGACTTGAGCTTCACGGCTGCACCGATGTCACGGGCTTTGGCCTGATCGGGCACGCGTGCGAGATGGCCGAGGGCTCGGGCGTGCAGGTTGAGCTTGCGTCGGGAGCGGTACCGCTCTTTGATCAGGTGCTCGACATGGCGCGCCTGGGCATTATCCCCGCGGGCTCCTACCGCAACCAGGACTTCTTTGGCCCCCGTGTGGCTGCCGGCGAGGACCTGGAGCCGGGCATGCTCGACGCGCTGTACGATCCGCAGACATCTGGTGGCCTGCTTATTGCGGCGCCTGCTGACGATGTGGATGAGCTCGCGCGCCGTCTGCATGCCGAAGGACGTATCGCCGCCGTCGTCGGTCGCGTGTGCGAACCGGTGCCGGGCGGTCCTGCCGTCCACGTTGTTCGCTAGCCCGCACGTTTATGTAACTGTTTACCGTTCTCTAGAACGGTTCTTTCGAAAGGAAAAGCTATGTCTACCAAGATTGAAGTCAATGCCATGGGCGATGCCTGCCCGCTGCCCGTTGTTAAGACGCTCAAGGCGCTCAAACAGCTCGATGGCGAGGGTGCCGTGGTGACCTCGGTCGATAACGAGACCGCCGTCAAGAACATCTCCAAGATGGCGCAGGAGAAGGGCTGCACGGCCTCGGTCGAGAAGGTTTCTGACGCCGAGTGGCACGTGACCGTGGCGACCTCTGGCGCCGTTGCCGTGGCTGATCCCGAGCAGGATGGTGCTGCCTTCTGTGATGCCAGCGCCGGCAAGGGCAAGCTCGTCATTTCCGTCTACACCGACTGTATGGGCCACGGCGACGACGAGCTGGGCCACAAGCTCATGAAGGCCTTCATCTTTGCCGTGACGCAGCAGGAGGAGCTGCCCGCGACCATGCTGTTCTACAACGGCGGCGCCAAGCTCACCGTCGAGGGCTCACCGGTACTCGACGACCTGAAGGGTCTGGCCGAGCAGGGTGTCGAGATTCTCACCTGTGGTACCTGCCTCGACCACTATGGCATTAAAGACCAGCTTGCGGTGGGCGAGGTCACCAACATGTACGTGATTGTGGAGAAGATGGAGCAGGCCGTGCGCGTCGTGCGCCCGTAGCGTATTGGTTGGAGTTGCCATGAGGGAGAAGCGCCCGGCGCTTGTCATCACGTTTCCCACCACGGCGGCCGCCATGGGGTGCGAGTCCCTGTGCATCGAGCGCAGCCTTCCCGGGCGAACGATTCCCGTACCCGGGGAGGTCGCTGCCGGCTGCGGTTTGGCATGGAAGGCGTTGCCTGCCGATGAGGACCTGCTGCGCGGCGAGCTTGCCGCGGCGGGCGTCCCCACCGAGGGCTTTACGGTAATCGACATGTGGGAGGTCGTGCGATGATCTACCTGGATAACGCGGCGACGACCATGCATAAGCCGCAGACGGTGATCGATGCCGTGACGCAGGCGATGTGCTCGCTCGGCAATGCCGGACGTGGCGCGACGTCGGGCGCGCTCGATGCGGCGCGCACGATTCATGGCTGCCGCACTAAGCTTGCGCGCTTTTTAGGTTGCCCGAGGGCAGACCATGTTTGTTTTACGCCCAACTCCACCGCGGCGCTCAACACCGTCATCAATGGCGTGGTGCGTCCCGGCGATCGTGTGGTCACGACGGTGCTCGAGCATAACTCCGTGCTGCGTCCGCTCAATCGCCTGGCGGTAGAGCAGGGCGTGACCGTTGAGTATGCGGGCTGCGACGCGAACGGCGTGCTCGACTACGACGAACTCGAGCAGCTGGTCACGCCGGGCACGCGTGCCGTGGTGGTGACGCACGCCTCCAATGTGACCGGCAACTCCGTTGATGTTGCACGTGTGGCGGCTGTGGCTCATGCGGCCGGCGCGCTGGTTATCGTCGACGCCTCTCAGTCTGCCGGTACGGCGAAGATTGACATGGATACCATGGGGCTCGACGTCGTGTGTTTTACCGGCCACAAGGGGCTCATGGGACCCCAAGGCACCGGCGGCCTGGCCGTGGCGGAGGGCATTGACGTGGCTCCGTGGGCCATGGGCGGCACGGGCGTGCGCAGCTTCGATGCGCTGCAGCCGCTTGAGTGGCCCACGCGCCTCGAGGCGGGCACGCTCAACGGTCACGGCATAGCGGGCCTATCCGCTGGTCTCGACTTTATCGAGGCCCAGGGTGGGGTCGAGGCGATTGCTTCCAGCGAGCGTGCGCTCGCTGATCGCTTTCTTGCCGGCGTGCGCGAAATCCCGGAGATCAAGCTTTACGGCGCCTTTGACCAGCCGACGCGCTCTGCAATTGTGTCGCTCAACGTGGGCGATATCGATTCGGCCGAGATCTCGGATGCGCTCATGCAAGGGTGGGGGATTGCGACGCGCCCCGGCGCCCATTGCGCCCCGCTCATGCACCGTGCACTGGGTACCGAGCGCCAGGGCGTCGTCCGCTTCTCGTTTGGGTATTTCAACACGGACGAGGAAGTCGACACCGCGATCGACGCTTTACGCGATTTAGCCTGCTAGAGCGTATATACTTGCGGGATGGGTGTTTTTGCCCGTCCCGTTTTTGTTTCGACCCGAAAGGTGTGTCTATGGCCTCATCCGCGCCGCGCGGTCTGCGCTCCGACCATGTCGTCACCGTCGGCATCGCCCTATTCTCGATGCTCTTTGGCGCCGGCAACCTCATTATTCCGCCACTGCTGGCGCTGCAGGCAGGTTCTGCCACGCCGGTCGCCATGCTCGGCTTTCTCATCGCCGCCATCGGCCTGCCCGTCATGGGCTTTATCGCCGTGGCGCTTGCCGGAACGGCGCGCGAGCTTGCCGGCCGCGTGCATCCCAAGTTTGGCGAATTCTTCGTTGCGGCGGTCTATCTGGCCATCGGCCCGTGCCTGGCCATTCCTCGCACAAGCTCTACGGCGTTCGAAATGCTGGTGCCGCTGCTGCCCGAGGGTGTTTCGCTCGGCACGGCACGTCTGGTGTTTGCCATCGGGTTCTTCGTCGTCGCGTTTGTGCTCACGCTGCGCCCGGGTGTTATCACACGCGTGCTCGGCCGCATTACGGGCCCCGCGCTCATTGCGCTCATCGTGCTGGTCGTGGGTGCCGCCGTGGTGTCGCCGCTGGGTCCCGCAGCCGCGCCACAGGCCCCCTACAATGCCGGCGCCGCCGTGCAGGGCTTTTTGACTGGCTATCAGACCATGGACCTGCTCGCGTCGCTCGCCTTTGGCATCATCATCGCTGAGACCATCCACGAGTTGGGCGTTACCGATGACAAGCGCGTGGCCTTCGAGATTTCGCGTTCCGGTGTGATCGCCGGCGTGCTCATGGCCATCATCTACTGCGGCCTGGCGCTTGCCGGTATGCAGCTCGGCACGGTTATGCCCGACGCCACCAACGGCGCCGCGATCCTTGCGCGTTCGGCCTCTATGCACTTTGGCCTAGCCGGCACGGTTGTCGTCTTTGCGATTTTCTTCCTCGCCTGCATGAATGTCTGTATCGGCCTTATCAGCTGCTGCTCGCGTTACTTCTGCGAGACGTATGTGGTCGAAGGGGGAGCGGAGGCTTCCGAGGAGGCCATGCGCCGTCCCTTTGCGATTCTCGCCTTTGTGTTCGCAACGTTTTCGTGCGTGCTCTCCAACGTGGGCCTCGACGTGATCCTTATGTTCTCGGTGCCCATGCTCAACGCCTTGTATCCCGTTGCCATCGTGCTGGTGCTGATGGGCCTGGTGCACGGTTTTTGTGACGCGCATCCGCAGGTGTGGGTTTGGGTCGGCGGCGTCGTCGCGGTGCAGAGCGTGATCACCTCGGTCCGCGATGCGTTCTTTGCGGGGGCCTGGCTACCGTTCGATGCGTTGCCGCTGGCAGATATCGGTGCTGCGTGGGCGCCGGTTGCTGTGGTCGCGTTTGTGATTGGTCTGGTTCATAGCCAGTTTGTCGCACATTCGAGGAACTAGGGTATTGCCGCTTGCACAGGCGGGGAGTCTCCCCTATAATTTCCTTCGCTTTGGGACACGCAAGGTTTAGACCTTAGCTGCTCAACACCTTCGGGACGTGGCGCAGTTTGGTAGCGCGCCTGCTTTGGGAGCAGGATGTCGCAGGTTCAAATCCTGTCGTCCCGACCATATCTTGCGGGCGTAGTTCAATGGTAGAACCCCAGCCTTCCAAGCTGATGACGCGGGTTCGATTCCCGTCGCCCGCTCCACAAGATAGCTTAACGGCTCTGATTCCCTTTGGGATCAGAGCCGTTTTCGTAAACGTGCCGGGGACCCCACATCCCCACCTAAGTTGCGGTGAAATACGGACTGTTTTCGGCTTTTATGGCCCATGTAGTCCGTATTTCACCGCAACTATTTGTAAGGTTGGATTTTGATGCCGTTGGGAGGATCGTAGCGACCGTCTACCGAGAGTGGAAATATTTTTTGAAGCTCTGACCTGCGACGTCAAGCTTTTGGTCAGCTTTTGGCAAGGCCTGCGGACGGAAGCATGCGATAGCGTAATGGTATTCTCTCCGCCGTGATGGTTATGGGGTTGGCCATGCTCGATAAAGGCAAACATTTTCCGCAGTCCTATGCAAGGATGCTATTCTCGGCCGTTGGAATTCATCAAGATGGACAGCTGCTTATAACAATTGATCCTTGGGATGAACGCCGTGCGCGCGAGCTTATGCAGGAAGAGCTCATGCTTCGTCTTTACAACCATGTGTATGCGGATCCGGTCTATTGGAATAATCTTGGGGTTGAAGATCGTATCTTTCAGCTGGCATCCGCTATTGCGGTCGTTGAACCGGATGCTGTGTTTTGCGGAGCGACAGCAGCGTTGCTCTACGGCATCGGCTCGGCGTATACGCTTCTGGATAAAGTGCAAGTGCTGCTGCCACGGTCTACAAGGCGTGATACGTATGAGTTCGTTGAATACAAGCGCTGGCGCCCGGGCGAAGTGTGGCGGCTTGGTCTGTTTACACTGACGGATCCGTGTCGAACGGTTGTTGATATCGCGCGATCGAGCGCCTTTCGCTATGCGCTGGGTTATGTCGATGGCTTGGCCCGTGAGTACGATGTCGAACGCGAAGAGCTGCGAGCATATGCGCAGGCAAATTGTCGAGGGCTGCATGGCATCGCGCGTGCTTTTGACGTTTTTGAGTATATGGACGGCAGGTCAGACAATGGCGGCGAGTCTGAGGCGAGAGCAGCGATGATTCTCGCTGGGGTTGCCGCGCCCGAGCTTCAAGTTGAGATAACGCGACCGGGAAACGCTGGCTATTATCTAGCAGATTATGGCTGGCAGATGCCAGACGGCTCATGGACGCTGGCAGAGCTGCATGGGCTAGGCAAGTTTGAAGACGAGGCTCAAAATGATCCAGAGCGGGCGGCGGCAAAAACGTATCGAGCGGCCCTCATGCGCGACGCGAACCTTCGCGCCATGGGCCACAACGTCATTCATTTCAAACTCTCGGACACCTACGACGTAGAATCGTTCGGTGCCATGATGCGCGGTTACGGCATTCCGACAATAAAACCCTACGCCGACTCCCGATGGCGAAATCGTTCGCGGTCCACCTTCAATAAGTTGCGGTGAAATACGGACTGTTGTGGCCTTTAAAGGCATCAGTCCGTATTTCACCGCAACTCAGGTGGGGATGGGGTTAGTGGCGACCGTGATGGCGGAGCTTGTCGATGGTGGAGTCGGTGCTTCGGCTGCGGGCTTCGGCGGCGCGGTCGCGAGCGTCGGCGGCGGTTTGGCGTTTACGGCGGTAATCGATCATGCCTTGGATGATGGGCTTGCCAAAGCTCACGACATCATCGTTGTAGATGGCGGTTCGGGCTGCGAGGAGGCAGTCGGTAAAGTCCATATGGGTCTTGCCGAAGAGTTTGACGGCAAGGGCGACAACGGTGGGCTCGTCGACCATGACGTCATCGAGCAGCCTTTTCATGGCCGCAGCATTTTCAACGCGGGGAACCTTATAGACGTCGCGCAGCGTGACCACGACGCGCGTGATGATTTCGGGGTAGACACGTGCGGTGCGCGTGGCGATGACCTTGGCGGCGCGCGGTGACAGGACCTCGTCGTCGTTAAGCAGGTAGCGAAGGATGACGGTCTCGTCGATGATGGTGCTACTCATGGATATCTACTTCCTCGGGACCCAAAACCGACTCGTCGCTTTCTGTGGCTAGGTATTCAATCCAGGCATTGCGCTCCTCGGAGCGGCGATTGGGGTCCCCGTATGCTTTGAGCAGTCCATAGGCGGCCGTGCCGTCCTTGGAGCGCACGGCGACCGGTTGAAATGGGAGCTTGCGCATCAAAATACTCTGCGCGACAAATAGACGGACAGCCTCGGCGAGCGATGTGCCCATGGCGTCGTAGAGACGCTCGGCATGCTGCTTGTCTTCCTCGCGAATGCGCACCTGCAGGATGGCTCGTTTTTGAGTCGATGACATCACTGGCCTCCCTTAATGAGCGTGCAATTTGAATAGTCAAATACAACATCGGCTAATAATAGCCAATCTTACAACCACTACTTTATTGCACTAGAGTAATTGAGTGTAAACGATATTACAAACGTACTACATCTTTCAGAAACGAGCGTGAAATCTCCCTTGGATGTACGCATGTAATACACTCACCTTTATAGCTTCTAGAGAATAATTCCAACCTGCCAAAACCCCTGCAATACACCCGTATTGCAGGGGTTATGCTCAAGTTTGCCCCCTGCAACTGCGTATATTCAACCTGTATACCGTTGGAGAAATTCTACCGAGTGTCTGTTTCGCCGCATGCATTCGATATGCCGACGCCAGGCCACGGGCGGCTTGGGGCAACGTCGACAGGGTCTCTCCGGCATGGGATTCAGGAGGGAGTGAACAACATGGGCAATAAACGAGTCGTGGCTGATTCTTCACGCTGCATTGGATGCCAAACCTGTATGGCGGCGTGCATCGAGGCACACGATATTCCCGGCAACATCGCCGCGCCGCGCCTGCGCGTGACGCGTACGTACGAGATCTCCGCACCGGTGGCTTGCCATCACTGCGAGGATGCCCCGTGCGCCAAGGCTTGTCCTACGGGCGCCTTGTTCTTTGATCCAAAGAACCATCGCATCGGCGTCAACGAGGACAACTGCATTGGCTGCAAGAGCTGCGTCATGGCATGCCCCTTTGGCGCCGTGAGCGTGGCGACCACGCAGGTCCCCGTCTTGATGGGTGACGTTCGCGTCGGTTCGCAGACTAAGAGCTTCGTGCTCAAGTGCGACCTGTGCGTGGACCGTCCCGGCGGTCCGGCGTGTGCCGAGGCATGCCCGACCAAGGGCCTCACCCTGGTAGACGAGGAGCGTCTGGCAGAACTGACTGCCGAGCGTGCCCGCGCCACCATCGAAAACGAGGCGTAAGCGTCGGGCGACAGGCCCAATGATTGTCAAATAAGTACCGAGTATTCGGTAGCAGAAAAAGGAAGGAGGGTGTCATGGAGAAGCATAAAGTGATCTGCCCGTACTGCGGCGCCGGTTGCCAGTTTAACCTCCTGGTCCAAAACGGCCAGGTCGTGGGTACCGAACCGCTCAACGGCATCACCAATCAGGGCGAGCTGTGCCTTAAGGGTATGAGCGGCTACGACTTCATCAACGACACCAAGATCTTGACTCCTCGCGTACTGCACCCGATGATCCGCCGCACTAAGGGCGCGGGTCTTGAGCGCGTAAGCTGGGACGAGGCACTGGATTTCACCGCATCTAAGATGCAGGCCATAATTGACGAATATGGTCCTAACGCTGTCATGACCACCGGCTCTTCGCGAGGCGGCGGCAATGAGGCGAACTACGTCATGCAGAAGTTTACGCGTGCGTGCATCGGCACCCACAGCGTGGACAACTGCGCCCGTACTTGACACGGCCCTACTGTCCTCGGTCTGATGGACACGGTTGGTTCAGGTTGCATGTCATGCTCCATCCCCGGTATGGAGGATGCGGGCTGCATTTTCCTCTTCGGCTATAACCCTGCCGATTCGCACCCCATCGTCGCAAGGCGTATCGTGCGAGCCAAAGAAAAGGGTTGCAAGATCATCGTCGCCGATCCGCGCCATATCGAAACCGCGCGTATCGCCGATCTCTACCTTCCGATCAAGAACGGTTGCAACGTCGCGTTCCTCAACGCCTTTGCCAACTGCTTGGTCAACGATGGCCTCTACGACAAGGAATTCGTCGCCGAGCACACGAACGGCTTTGACGAGTGGTGGGAGACCATCAAGAACTACACTCCCGAATCCGTACAGGACATCACGGGTGTCGAGCCCGCGTTGATCCACCAAGCTGCCGAGATGTACGCCACGGCGAAGCCTTCTGCCATCATTGGCTGGGGCATGGGCGTATGCCAGCAGAAGCAGAACCTGAAGACGGTGCACACCATCGCCTCCATCGCCTGCGTTGCCGGCCAGATCGGCAAACCCAATTCCGGCCTCGCGCCCGTGCGCGGTCAGAACAACGTCCAGGGCTCCTGCGATATGGGCATGCTGCCCAACCTGTACCCTGGCTACCAGAAGGTCACCGACCCGGCTGTGCGTGCCAAGTTTGCCAAGGCTTGGGGCGTGCCCGAGGAAAAGCTCCCGCTCGAGGAGGGCTACAAACTCACCGACCTGGGCCACCTGGTCGACGAGGGCAAGGTGCACTGCTTCTACAACTACGGCGAGGACCCGGTGCAGACCGAGCCCGATTCGGCCGGTATGCGCAAGACGCTCTCCGAGCTGGATCTGTTCATCTGCCAGGACATCTTTATGACGCAGACGACCATGCTCGCCGACGTCATCCTGCCCGCTACCTCTTGGGGCGAGCACGAGGGTGTCTTTACCGCATCCGACCGTAGCTTCCAGCACTTTGACGCGGCCGTTCCGCCCAAGGGCGAGTGCCGTCACGACTGGGAGATCTTCGCGGACCTGTCTACGCGCATGGGTTACCCCATGCACTACGACAACACCGAGCAGATCTGGAACGAGTGCATTAGCCTGTGCCCCAACTTTGTGGGCGCGACTTACGAGAAGATGGCTCCCGAGGGCGGCTACGCCCAGTGGCCCGTCAAGAGCACCGATGTGAACGACCACGGTACGCCCGACATGTTCGCTGGTGGCAAGTTCACCACCAAGGACGGCCGCGCCAACCTGATGGCGCACGACTGGGAGGCGCCCTCCGAGCTTCCCGATGATGAGTACCCGCTCATCCTGTGCACCGTCCGCGAGGTCGGCCACTACAGCTGCCGCTCGATGACCGGCAACTGCAAGACGCTGGCGCTGCTTGCCGACGAGCCCGGCTTTGTCCGCATGAATCCCGCGGACGCCCAGGCGCGCGGCATCAAGAATGGCGATATCGTCTCGATTCACAGCCGCCGCGGCCAGGTATACAGCCGCGCCGACGTGAGCGATCGCATCAACAAGGGCACGGTCTACATGACCTACCAGTGGTGGATCGGCAAGTGCAATGAGCTGACCATTCACAAGGTCGACCCGGTCTCGCACACGCCCGAGGATAAGTTCTCCGCCTGCCAGGTCGACGCCATTGCCGACCAGGTTTGGGCAGAGGGCGAAGTCGAGCGTCAGTATACCGAGCTCAAGCAGGCTCTGGTGGACGCCGCCGCTCCCCAAGACGTTGAGCCCGGCGCCGCCAAGTTCGACGACGAGACGCACGTGAACCAAATCGTGTAGTCCCGTTCTCGTTGGCTTTTTGGGCCGGGCGTCCCGTACGTTCGGGACCCCGGCCCGTTATTTTGAAAGGAAGTGGGGATGAACCGCTTCATCGACATCAACCCGGAGAGGTGCATCGGCTGCGGGACATGCCAGTCCGCCTGTGCCGACGCCCACCGGATGCAGGGTCTTCAGGATACGCCGCGCCTGGCGCTCGTGAAGACCGGCGGTATTTCGGCCGCCCTTGCCTGCCACCATTGCGAGGGTGCCCCCTGCGCCGAGGTTTGCCCGGTGAATGCCATCGAGCACGATGGCGATCGCATCCACGTCAAGGAGCAGGAGTGCATCGGGTGCAGGCTGTGCGCCATCGCGTGCCCCTTCGGTGCCATCCATCCCGATGGCACGTCTATCACCGGTGTCGCAGGCATGTGCGACCCGACGCCTTCGTATCCTAAGTCCCTGAGCAGCCTGCTTACGTGGGCTCCTGGCCAGTACACCTGCGCTGTCAAGTGCGACCTGTGCGCCTTCGATCCGGACGGCCCGCATTGTGTGGCGGCGTGCCCCACCAAGGCTCTGACCGTCATGGGCGGCGCGGCCGATCGCGAGCTCGACGAGGCCAAGCGCCTGCGCTCGATCGAAAACGGTCCGTCCGTCGACGCTACCGCTGTGGCCCAGGGCCTGTCCGAGAAAGCAGAAGGGAGCGTAAACAATGGATAGCATGACGCTGTTTATCGCATCGCTTGCCGTCTCGTGCATCGGTGCGCTCGCCTCGGTTCTGCTGATCAAGGCCGACAACGCCGCCAAGACCGCCGGCTGCCTGATCGGCGCCGTCGCGGCCGTGCTGTCGTTCATCGCGGGCCTCGAGGCCGTGCTTGGCGACGTTTCGTCCCTCAACACGGTCTTCTTTTTCCCGTTCGCCCGTCTCGAGCTCTTGCTCAACGGCCTTGCGGGCCTGATCGTGGTCCTCATCTCAATCCTCGCCTTTGCGGGCTTCATCTACGGTCTGTCCTACTTCGATGAGTACCCGGGCAAGGTCGGGCGCGCCGGTTTCTTCATGAACACCTTCGTCGCCTCGATGATGCTCGTCATCACCGCCGACAACGTGTTCTGGTTCCTGGTCGCCTTTGAGCTCATGTCCCTTACGAGCTACTTCCTTGTCGTTATCGAGGAGAACAAGAACTCCATTAGGGGCGGTTGGCTCTACTTCGTCATCGCGCACGTGGGCTTTGTCCTTATCATGGCGAGCTTCCTGCTCATGACCAACGGCGTGGGCGGTTCCTTCAGCTTCAGTGATTTCCGTACGCATGACTTTGGACCCGCCGTCTCCTCCGCGTGCTTCGTCCTCGCGTTCTTCGGATTCGGCGCAAAGGCCGGTATCATCCCGCTGCACTCCTGGCTGCCCCAGGCGCACCCCGAGGCGCCGTCCAACGTGTCCGCCCTCATGTCCGGCGGCATGATCAAGATCGGCATCCTGGGAATCCTCAAGGTCGGTCTCGACCTGCTCGCGGGTTCGGGCGTCCAGCTCTGGTGGGGCCTCATGGTCCTGGTCTTTGGATCCATCTCGTCGGTCCTGGGCGTCGTCTACGCCCTCCACGAGCACGACATTAAGCGCCTGCTGGCCTACCACTCCGTCGAGAACATCGGCATCATCTTGCTCGGTGTCGGCGCGTCCATGACGGCGCACGCCCTGGGCAACGACGTCATCGCGACGATCGCGCTCATGGCCGCCCTCTACCACACGCTCAACCACGCCATGTTCAAGGGCGAGCTGTTCCTCGGCGCGGGCTCCCTGCTCTATGCCACGGGTACGCGCAACATGGAGAAGATGGGCGGCCTGTTCCGCCGTATGCCGGTCACGGCCGTCTGCTTCCTCATCGGTGCCCTTGCCATCTCGGCTATCCCGCCGCTCAACGGCTTCGTTTCCGAGTGGTTCACCTACCAGTCCCTGTTCAACATCTCGACGCTCTCCGACCCGGTCGTCATGGTGTTCGCCGTCGCCTCCGCGGCCGCCCTCGCCATCACCGGTGCCCTGGCCGTCACGTGCTTCGTGAAGGCCTACGGCGTCTCGTTCGCGAGCAGCCCTCGTTCCCAGGAGGCCGCGAACGCCAAGGAGTCCCCGGCTCCGATGTTGTTCTCGCAGATGCTCCTCGCGGCCATCTGCGTGGTGCTGGGAATCGGCTCTCCCGTCATCGCCCCGGTTCTGGGCGACGTCGCCCAGAGCGTGCTTGCCGGCTCTGCCGTCACAGCCACCTCGGGCGTGTCTCTGGTGAACGAGATTTCCGGTGCCGCCACCTCCACCCCCGCGATCGCCATCGCGCTCGTGGTCCTCACCGGCCTCGCGTTCGTGTTGAGGTCCTGCCTCGGCACCAAGGCCCCCGCTAAGAAGACCGACCCTTGGGCGTGCGGCTACGAGCCCAACGAGCACATGCCCGTCGTCGCCACGAGCTTCGCGTCAGACGTAGAGCTCTTCATGGGCCCGCTCTACACCCTGCGCGAGGTATGCACCAAGATCTGCTGGTCCATCGCGCACGTGTTCCAGAAGCTCACCGGTGTCGCCCAGGGCGTTGAGCCCCTGCCCGACCGCTTCCTGGTCGATGCACCGAGCGAGGGTGCCGATAAGCTGGCCGGCCTCGCCTCCAAGATCGAGGGCGGCAACTACTCCGTATACATCTGCTACATCGTCGCGGCGCTCGTGGTCTTCCTCGTGCTCGCCGTGGTCATGGTCTAGAGAGGGGAGAGGATATTATGAACATCGTTCTTGCGATAGCGCAGGGCCTCGTGGTCATGCTGGTCGCGCCCTTCTTCTCCGGCCTCGCCCGTGTGATTCGCGCGAAGATGCACAATCGCCGCGGTCCGTCCATCCTTCAGGATTACCGGGACCTCGCGAAGCTCATGGCGCGTCCCGAGTCCGTGAGTTCCGACTCGAGCTTCGTGCTGCGCATCATGCCGCCGCTGTTCCTCGCGGTGTCGTTCATGCTCGCCATGGGCCTGCCCATGTTCACGCTCGAGAGCCCCATGCCCGTCTTTGGTGACGCCATCACCATCATGTACGCGCTCGCGCTGTCCCGTTTCTTCTTCGCGCTGTCCGGCGTGGATTCCTCCAACGCCTACGCGGGCTTCGGCGGTATCCGCGAGCTCCTCATGAGCGTGCTCATCGAGCCGTCCATGCTCATCGCGCTGTTTACCGTCGCCATCGTGTGCGGCTCCACGGACATTGCGACCATGGGTCAGCACATCGTTACGGGCAACGTCTCGAGCGTCGTCGCCGTCATCCTCGCCGGCGTCGCCTTCGCGGCCGCCTGCTATATGGAGCTCGGCAAGCTTCCGTTCGATCAGGCCGAAGCCGAGCAGGAGCTCCAGGAGGGCCCGC
Source organism: Collinsella sp. (assembly GCA_018382295.1). Taxonomy (GTDB): domain Bacteria; phylum Actinomycetota; class Coriobacteriia; order Coriobacteriales; family Coriobacteriaceae; genus Collinsella. The sequence goes on from JAGZQF010000001.1 coordinate 89,385, forward strand.
TCGCCGAGCTCTCCGGCCCGTCCCTGGCCATGATGAAGCTCGCCATGGGCATGAAGCAGGTCGTGGTCGTCGCTTGGTTCACCTCCATCTTCATCCCCTGGGGAGAGCCCGCGACCATCGGCGTCACCGCTCTCGTGGGCGCCGTCGTCTTCCTTGTCAAGTGCCTGGTCGATTTCGTTGTCTGCGGCGTGCTCGAGAACTCCGTTTCCCGTTCGCGCTTCAAGGTGCTCGGTAACCAGACCTGGGCCGTCGTCGGCATCGCGGTCCTCGCGTTCGTCTTCGTCGTCGTAGGCGTGTAGGGAGAAGGGAGAAACTATGTCAATCGAATCGAGCTTGTCCCTCTTTGCCATGGTGGCGATCGCCGTCCCCATGCTGGGCTCCCTGCTCATCGTCATGCTGCCGCGTCCCTACGCTAAATGGATCTGCGCCTTTGCCGGCGGCATCGCCACGGTCGCTTCCGTTGGCTTGGCCGCGACGTTTGCCGGAAACGGCATGAACGCGGTCGATGTAACCTGGGCGAGTATGGGCCAGACCTTGGTCATGGGCTTCATATTCGACCGGATGAGCACGCTGCTCGCACCCGCGTTCGTCGCTATCGGCCTGCTCGTCGTCATCTATTCGTTCCCGTACATGAGCGATAAGAACAAGGAGCATCCCGACGCGCCCCGTCGCCGCTTCTACGTGTACTTCTCCACGTTCATCGGCGCCATGGCCGGTCTCGCCTACAGCTCCACCATCGTCGGCCAGCTCGTTTTCTTCGAGATCACCGGCGTGTGCTCCTGGGGCCTCATCAGCTACTACATGACGCCCACGGCCAAGAAGGCCGGTATGAAGGCGCTCATCATCACCCATATCGGCGCTCTGGGACTCTACATCGGCGCGGCCTTCCTGTTCGCCGGAACCGGCACGTTCGCGCTGAGCGCGATCTCCCAGCTCGATTCCGGTATGAAGACCGTCGTGCTGCTGCTCATCCTGTTCGCCGCTTGGGCCAAGTCCGCCCAGTTCCCGCTCTACATGTGGCTGCCCTCCGCAATGGAGGCCCCCACGCCCGTTTCCGCCTACCTCCATGGCGCGTCCATGGTGAAGGTCGGCGTGTGCGTGTTCGCCCGCGCTCTTGCGAGTGCCGGCGATATCCCCGAGATCGTCGGTTGGGTCGCCATCATCGACGCCGTCGTGACCATGCTCTTCGGCTTCCTCATGTACCTGCCCCAGAAGGATATGAAGCGCCTGCTCGCCTTCTCGACGATCGCGCAGCTCGCCTACGTGTTCTTCGGCCTGGGCCTCTCCGTGTTCGGAAGCCAGATGGCGTTCAACGGCGCCGTCGAGCACATCTTCAACCACGCGTTCACCAAGACCCTGTTCTTCCTCATCGCCGGCTCCCTCAGCTTCACGCTGGGAACCCGTATGTTGCCCAAGATCCAGGGCCTCATGAAGAAGTACCCGGTCACGGGCGTGGGCTTCGCGGTCGCCGCGACCGCTATCGCCGGCGTGCCCCCCATGAGCACGTTCTTCTCCAAGTTCCAGATTATTTCCGGTGGCTTCGCGGTTGGTGCTTCCAACACGGTCATCTTCGTCCTCGTGTGCGTCATGGTCGTCGAGACCGTCGCCACCTTCGCATGGTTCCTGCGTTGGATGGGTAAGGTCCTGCCCGGTGAGCCGAGCGAGACCGTGGCCGCCGGCCAGCCCCTTCCGCGCGCCATGGCGTTCGTGTTCGTCGTCCTCATGATCATGGTCGTCGTCGCCGGTCCTCTGTCCTCTAGTTGGATGGGTTAGGAGGTAGGACATGGGTTATTCGTTAGTCAATATCCTGGGCGGTCTTCTGATCGTGACCTCCACCATGGTGGTCGTCTCGAAGACCATCCCGTCCGCCATTAAGTGGTACGCGATCCAGTCGGTTGTCCTGGTGGGCGTGCTGCTCACCCTGGGCCTCACCACCGGTGCCACCGAGCTTCTCATGTGGGCCGCGTCGGCCTTCGTCACCAAGGTGATCCTCGTTCCGTTCATTCTCAACCGTGCCTACAAAAAGATGGGTTCGCCTGCCGATAGCACGCTGACCTCCTCCATCAAGCCGGCCTGGACCATCATCCTCACCGGTCTGGAGGTGGCCATCTGCTTCGCGGTGGTCACGCGCCTGAGCCTGCCCACCGCTGAGGTGGCTACTCCGGCCCTCGCCATCAGCTTCGCGCACTTCTTCGTCGGCCTCACGTGCATCATCTCCCAGCGCAACATCCTCAAGCAAATCTTCGGGTACTGCCTTATGGAGAACGGTAGCCACGTGACGCTCGCCCTGCTCGCGCCCACGGCCCCCGAGATCATCGAGATCGGCATCGCCACCGACGCCATTTTCGCCGTCATCATCATGTCCGCCGTCGTCGTGAGGATCTGGAACGACACCAAGTCGCTCGACTCCCACGACCTGACCGAATTGAAGGGGTAGGCCATGGATGTTTCAATGCTGACGGTCGCCCTGCTCGCTTGTCCCCTCGTGTTCTCCCTGATTATGGCTGCGCTCCCCAAGACGACGTCCTACAGCGTCTTTGCGGGGCTCAACACCATCTCCGTCGCGGCGACCCTCGTCCTTTCGGTCGTCACCGCGGGAACCATGCTCTCGAGCGGGCAGAATATCGACGCTTTGGGCCTGTGGCTCCATCTCGATTCGCTCTCGTCGATCTTCGTCCTTCTGGTAGGCATCATCGGGTTCATCACCGGCGTGTACTCCATCTCCTATATCAAGATCGATATCGAGGAGAAGACCATGCCGGCCGAGCGCACCAAGCAGTACTACGCGCTGTTTAGCCTGTTCGTTTTCACGATGCTGCTCGCCTGCCTGTCCAACAACATCATCCTCACCTGGGCGGCGGTCGAGGCCACCACGCTGTCGACCGTGTTCCTCGTGGGCATCTACAAGAACAAGCAGGCGCTCGAGGCGTCTTGGAAGTACGCGATGGTCTGCACCGCCGGCGTGGCCTTCGGCCTGTTCGGCACGCTGCTCATCTACGCGAACGCCGCCGATATCATGCCCAACGCGCATGAGGCAGCCTTCCTCACCTCCATCATGCCCTACGCCGACCAGTTCGACCCGATGCTCGTGCGCCTCGCGTTCGCGTTCATCGTCATCGGCTTCGGCACCAAGGCGGGCCTGTTCCCCATGCACACTTGGCTGCCCGACGCGCACTCCCAGGCTCCGAGCCCGGTCTCCGCGCTGCTCTCGGGCGTGCTGCTCAAGTGCGCCATGCTGGTGATCATCCGCTTCTACTCCCTGTCCATCATCACGGTGGGCGACACCTATCCGCGTACGCTCCTGCTCATCCTGGGCACGCTGTCCATCCTGGTGGCCGCCCTGTGCATCTTTAAGCAGGACGATATCAAGCGCCGCTTCGCGTACTCCTCCGTCGACAACGTCGGCGTGGTCGCGCTGTGCCTGGGTATCGGTGGTCCGCTCGGTATCGCCGCCTGCCTGCTGCACTGCATCTTCCACGGTTTCACGAAGGCGCTCGCCTTCTGCATGGCCGGTAACATCCAGCACATCTACCACACCCGCGACCTGAACAAGATCAAGGGCGTCGTCGAGATCGCTCCCGTCACGGCAGCGCTCACCATCATCGCCCTGCTCGCGCTCGCCGCCTTCCCGCCGTTCGCCCTGTTCATCTCCGAGTTCCTCACCTTCGTGGCCGGCGTCCAGTCCGGTCCCATCTGGGTGGTCGTGCTCGTGGCCACTGGCCTCACCGGCGTGTACTTTGCCCTTACCGGCATCGCGCTCAAGTCCATCTTCGGCAAGGCGCCCGAGGGCATGAAGCGCCACGAGGTGCCCGCCCTCATGATCATCCCCGAGATCGCCCTCGCGATCGTGGTCATGTGGTTCGGTATCGCCACCCCGGTCGCCATCACGAGCGGCGTCGAGGATGCAACGTCCGTCGTTTTGAACCAGAGCGTCGAAGAGCTCCACGAGGCTCCTCTCTACCGCATGGTGTTCAGTTCCCAGACCAAGACAAGCGAGGTGAATTAGCACCATGGCAGAACCTGAAAAGAAGGACTACGCTCGTCGTTGCGAAAGCCACGTCGAGGCCCTGCGCGCCGCAGTGCCGGGCGCTATCGAGAAGGTTGAGTGGCAGTGCGAGGACCAGCTGACGATTACCGTCAAGCAGGACAAGCTGCCCGAGGCCGTCCACTACCTGTACTACGAGCGCTACGGCTGGATTCCCGTGATCATCGGCAACGATGAGCGCAGCCTGTGCGGCCGTTACGCCGTGTACTACGTCATCTCCATGGAGGGGGAGGATCCCGGCTGGGTGACCGTGCGCACCGAGGTCGATCCCGCCAAGATGACGTTCCCGTCCGTGACGCCGTTCGTCCCCGCCTGCGTGTGGGGCGAGCGCGAGCTGCGCGACATGTTCGGCCTGATCCCCGAGGGTCTGCCCGACCGTCGTCGCCTCGTGCTGCCCGATGATTGGCCCAGCGGGCTGTACCCGTTGCGCAAGGATTCGATGGATTACCGTTTCCGTCCCGCTCCCGCGAGCGACATGGAAAACTACGAGTTCTTGGCCGACACCAAGGGCAAGGAGACCACGCTCGTCCCCATGGGCCCGCTGCACATTACCTCCGACGAGCCCGGCCACTTCCGCCTGTTCGTCGAGGGCGAGACGATCGTCGACGCCGACTATCGTCTGTTCTACGTGCACCGCGGCATGGAGAAGGTCGCCGAGACGCGCCTGAACTATGATGCCGTCACGTTCCTTGCCGACCGCATCTGCGGCATCTGCGGCTGCGCCCACTCGGTGGCCTACGCCGAGGCTGTCGAGCGCGCCCAGGGCATTCACGTCCCGCCGCGCGCGCAGTACATCCGCGCCATCATGCTCGAGGTCGAGCGCCTGCACTCGCACCTGCTCAACATTGGCCTCGCATCGCACTACACCGGCTTCGATTCCGGCTTCCAGCAGTTCTTCCGCGTTCGCGAGAAGTCCATGGACCTGGCCGAGAAACTCTCCGGCCACCGTAAGACCTATGGCCTCAATGTGATCGGTGGCGTGCGTCGCGACATCCTGGCCGAGCAGAAGCTCTCCACGCTCACGACCATCCATCAGCTGCGCTCCGAGGTCCAGGAGCTCGTCGACGTTTTGCTCTCCACGCCCAACTTTATTGAGCGCACGAGCGGCATCGGCATTCTCGACCGTAAGATCGCTCGCGACTTTTCGCCGGTCGGCCCGCTCATGCGTGGCTCTGGCTATGCCCGCGACGTGCGCTTTGACCATCCCTTCGACGGCTACGCCGATCCGGACGTTCAAAAGATGCACGCCGCTACGGCCGACACCTGCGATGCCTTCGGCCGTACCGCCGTTCGCATCCAGGAGGTCTACGATTCGATCGACATGATCGAGACCATGCTCGAGAACTGCCCGTCGGGCCCCATCCTCACCACGGATTGGGAGTACACCCCGCACAAGTACGCCATCGGCGCCACCGAGGCGCCGCGCGGCGAGGACGTGCACTGGGCCATGCTCGGCAACAACCAGAAGTGCTACCGCTGGCGCGCCAAGGCGGCCACGTACAGCAACTGGCCGGTCCTGCGCTACATGTTCCGCGGCAACACCGTGGGCGACGCTGCGCTGATCGTCGGTTCGCTCGACCCGTGCTACTCCTGCACCGACCGCGTGACGGTGACCGATGTCGCCGCCAAGCGCGACCACGTGCTCGACAAGGAGCAGTTCGAAAACGTCTGGCGCGACAAGTCGCCGCTTGCGGGCGAGGGCACCATGGCCGCCCCGCTCGATGAGGAGGCGCTCTAATATGCTGAAGCTTTGGAAGGTTAACGCCAAGGCCGGCGACGCGACGGTCAAGTACCCGTTTGCGCCGTTTCCCACCAACAAGGACATGCGCGGCAAGCCCGAGCACAATGCCGAGCTCTGCATCGCCTGCGGTGCCTGCGGCGTGGCGTGCCCGGCCGATGCCATTCGTATGGACACCGACCTTGCGGACGATACCATCACCTGGTCGATCGACTACGGTCGCTGCATCTTCTGCGGCCGCTGCGAGAAGGCCTGCCCCATGGAGGCCATCAAGCTCACCGAGGAGTTTGAGCTGGCCGTCATGAGCAAAGACGACCTCACCAGCAAGAGCGTCTACACGCTCGAGCACTGCTCGCGCTGCGGCAAGCCGTTTGCCCCGCACAAGGAAATCGACTACGCTAAGCGCCTGTTGCAAAAGGCCGGCGGCATGGAGGCCGAGCAGGCCGCCCGTACCGTCGGTATGTGCCAGGAGTGCAAGCGCGAGCTCGACGCCCTGCGCGCCGCCTCGGCCGTAAAGACCGGCAACGCTGCCGGCATGGCTGCCAACGAGACGCTTGCGTCCGGCGAGCCCCAGGGCCCCGGCATGGAGTATCTGGGCGGCCACGGCGTGAACCCGGAGTATATCGACCGCGAGCTCAACCCCGATGCGCCCGAGATTCCCGCCGGTCCGGCGCCGGTCGAGGGCATCATCATGGATTTTGAAACGAAGGAGGAGTAACCATGGCCGAACCCACGCTTTTGCCCGAGCGGCTTCAGTACCGCCCGACCAAGATCGAGCTCGACGAGAGCATCGAGAAGGCCAAGGCGACCCTTCTTAAGAAGATCAAGCGCTCGGTGTACGTCTACCGTGTTGACTGCGGCGGCTGTAACGGCTGCGAGATCGAGATCTTCGGTTCCATCACGCCCGTCTTCGACGTCGAGCGCTTTGGCATCAAGGTCGTGCCCTCGCCCCGTCACGCCGATGTGCTGCTGTACACCGGTGCCGTGACGCGTGCCATGCGCATGCCGGCCCTGCGCGCCTTTGAGGCCGCACCCGATCCCAAGATCGTGGTGTCCTATGGCGCGTGCGGCTGCACCGGCGGCATCTTCTACGACAACTACTGCGTCTGGGGCGGCACGGACAAGATCTTGCCGGTCGATGTCTATATCCCCGGCTGCCCGCCCAGCCCCGCGCAGACCGTCTACGGCTTTGCCATGGCACTTGGCCTGCTGGACCAAAAGCTCCATGCCGAGACCACGGTGGAGGCCGCCGGCGAGCAGGCCGATATCCTGCACCCCGGCGTGCCGTACAAGCTGCGTGTGGCCATCGAGCGTGAGGCTCGCGCCATGAGCGGCTACCGTTACGGCCGCGACCTGGCCAACGAGTTTATGGATACGCTCGAGGGCGCGCCCAAGGGCGATATCCGCGGTGCCATGGCGCTCCTCATCGACAAGCAAGATGATCCTCGTCGTGTTGAGGTCTACTCGGCGCTGCAGGATCTGGTGCTGGCCGGAGGCCGTTAGATGGAACTCACGGACCGCTCTGGTTACTTTGCGGGCCCCGGTATGCTCGGCGGCTCTTTTGGCGATGCCTCGCGCGCAAGCGACGAGGCCGCCGAGGGCGTCGCCGACCCCTGCCTGGGCCATGCGCCCGACCAGGTGGTCTTTTACGAGCTCACGCGTAAGTTTGTGGAGACCGAGGAAGACGTTCCCCAGGAGGCCTGCGACGTGCTGTACTACACGCTCGCCGTGGGCCACCACACCGGCGTGCTCGACTGCTTTGAGCCGCGCCTGTCGGTGCCGGTGGATGTGTTCTATTCGCTCGTCGATGCGTTGCCGGAGGGGGAGGCCAAGACCAAGTTCGAGGCCATCCGCTCCTTTGGCGAGTGCCAGCTCGACAAGGCGGCGGTGCCGTCGCTGCTCGAGGCCTGCGATATGCTGCTCGACGAGCGCGGTTTTCGCGGCTCGGCCAAGGCCGGCATCTCGGTGTTCGACGACGACTTTGGCCTGCATGCCCAGCAGGTCGCGTTCTTAATGAAGTTTCGCGATCTGGTTGAGCGCGTGCGCGATGTGTCGGGCGTGTATCTGACGGGGAGGTTGCAGTAATGGGTCGCGTTGTGGATGGACGTGTGAACGGCGCCCCGTTTGCGGGTATCGTGCTCACGGCGGGAAGCGTGCTGCGTGCCGACGATGCCGCCGGCCCCGTGCTCTCCAAAAAGATGGAGGACGCGCCCATTGCCGGCTGGTACACCATCGATGGCGGTCAGACGCCCGAGGATGACATCATCGAGGTCAAGCGCGAGCGTCCGCCTCGCCTGGTCTTGGTCGATGCCTCTGACATGGCGCTGCCCGTCGGTGCCATCCGCTTGCTCGACAAACGTGATGTGGCCCGCAAGTCGATGTTCACCACGCATTCGCTTCCCTTGTCGATTCTGATCGAAGAGATTGAGCAATCGTGCGAAGATATCGTCTTCATAGGGATTCAGCCGGGCGATACGGAGTTCTATAACCCCATGTCCCCGGAGGTCTTTGGGGCCGTCGACGCCGTGTACGACGCCGTGGCCGCCAACGACTTTTCCCACTTTGTCCGCTTGGGGCAGGAGCTATAGCAGCGCTTGCCCCTGCTGAATAGGAAAGAAGTGATTGACATGGCAGATTCCAAGGTGGAGTACCCCGCTCCCGATTGCCTGGCGCCCGCCGCGATCGAGGCCAAGACCGAGGCCGCCGGCGTGACCAAGGCCAACCTGCCGGTCGCTAAGGCCTTTCTGTTGGCAATGTTCGCCGGTGCGTTTATCGCCTTCGGCGGCCTGTTCTTTACGGTGTTTTTGAGCGACGGCACGCTTGGCTGGGGTGCCCAGCGCGTCGTGGGCGGCCTGTGCTTTTGCCTGGGCCTGGTGCTGGTGCTGGTGTGCGGCGCCGAGCTGTTTACCGGCAATTCGCTTATGGTCTGCGCGCTCAAGAGCAAAAAGATCACCCTGGCTCAGATGCTCAAGGCCTGGGTCGTCGTGTGGGTCGGCAATTTTGTCGGTGCCCTGTTCATCGTCTTTTTGGTGTACATGGCCGGCATTTACAAGCTCAACGGCGAGGCGGTCGCCAATTCCATGGTGAGCGTCGCCGCCGGCAAGGTGACGATCGACTGGGTGACGATCTTCTTCCGCGGCATCCTGTGCAACATCTTTGTGTGCCTGGCCGTGTGGATCGGTACCGCCGGCAAGACCGTGGTCGATAAGGTCGTGGGCATTCTGCTTCCCATCGCCGCCTTTGTGGCCTGCGGTTTTGAGCACTGCGTCGCCAACATGTACTTTTTGCCCATGGGCGCCGTGATGCATGCATGCGGCTACGGTGCCAAGGTCGCCGGCGCCGATGCGCTCAACGCCGCGGGCATTGCGTTTAACCTGTCCGCTGCCACGCTGGGCAACATCGTGGGCGGCGCGGTTCTGGTCGCGCTCGGCTACTGGTTTATCTACGCCAAGAAGTCCGAGGCGTAAGGTATCGTCTGTTTGACGTTGGGCCTCCCGCGGGGCGTTGCCGTGCGGGAGGCTTTTTGGGTCCGGGACTCGTTGCCGGGCTTTTGGCCTGCTGTGTTTGGCTGATGAAAGGGGTAATCGAGATGGCATCTGCTGTGAAGCGTGACGGTCGCGCCGTGGTGACTGCATGCGGGGGATGCTATGCCGATTGCGCCTTTGCGGCACGCGTTGAGGACGGTCGCGTGGTGGCCGAGTTGCCGGTGCCGGGGCATCCGTGCGCGGCGCGTGCCCTGTGCGCCCGCGGGCGGCATCGCCTGGACATGCCGTTTGACGAGCGCGACCGGATTTTGCATCCCATGCGCCGCCGAGCTGATGGCTCGGGGTTTGATGCGATTTCCTGGGATGAGGCGTTTGCCCAGATTGCCGAGCGCCTTTTGGGGATTGTTGACGAGCGCGGGCCTCGTGCGCTGGGCATGACACTCGGCGTGCCCTCGTTCGACCGCTACTGGGCCTATCGTTTTATGCATGCGCTGGGCTCGCCCAACGTGTACGGTGCCGACGGTGCCTGCGAGGTAAGCCGACTTACCGGTTGGGAGCACAGCCTGGGCTATAGTCCCGCCTCCGACCTTGCGCATACCGACTGCATCATGTACCTGGGGCGTTCCTTGGTGGATTCGTCGTCGATGGGGTCGGTCGATGCGCTCAACGACGCGCGCCGGCGTGGGGCGAAAATCATCGTGGTTGACCCTCGGCGCAGCGGTTCGGCTGCTATTGCCGATCGCTGGCTCCGCGTGCGTCCCGGATGCGATCTGGCGTTGCTGCTGGGTATCGCACACGTGTTGATTGCCGAGGGTCTGTACGATCACGAGTTCGTTGCCCGCTATACCACGGGCTTTGATGAGCTGGCGCAGGCGGCCAGTGCTTGGATGCCCGAGTGGGCTGAGTCGATGTCCGACGTGCCGGCCGAAGAGATTGTCGCCACGGCGCGCGATCTGGCTGCCGCCGCGCCTGCCGCCGTGGTGGATGCGGGCTTTCATGGCGGCATCGGTATCGCGTATGCCAACAGTACGCAGACGGCGCGCGCTATCTGTTTGGTCGATGTGCTGCTGGGCTGCATCGGACATGCGGGCGGTGCCCTCAACCCGCCCACACCGCTTGCGTTGGGCGATTTGGACCCTGCGCGTTTCGCGACGCCGTCGATGCCACGTGAGCCCAAGTTGGGGTCCGAACGCTATCCGCTCGTCGACCCCGAGCGCGGTCTGTGCACGACCATCGGCCAGTCGATTCTTGCCGGCGATTTGCGTGGGCTCATCGTCTATGCCAGTAACCCCGGTGCGGGCTATGGCAATGCACAGGCTTGGTTGGGTATTTTGCAGCAGCTCGACTTGCTTGTGACGATTGATATTCGTTGGTCCGAGACGGCGCGTGCTTCTGACTTCGTGCTGCCCGACGTGACGTATCTGGAGGCCGACCGCGGTGTGGGCACGGTCGTGGGCGTCAACGATTCGCGCGTGTTCTACCGCAACGCCGTGCTGCCCGTGCAGCATGACGGCACACGTCCCGGTCGGGAGATTTTTGCCGGTCTGGCGCAGGCGTGTGGCGTGGGCGAGTATTTCCAGTTTACGTCTGACGATCTGACGGCTGCCCAGGTGGCGCCTTTTGGGATCGATCTGGACGAGCTCAAGGAGCGCGGCTGGGCCGATACGGGCGTGGCGCTGCCGTCGCGCACGGGTGAGCCGGTGATTCCGCTTGCCGGCGGCAAAATTGCGCTGGCAAGCGACGTATGGGAACGAGTCGGCATGGGTCGTGTGCCCAACTGGATTGCGCCCATTGTGGAGCCCGGCCCGGGGATGTTTCGCCTCATTAGTGGCAACCGTCCCTTTGAGTCGCACACCTCGCGCAGGCTTGCGGCTCAAGGTGCCGCCGAGGCTGGATCGGACCTGGATGCTGTGCAGATGAATGCCGATGCTGCTGCGCACATGGGCATCGCCGACGGCGAGATCGTCGAGCTCGTGAGCGATATGGGCCGCGACCGCGTGCGCGTGGAGACGACGCCCTATCTGCATCCGGCGTGCATCTTCACGTCGGCCGCCCCCGGCGGGCGTTCGCTTGGCGCCGATGTCGGTGGCGCTCAAGCCTTGGGCGTGGGCCCGCTCGACCATACGCCGTTGCGTTGGGATCCGTTGACAGGTGCCGCGCTCACCCAGGAAAACGCCGTTCGCGTGGAAAAGATCACGGAGCACGTGGATAATAACGATTGATTGACTCAGCCGATCGAATTGGCTGATAGTTTGACGTTCGAACGATTGATTCACCTTTGGTTTTGAAAGGCCGCACATGAGCGATAGCCAGAACATGTCCGATGAGGTGCGCGCCCGTCTGCGTGCCATTCCTTCCGTCAACGAGCTGCTCACCGAGTGGCCGGTGGTGAAGGCGGCAGGGGAGACCTGCGACGCGGTGGTCCATGCCGCCGTCACGGCCGAGCTTGACGAGGAGCGCGCCGCCATTCGCGCCGGCGCCGCCCCGCGTTCCAAGCGTGACCTGGCTTCGGCTATCGAGTGGCGTGCGCACCGCTCCGCGCTGCCGAGCCTGCGCCCAGCGGTTAATGCCACGGGTGTGGTCATCCATACCAACTTGGGTCGCGCCCCGCTCGCGGAGTCGGCCGCCAAGGCCGTGGCCGAGGTCGCGCGCGGCTACAGCACGCTCGAGTACAGCGTGGACACCTGTTCGCGCGGTTCGCGCAAGGAGCACGCCGCGCAGCTGATCCGCTCACTCACCGGTGCCGAGGACGCGCTCGTGGTCAACAACAATGCCGCCGCGGTGCTGCTGGTGCTTGCCACCCATGCCGCGGGCAAAGAGGTTATCGTCAGCCGCGGCGAGCTTGTCGAGATTGGCGGCAGCTTCCGCATCCCCGATGTCATGGCGGCCTCGGGCGCCAAGCTCGTCGAGGTCGGCGCCACCAACCGCACGCACCTGGCAGATTATGAGCAAGCTATTACGCCCGATACGGCCATGATCCTCAAGGTTCATCCTTCCAATTATCGCATCGAGGGTTTTCACGAGGAAGTGGGCTCTCGGGAGCTCGCCGCACTGGCCCATAAGCACGGCCTGCTGTTCTATGAAGATCAGGGGTCGGGCGCGCTGTTGCCCGACGACATCTTGGTGCGCGGAGGCGAAGAAACCACGCCGGCTTCGGTTTCGGCAGGGCTCGATTTGGTGTCGTGCTCGGGCGATAAACTTCTCGGTGCAGCACAGGCGGGCATTATCATGGGCCGTCGTGACCTGGTTCAGGCCTGTGGGTCACATCCGCTTATGCGCGCCCTGCGCCCGGGCAAACTGGCCCTGTCGGCGCTCGAGGCCACGCTGCGTATCTACATGGATGGCGCCGATGTTGCCCATCGCGATATTCCGGTGCTCAGCATGCTTACGCTTCCGCAGACCCATTTGGAGCGACGTGCCCGCAAGCTGCGCGATCGTATGGTCGCCGGTCTCGACAAGGCCGGTTGCCTGTGCGCCGTTCAGGTGGAGATCGTCGAGGAGTCGTCGACTCCCGGCGGCGGTTCGCTGCCTACCGTCGAGCTGCCCACCATGTGCGTTGCCGTGCGTCTTGTCGATGAGCGTCTTTCCGTTGACGCACTCAAGCGCTCACTCGTCCAAGATTTCGACACGCCGGTCGTCACGCGCGCCTCGCACGATCGCATTTTGTTTGACGTCCGTACGCTCGTGGGCGACCGCGATATCGAGACGGCGGCGTCGACGCTTGCCGCATGCGTTGAGAAGGCGATTGCTCGATGAGTGAGGTTCAGGCGCTGGTGGAGTGTCCCGTTATCGTTGGCACGGCGGGCCACGTTGACCACGGTAAGTCGGCACTGATCGAGGCGCTGACCGGCAAGAATCCTGATCGCCTTGAGGTCGAGCGTCGCCGCGGCATGACGGTGGAGTTGGGCTTTGGCGAGCTGGCGCTGCCGAGTGGCAAGATCGTCGGCCTTGTCGACGTGCCGGGCCATGCGCATTACTTGCGCGCCATGGTGCAGGGTGCCACGGGCATCGACGTTGCCGTGCTGGTGGTCTCAGCCGTCGAGGGCGTGATGCCGCAGACCCGCGAGCACGTGCATGTGCTGGAGCTGCTGGGCGTCACGCATATGGTGGTGGCGCTGACGATGTGTGACCTGGCCGATGCCGAGATGACCGAGCTTGCCGAGCTCGATGTCGATGACTTTTTGTCGGGTACTGTGTTTGCGGGCGCGCCAATTGTGCCCGTGTCGTCTAAGACGGGCGAGGGGATTGACGGGCTGCTTGCGGTGCTCGACGAGCAGGTGGGTGTCTGCTGGGATACCTGTCGCGAGCGTGCCGAGCGGAGCGATGCCGCGCCGCGCCTGCCGATTGACCGCTGCTTTACGATCAAGGGCGCCGGCACCGTCGTGACGGGAACGCTGCACGATGCGCCGGTTGCGGTGGGCGATGAGCTCGTCGCGCTGCCGTCGCGCACGGTCTGCCGCGTACGCGGGATCCAGGTGCATGGCGACACGCAGCAGGCGTTGCCCGGTCAGCGTGTGGCGCTCAACTTGGTGGGCGATGCTGTCGCCGCGCTCGATCGCGGCGAGATGCTCGGCGTGGAGGGCCGTTTTGGCCAGACGCTGCGCTTTATGATGACGTTTACCTACCTGGGCCGCGAGGGCGCTAAACCGCGTGTGCTCGAGTCGGGCGCGCGCGTGCATGTGATGGCGGGTACGGCCGAGGTTGTCGGCCGCATCATGCTTATGGAGGGCGAGGCCCCCATGGCGGTGGGCGAGACCCGTAATGTTCAGGTGCGCTTGGAAAACTCGCTGCCGCTACGTGCCGGGGACCATGTCGTGGTGCTGTCCTATTCGCCCGTGATGCTCATTGGCGGCGGGCGCGTGCTGCTTTCGCGCTGCCGTCGCTCGCGCGAGCTTGCCGAAGGAGAGCGTGCGCTGTATGCGGCGATCGAGTCCGGCGATATCGCGGGCGGTGTGGGCGCTTGGCTGGTGCTGCAGACGTTGCCGGTTACGGCGGTTGATGTTGCCGCGGCTTTGGATCTTGGCGTCGGCGAGGTCGATACTGCACTGCGCGTGTTGGTGGCGAAGGGCGCTGCTCGCGCGCTTGCTGGCTCGGATGGCTCGCTGTATGCAGATGCTTCCGTGCTCGACGCCGCGATGAATGCACTGGCGGCGACCCTGTCAGCCATGCATGCGGCGGCTCCCAAGGAGACGGGCTTTACGCCCGGTGCCGTTGCCCATGCTGCGTGGCCTGCCGCTGATGAAGCCGTTGCCGCGGCTCTGATTGCCGAGGGCTGCTCGCGTGGCGTGTGCGCCGCCGAGGGCGCCGAGGTATTCGATCCGCATTCGGCCGCCGCGGCGGCACGCGTGGTGCGAGAGGCTTGCGAGCGCATCGTCGCGCTGCTTGACGAGGCCGGCTTGGATGCACCGGCGCTTCCCGAGGTGGGCGAACAGCTGCAGCTCGGCCGCGACACCATGACGCGTGCCCTGCGCGAGCTTTCCCTCAACCGCGCAATCGTTAAGGTCGAGCGCGACGTTGCCCTGTCCGCTGCTGCCGAGGCCCATGCGCGTGAGCTCGTCGCCGCCGCCATTGAGGCGGCCGGCGGCGCTGCCACCACGAGCGTGCTGCGCGAGGCCCTGGGCGTGTCGCGCAAACGCGCCATCAGCATCTTGGAGCACCTGGATGCCGTGCGCTTTACGGTGCTCGACAAGGATGCCGGCGGCCTGCGCTCCCTGCGCTAGGCCGGTTACCCGCTCCCGCCTCCTCAGTTGCGGTGAAATAGTTCCTGTTTTTGGGGTCTTGCAGCCTAAGTAAGAACTATTCCACCGCAACTTCTTGCTTGTCTATTTGGGATGGGGCCCGCTCGGTTTGGTAAAATACCGCCGCACTTGGGAACGGATGGGCTCCGGTGGGCTCCGCGGTCCTCAAAACCGTTGCGAGGCGTGCAAAACGTCTTGGATGTGTTCGATTCACATACGTTCCCGCCATACGCTACCAGCGCTTTTGTGCTCGCGGTCTTGCTGCGTGCCGCAAAGGCGCTGTTTTGTTTTTGCATGGGTTTGCCGTGCCGCCCGCTTTATCGGCGACGGTATTTGGCTTCGTGCGTCGAGTTTTGAGCATACCGATGGGGGTGGTTTGCCGTATGACTACCGTAAGACGGGCCGATCTTTCTTGTGTCGTTCAAGCGGGCGGGATGTCGTCGCGCATGGGCTGCGATAAGGCGCGCATGGCGTTTTGCGGTGAGCCGCTCATCGAGCGCGTGCTGGGTCGGCTGGCGCCAGTTGCCGGCGAGCTGGTCGTGACGACGTCGCGCCCCTGCGAGCTTGCCTACCTTGAGGAGCTTATGTTTGATGGCCTGCGCCCCCGCGTGGTGATGGACGTCGACGGTCCCGCCGGTGCCATGCGCGGCATCGCGAGCTCGTTGGCCGCGGCGCGATTGCCGTTCGTGGCGATCGTCGCTTGCGATATGCCGTTTGTCTCGCCGGAACTCATCGGCGCGCTCGCCGATCGTGTTGAGGCTGAGGCGCTCGACGTGTGCGTGCCGCGCGAGGAGCGTGGCATTGAGCCGCTTTGCGCCGTCTGGCGCCGTGACGCATGTGCGCCAGTTGCCCAAGAGCTGCTCTCCTGCGACCGCCAACGCATTCGCTGCCTGATCAATCGCGTTCAGGCTGGTTATATAGATGAACCGCAGATCGTTAAGGCCGCGGGCTCGACGCTCTGCTTCGAAAACGTCAATACGCCCGAGGAGTTTGCGGCGGCCGAGTTACTCGCCTAGACGATTGGAGTTGCCATGTCTCACGATATTTGTCCCGACACGGGAGAGCCTTGCACTTGCGATGGTTCCGAGCCCTGTACCTGCGGCTGCGGTGGCTGTGGACATACTGCGGAAGAGGAAGCGGACGCCGCGGCGTATCGCGAGGCACATCGCGAAGGCCCGTCCGGTGATGCCCTCGACCACGAGCGCAAGATTATCGTTTCGTTCGACAGCACCTTCGATGTGATGGAGTGCGAGCAGCTTTGCCTGGATGCCGGCGTGCCCGGGCGCATTATGCCTTTGCCCGGCTCCATTACCGCAGGTTGCGGCCTGTGCTGGGCCATGCCGTTCTCGGGCGATGCGCTCGCCGCCTTCCGCGCCGCCACCGAGGGCCGCATAGCCCCTGCCGACTACCATCAGCTCGTCCTCTAGCCACCACACCACCACAAAGGTGCCTGTCCCCAATGTGGTGGTTTGGAACATGTGGACGAAACAGCTTCGAAACACGCGATTTGCGCGTTGGGCACTCAAAAACGCTTCTACCTGCATCGTAATCAAAACGAAACATCTGCTCGTCGGCTTATGCGAAACTTTGCTGCAACAGTGCGATATTATCCATACTCGATAAAGCTCGCGGCGCATGGGGCGCCTCGAACGACACTTTTCTTTTCCATCAATTGGAGGAAGCATGAGCTACACGCAGAAAGTTCTCGACGAGCTCAAGGCCCGCTATCCCGAGCAGCCTGAGTTCATCCAGGCCGCGACCGAGATTCTCGGCACCATCCAGCCGGCGCTCGACGCCCATCCCGAGTACGAGGAGGCCGCCCTGCTTGAGCGCCTCGTCGAGCCCGAGCGCATCGTCATGTTCCGTGTTCCCTGGGTCGACGACCAGGGCAAGGTTCAGGTCAACCGCGGCTACCGCGTCGAGTTCAACTCTGCCATTGGACCCTACAAGGGCGGCCTGCGCTTTAACCCGACGGTCACCCTGGGCATGCTCAAGTTCCTGGGCCTGGAGCAGATTCTCAAGAACAGCCTGACCACCCTTCCCATGGGCGGCGGCAAGGGCGGTTCCGACTTTGACCCCAAGGGCAAGTCCAACAACGAGATCATGCACTTCTGCCAGTCCTTCATGACCGAGCTCTATCGCCACATCGGCCCCAACACCGACGTTCCCGCCGGCGACCTGGGCGTTGGCGGCCGCGAGGTTGCCTACCTGTTCGGTCAGTACAAGCGCCTGACCAATGAGTGGACCGGCGTCCTTACCGGCAAGGGCCTCTCTTTTGGCGGCTCGCTCGCCCGTACCGAGGCCACCGGCTACGGCCTGGCCTACTTTGTGGACGAGTACCTCAAGAGCCGCGGCGACTCCTTCGAGGGCAAGAACGTCGTCGTTCACGGCTCCGGTAACGTCGCCATCTACGCGGTCCAGAAGGTCTCCCAGCTCGGCGGCAAGGTGCTGGCCTGCTCCGACACCCACGGCTGGGTCGAGGATCCCGACGGCATCGACTACACCGTGCTCGAGCATGTCTACAACAAGAAGCGCTCCGGCCACGACAAGGGCGTTACGCTCGCCATGTACGTCGACGAGAAGCCCAATGCCACGTGGCACGAGGGTGACGGCCGCGGCGTGTGGCAGCTGCCCTGCGACATCGCGCTGCCCTGCGCTCGCGAGAACACGCTGCTGCTCGAGGACGCCCAGGCGCTCGTCGCCAACGGCTGCAAGGTGGTCGGCGAGGGCGCGAACATGCCCACGACCATCGAGGCCACGACCTACTTCCAGGAGCACGGCGTCGCCTTTATGCCCGGTAAGGCTGCCAACGCCGGCGGCGTGCTCGTGTCCGGCTTGGAGATGAGCCAGAACGCCGAGCACCTGTCCTGGACCTTCGAGGAGGTCGACGGCAAGCTCGAGCAGCTCATGCGCGGCATGTTCCACAACGTGGACGACACCGCCAAGGAGTACGGCGAGGAGGGCAACTTCGTCATGGGCGCCAACATCGCCGGCTTCCTGAAGGTCGCCGACGCCATGCTCGCTCAGGGCGTCTGCTAAACCATGCCTGACATAGCATGTGATGAGGCTCCCAGCTATCTGGTTGGGAGCCTTTTTCTATCCCGGAGGATTCCTCATAACTTGCGGTGATATACGGACTGTTTTGCGTTCCAGAACGGCTAATCAGTCCGTATATCACCGCAAGTTATGGATGGGTGGGTGGATTTTGTCCTAAAACGGTGTGCGGCCCCTCGTTTGGTACACTTAAAAGTACTGGACAAGTGAAGAGATGGGGGAGAACGTGCTCAAGTTCGGTACCTACGTCCGTGTTGGAAACGCGGCCGAAGCCTATGAGCTCTTGCAGAAGAATCGCAACAACAAGATTGTGGGCGGCGGCATCTGGATGCGCCTGGGTTCGCGTCGTGTGGCGGCGGCGATTGACCTTTCGGCCTGCGGACTCGATCAGATCGAGGAGACCGAGACCGAGTTTCGCATCGGTGCCATGTGCACCCTGCGCCAGCTTGAGCGCCATGCCGCGCTCAACGCGCTTGTCAACAATGTCTTTGAGTTTGCCGTCCACGACATCGTGGGCGTTCAGCTGCGCAACACCGCCACGGTGGGCGGCAGCACCTACGGCCGCTTTGGCTTCTCGGACGTTCTCTCCGCCTTCCTCGCGCTCGATTCGTACGTTGAGCTGACGGGCGCCGGCCGCGTGCCGCTCGCCGAGTTCGTTGACATGGGCTACGTGCGCGATGTGATCGAGCGCGTCGTGGTCGTTAAGCACGACTACCGTGCGAGCTACGAGGCCGTGCGCAAGACCGCGACCGACTTCCCCTCGCTGAACGTCACCGCCGCCTGGTGGGACAACACCTGGCACGTCACCGTGGGTGCACGCCCGCTGCGCGCGACCCTGCTGCAGGGCGAGGCGTGCGGCCTTATCAACGAGCAGCCTTCCGAGGACGAGCTTCGCGCCCTTGCCGCATCCGTGCGTGCCCTGAGCTACGGCACCAACCTGTGGGGCTCGGCCGACTACCGCCGCCGCATCTCTGCCCCGCTGGCGATTCAGGCCGTGCGCCGCGCCGCCGGCATCGAGCTTTCGGCCGCGCTTGCCCGCGAGCTCGAGGGCGTGCAGATTCCTAAGTTTGCCACGGACGAGTATTCCTGCCGCCGCGTGCCCGGCGTCGATTCTAGCGAGGTGCGCTAATGGCTGCCAAACTCATCGATCTTTCCTTTACGCTCAACTGCCGCAAGGTCAAGGTTCAGATTGCCCCCGACACCATGCTCTTTGCGCTGTTGCGTGAGCAGGGCTGCGCGTCGGTGCGCTGCGCCTGCGAGACCACCAACTGCGGTCTGTGCACGGTGTGGCTCGACGGCGACCCGGTGCTGAGCTGCTCGGTTCCCGCCGCTCGCGTCGAGGGCCACACCATCACCACGCTCGAGGGCCTCAAGGCCGAGTCTGAGGCGCTGGCCCGCGCGATGGCTGCCGAAGGCGCCGAGCAGTGCGGTTTTTGCGCCCCCGGCCTCATCATGAACGTGCTGGCGCTTGCCCGCGCCGCCAAGGAGGACCCGAGCCTCGTCGCCACGCGCGAGGAGCTCTCTCGCCAGCTCGCCGGCAACCTCTGCCGTTGCAGCGGCTACGAGAGTCAGCTGCGCGCCATCGTCCGCTTTCTCAATGAGTCCGGCGTGCAGGTGGGCTTTGAGATGCCCGAACTGCCGGTCAATAACACCAGCTCCGATGGTGTCGCATACAAGCAGATTACCCACAAGCAGCCCAAGAAGGACTCGAAGGCACTGCTCGAGGGTCGTCCCGTCTACACGGGCGACCTGGTACCTGCCGGTGCGCTCATCGTCAAACTCAAGCGCAGCCCCTATGCCCGCGCCAAGATTCGCTCCATCGATACGTCGCGCGCACTGAAGGTGCCCGGCGTGGTGGGCGTCTACACCTACGAGGATGTGCCCCAGCGCCGCTTTACCATCGCCGGCCAGAGCTATCCGCAGCCGAGTCCCTACGACCGCCTGATTCTCGAGAACCTCGTTCGTTACCAAAACGAGGAGGTGGCGATCGTTGCCGCCGAGACTGAGGAGGCTGCCGACAAGGCGCTCAAACTCATCAAGGTCGACTATGAGGTGCTCGAGCCGCTGCTCGACTTTACCCAGGCGCTCGATAACGACATCGTGGTCCACCCCGAGGGCGACGTGACCTTTATGTTCCCGCAGGGCGGCGACGTGCCCCGCAACCTGGTGTGCAGCGGTACCAGCGACTTTGGCGACTTGGACGAGGCATTCGCCCAGAGCGACATCGTCTTTGAGCGCACCTACACCAGCCAGGCCACGCAGACCGCGCCTATGGAAACCTTCCGCGCCTTCGCGACGACCGACGCGTTTGGGCGTATCTCGGTGACCACCTCCACGCAGGTGCCCTTCCACGTGCGCCGCATGGTCGCGCAGTCGCTCGATATCCCGCAGTCGCAGGTGCAGGTCATTAAGCCGCGTATCGGCGGTGGCTTTGGCTCCAAGCAGACGGGCTGCTGCGAGATCTTCGTTGCGTTCGTCACCCAGCAGACCGGCCGTCCGAGCTACTGCTGCTACACCCGTGAGGAGACTATCACTGCGGGCAACTCGCGCCACCAGATGCAGATGACCGTTAAGCTGGGCGCCATGAACGACGGCACCATCACGGCCATCGACCTGCATACGTTGTCCAACGCCGGCGCGTACGGCGAGCACGCCACCACGACGATCGGCCTTTCGGGTCACAAGAGCCTGCCCATCTACAACCACGTGAAGGCGAGCCGCTTTAGCTGGGACGCCGTCTACACCAACACCAACCGCGGCGGCGCGTATCGCGGCTACGGTGCCACTCAGGGCCAGTTTGCCGTGGAGAGCGCCGTCAACGAGCTCGCTGACATGCTGCACATGGATCCTGCCGACCTGCGCCTTAAGAACATCGTGCGCGAGGGCGAGACCATGCCGCAGTACTACAACGAGAAGCTCAACGCCTGCGCGCTCGACCGCTGCTTGCTGCGCGCGATGGACATGATCGGTTGGCGCGACAAGCCCCTGGCCGTGGACCTGGGTGACCGCGTGCGCGCCCTGGGCTGCGCGCTCACCATGCAGGGCTCGGGCATCTCCAACATCGACATTGCCGGCATCGACCTGCGCCTGGAAGAGGACGGCTTTATTACGCTTTCGACCGGTGCCACCGATAACGGCATGGGCGTCGACACCATCCTGGCGCAAATTGCCGCCGAGGAGCTGGGCGTGGAGAGCTCGCTCATCGTGGTGCGCGGCGTGGACACCGACGTGTCGCCGTTCGACGCCGGATCGTACGCGAGCTCCGGTACGTACGTGACGGGCCTGGCGGCCAAGAACGCCGCGACCGAGCTGCGCGGCAAGATTTGCGCCAAGGCCGCCCGGATGTGGGATGTGGATGCCGCCGACGTGGTCTTCGATGGTCAGTACGTGCGCCTGTCCGACGAGCGTGCCGCGCGCGAGCAGAACCGCTACCTCACGCTGCGCGACTTTGCCAACCTGTGCGTCAAGAACATCGCGGGCGGCGACGCACTCACCTCGCACGCCTCTGCCTGCCTGCCCGTCTCGCCTCCGCCGTTTATGGCCGGCATTGCCGAGGTCGAGGTCGACAAGGCCACCGGCAAGGTGACCGTGGTGGACTACGCGGCGGCTGTGGACTGCGGTACCGTGATCAACGAGGCGCTCGCGCGCGTCCAGGCCGAGGGCGGCATTGCCCAGGGCATTGGCCACGCGCTCTACGAGATCGTCGAGCACGACGATCGCGGCCGCCTGCGCACCGGCAACTTTATGAGCTACAAGCTGCCCACGCGCCTGGATATCGGCAGCATTCGCGTGGCCTTTGAGCCGAGTTACGAGCCGACGGGCCCGTTTGGCGCCAAGTCGATCGGCGAGGTCGTCATCAACACGCCGCTTGCCGCCGTTGCCTCGGCCGTGGCGCACGCCACCGGCCATCAGGTACGCTCGCTGCCGATCACGCCCGAGAAGGCCCTGCTGGGGGAGTAGCTGGTCAGCGAGCAAGTCGTAATGGGCGGGGCGGGACAACTCGTCCCGCCTTTTGCACTCGTGGTGAGGTCGTGAGCCTGTAAAAGGTGTGCGTGCGCTTGCCGCTTGTATCTGCTATCATTCCTAGTCTGTGCGCTCATGCGGGCGTGGCGGAATTGGTAGACGCGCCAGATTTAGGTTCTGGTGGGATTCCCGTGAAGGTTCGAGTCCTTTCGCCCGCACCAACGCATCTGCGTCGGCCCTGGCCGTCGCGACACTTTGTTGCATAAAGGTACCAGCACCTCAGATAAGCTGGGCAGTATGAGGAGGAACGTGTTGAACATCACCGCTTCTGACGTCAAGGACGCCAAGCTCACCGCTACGGTCACCATCCCGGCCGCCGACGTCGACGTCGCGATCAAGAAGGCCTACAAGGACACCGCCAAGAAGTACCGCTTCCCGGGCTTCCGCGCCGGTAAGGCCCCCCGTCCGGTCATCGACTCCGCTCTTGGCGCCGAGGCTACCCTCGCTCAGGCCACCAACGACCTGATCGCCGCCAACGAGCCCGCCGTCCTCAACGAGCTGGACATCGTCCCCACCAAGAGCGGTGACTACAAGGAGCTCGACCTCGCCAAGGATCACGAGGACTACACCTACACCGTCGAGTTCTCCCTGCGTCCCGCCGCTGAGCTCTCCTCCTTCGACGCCGTCGAGATCGAGATGCCCCCTGCGGAGGTCACCGAGTCCGAGATCAACAACCAGGTCGAGATGCTCCTCAACTACCGTGCCACCTTCGAGGACGTCGAGGGTCGCGCCGTCGAGGCCGAGGACTACGTCACCGTCGACCTCAAGGCCGTCGAGAACGCCGACAACTTTGCCGCCGAGGGCCGTATGCTCATCGCCGGTAGCGACAGCAACCCCAAGGAGTTCAATGAGGCCCTGATCGGCGCTAACGTTGACGACGTCAAGACCGTCACCTGGACCGACGAGGTCGAGGAGGGCGAGGAGGCCGAGACCCACACCGTCGAGGTCACCGTCAAGGGCATCAAGGTCCGCAACACCCCCGAGCTCACCGACGAGCTCGTCAAGTCCGACTTTGGCTTCGACAGCATCGACGCTATGCGCGACGCCATCAAGATCGAGATCGAGCAGGACAAGGCTTCTCGCCTTCCGGCCGAGAAGGAGAACCGTTGCGTCTCCGCTCTCGCCGAGCGTCTGCAGCTCGACGAGATGGACGCCGACTACGAGCAGTCCGTCTTTGAGGAGCTTGGCCAGAACTTCCTGTCCAACCTCGCTGCCCGCGGCATGACCCTGGACACCTGGCTGCCCGCTTCCGGCCTGACCATGGAGCAGTTCATCGGCGACCTGCACAAGCAGGCCAACGACGTTGCCCGTGAGTCCCTGGCTCTGGACGCCCTCGCCCGTGAGCTCAAGATCGAGGTCACCGAGGACGACATCAACGCCGAGTTCGAGAAGGCCGGCGTCAAGGACGTCGAGGCTTCCAAGGCCGAGTTCATCGCCGATGGCCGCATGCCTGCCGTCCGCGAGTCCATCCGTCGCTCCAAGGCCGTCGACCACCTGGTCGAGAACGCCAAGGTGACCGAGGTCGACGAGACCGCCAAGGACGCCGAGTAATTCTCGCCACCTTGCCCGCGAGCGCATGCGTGCGCCCGTGATGGGGTAAAGTTATAAACCGGTTATCCGGTCGCTTCGTACGGTGCCAGCCAATGCATAGCATGCGGGCACCGTACGTTTGTCTAGAACCATTATTGGTCCGCAAGAGAGAAATGGAGATGCGTATGATCGCTAAGTTCGATTCCGCCCTCGTGCCATACGTTATCGAGCAGACGCCGCGCGGCGAGCGCAGCTACGATATCTATTCGCGCCTGCTCAACGACCGCATCATCTTCTTGGGCGAGGAGATCAACTCCGTCAGTGCCAACCTGGTCGTTGCCCAGCTGCTGCATCTTGAGAGCCAGGATGCCGAGAAGGATATCTCGCTCTACATCAATTCGCCCGGCGGCGAGGTTTACTCCGGCCTGGCGATTCTTGACACCATGAACTTTATCAAGCCGCAGGTCTCCACCATCTGCGTCGGTATGGCTGCGTCCATGGCCGCCGTGCTGCTTTCGGCCGGTGCTAAGGGCAAACGCTTCTGCCTGCCGCACTCCAAGGTCATGATTCACCAGCCCAGCGGCGGTGCCCAGGGCCAGCAGACCGAGATCGAGATCGTGGCCGAGGAGATCAAGAAGACTCGCCGCGAGCTCAATCAGATCCTGTCCGATGCCTCGGGCCAGCCCATTGAGAAGGTCCAGGCCGACACCGAGCGCGACAACTACCTGACCGCTGCCGAGGCCCTCGACTACGGCCTGATTGACCGTATTGTCACCTCGCGCGATCTCGCCGCGAAGGACGCCTAGGATGGCAGGTAACATGCAGGACAACTTTGACGAGAACGGCAACCCCATCCGCTGCTCCTTTTGCGGAAAAGAGCAGGGGCAGGTTCGCCGCCTTGTAAAGGGTCCGACCAACATCTTTATCTGCGACGAGTGCGTTGCCGCCTGCTCCGAGATTTTGGAGGAGTCGCTGGCTTCGGACTTTATGGACGCCGCCCGCAACGGCAAGCTGCCGGGCTTCCTCAACGACCACGGTCAGGCTGCATCCCAGCCCGCCGTGGACCCCGAGACCGAGGGCTTTGAGCTCGAGGACGACCGTCAGGTCATCACGCACGTGCCGACGCCGCACGAGATCTATGACGAGCTTTCGGCCTATGTAATGGGCCAGGAGGACGCCAAGCGCGCCATGTCGGTTGCCGTGTACAACCACTATCGCCGCGTGATCGAGGGCGGCGCTGCGGTGTCTGCCTTTGATGACGACATGGGCTCGCAGTTCGATGACGATATGGACGAGGTAGAGCTCGCCAAGTCCAACATCCTGCTGCTCGGTCCCACCGGTACCGGCAAGACCCTGTTGGCCCAGACGCTCGCGCGCATCCTCGAGGTGCCGTTTGCCATCGCCGATGCCACCGCGCTCACCGAGGCCGGCTATGTGGGCGAGGACGTGGAGAACATCCTGCTCAAGCTCATCAATGCTGCCGATGGCGACATTGAGCGCGCGCAGGTGGGCATTATCTACGTGGACGAGATCGACAAGATCGCCCGCAAGGCCGAGAACCTCTCCATTACCCGCGATGTTTCGGGCGAGGGCGTTCAGCAGGCGCTGCTTAAGATTCTTGAGGGCACGGTGGCCAGCGTTCCGCCCACCGGGGGCCGCAAGCATCCCCAGCAGGAGCTGCTGCAGATCGACACGACCAACATCCTGTTCATTTGCGGCGGTGCCTTTGTGGGTCTGGACAAGATCATCGCCGATCGCGTGGGCAACAAGGGCGTGGGCTTTAACTCCGAGATCGCCGGCCCCACTTCGGTCGACGAGAACGACCTGCTGCGTCAGGTGCTTCCGCAGGACCTCAACGCCTTTGGCATGATCCCCGAGTTCGTGGGCCGTACGCCCGTCGTCACCCAGACGCAGGCGCTCGACGAGGACGACCTGGTGTCGATTCTGACCGAGCCCAAGAACGCCGTGGTGCGCCAGTACCGCAAGATGTTCCAACTCGAGGACGTTGAACTTGAGTTTGAGGACGCGGCTCTGCACGAGATCGCCCGCATGGCGCTCGCCCGCAAGACCGGCGCCCGCGGCCTGCGCTCCATCTGCGAGGACGTGCTGCAGCAGACGATGTTCGACCTGCCCAGCGAGGAGGGAGTCGCCAAGGTCATCGTGACCGAAGCCTCCGTAAAGGGCGAAGAACAGCCCCAGCGCATCTACGGCTAAACCAGCCTAAAACGTGTTTGCAAATAGCCTCCGACCACTTGCGGTCGGAGGCTATTGTATATATGCGCAATAACCCCAACTACCTGTGTTATTCTGTGTGGTTGTTTAAGCCTCAGCGAAGTCATATCAGACTGAAGTAATCGATACCTAAGGGGAGGAATGTAGGCCCGATTTTCGTAGATTCCGCACGAGCCGAAGACCACTTAATGCGGTCTTCGCGCGAGCCAGGACTTGACCGAGCGAAAATCGGGCCTACATTCCTCCCCGATGGGCAAGGGAGAGATATATGGAAGAAATGCCCAAGAACTACGATCCGTCGACCAACGAGCCGGCGATCCTGCAGAAGTGGCTCGACGGCGGCTACTACAAGCGCCGTGAAGGCGTGGGCGACTGCACCGTCACCATTCCGCCTCCCAACGTGACTGGCAAGCTCCACATGGGCCACGCCACCGATGACTCCATCCAGGATGCCATTGTCCGTATGGCCCGCATGCGCGGCAAGTCCACGCGCTGGGTGCTGGGCACCGACCACGCCGGTATCGCCACGCAGACCAAGGTCGACAAGAAGCTCAAGAGTGAGGGCATCAGCCGCCTGGAGATCGGTCGCGACAAGTTTGTCGACGCCTGCTGGGACTGGACCCACGAGTACGGCGGCATCATCGTCGAGCAGATCAAGCGCATGGGCTGCTCCGTCGACTTCGACAACGAGCGCTTCACCATGGACGAGGATTACGCACAGGCCGTGCGCAAGGTCTTCTGCGATTGGTACCACGACGGCCTGATCTACCGTGGCAAGCGTATCGTTAACTGGTGCCCCAACTGCACCACCGCCATCTCGGACGACGAGGCCGAATATAAGGACGAGAAGGGCCACCTGTGGCACCTGCGCTACCCGCTGACCGAGCCGGTCAACGGCCAGGATTACATCGTCGTCGCCACCACGCGCCCCGAGACCATGCTCGGCGACACGGGCGTCGCCGTCTCCCCGAAGGACCCCGAGAAGGCCGCTTTTGTGGGTAAGACCGTCAAGCTCCCCATCGTGGACCGCGAGATCCCCATCTTTGAGGATTGGCACGTCGATGCCAACTTTGGCTCCGGCTTCGTCAAGGTCACCCCGGCTCACGACCCCAACGATTACGCCATGGGTCAGGCCCACGACCTGCCTCAGATTAATATCTTCGATGAGCACGCGGTGGTCGTCGAGGGCTACGGCGAGTTCACCGGCATGACCCGCGAGGAGTGCCGCGAGGCCGTCATCAAGTGGTTCGAGGAGCACGACCTGCTCGACCACGTCGAGGACCTCGATCACTCCGTCATGCACTGCTACCGTTGCGACGCCGCGCTGGAGCCGTGGCTGTCCGAGCAGTGGTTCGTCGCCGTCGATAAGCTCAAGGGGCCGGCGCTCGACGCCGTCAACTCTGGCAAGGTCACCTTCCACCCCGCGCGCTGGACGCAGGCCTACACCACCTGGATGGAGAACCTCAAGGACTGGTGCATCTCGCGCCAGCTTTGGTGGGGCCACCGTATCCCCGTGTTCTACTGCGAGGATTGCGGCTGGGAGGACGCCCTTACCGAGGACACCGATGTGTGCCCCAAGTGCGGCGGTCATCACGTGCACCAGGACGAGAACGTGCTGGACACTTGGTTCAGCTCGCAGCTGTGGACCTTCGCCACGCAGGGCTGGCCGCAAAAGCCGGAGCTGCTCGAGGGCCATCACCCCACGACGGCGCTGGTCACCGCGCGCGACATCATCGCGCTGTGGGTCGCCCGCATGGTCATGAGCTCGCTGTACTTCCTGGACGAGGTGCCGTTTAAGGACGTCGTCATCTACCCGACGATTCTGGCCAAGGACGGCAGCCGCATGTCCAAGTCCAAGGGCAACGGCGTTGACCCCATGGACCTCATTGGCATGTACGGCGCCGACGCCATGCGCTACAACCTGCTTACGCTGTGCACCAACAACCAGGATGTTAAGTTCGACGCGAACATCGACAAGAAGACCAAGAAGCTTATCGACAGCCCGCGTACCGAGCAGGCCAAGTCGTTTGTGACCAAGATCTGGAACGCTAGCCGCTTCCTGCTCATGAACATGGAGGGCTACACGCCCGGCGAGCCTGCCGTGGAGACGCCGGCCGACGCTTGGATGTTCAGCCGCTTGGCCAAGGCCGTGAAGATGGTCACCGAGGGCATTGAGAACTACACCTTTGGCGACATGGCCCGCGGCGTGCAGCAGTTCTTCTGGAACGAGGTCTGCGACTGGTACGTCGAGGTCACCAAGGCCCGCCTGAAGGGCGAGGGCCGTCTGCAGGTGCAGCGCAACCTGATCTTTGTGCTCGACACCTCCATTCGCCTGATGCACCCGCTTATGCCGTTTGTCACCGAGGAGATCTGGGACAACATGCCGGCGAGCGTGCTCGATCTGGACGCCGAGGGCAACGTTGACCGCGCCGAGGCGCTCATGATCGCCAAGTGGCCTGAGCCCGCCGACTACGCCAAGTATGTCGATGAGCCCGCCGAGCGCGCATTTGAGCTGTGCCGCACTGTCGTTTCCGCCGCCCGCGCCACGCGTTCGCGTTACCGCTTGAGCCCCAAGGCCGAGCTCGACGTGGTCGTGCGCGCCGGTGCCGAGGACATCGAGAAGCTCGAGAGCCTGCGCTCGACGATTGAGCCGCTGGCTAACACCGCCTCGCTGGTCATGGGTACCGACGTTGAGAAGCCTGCCGCGAGCATCGCCGTGGTCGACAGCGGCGTCGAGGTCTTTGTGGTGCTCGAGGGCAAGGTTGATCTTTCGGCCGAGAAGGCGCGTCTGGAGAAGGAGATCGCCGCGGCGCAGAAGGAGCTCGCCGGCTGCGAGAAGACGCTTGCAAACGAGGGCTTTGTGGCCAAGGCCGCGCCCGCGGTGGTCCAGAAGAAGAGGGACCGTGCAGCTGAGCTCAAGGAGATCCTGGCGGCGCTGACTGCTCAGGTTGCTGACTTCTCGTAGGCGGTACTGGGGGACGCGGTTTGGGGCATTGCTCGCTACTGCGAACAGTCCTGCTCGCACGAAGGCCACATTAAGTGGCCTTCGGCTCGTGCGGAACTTGTATCGAGCAAAACCCCAAACCGCTCCCATGGCGGTTACGGGGGCGTCCGCTGCCTGGTAGGGCCACTGGGTTGTGGCCTTGATCTCACTGCAGAGCGGTGTTTGGCTGATATTTTGAATGGGAGGGGCTCGTTGTTTTGATGGGCCTCTTTTTATGTTATTGGAGACTTTGGTTATGCCTAAGCGTTCTGGCTTGTATAGCGTTCCTTTCTCGTTTGAGTTGCTTTCGTTTGATGAGGCTGTTGGGCTGGCTGCTGATACGGGGCGGATTTCTGGGGATGCTGGTCCTCTACTCGAGACGGTTGTCGATATGCTCGATGAGCTGGGGCGTCCGGACGAGTATTTCGATTGCATTCAGGTTGCCGGTACCAATGGCAAGACTTCGACCACGCGTTTTTCGGCCGCCATTCTTCGCGGCGAGGGGCTCAAGACCGCGCTGTATACGTCGCCGCAGCTGGTGCGCTATCCCGAGCGCATGGAGGTCGATGGGCGTGTTGTGAGCGATGAGGCGTTTGCCCGTGGCGTTTCGGCAGCTGTCGAGGCGGGGCGTCGCGTGAATGCGCACCGTGTGGCGGCGGGGGAGCGCGCCTATACTATTACGCCGTTTGACCTGCTGACGGCTGCCGCACTGGTGGTGTTTGCCGAGGCTCGCGTGGATGTTGCCGTGCTCGAGGTTGGTATGGGCGGGCGCTGGGACGCCACGAGTGCGACCGATCCCGTCGCCGTTGCCATTACGGGCATTGGGCTCGATCACACACGTATTTTGGGTGATACGCTCGAGGCCATTGCGGGGGAGAAGGCTGCGGTTATTAAGCCTGGGCGCCTGGTTGTTTTGGGCGAGGGCACGCACGAGGCGAGCGTTCAGCGCGTGATGGATGCCCGCTGCCGTGAGTGCGGTGTCGTGCCGCTCGTGGTGAGCCACGCCACGACTAAGGTGCCGGCGCGTGTGGGCGACACGGTTGAGTTTAGCTGCACCACGCCGCGTGCGATCTATACGACGAACATGGTTAAGCCGGCGTATCAGCCGCAGAATGCCGCATGCGCGATTATGCTGTGCGAGGGGTATCTGGGTCGCGAGCTCGACCACGATGCGCTGGATGCATCGCTTATGGGCTGTCCCACGCCGGGTCGTTTTGATGTGCTGGGGACCGATCCGCTCAAGCTGATTGATGCCTGCCATAACCCTCAGAGCTGCGAGAACTTTGTGAGCGCGCTGGACGAGATCGATCCGTGCGTGGAGAATCGCCCCACGCTGCTGTGTGCCGCGCTGGCCGACAAGGACGTGGCGGGCATCGTTGACGTATTGATCCCTGCCTTTCCGCGCGTAGTCGTGACCCAGACCGATTCCGATCGCGCCCTGCCGGCAGAGGAGCTTGCTGCCCTCGTTGATGCCGATAAGCTCACGGGAGTATATCCGAGTGTGTCCGAGGCCCTCGCTGCCTTCGATGTCGCAGACGAGCCTTTCGTAGCCGCCGGCACCATCACCCTAGCCGGCGAAGTAGCCGGTCTGCTCCGCTAACCCATCCCCTCATCAGTTGCGGTGAAATACGGACTGTTTTACAAGCCAGAAGCCTCAAACAATCCGTATATCACCGCAACTCAAAAGCAGCCAATTTGGGACGGGGCTTTTTTAGCTGCCCTGTACCCCGAGTTGACTCGCTTGTCACGAAATGGGCCTATCTGCTACGTTTGACAGGTTACTCTCGACCACACGGAACATCGCGAAATTAAAACCGCAGGTAGACGGCTTGCGTATTTTGCGAAAACTCGGTTATGGTCGACCCATGCGGGTTAAACGTAGTAGATAGGCCGTTTTTGTGGCGCGACGTAATCGCAATGTGACAAAGGGGCTGTCCCTTTGTCACATTGGCTAGTCTAGGCGGAGCGGATCGTGGGGGTAGGCGTTGAGAATCTCGACGCCGGTCTCGGTAACCAGGGCCAGGTCCTCGATGCGGACGCCGGTGCGGCCGGGGAGGTATATGCCCGGCTCGATGGAGAACGTCATGCCCGGCTCTACGACCTGCTCGTTGACGAGTGAAACGTCGCCCGGCTCGTGGTCCTGCAGGCCGATCGAGTGACCCAGGCGATGCGTAAAGTACCGCCCATAGCCCGCGTCTTCAATCACATCGCGCGCGGCGCGGTCCAGGTCGCACATGCGCACACCCGGTGCGATGAGTGCCTCGGCGGCCTCGTTGGCGCGGCGCACGATGTCGTAGATGCGCGCCGTCTCCTCGTCCGGATCGCCCCAAAAGAACGTGCGCGTCATGTCCGAGCAGTAGTTGCGATGACGCCCGCCAATGTCGAACAGCACTACGTCGCCGCGCTTGAGCACGGTGTCGTCGGGCTCGTGGTGCGGGTCGCCGGCGTTAGCACCAAAGCTCACGATGGGCGGAAAGCTAAAGCCCTCGCAGCCGTGCTTGCGATACAGGCCGAGCATCTGGTCGGCAATCTCGCGCTCCGTCACGCCTTCGTGGACGAGCTTGATGACGTCGGCCATCACGGCGTCGTTAGCGGCCGAGGACGCGCGCATGAGCGCCTGTTCGGCGTCATCCTTGTGGGTGCGCGCGGCGGTGACGGCAAAGTCGCCCAGGAAAAACTCGCTGGCTGCGTGGCGCTCCATGAGTGGCATCAAAAAGCCGGAACGCATGACGGTGTCGATGCCGAGCGGTTTGTTCGGATCGACCTCGCGAACGATGGCGTCGGCCACTACGTCAGTATCGGTGTGATAGGCCACGCGGGCATTGTCGTACTCGGGTCGCTGATGCAGCGCGTTGACCAAGATCACAGGTTCGCTATCGCGTGCGAGCAGCACGCCGCAAAAACGCTCGAACATATCGGCATAAAAACCGGTCAGATAGTAAATCGACCACGGGTCGTTTACGAGCAGCTGTGCGCCGGGGTGCTGAGCCTCGAGCGCATCAAGCACGTGCGCCACACGCTGGTCATCGACATGTGCCATGAAACATCCTTTCGCTAGGTTGCCACCATGGTATCCCCAATGCCAGGGTAGTCAATTTGGGACGGGGCTATTTTAGCTGCGTCAAACTTGCGGGCTAATAGGTAAAAGTAGCCATAAGAGGCCAGTCCCAAATGGGCTGGTTTCAAAACTATGGCGGATTACGGGGCTGTACCTGTATTACATGACCATGGGAAAAATCGCGAAATTAAAACCGCAGGTAGACGGATTATCAAAAATCGAAAATTGCCGGTATGGATGGAGGTCTCCGAATCAGCCCCGTAATCCGGCATAGTTTTGAAATGACACTAAAGTAGGCACAAGCTAAATACCGATTCCAAGGATAGTTGCGGTGGAATAGTTCCTGGATGCCGGGGTTTTGGCGGAAATCAGGAACTATTTCACCGCAATTGAAGAGGGCTGGGTGGATGGCGGGGTAGCTAAAAGAGCCCCGTCCCTAATTAGCTACTTGGGCTCGGTTGATGTCCATGCTGGCGATGAGGTTGATGCTGGTGTCGAGGAGGTCTTCCAGTACGACGTCGCCCATGCGGATGGGGGCGTTGACGACCAGGCCTCGGATGAGGTTCATGGCTTGGGCGTGGAGTTCTAGCGGGATGGCCTTGGCGGTGCGGACAGGCAGCAGCGTCTCGTCGCCGCCAGATACTGCTACGGTAGTGGTGAGCACGCGCATGGGGCAGGTGAGCTCCTGATGTGCGAACTTATTACCGCGCGGACAGCTGTTGCCGGTCACGGAGCGCACCTCTACCACGGCGCCGTCTGCGTCACGCTCTACCTCTACGGTCAGGAGACACTCGGATGGGCAGGTGGTGCAGTTGAACTGCAGCGTATCGATTGCGTTATTGCTCATGAGCTATGCCTCCTCGATGGGATTGACGGACAGGACAATCTCGCTGACACCCAGGTCGAGCGCTTGTTTGATGACCTTTGCCGGCATTGGAAAGCTTTCCATGACGCTTGGCTTAAATGCACGGACCTTGCCTACGAATAATTCCTCGCCGCCAGCGAGAATACGCACGCGGGCGGCGTCGACCGGTCGGCGTACGCGGAAGTTGAGCTTGGTGAGTGCCACAGCCGTAATGCGTCCCGGCAGCGCGTAGCCCGCAATGCCGGCAGGGGAGACCGTGAGCTGGCAACCCACGCGCTGGGCGCCCGCCTCGGCATCCGCGCCACCGCCCAGCGCGTATACCGCCGCAGCCGTGCCAGCCCTCTCTGACTCACTCGTTACGTTGTCGACCAGGTCGTGCACGTGCAACACGTTGCCGCAGGCAAAGATGCCCGGCACGCCCGTCTGCAGGCTCTGGTCAACCACGGCGCCGCGCGTGCGCGGGTCAAGCTCTACGCCTGCGGCAACCGAAAGCTCGTTCTCGGGAATCAAGCCCACCGAAAGCAGCAGTGTGTCACACGGAACAATGCGCTCGGTCCCCGGAATTGGCGCCAGGTGCTCGTCGACCTGGCTTACCTCGACGGCCTCCACGCGGTCGTGCCCGATCACGCGTGTGACGGTGGTGGACAGGTGCAGTGGAATTCCAAAGTCGTCCAGGCAGTTCTTGACGTTGCGGCGCAGACCGTTGGCGTACGGCATGAGCTCGTAGACGCCCTCGACGGAAATCCCCTCGAGCGTGCAGCGACGTGCCATGATAAGCCCGATGTCGCCCGAGCCCAAAATGACGGCACGCGAGCCGGGCTTGAGATTTTCGATATTGATGTATCGCTGCGCCAGGCCCGCCGTAAACACGCCGGCGGGTCGGCTGCCAGGGATCTTGATCTCGCTGCGGGTGCGCTCACGGCAGCCCATGGCAAGGACGACCGCGCGCCCGGTGAGCTGCAGCATGCCGGCAGGGCTCATGAGCGTGACGGCATGGACCGCGGTGTCTTCCGTAGGCTCGCCTGAATCAATCCCAATCACCATGCTGTCCAGGAACAGCGCAATGTCGGTTGCGTGCACCTGGTCGATAAAGCGCTGCGCGTACTCGGGACCGGTGAGCTCCTGTTTAAAGTGCGACAGGCCAAAGCCAGGGTGGATGCACTGGCGGAGGATTCCGCCCAGGTGCTGCTCGCGCTCCACGATGACCACGCGCGCTCCGGCCTTATGAGCGGCCAGCGCGGCCGCCATGCCGGCAGGCCCGCCGCCGATAACGACCACGTCGAAGGCTTGCGTCGGTACTGACTCAACGGCACCGCTGTCTGTAGCGCTCGATTTTAATTTCGCCATCCTAGCGCACCCCCCTTCAGCGGTCCCTCAACCAGCCAAGAACCTGCGTCCTCCAACAACACCTCGTTGGGGTCGCAGCCCAGCTCGCGCGCCAGGATTGCTACCACGCGGCTCTGGCAAAACCCGCTCTGGCACCGACCCATGCCGGCTCGGCAGCGGCGCTTGACGCCCTCGACCGAAACCGCGCCTGGGCGGCGTCGGATCGCGGCCACGATCTCGGCCTCGGGCACCGTCTCGCAGCGGCAGACGATCTGCCCCCACGCGGGGTCGGACTCGATGAGCTCTTCTTTGCGCGTAAGCGGCGCGCGGTCAAAGTCGTCCGGCGCGCGGCGAATCGGGTCCCAATCGTCCCGTTCGCGCAGGGGCACGCCGGCATCGCGCAACACCTGTTCCATACGCTCGGCAGTGGCCGGCGCGCTCGCCACGCCCGGCGACTGAATGCCCGCTGCCTGGAAAAGTCCCGGCACCACGGCCGACTGTCCAATAAAGAAGTCGTTCGTTCCCTGAATGACCGGACGCCCGCCGGCAAATGCGCGCACCACGCGACG
Organism: Collinsella sp.; assembly: GCA_018382295.1. Lineage (GTDB taxonomy): Bacteria > Actinomycetota > Coriobacteriia > Coriobacteriales > Coriobacteriaceae > Collinsella. The sequence continues at coordinate 124,031 of JAGZQF010000001.1, forward strand.
CGTGTCCAGATCGGGCACCAGCTTGCGCGCGCCGGTCAGCAGTGCGTTCACATCGCTCGCATAGGTCTGCGTGTCACCCGGCTCGCGCACAGCGGCGGTTGCGGTGATCACGGTGTTGCCGTGTACAGTGCCCGTCACGATAACGCCCTTCGACACCGGCGTCGGCACGGGGTAGAGCGGCATGAGCGTGCGCGGCTCCTTGTCCAGCACCACGATGTTGCCCTGACGCCAGACCATCTGGAATTCCTCGGCGCCCGTCATATGCGAGATGCCGGCGGCGCCGTTGCCTGCGGCGTTGATCAGGTAGCGGCAGCGCACGTTGCCAGCGGGGGTCGCCAGCGTAAAGCGCGCGTCGTCACCCGAGCGCGCGACTTCAATCGCTTCCACCGGAGCGGACCGCATGAACGTCACCCCGTTGTCCACGGCGTTTTCCAGCGCGGCGATGGCAACCTCAAACGGGTCGACAAACCCAGTCGAGGGGCACCACAACGCGCACGTTGCATAGGCACTGGCGCGCGGCTCTAATTCGTGGATGCGGTCGGGTCCAACGATCGACAGCTCGGGCACACCGTTGACATGGCCGTTGCTGCGCAGCTGTTCCAGATGCGCACGGTCCTCGTCGTTAAAGCCCAGCACCATCGAACCGGTGCGACGGAACAAAAAGCCCAGCTCCTGCGCCCATGTACCGTACAACTCGCAGCCACGGGCGTTAACCTGCGCCTTTACGGTTCCCGGCGTCGGATCGTAGCCGGCGTGCACCAGGCCGCCGTTGGCCTTCGACGCGCCCTGCGCAATATCGTTAGCCGCCTCGACCACGCAAATTGACAGGTCAAACCGCGCGAGCTGCCGTGCGATGGCGCATCCGGTGATGCCCGCGCCGACAATCGCGATATCAAACGTTTCTGCCACGGTGCCTCCCAGACAAGTTGACAGGCTGTCAATAAGACTATCCTACGGTCCGCACACCCCCAGTGCGGCGGCAATGCGGCGAACAGCCCCGCAACACCCGCCAACGGCAGGCGAGGGGAGACCCCGGCAACGTTGACAACCTCGTCTACCGACAACTACGGCAACCGTTTGTCTCGATCTGTAACAGTTTGCTGATGATTTGGGTTCTAGATGTTACAGATCGAGACGTTAGTCTGGCGCCCCCTCCGTTTGTCTCGACCTGTAACATCTAGGACCGGATTTCGCTCCCACCTGTTTCAGATTGAGATGTTTGTGTCCGCGCCAGCCCCGCCCCTAGCCGTGGTCCCATATAAACAAACCCCGTGGTAAACTTGACCGAACTGTTAATATTCCGAAAGGTACCCGTAATGTCCAAGTACATCTCCGAGCTCATGTCGCCGCAGCTCATGGGCGTCGTCTATGCCTTTGTTGGCTTTATCATCGCCCTGTATGTGCTGTCGGTCGTCTATGTGTTCATCGACGCTCGCCGCCGCGGCGCCAGCGCCTACGTGGCATGGGGCATCATCGCCCTCATCCCGTTTGTGGGCCTCATTGCCTACCTGGTCCTGCGCCCGCACTCCTACGCGGCCGACCGCGAGGAGCAGGAGCTGGACATGGCCCTGCGTGAGCGCCAGCTTGCCCAGTACGGCACCTGCCCGCAGTGCGGCGCGCCCATCGAGAAAGACTTCGTTGTCTGCCCGGTGTGCGATACCCAGGTTCGCAACGTGTGCCCCAGCTGCCATCGCCCGCTCGATGCGCACTGGAAGGTCTGCCCCTACTGCCGAACTCGCATCCAGTAACGCATCCATCGCCGGGCCGGCCGCAAGCCCCGGGCACACCGCAAGCCACGCGCGCCCCACACCTCGCGCCCACACGATGAAGCATGCGTAGAAAATCGCCCGCCGTGCCATTAAGGTGCGGCGGGCGCTTGTATACCAAGGCAACCTGCCTATAATGATGCAAGTCAAAAACGCCGAGCGCATCGCACGCACTTGCATCAGGCATCCGAGAGGAGAAAACATACCCATGAAGGCACTCTACAATGACGGTTCGGTGGCCGAGCTCCCGCAGGACGAGGTCACGCACGTCATCCGTCACTCCGCTGCGCACATCATGGCGCAGGCCATCAAGCGCCTGTACCCCGAGGCCGACTTTGCCTACGGCCCCGCGACCGACAACGGCTTCTACTACGACGTCGACCTGCCCGAGGGCGTCAAGATCAGCGAGGACGACTTCCCCGCGATCGAGGCCGAGATGAAAAAGATCGTCAAGGAGAACCTCAAGTTCACCGTCTTTGAGAAGCCCCGTGCCGAGGCCATCGCCCTTATGGAGGAGCGCGGCGAGAAGTACAAGGTCGAGCACATTAACGACCTGGACGACGACGCCCGCATCACCTTCTATCAGCAGGGCGACTACATCGACATGTGCGTCGGCCCCCACATCTGCTACACCAAGGCCCTCAAGGCCTTTAAGCTCACCGGCGTCTCGGGTGCTTACTGGAAGGGCGACAAGGACAACAAGATGCTCACCCGCATCAACGGCGTCGCCTTTGCCACCAAGGAGGAGCTCGACGAGCACTTGCACATGCTGGAGGAGGCCAAGAAGCGCGACCACCGCAAGATCGGCCGCGAGATGGACCTCTTTATGATGCGTGACGAGGCCCCCGGCTTCCCGTTCTTCCTGCCCAACGGCATGATCCTTAAGAACACGCTGCTGGACTACTGGCGCGAGATCCATCACAAGGCCGGCTACGTGGAGATCTCCACGCCGCTCATCATGAACAAGCAGCTGTGGAAGACCTCGGGCCACTGGGATCACTATAAGGACAACATGTACTCCACCGTCATTGACGACGAAGAGTACTGCATTAAGCCCATGAACTGCCCGGGCGGCGTGCTTGTGTACGCCTCCAAGCCGCACTCCTACCGCGAGCTGCCCATCCGCGCCGGCGAGATTGGTCTGGTGCACCGCCACGAGCTGCGCGGCGCCCTGCACGGTCTGTTCCGCGTGCGCTGCTTTAACCAGGACGACGCCCACCTGTTTGTGCGTCCCGACCAGCTGACCGACGAGATCGTGGGCGTGGTCAACCTCATCGACTCCGTGTACCAGAAGTTTGGCTTTAAGTACCACGTTGAGCTTTCCACCCGCCCCGAGGACTCCATGGGCTCGGACGAGGACTGGGCTCGCGCCGAGGAGGGCCTGCGCACCGCTCTGGAGCAGCTGCACATGGACTACGAGGTCAACGAGGGCGACGGCGCCTTCTACGGCCCCAAGATCGACTTCCACCTGGAGGACTCGCTCGGCCGTACCTGGCAGTGCGGTACCGTGCAGCTCGACTTCCAGATGCCGCTCAACTTTGATCTTGAGTACGTGGACGCCGACGGCACCAAGAAGCGTCCCATCATGCTGCACCGCGTATGCTTTGGTTCCATCGAGCGCTTCATCGGTATTCTGATTGAGCACTTTGCGGGCAAGTTCCCCACCTGGCTGGCTCCCGTGCAGGTTAAGGCTCTGCCCGTGTCCGAGAAGAGCCGCGACTACGCCCACGAGGTGTGCGCCAAGCTGGAGGAGGCCGGCATTCGCGTGGTCTGCGACGATCGCGACGAGAAGATCGGCTACAAGATCCGCGAGGCCCGCAGCATCGACCGCGTGCCCTACATGCTCATCCTGGGCGAGAAGGAGGTCGAGGCCGGCAACATCTCCGTCCGCGATCGCTCCAACGAGACCGTTCAGATGAGCGTTGACGAGTTTGTTGCCAAGGTGACCGAGGAGATCAAGACTCGCGCCTAAGGCGAACTTCACAACAATTAACAAAGGCGACCGTCCACAAAGGGCGGTCGCCTTTTTTCTTACCAAAATAAGAAAAGCCGCTGGTTGAGCGGCTTTTTTGTTGCACAAAAAGGTACAGGTTTTTGTAGGGGGATATGGAGATGCACCTACTGGCAGTACATTTTGCGTAATCTGGGCAAACGCTGATTAATTGCTCGTATAATGTCGTCTGTCGAAAGATACAAAAACCTGTACTTTTGCGACTGCGCCTAGCTGCGAGCGAGAAGCCTGTTCTAAACGCCCCTGCATTTGCGTGCATCGCAACGCCAAAAGAGGGGGGCGAGAACATGGAACAGACGGCACGGCGCCAAGAGCAGCTGCCGGGCGCTTTTAACGGCGCCAGCACCAACAACCAGCACGGCCGCGTCCGCTGGTATCTGGTCCACACCCCCAATGGAAAAGAGCGCGAGACCTGCGAAAAGGTTCGCCGCATTATCCCGCACAACCTGATGCAGGACGCTTTTGTGATGCAAAAGGAGTTCTGGTTTAAGCGGGATGGCGCCTGGTCGCTCCAAACCAAACCCATGTACAAGGAATATTTCTTCGTCGCCACGCACGATGCCGCCGCGCTCGATAGGGCTTTGGCTCAGTTGAGCTTTGGCTGTCGTATCGCCGGCAGTAGAGAGCGGGCGTACATGCCCATGCCGGACGATGCACAGGACTGGTACCGCAGCGTGTTGGACGACGACGGTGTTGTGCGCAACAGCGTAGCGCGCATAGAAGACGGCGTGTTGCACATAGAGCAGGGTCCCTTGGTGGGGCAAGAGGCCCGCGTTAAAAAGATCGACCGCCATAAACGCTGGTGCCTGGTAGACGTGGGCGAAGGTAACTCCGCATTTAGGGAGCTGCTACCGCTCGACGTTCCCAGCAAAACGTAAGGGAGACGTCGCACTGGCAATTCGTTCGCATTTTTGAATTTACCGATTGGGGGATCCCTGGGGAACGGGGATGTATTTTTGACTGTGGCTGCTAAAGAAGTAACAAAGAGCTGTGCGCCTGCGGGGGCGGCACTGATTGCCCAGGCCATGGACCGGCGCGAGGGCGCCGGCCGTTACAAGGCCATGCAATCCATCATGGACTGGGACCGCTCGCGCTTGGCATATAGGGCAGTGAAGCGCGCATTCGACATCGTGTTCAGCGGTGCCGTGCTCGTCGTCATCGCTGTGCCCAGCCTGGTGCTGGCCGCGGCCATCCGACTGGAGAGCGAGGGCAGCCCCTTCTATAGTCAGATCCGCGTTGGCCGCACCCGTCCCGACGGTAGTTTGACTACCTTCCGCATGTGGAAGTTCCGCTCCATGTACAAGGACGCCGACGAGCGCCTCGCCGAGCTCAGGGAGCAGAACGAGATCGCCGGCGCCATGTTCAAGATGAAGAATGACCCGCGTGTCACCAAGATTGGAAAGTTCATCCGCAAGCACTCCATCGACGAGTTCCCGCAGTTCCTGAACGTGTTCATGGGTCAGATGTCCGTCGTCGGCCCGCGCCCGCCGCTGCCCAACGAGGTCGCGGAGTATACCGAGTACGACCTGCAGCGCTTGGCTGTGAAGCCGGGCATTACCGGCTGGTGGCAGGTGACTGACCGCAACGATACCGACTTCGACGGCATGGTCCGCCGTGATTTGGAGTACATCGCCAAGCGCGGCCCCATCACGGACTTGAAGATTGTTCTCCTCACGGTCGTTGAGGTCTTTACCGGTGGAGGTGCTTGCTAAATGACTGAACCGGTTAGGGTGGCTCAGGTTGTTGGCAAGATGGTTGGTGGCGGCGTCGAAGCTGTCGTTATGAATTACTATCGTCACATCGATCGCGGTAAAGTGCAGTTTGACTTTCTTGTTGATTCCGATTCGACGCTTGTTCCCCGTGACGAGATCGAATCGCTCGGTGGCAGGGTCTTTGAGATACCGCCCTATCAGCATGTAGCTGAATACCAGCGAGAGCTTCAGCGTCTCTTTAAGCAAGAGGGCTGGAAGATTGTCCATAGTCACATCAACGCGCTTTCGGTCTTTCCTCTTCGTGCTGCGAAGAAGGCGGGTGTCCCCGTGCGTATCGCCCATAGCCACTCTACGAGTGGTAGGGGTGAGTATGCCAAGAATGCCCTGAAGGCCGTGCTGAAAACGCAATCAAACCGGTATCCGACTCACCGTTTTGCATGTAGTAAATTCGCTGGTGAATGGTTATTTGGATCGAGTTCTCAATTTGTAGTCATGCGTAATGCTGTCGACTTGTCTGTTTTCGCGCCAGATGATGAGGATCGCCTAAGGACGCGGCGATCGCTTGGTGTTGCTGATGGACAGCTTCTAATTGGGCACATTGGTCGTTTTACAGAGCAGAAGAATCACTCATATTTGCTTAATATATTCGATCAGGTTTTAAAGATTCGTAATGATGCAGTTTTAGTTTTGGTTGGTTCTGGTCCGTTGGTTGAACAGATAAAGGACCAAGCTGATTGTCTGGGGATTAGCCATTCTGTTCGGTTTTTGGGCACTAGAAGCGACGCAGCATCTTTATATCGAGCATTTGATGTTTTCTGCCTGCCGAGCCTGTATGAAGGCCTCCCAATGGTCGGAGTTGAATGCCAGGCATCGCATACACCCATTCTTGCGTCTGATACCGTTACCTCTGAGACCGCTGTTACATCCATGATGCAATTTGAATCACTTTCTAGCTCCTGTATAAAGTGGGCCGAAAGACTTATTGAGTTGAGCACAGAGGTCTTCGCGCCTGGCGACGATGCCGGTTTGCAGGTATTTGAAATTAATGCTGCGGCCAGAGTGTTATTGGATTGTTATATGACCTATTTAGGTTCTGTTGATTAAGGGGATAGCTTGACTATTACATGTTCTAAGCGAGTCGCAGTCGCGTCGTGTCATGACAAAATCAACTTTGGCAGCGTTCTTCAGGCGTACGCGACCCAGCGTGCCCTTGAGGAGCTGGGAGTTGAAGTCAATACTATTGATAAACGTGGCCTGGGTCATGCTATTTCTGAAGGACGCAATGATTACTATCTTGAGCATCTATTTGATGTAGATCTTTATCGTGCAAAGCTGGGTTTTGTAAAGCATCGCATCAAGCAGAAGCTTGATGCTGACTTTGGAAAGAAAATGGCAAAGAGGAAAAGTGCATTTTCATCTTTCGAGTCAACACATTTTAGTTTTACTCCTCAAGCCGCTTCGTTTGAAGAACTTGGGGCGCTTGTGGCTGATTATGACAGCGTTGTTGTTGGCAGCGATCAGCTTTGGCTGCCTGTTAACATTGCTGGTAGGTACTTTACACTATCTTTCGTGCAGCCTCCTGTCCGCAAGGTGTCTTATTCCACTAGTTTTGGAGTATCTTCCCTCTCTGAAAAATATCTTCGTAAAACAAAAGATTTTCTTTCCGATTTTTCGGCCATTTCTGTTCGCGAGGATACGGGAGCGGATTTGGTAGAGAAAGCTACGGGCGTCCGATGCTCTGTTGTATGCGACCCTACGATGCTGCTGGCTAGAGATCAGTGGGCAAGCCTTGCTTGTTCCTCTTCGATTGACGTTCCTGACGAGCCCTATGTTTTCTGCTATTTCATGGGTAAGAATGCATGGAATCGTGAATGTGCCCAAGAGCTTGCCAAGCAGCATAATTTGAAGATCGTCGCCATTGCTCATCCCGATGAATATGTTAAGGCTGATGACGATTACGCGGATTATTATCCTTGGGAAGCCGGTCCGGCTGAGTGGGTCAACTTGATTGCCCATGCTTCGTATGTCTGTACTGACTCTTTCCATGGAAGCGTTTTCTCAAATATTTTTGAGGTGCCCTTCTTCTCGTTCCGTCGCCACGAGAATATGGGTGCTCAGTCTACGAACTCACGTATTGATACATTGTTGCGTGTCCTTGGAAACTCCGATCGTATTTGCGAATCGAAGGATGCTTTCCGTGCCGCAATGGCAAATGAAATTGACTTTGTGTCAGTACGTCAACGACTTAATGTGTATAGGAATGAATCGGCCAATTGGCTTAAATCAGCTCTTGAGTTGTAGGGAACAGTATGATCTCCATCACGGACAAAAGTAAATGCTGCGGTTGCGCTGCCTGTGCTCAAAAATGTCCCAAGCAGTGCATATCAATGGAATATGACGCCGAGGGCTGCGAGTACCCCGTAGTCAATGCTGACCAGTGTATTGATTGCGGATTATGCGAAAAGGCTTGCCCAGTGCTTAATGTTGATAAGGACGAGCCTAAGTCCCAACGAGCCTTTCTAGTCCAGCATAATGATCAAAAGGTGCTTGCTGAAAGCACTTCTGGTGGAGCCTTCACTGCCCTTGCTCAGGCCGTGATTGCCAACGGCGGTATTGTGTTTGGTGCAGGTTATTTGCGCGGTGAACAGCTTGTGCGAGCCGAAGGAGCCCCTGGGCGACTTAAGGTCGGACATTTTTCTGTGGAAAGCGTTGATGAACTTTGGCGCTTCCGCAACAGTAAATATGTTCAGAGCGTTGTTGGCCCTGCGTATCCCGAGGTCAAACAACAACTAAAAACTGGACGTGAAGTTCTCTTTATTGGTACCCCTTGTCAATGCGAAGGCCTGCTTCGATTTTTGGGCGGCAAGCCGGCAAATTTACGCGTGGCAGACTTCGTCTGCCGCGCGAACCCCGCTCGCGCTGTGTTCGCGCGGCAGGTCGAATGGCTTGACGCAAAGGTTGGCGTAAAAGGTGAGACCGTTCTTTTTAGAGATAAATCACGGTTTGGCTATCGCTATTCAAATATGTGCGAGCTCGAAGGCGAGACTCTGTATGGTGAACGGCTGTACAGTGAAGGTGTCGAAACAGATCCTTACCTAAGGGCCTTTTTTGCTGATCTTTCAGATCGACCCATTTGTTACGAATGCCCGTTTAAAAAGCGTTATCGCGTTACTGATTTGACTTGCTGGGATTTCTTCGATGTTTATCGACTCTCGAAAGAGTTCGACGACAATCGGGGCGTCACTCGAGTTCTCATCCAAAGCGATGAGGGACAAGAATTGCTTGATCGAGCCTCAAGCTATGCCCGTATGAAGGAGATTGATGTTGAGGCTGCAGTAGAAGGTGTTCGTGAACTTACTAAGTCCGTGAAGCTGAATCCGCGTCGCGATGAATTCATGGCTGATGTGGCGAATCTGGATGGTGAGGAGCTTATGAATAAGTGGTTCCCCGATTCCGGAAAAGTAAAAGCCGAGCGCTTTGCTAGGCATACATGCGAAAAGCTTGGAATTTATGACCCGATGAAGCGTCTGGTTAAAAAAATCATCAAGAAGTAGCCTATTGTTCGAAAGGGAATTGATGATTCCTAAAGTTCTGCACTACATCTGGTTCGGTGGAAGTGAGCTTCCTGAACTTGAAAGAAAATGCATTGAGTCTTGGTCGAAGATCATGCCTGATTGGGAAATTTGTAGATGGGACGAAAGCAATTTCGATATAAATCAATGTGAATTTTGTCGTGAGGCATATGCCTCAAAAAAATGGGCGTTTGTCAGCGATTATGCGCGCTACAGAATACTGTATTCAGAGGGTGGAATCCTTCTCGATACAGATGTCGAAGTCCTGAAGCCTCTGGACGAGCTTTTAGATAATGAGGCTTTTGCGGGATTCATGAAGAATAATTTCTTCTTGAATCCCGGCCTCATCATGGGTTCTGAGGCCGGAAGCCATGTCATGAGCGATGTCGCAAAATTATATGAATCTATGAGATTTGAGATGCGAAAAGGCCGCAACTCTATGGATACCTCTCCGAGGGTGCTAACTGATTACCTGGAAGTGAGTTGTGCTCTTAAGAGAGATGGTTCATTTCAGCAGTTAAATGGTTTCACTGCATACCCTGCTACTTATTTTGATCCCCTAGACAGTCATAGTGGCAAGTTTGAAATTACTGATGATACATATTCTATTCACCATTATTCAGGCACCTGGTTGTCACCCGCTAAGAAGTTCCGTGTTGAAATGCGGAAAAAGCTTGCGCCAGTAATTGGACCCAAGCTGTCTTGGTTCATCTCCTCTGTTCTATCAGTACTTAGATTTGGAAGGAAGGCTTTTTAATGGTTTCGTCTGCCTTAGACCACAATAAGCCTAGGGTTTTAGTATCTGGCCTTTCAAATGGGCTGGGTGGAACCGAAATCGTTGTTGGTAGGTATATAAAGGCCCTCAGCTCATATGCTACGTTTGAATTTCTTGCTTCGTTTGAGGGACTTGGTGTTGCCGCAATTGAGGCCAAGCTTAACGGATTACCTTATGTCTGTTCATTTGGCGTTCCAGATGCGGCTGATATTTCTGATAAATTTTTAAAATGCTCCTTTAATGTTGCCGAATGGATTGAAGCAATTATTTCTATGGGTCGTCCAAATAAGCTTGCGGGGGGCGTCTGTTTATGACGTCAACAAGCAAGCAAGTAAATTGCTGTCAATCTTCCTTGGTCGACAATCCTCTCGTGAGCGTGATTGTGCCGATGTATAACGCTGAAAAAACGATTCAAAAGACATTAAATAGTCTTCAGCGTCAGAGTGTGAGCAACATTGAAATAATTATTGTTGATGATGGGTCGACAGATCGTGGCGCTGAGCTAGTTATGGCTATTGCAGAGGGCGACAACCGGATTAAGCTGATTAGTCAAAACAATAGTGGTGTATGCGTGGCGCGTAATAGGGGTATCGATGAGGCCTCCGGTGATTGGGTGGCATTTGTTGATGCTGACGATATGCTGCCTATAAATGCAGTTAGGCTGTTGCTTGAATCCTCAGATGGCTGTAGCTTGGTTATCGGGGCTCTACTGAATGAGCATGGCGATTATTCGGGCAAGGCTATAAGCATCGACTGGAAAACAGCATGCTCTCTTAGCCTTGCATTTTGGGATAATGTTAATAAAGTTCCGTTTTCGAGCTTTACTAAAGGTGTTGTATTCCGAAGCGTTTGTGGAAAGATATTTAAGAAATCATTATTCCGGAATGGTTTTCTTAAATTTGAAGATGGCATTCGTTTCGGTGAAGACGCGTTGTTTATGGTAGATGCTTATCGTCTGGCTGAAAGTGTAAAAGTAGTGGACTCGGCGGTCTATTGCTATGTCAACAATAGTGATTCAGTAACGAGAAATACTGATATCTCGGCTATCGAGAGTGTTGATAATTTACTGGTAAAACTATATGAGCTATGTCACGTGAATCCGGATTTATGCGAACTATATAAGCAATCTGCAGTCAGGGAAGTCTTATCTTTGATTCGTAATTGTGCACGTTTGGAATCGAATCAGCTTTTTAAGCCTGTCTCTAATATGGTCTGCCAGTCGTATTTCAGCTATTTAATGGAAGGCTTTGCTTCTCACCGCTATTCACGTCGATTTATCTCTGAAGTGAAAAATCGCATTACGATCCGTCTTCTTCTTGCGAGGCGTGTTATGGCTGCAATTGGCTTTACTAAGTTTGTTTATGGGGTACGTTAATTGAATTTGACTAATGTGGAAAGATCATGGACTGAGATTATACGAGCAAATGCCGGGGCTGTAATGTTCAGCTTTGCTTTGGCTTTATTTTCAGTTTCCTATTATATTGGATCAGTAAATGCTACCAATGTGTTTGGGATTTCTCTTGCGGTGCTTTCGCTGGTCCTTGAGTTGTTTGCCTTAGCGTTTCTACTGCTGAAGCTTTTACTACAAAAGACTTCTCATGTGAAAGTGCTAGTTGGCTTGCTGCTGATTTTAATTTGCGTCGGGTCGCTGAAATCAAATAAAGCCCCTCAGATTATTTGGTTGGCGCTGTTTTGCCTTTGCGCTGAAGACGTCCCTGAATACTACATCTCAAGGTCTATTCTTGTATCGTCCGTCTTTATGCTATTGATGGTTGTTGGTCTCAATAGTGTCGGTGCCATTCCTTCTGTATTAATGTCGCGCGATAGCAATTTTGTACGAAATTCGATGGGCTTTGCCCATCCTAATAATTTTGGACAGCTTTTGTTTATTGCTTATTCTGCTTCTATTTTTGAGCTGAAAGGCAGAAGCGGTCTTGCGGGCATCTTCTGTTTCGCAATTGCTTTTTTCGTAGCTGATTCAAAAACTTCTGCAGCAGGCATTTTCGTAATGGCCTTGTATTCGGTTATTTCATTCAGAAGCCCCCGTTCAAAACCATATGGGTCCCTATTTACTTTTTTACCGCTTTTTCTGGCGATTATTAGTATAGCCCTGCCCTTTATGTGGTCCCATGGTGCCAATAAATGTCTTGTTCAGCTTGATAATTTAATGACCAACCGGATTTTTTATTCCGCCTATTATTTTGAAAACTACCCTCTGACTGTTTTTGGTAATGACTTAACGGCCATAGTTTCGCTGCCGTCTGCAACGGGTGGTTATTTAATACAAACAAGAGTCATGCTTGACAATGCATATTGTCGACTACTTATTCAATACGGTTTGATCCCATTTACCGCGTTTGTTGCTTTCTATTGCGTAGCGATAAATAAAGCGCGTATTTCGGCCCACGTGACATTCATGGGCTTGGTCTTGTATTCCCTAATGGGGTTTGTTGAATGCGGAATGTTATATCCAGCATGTAATTTCTTTATGCTTATGGCGCTGCCCGCCTTTTCAGATAAGGGGCCCTGTCAATCCAGGGTGCCATCAAAGGATGTTGTGGAGATGGCTAAATAATGGCAAAAATTAATACTACCAAGTCAGACATTATATGGAACTATGTAAGCACTGTTCTTTCAATGGGGAGCAGCTTCCTTCTTCTTCCGTTTCTGCTTGCTTACTTATCTAACGCCGAACTTGGTCTCTGGTACACTTTTGTTGCCATTGGGAATTTAACGCTGTTATTTGAATTTGGCTTTACACCAACTTTTGCGAGAAATATTGTCTATTGTCTTAGCGGTGCGCGTAGCATTAGCAAGAGCGGCTACGATTCATCTCAAGTTGGTGATTCTGTAGACTATGAGCTGCTTGGCAAATTGATTAAAACATCCCGGATTGTTTACGCGTTAATTTCTTGCGTTGTCCTGATGCTTACCGCTACAGTTGGAACTGCCTACATTTCTTCAATTTCAAGTGCTATTGATCCCTTTTCTTGTTGGACCGCATGGTTTATTTTTTGTTTTGATGTGTTTTTTAATCTATTCTTTTTTCATTATACGACCTGCCTGAGAGGGTTCGGGGATATTTCCGCTGAAAGCAGGGCAAAGTCTTATGGTCGCATTGGGCAGCTTGTGGTTTCTGCGTTTTTGCTGTTTATGGGTTTTGGCATCATTGGCGCTGCCATCGGTTATCTGTTTAATGACATTGTGCTGAGATTTTTTTGCGGTCGCTTTCTGGAGGTTCACTCAGAGGCGATAAAAAAAGCAAACGATGCTTGTACGGGTGTTTCTATTTCTGAAATAAAAGAAACGTTTATTTCAGTGGCTTATTTGGCGTGGAGGGACGGCGTTGTTCAACTTTGCTGCTATGCTTCCACTCAGTTGAGTTCGCTGCTCTGCTCCTATTTTCTTGGTGTGGAGGTTAACTCTCAGTATTCATTAATTATTCAAGTTGGCGGTGCAATTTACGGGTTTGCCAGCGCCTACGTTCGATCTTTTATTCCAATGTTTCAATCTGCTTATGCTGGTGGCGAAGTTCAGACTGCACGAAAAATTATTGAAAAAAGTCTGTCTCTATATTGGATTTTAATTGTTGTATGCACGATCGGTGTCTGGTTTGTCGGCTTCCCAGTCTTGTTCCTAGTTAAGAAAGGTTTTTCCCCCGACGGGCTTCTTTATTTCGCCTTGGTTGTTTATCTTGCGGTTTGGAACCATCATTCATTGTGTTGTAATTACATTATCAGTACGAATGAAATCCCCTATCTCCCGGCTTATATAGTTTCGGCTATTGCAGGTTTTGTATTGTCGTATGTCTTAATTTCCTTTACTGGCATGGGCGTCTGGGCGCTTGTGGTTGGTAATGGGGCCGCTCAGCTTGCATATAATAATTGGAAATGGCCTATATACCTTGCGCGTAAATTCTCTTCCCATTATTTTGCGTTGATTAGAGCTGGTCTCATGCAGTGGTCCTGCGCATTGAAGAAATAAGTGTTAATCACTGCTTTAATGTGACTTATGATTTCGATCGCGCCGATAGTGCCGAGAAAGTGGTGTAGAGTCCGATCCGAAGTAAGTTGCATGGCGTTGGGGAGCAGAGCCTGCTCGGCAGATCACCATTTAGATGCAAGGCCTATAACCCGATCGCAAACCTCCAACGCAGCAGATCGATGCGTGACGATGATGACGGTATGACCGAGATTTCGCATGCGGTCCAGCATTTCTCGCTCGGTCTTGGGGTCGAGGGCCGATGTGCATACATCGAGCAGAAGCACGGGGGAGTCGGAGCAGACCGCACGCGCAACGGCAAGGCGCTGGTCCAGGTCCCCATACCAGTTGTCGTTGGTGTCGTCCCAGGTTAGGTCCATCTGGCACCATTTGCCGTCGATCTTTACGGCGTTCCAGGTATGGCCGTTGCCGGCGATGCGGCCGTTGGCGATGCCCGCTGCGTTAAGGAGCTTGGAGTAGATGCGCTGGTAGCTCTCTGGTGCCCTGGTGGCGCGTGAGGCCGCTTTCGGCCGAGCACCAGTTGAGGCTGTGGTCGTACTCCAGCCGGTCGAGCGTCCAGTCGTGGAGCCACAGCGCCATGTCGTATTCCGAGCCGTTTGTCTGTTGCCTGCACTGGGCCACGGCGTTGTTGACGATCTGCGTGACGCTTGGGCGGGCGGCGTCGTTTACGGTCACCTCCGCCGTGGTGCGCAGGTAGTAGATCCCCTTGTCGTTTTGGGGGCCGTATCTGTCGTTGTCCATAAAGTAGAAGTGGATGCGGTACGTGCCCGATGCCGTGAAGTCAAAGGTAAAGTCGTGGCCCGCGGTGCCCAGGCTGCAGTAGCTGCCCCATGCCGCGCGCGACGGGTCGCAGATGCTCTCATGGCTGCCGCCGTCCCAATAGGTGGGCACGTCCATGCGGGTAGTGTCGAGAAAGTTGGTGTAGAGCCCCATCCGAAGCGAGTCGGCCCGGCGTCCTAGAATCTGGAATACGGTTGATATCCTATGCCGCCTCGAC
>JAGZQF010000010.1 GCA_018382295.1 Collinsella sp.
TACTCCAACGACGAATTCTAGGCGGTGTCCCCTCCCTTTCAAGAAAGAGAAGAGGCGGGGCATGCCCCGCCTCTTACACCACATCTCTGCGCGCTACCAGCTGTACATTATCAAGGCACTATTTTGCCGTAAAATAATGTGACTGGATTTGCAACAGTACTCATATTTGGCATTTTTTGCCCACCGGGGCTAGCGAAGGTCAAAAACAGAGTGCGCATTTGCTAAAACTGCCGACTCGATGCACTCTGCGTCGCGGTTTTTGAGTGAGGCGATGCGTTCTGAGGTCCATGTGAGCGATCTGATAAGCGACTGTGCGCTTGTTTCGGTGTTTGCCTCCGCCGGCGCATCGGTCTCGAGCAGTAAACGATCGAGTGGGATCTGTCGGGCGTATTCGCGACCGCGCTTGGTGGCGAGCATCCGCTCGTTCACGGAAAAATAACAGCCCGCATTACGCGCGCGGACGAGTTCGTCCGAAGTACCGCTAAACCAGTGGAAGATGATAGCGGGGGAGTCGGGGTTTGGGATGAGTAGTCCATGCGATTCGAGGACGTCCAGTACGGCTCCTGCCGAACGAACGTCGTGAATTGATATCACACGCCCGGTAAGAGGATGTTGCGCGAGAGCCTCGCAGAGCCGGTCAAGTGCCTGTGTTTGCAGCGGCTCGCTTCCGGCAAAGCGCGCAGAAAAGTCGAGTCCCACCTCGCCGATGTAGCGCTCTTGGGCTGCAACTTCGCAAAGCAGATTGATTTCGGCAGGACCGCAGCGACCGTCGGCAAGCCACCAGGGGTGAAGCCCAATGCCGGCGATGATGCTTGGTTGGCGATGGGCGCGCTCGTTTGCGGCCGAAAAGTCACGTGGATCGACGCCGCAATCAAATAGGCCCAAGCCCAGTGCCGTCGCCTCATCGGCAACGGCGTCCGGGTGAGCCATCAAATCAAGATGGCAGTGTGCATCAAATAACCGGGGCTCCATCTCGGCGCACTCCGCTAGTCCAGGCGTTGGCCGTCGGCGCGCACACGCTCGGTGCCGCGTCCACTGATCTGGCGGATAACCTCGCCGGCAATCATCTGACCCATGATGGGCGGCATAAAACTAGCGGTACCCAACTCGGTACGCTCGTGGATGTTGGACGGGTCGCGGGGTTGGGTCTTAACCGATTCCTCGCAGCTAAACAGCACGTGCAGACTCTTGATTCCGCGCTTCTTACATTCTTTGCGCATGATGCGGCTCATGGGGTCGCGTACCGTATCGAAAATGTCGGCAAAGCGGAGGCACTCGGGATGGAGCTTGTTGGCCCCGCCCATGGAGCTAACCAAACGAATGTCGTGGTCCTGAGCATATTTGGCAATGGTGAGCTTGGCCGAGATGGTGTCGATGGCGTCGACGACGTAGTCGAGCTTGCCGTCCGTCTGCTCCAAAACGCTCGCGAAGAACTCGTCAATGTTGTCGCTCAGCAGGTATTCGGTGCGTTTGATAACGGTGGCGGTGGGATTGATGTCGTGGATCATGGCTTCCATAACATCGACCTTGCGCTTGCCGATGGTGCTGTGAAAGGCGATAGCCTGGCGATTGATATTGCTGGGCGCGACGATGTCCTTGTCCAGAATGACGAAATGACCAATGCCGCCGCGGGCGAGTGCCTCGCAGCAGTTGGAGCCCACGCCTCCGCAGCCGAGCACCAACACCGTAGCATCGGCGAGCTTATCGAGTGCCTCGCGGCCCATGATGATCTCGAGCTTGGTATCGCGCGTCTCGACGAGAGCAGTAGCGTTTTCGGTCATAGACATCCTCCGATGGGGAAGCGAATCGTGTTTTAGCTATCGTCATTATAGGTATTATCGCGATTTCATTTGAGCCCTTGGGGTTTGTTGAAATGGGATCGGGATTCGCATAAGATTGAAGCAGATGGCACCCGTTGCAGCGGGTTGGCCAACTCCGAAACACGTTTGTAGCGTGAGAAGTGGCCGTCTTCGCATTACGCGGAGGCGGCTATTTTTTTTTGAGTATAAGATTAGATAGTTAGACAAACATCTAAATATCGAGTATAGTGTGCGCGTCATGAGAGATGATGAGAGGAGGTCTTATGCCGGGAGAGGGTTTTAAGGCGCTTGCCGATCCAACGCGACGGCGCATTTTGGAGTTGCTGCGCGAGGGCAATTGCACGGCGGGGGAGCTTGCCGAGCATTTCGATATCAGTAAGCCGTCGCTAAGCCATCACTTGGCGACGCTCAAAAATGCCGGGTTGGTGACCGACGAGCGCCATGGCCAAAACATCGTATACAGCTTAAACACCACCGTCATGCAGGATTTAATTGGCTGGTTTATGGGCTTTACAAACACTGAAGGTGATAAGGATGAATAACGAAAACAAGGGCATTCACCCCACGGGGGTATCGTCGCGCGTGTGGATTGCGCTGGTCGCTCTGTGCGCCGCCAATGTCGTAGCGCACCTCATGGTGATGCCGAGCTTGCCTGCGCAGATTCCCACGCACTGGGGCGCGAACGGCGCCGTCGACGGTTGGGGTCCTAGCTGGATGGCCTCCGCGCTCGGCGCGCTGCCTCTGGCGCTTCTCGCAATGTTCTGCGTGGTGCCGCGCATCGACCCCAAAGGTGAGGCATATCGAACCTCGGGCAAGTTCTACCAGGGCTTCGTAATCGCCTTCACCTTGTTCATGTGCGCCATAAGCTGGCTGGGAGAGCTTACGGTCTGGGGCGTGGTGCCGGCGGTCGGTTCGGTCAACGTGCTGATTTCCGGTGTTGTCGGTTTGCTGTTCATCGGCGTAGGCAACTACTTGCCGCGTGTGAAGCAGAACTATACGCTCGGTATCAAGACACCCTGGGCGCTTGCCGATCCCGAGAACTGGCGCCGTACGCAGCGTTTTGGCGGCGCCTGCTTTATGGTGCTGGGTATTGGCCTGATTGTGATGGGCGTGGCAGGCAGCGTGCTTTCGAGTGAAGTCGTCGCCGCGGTGATTGCGGTTCTGGCGTTTGGTTCGGTTGGAGCCGTCTACGTCTACTCGTATCTGTTGTGGCGCAAATCGCAGCGAGCCGCTCGTTAAGGTTGCGGAAAACTAGCGTACGCAGTTCATAGTATGTTCCGGGGGACTTTTCCCAGGTAGTATTAGGGGGTGTGGGCAACCATGCCCCTTTTTATTAGAACGCGCGAACTGCCTCTCCGCTTTTTCCAAAACGGAGAGGGGGAGAAGATTTCCGCAGCTAGATAAGGAGAAATGACTGTGGCGGAGTTCATTTATCAGATGTATCAGGCTCGCAAGGCCCATGGCGACAAGGTGATCCTTGACGACGTGACCCTGAGCTTCTACCCCGGTGCCAAGATCGGCGTCGTGGGCCCCAACGGTATGGGCAAGTCGACCCTGCTCAAGATTATGGCCGGCATCGAGGAGGTCTCCAACGGCGATGCCAGGCTCACTCCCGGCTACACCGTGGGTATCCTGCAGCAGGAGCCGCCGCTCGACGACGACAAGACCGTCATCGAGAACGTGCGCATGGCATTTGGCGACATGATCGCCAAGGTCGATCGCTTCAACAAGATCGGCGAGGAGATGTGCGACCCGGATTGCGACATGGACGCCCTCATGGCCGAGATGGGAAAGCTCCAGGACGAGATCGACGCCGCCGACGGCTGGGATATCGATTCCAAGCTCGGCCAGGCCATGGACGCCCTGCAGCTGCCCGATTCCGACATGCCGGTCAACGTACTTTCCGGCGGCGAGCGCCGTCGCGTGGCCCTGTGCAAGCTGCTGCTCGAAGCTCCCGACCTGCTGCTGCTCGACGAGCCCACGAACCACCTGGACGCCGAGTCGATCCTGTGGCTCGAGCACTTCCTGCACAACTACCAGGGCGCGGTGCTTGCCGTCACGCACGATCGCTACTTCCTGGATAACGTTGCCGAGTGGATCTGCGAGGTCGACCGCGGTCACCTTTATCCCTACAAGGGCAACTACTCCACGTATCTGGAGACCAAGGCCGCCCGTATCGAGGCGCAGGGCAACCGCGACGCCAAGCTCGCCAAGCGCATGGAGGCCGAGCTCGAGTGGGTACGCAGCTCGCCCAAGGCTCGCCAGGCAAAGAACAAGGCCCGTCTGGCTCGCTACGAGGAGATGGAGGCCGAGGCCCGCGCAAGCCAGAAGCTCGACTGGACCGATATCCGCATTCCCGTTGGACCGCGTTTGGGTAACAAGGTGCTCGAGGCCCATCACCTGCACAAGGAATTCGACGGTCGCGTGCTCATCGACGACCTTTCTTTCACCCTGCCGCGTAACGGCATCGTGGGCGTCATCGGCCCCAACGGTGTGGGCAAGACTACGCTCTTCAAGACCATCGTGGGCCTGGAGCCGCTGACTTCGGGCGAGCTCGAGGTGGGCGAGACCGTCAAGATCTCCTATGTCGATCAGAACCGTTCTGGCATCGACCCCGACAAGAACCTGTGGGAGGTCGTCTCGGATGGTCTGGACCACATGATGGTCGGCGAGACCGAGGTCCCCAGCCGCGCGTACGTGGCGAGCTTTGGCTTTAAGGGCCAGGACCAGCAGAAGCGCGCTGGCGTACTCTCCGGTGGCGAGCGCAACCGTCTGAACCTGGCGCTCACGCTCAAGCAGGGCGGCAACCTGCTGCTCCTCGACGAGCCCACGAACGACCTCGACGTCGAGACGCTGTCCTCGCTCGAGGCGGCGCTGCTCGAGTTCCCGGGCTGCTCGGTGGTCATTAGCCACGATCGTATGTTCCTGGACCGCGTCGCCACGCACATTCTGGCGTGGGAGGGCACCGACGAGAATCCGGGCAACTGGTATTGGTTCGAGGGCAACTTTGAGGCCTATCAGGCCAACCGTATCGAGCGCCTGGGTGAGGACGCAGCCCAGCCGCATCGTATTCACCGCAAGCTCACGCGCGATTAGTCGAGCTCAGGTGACCTAACGAGAAAGGGACGATAACCTTGGGGTTATCGTCCCTTTTTGTTACTTGGTAGAAGGCTCGACTTTATCGATGGCCCAGGTGGATCCGAGGCCACCGGTGGTATTGCGGCGGATGCGCACGGCAACCTCGCGGCGCTCGCCGGCCTGCGTGTAGCGCAGGGGGAAGCTTGCGCGGTTTCGCGCGGCCTCGATGGTACCGCGCTCGCGGGCGATCCAGTAGTACTCGCCGACAATGCCGAGGGTATCGGCGCCGTAGGGGAGATAGGTCGACAGCTGGTGCAGAAGCGGGCCGGGGCAGAAGACCTCGGTTGCGAAATCGACGGGGAAGTCCTCGGGGATGGCGGGCGCTACGGGTGCGGGGGTTGGGGCCTCTGCGAGTACCGAAGCCGGTGCCGGTGCGGGAATTTGGTCGCAAGCAGAGGCGGGCACGGATTCGATGACGGGTGCGAACTCCAGCGTCGTCTTCGGCTTGATTGTGGAATCTGCGGGCTTCACGGTGACGGGCGCGTCTGCAGCTTCAGTTTCAACCTCAACCTGCGTCGCGCTCTCATTCTCGACGCTCGACTTTGCCTCGATGGGCGTGGATGCCATGGTGGTGATGCCGGCATTGGCATTCTCGGGGTCATAGACGACCGTGAGCGAGATGGCGGGCTGCGGCGTCTCGGGTTCCGGCGCCGACTCGGTAGCGTCTTGATCTGTGGGCTCGTCGGACTGATCGTCCTCGGCCTCGTCGCCAAAGACATCGCTGTTTTGGAACGCAGGCGGCTCGGGTTGGTCAGCGGCTTCTTCGGTTGTCGACTTGGGCGCTTCGTTGAGCTCCACAGTGGCTTCCTGCTCGGATATGACTTTGGGATCGGTCGTGGCGGCGATTTCGGTTTCGGCTTCTGCCGTTACCTCAATAGCGACTTCGATCTCTGTCTCGGGCTCGGGTTCCGGCGCGGCTTCAACCATGGCTTCGGGCTCGGGACGCTTAACGTGCTTGGGGCGCACGGCCTTGAGGTCCTTCTCACCGCGCTTTTTCTTTTTGTAGGACTGCTTGGCGCCCTTGGCGGTCTTGGGCTTGTCCTCGCCCTTGGCAAGCGCAGCATCCCAGGCCTCGTTGGCGATGACCGTGGCATACAGGCGGCCGCCTTTAAAGACGGTCAGCTTAATGCAGTCGTCGAGTTCCTCGAGCAACTCGCGCGTGGACTCGAAGCCCAGGTCATAAGCGGTCATGTCGCCAGCGGCGAGCGCCTCCTCGACCTGCGTCATAAACGTTTGCTTGCCACATCCAATCGCATCGCGCAGCAGGCGATACAGATAGATGTGGTTACCCAGCGAAAGCGTGGGCCTAATTATTGTCTTGCTCATGGCAAATCTCCTCTTTACACATGTAAAGCATCTTACCATCGCATGGCGTTCGCCATGGCGGCGCCCAAGGCAAACGGGCGCGAACCGCTTTCGATTCGCGCCCGTTGTACAGGTCGGTTATCTATGAGAGGCAAACGTGCTTAGTTGCCCGATGCCGTGCCTTGGCTCGAGTTGTCAGATGCCGTGCCGGAAGCGGTTCCGCTCGAGCTGTTGGTGTTGTTACTGTCTGCCGTGCCCGTTCCCGACGTGGTGTCGCTCGTCTGGCCTCCCGTGTTCGGCTGTGAACCGTCAGTCGTTTGGCTTGAGTCGGTCGTGCCGGACGGCGTGCCACTGTTGGCCATAGAGGAATCGGTGCCCTGCGATTGGTTTTGGGTGTTCGAGGACGAATTGGCAGAGGTAGGACTGTCTTGCGTGTCGTCCGTCTGTGCCTGCTGATCCTGCGGCTGAGTGTTGCCATTTGCATCGCTCTCGGTCGTGCGCGACGACAGGATTGGCTCGGGACGCTCGCCCAGACCCTCACCGGCAGTGGTGATAAGGATGGCGCCGGCGCAGGCGATGACCGCGACGATGGCGATGGCGATCGAGAAGACGATGACCTTCTTTTGTGTCTGGCTGCGCTCTGCCGCCGCCTTGGCGCGCAGGCTGTTGGGGGCGACGCGCGCCGTGGTCGCGCGTCCCGCAACCTGGCGCATCTCCTGCGTGGTCGCGGCGCCACCTAGGTGCTCCTCGACATCGGGCTCAACGGGCTCGTAGGCGCCGGCAGGGTAGTCGACAGCGGCATGCGTGCCCTTGATTGCTTCGGCGCTGGCGGAGATAAAGTGGCGATAGACCTGCGAGGACACAACAGTGATGACTGAGCTCACAGCGGCACCAATCACCGAGCCGGCAATGCCGATCTTTGAAGCAAGCGCCACGCTCGTGGCGGCAGCTGCGGCGCCGGCGATGATCTGGGGAATGGAAATGTCGTCGAACAGGCCCTTTTTGGGCGCGATGGCCATGGTCTGTCCAATGGAATGGTTCTCGTGTACGCCGTTGTTGAGCGATGCCGGCGTCATGACGCGCGTGCGCGGCGCGTCGGTGTACTTGGTTGTCATACGGGGTCCTCCCGGTGTAAATCTGCTTCGTTTCGTGTAGCCATCAGGGTACCCACCAGATGTGAATCGTACGTGACATTTAACAGATACCATCAACTCATCAATTGCTCACCAAGTTGGTGGGATGCGGTTCCACCCGGCGGTTGAACTACAATAGGGCTTGCTAATTGTGTTGAATAGCGTTTACGCACGGGAGCATTCTTATGAATCTTCACCTTTCTCAGTCTGATGGCTTTTTGCGTGTGGCGGCGGCCTCGCCGCGGATTCGCGTGGCCGATGTCGAGGGCAATGCCGAGGTTGCGCTGGCGGCTGTTCGCGATGCTGCCGGGCGTGGCGTTCGCGCGCTGGTACTGCCCGAGCTTAACCTGACCGGCTATACCGCGGCCGATCTGTTCCATAACCGCACGCTGCTGCATGCCTGCGAAGCAGCGCTGGTGCACATCCTCGATGAAACCCGTGAGCTGCCGATCGTCTTTACCGTTGGCTTGCCCGTTGCGGTGGCTGAAAACATCTACAACTGCGCCGCCGTGTGCTGTGCGGGTGAGCTTTTGGGTCTTACGGCTAAGAAGTATCTGCCCAACTATGGCGAGTTCTATGAGCGTCGCTGGTTTGCTCCGTCGCCTGCGGATCCCGTGTGGGTTGAATTTGCCGGTCAGGGTCCGGTTCCGCTGGGTTCGGGGCTTGTCTACCGCTGCTGTGATGAGGGTGCCGAGGATATGGTGCTGGGCGTTGAAGTCTGCGAGGACCTGTGGGTGCCGGCGCCCCCTTCGACCGAGATGGCGCTTGCCGGTGCGACGGTGATCCTCAATCCGTCGGCTTCGGACGAGATTATCGGTAAGGCGGATTACCGCCGCAGCCTCATCTCTAACCAGAGCGCACGCCTGTACTGCGCCTATGCCTACGCGGACGCGAGCGAGGGCGAGTCCACGACCGACATGGTCTTTGCGGGCGAGAACCTTATCTACGAAAATGGCTCCAAGCTCGCCGCCACCAAACTGCTTACCTGCGATATGGCCATCGCCGACGTTGACCTTGACCGCCTGGTTGCCGAGCGCCGTCGCTCGACGACGTGGGCGCGCACCGACGATGCGCCGGAGGCCACGACCGTTGAGTTTTCGTTTGAGGGCGTGCTGGCCGAAGAACCTGTCCTGCGCGATGCCTGCGATATCGACCGCGTTTTCCCGCGCGCGCCCTTTGTGCCGGCCGACCACGGCGACTTGGCCGAGCGCTGCGAGACGATCCTCGATCTGCAGACTGCGGGCCTCAAGACCCGCCTTGCCCACACGGGTACCAAGGCTGCGGTTATCGGCCTTTCGGGCGGCTTGGACTCCACGCTAGCGCTGCTTGTGACCGTGCGTGCCTTCGATGCACTGGGGCTGCCGCGCACTGGTATCACAGCCGTGTCCATGCCCGGCTTCGGCACGACGCATCGCACCAAGTCGAATGCCGAGTCGCTCGCTCGCGACCTGGGTGTGAGCTTCCGCGAGGTTTCGATCCACGCGGCTGTGGAGCAGCACTTCAAGGACATTGAGCATGATCCAGCTGTGCAGGACGTGACCTACGAGAACAGCCAGGCGCGCGAGCGTACGCAGATTCTGATGGATCTGGCCAACCAGGCTGGCGGTTTTGTCATTGGCACGGGCGACCTGTCGGAGCTGGCGCTCGGCTGGGCTACCTATAACGGCGACCACATGAGCATGTACGCCGTCAACGCGAGCGTGCCCAAGACGCTTGTGCGCCATCTGGTACGCTATGCCGCCGATGTCTTTGGCGGGCGCATTGCCGAGGTCTTGCTCGATATCCTCGATACGCCGGTGTCCCCCGAGCTTCTGCCGCCCACGGGCGACGGCGAGATTGCGCAGAAGACCGAGGATTTGGTGGGCCCGTACGAGTTGCACGACTACTTCCTCTACTACCTGCTGCGTTTTGGCTTTGAGCCGGGCAAGATCTACCGCATGGCGCTCAAGAGCTTCGAGGGCGTCTACGACGCCAAGACCGTCCACACGTGGCTACGTACGTTCTACCGTCGCTTCTTTGCCCAGCAGTTTAAGCGCAGCTGCCTGCCCGATGGTCCCAAGGTGGGCTCGGTGACGCTCAGCCCGCGCGGCGATTGGCGTATGCCGAGTGACGCTAGCTCGCGTCTGTGGCTTGCGCAGATCGACGCGCTCAATCCAGTTGACTAAGGTTGGCTAAATTGAACCAATACGGGGGTTGCAAGCGTTACACTTTTGCAATCTGATGGCCCGTATCGCGCGGCGCTCTTGTCGGAGCGCCGCGTTTTTCATATCGAAAGGTGGCACCATGCAGGCATCGCAGCGTCTCGACCGCTTTGGCGCGGAGGTCTTCGCCTCGCTCAACAACAAGCTTCTCGCGCTGAAGGCTCAGGGCAAGACCATTTACAACATGAGCGTGGGCACGCCCGACTTTAAGCCGTACGACCATGTGGTCGAGGCGCTCACGCAGGCAGCCCAAGATCCCGAGATGTGGAAGTATGCCCTGCGCGACCTGCCCGAACTCAAGCAGGCCGTGTGCGATTACTATGAGCGTCGCTTTGGCGTTTCGGGCATTACGCCGTCTATGGTGCAGTCGTGCAACGGCACGCAGGAGGGGGTGGGCCATTTGGGTCTTGCCCTGCTCGATCCGGGTGACACCATTTTGGTTCCCGATCCGTGCTACCCGGTCTTTGAGGCGGGTGCCAAGATCGCCGATGCCAAGCTCGAATACTATCCGCTGGTTGCCGAGCACAATTACCTGCCCTATGTGGCGGGTATCGATCCCGAGGTTGCCGATCGTGCCAAGTACATGATCGTGTCGCTGCCCGCGAACCCGGTCGGCTCGGTGGGCACGCCCGAGGTCTACGAGGAGATTATCGCCTTTGCCCGCGAGCATGATCTGTTGATCGTCCATGATAACGCGTACTCCGACATCGTGTTTGACGGCGAGCCCGGCGGCAGCTTCTTGCAGTATCCCGGCGCGCTCGAGGTGGGCGTTGAGTTCTTCTCGCTCTCCAAGTCGTTTAACGTCACCGGTGCCCGCATCGGCTTTTTGGTCGGTCGCGAGGATGTGGTCTCTGCCTTTGCCAAGCTGCGCGGCCAGATCGACTTTGGTATGTTCTTCCCGATTCAGAAGGCCGCCATCGCGTGCCTGAACGGTCCGCGCGATGAGGTCGAGGCGCAGCGTCTGAAGTACCAGGAACGCCGCGATGCCCTGTGCGACGGTCTTGAGGGCCTGGGCTGGGAGCGTCCCAACGCGCATGGCTCTATGTTTGTGTGGGCCAAGCTTCCCGGTGGTCGCACCGATTCCATGGCGTTTTGCGAGGAGCTCATGGAGAAGGCCGGCGTTGTGGTGACGCCGGGCGCGAGCTTTGGCCCTTCGGGCGAGGGGCACGTGCGCATGGCGCTGGTCCTGCCGCCCGATCAGATCGCTTTGGCTGTCGAGGCCATTCGCGAGGCGGGCCTGTATTAGAAACCTATTTCGACTCGTCAATAGCTCGAAACCGATTTCGTGCAGTTATTTTACGAATTCTGCAAACAATTTCGGTAAACGGTCGATTTTTGGCTGCGAATAGGAGCATAATCAAAGTCCCGATTGGATGTATTGGGATTACGGCAAGCCGCTCGGGTCGTTCCCGGGCGGCTTGTTTGTGGAGAGAGATGGGAGTTTCTAATGGTTAACGAGAAGAAGGTCGCTATTGTCGGCTGCGGCTTCGTCGGTTCGTCTTCGGCGTTCGCTCTGATGCAGAGCGGTCTGTTCTCCGAGATGGTCCTCATCGACGTGGACAAGAACCGCGCCGAGGGTGAGGCTCTGGATATCGCGCACGGCATGACGTTTGCCGAGCCGATGAAGATCTACGCCGGCGATTATTCCGATGTCGCCGACGCCGCCATGATCGTCGTCACCGCTGGCGCTGCCCAGAAGCCCGGTGAGACCCGCCTGGACCTGGTCAACAAGAACGTTAACATCTTTAAGTCCATTATCCCCGAGATTAAGAAGTCCGGCTTCGACGGCATTCTGCTAATCGTCTCCAACCCGGTTGATGTTCTGACCTATGCTGCCATCAAGATGTCCGGCCTGCCCGAGGGCCATGTCATCGGCTCCGGCACCGTGCTCGACACTGGCCGTCTGCAGCAGATGCTTGGTGCCCACGTCGAGGTTGACCCGCGCGATGTCCAGGCCTATGTCATGGGCGAGCACGGCGACTCCGAGTTTGTCGCTTGGTCCAGCGCTCAGGTTGCTGGCGTTCCGCTGAACACCTTCTGCGAGCTTCACGGTCATCTGGAGCACGAGGCTGCCGAGAAGCGTATCGCCGAGGACGTCAAGAACTCCGCCTACACCATCATCGAGAAGAAGCACGCCACCTACTACGGCGTCGCCATGGCCGTCAAGCGCATCTGCACCGCTGTCATGCGCGATGAGCAGACCGTTCTGCCCGTTTCCTCGCTCATGGTGGGCGAGTATGGCCTGTCCGATCTGGCTATCTCCATGCCGACGGTCGTTGGCCGCGACGGCGTCGTCTGCCGCGTCCCCGTGCCGCTGAACGATGACGAGCAGCATGAGCTCACCGCCTCCGCCAAGGCCCTCAAGGACATCATCGACAGCGTCGACTTCTCCTGCTAAATCAAGCTCGCTAGAGCGAAAAGCTACAATGAAGGCGTCCGGGTCCACACGGCCCGGGCGCCTTTTTGGTGCAAAGTAACCTGACCCCAATGCACCATAGTTGATGGGAGGGCCATGTCGGATTCGCCTAATTTTTTGACTTATGCCCAGACAGCGTTTGATCCGTTTGAGGAACGGCCGTTCTGCGCGGTGGATAGCCTGGTCTTTGCGTGGTTGTCCTATTTGCGTTTGCCGGGTGATATGGCGGAGCTGACGAACTGGCAGGGCCTAGACGTACGCGAGCTGCTGCGCGCCGAGTGCTACCAAGACATGATTGGCGACCTGTGGGATCCGGAGGGGAGTCGTGCCCTGTTGGAGGCTGTGGCAGCAAGCCCTCGCTACCGTGGCGTTCGTGTTTGCGGCTATCGTAGCGTGAGTGATGCCGAGACAACGGAGCAGTTTGCGGCCATGACGTTCCGATTTCCGGCGGGGTTTAGCTATCTTGCCTTCCGGGGGACCGACAGCACGATTGTGGGCTGGAAAGAGGACTTTAACATGGCGTTCCGGTGTCCTGTGCCGGCCCAGGAATCCGCGGCGCGTTATGTAGACGAGGCGGCGGATGCGATTGACGGGCCGCTTTTGTGCGGAGGTCATTCCAAGGGTGGAAACCTTGCGGTGTACGGTGCGGCGATGTGCCCCGATGTCGCCCGTGAGCGAATCGAACGGGCGTATTCCCATGATGGTCCGGGCTTCGTCGAGGAGTTTCTGAGCGGCAACGCCTTCGCCGATCTATCCGGTCGAATCGACAAGACGCTACCTCGGTCGTCGATCTTTGGCATGATGTTCGAGACACAGGAGGACTATGCCATCGTTGAGAGCACCGAGTTCAGCCTGCTTCAGCATAATCCCTTTAGCTGGGTGGTTGATGGTCGCGACTTCGTGTACTGTGAGCGCCTGTCCGCCGGTGCTCGATACGTTGATGGCTCCATTCGCGAGATGCTGCTTGCGGTGTCGCCTAACGAGCGCGAGCGTTTTGTAGATGCGTTGTTCTCCGTGTTTGAGGCAACGGGTGCTGAGCGGTTTGCGGATATCGCTGGGAATCTGCGCGAGAGCCTGCCCGTGATGCTCCAGGCTGCGCAAGGCTTTGACAAGGATACGCGACGCTTTGTCTCGCAGACCATCGCGGCAATCCTAAAATGTGCGCTTCTGCCCAAACGTCCCCAGATCGACATGCCCGCTGCCGGCAAGAGCTTGGCAGAACAGCTCGAGGCTTGGCAGTCCGAGCTCCTGCGCTAGCCATTGGTGCAAAGCAACCTGTCCCCGATGCACCAATCTTCGATACGCTTGGGGCAGGCTCGACCGCTATACTGGTTCGTGCTCAATTCGATCTAGAACGGAATGCCGTATATGAAAATCAATCACGCAATCCTGCATATCCTGGACTTTGACTCGGCCGTCAACGTTATGAGCCAGCGCGAGCTCGATATCGAAAGCCGTACCGTGCGCAATTTTGTAACCACGCATCTGCGCCGCGCACGCACCTCGGCCGACAATAAACGCGCCACGTTTGCCGAGAACTCCGCATTCGGCGGCGAGCTCAAGGGCTATTTCTTTGGCGAGCGCGAGTTCGTGGACCTGTCGCAGCAGATTGCGGAGTTTATCTCCTCCGAGCTCACCAAAGCCGAGAAAGCCGAGTCTACCGATGTGCTCGTGGCTGATTTTGACGACGATGAGGATGCCCGCTGGTTTGCCGTGATGCTGCTGGGCTCCAAGCAGGCTTTTATGCACGAGGTGGGCCGCGAGGAGGGGGAGGTGCGCAACGACATCGCGCGCCACTACGCTATTCTGCCAAACCCCTCGCAAAAGGTTCCAAGCTATGCCATCGTGCGTGCGAGCACCATGGAGATCGGCTACGTGGACATGAAGCGCAAGATTGCCGGCGAGGACCGTATGCTTATCCCCGATGGCCTGCTGCAGTGCGACACGGGCGTATCGGGCAAGGAGGTCATCGACACCGTGACGCGTGTGGTCGAGGAAGTCGCCGAGGAGCACGGTGCCAATACGGCCGTGGCGCTCGCCAAGGTTAAGGCTGCCGTTGCCGAGAAAGTCGAGGATGACGAGGAGCTGCCGCCTTGGGATATCGTCGATGAGGTCTTTGAGGACGAGCCGGTCATCAAGGAGAGCGTGCGCGCGGCACTGACCGAGGAGAAGGTGCCTGAGCGTGTGCCCGTGGAGCGCAAGCAGGTCGAACGCGCGGCGGTGCGCAATCATAAGATCCGTACCGACACGGGTATCGAGATCAGCTTCCCGGCCGAGATGGGTTCCAACTCCGAGTACATCGAGTTCGTCAATGAGCCTAACGGCCTCATCTCCATCGAGCTCAAAAATATCGGTAGCATCGAGAATCGATAAGTTGCGTTGCGCCTACAGCGAGAAAGCAAAGGCCGAAGCCCTTCGGGACTTCGGCCTTTTTTGTTTTCGGCTTGGTTGCTGACATTGCGCCGCAGGTTGAGCTCACGTCAGCGAAAACGCCCCTAAGCGAGCAAGGTGACGTGAAAGAGGAGGGAAGCGTACTTCGGTACGCGACCGACGATTGAACGTCAGATTGCCGCTTAGGGGCGTTTGCAGCGTCGGGCCGTTACGGCGTTTGGTAAAACGCCGTAACTATTAAAGCTGGCGCAGGCCCTCTTCCAGGCCGGTCTTGCTGTCGGTCTTCTCGTCGCGCATCTTGATGGCGCGGGCGGGGACACCGGCCACGACGGCGCCGGCGGGGACGTCCTCGACGCACACGGCGCCGGCGGCAACTACAGCACCCTTGCCCACGTGCACGCCTTCCAGGACCACGGCGTTTGCGCCGATCATGACATCGTCCTCGATGATGACGGGCGTGGCGCTGGCGGGCTCCACAACGCCTGCCAGCACGGTGCCGGCGCCGATGTGGCAGTTCTTGCCCACGGTGGCGCGACCGCCCAGCACGGCGCCCATATCGATCATGGAACCCTCGCCGATAACGGAGCCGATGTTGATGATGGCGCCCATCATGATGACGGCACGGTCGCCAATCTCGACGCGGTCGCGGATGATCGCGCCCGGCTCGATGCGGGCGTTGATGCCCTTAAGGTCGAGCATGGGGACGGCGGAGTTGCGGCAGTCATTCTCGACGTCGTAGTAATCGATGGAATCGGCGTTGGCGTCCAGGATGGCTTTGAGCTCGTCCCAGTCGCCAAAGACGGTCTTGCCGCGACGGCCGCCGTAGACATGTGCGTCGCCCCAAGCAACCTTCATGCCGGGTTTCTCGCGCACATACAGCTTGACAGGCGTCTTTTTAGGCGCGGTGGCGATGTAATTGATAATCTCCTGGGCATCCATCTCGGCTGCGTTGCTCATTCGCTATCTCTCCTTTGGGTGGATTCGGTTGATACCTGGTTAGGCAAACATGACCTTGTCGAACGTATAGAAGCCGGGTTCGCGGGTGACGAGCTTCTGCGCGGCTGCCAAGGCGCCGTTGACAAAGATCTGACGGCTCGTGGCGCGGTGGGTGAGCGTGACCTCCTCGTCCTGGCCAAAGAAGCTCACCTCGTGCACGCCGGCGACGGTGCCGCCGCGCAGCGAGTGCATACCGATTTCCTTGGGATCGCGTGCTCCGCACATGCCCTCGCGGCCATAGACGGGGTGGTAGCCTGCCTCGGGCTCGGCTTCGACGACGGCGTCGAGCAGTAGCTTGGCAGTGCCGCTGGGGGCGTCGACCTTTTGGTTGTGGTGCGTCTCGACGATTTCGCAGTCAAAGCCGGGCAGCTCGCGTGTAGCCTGCGCTACCAGATGGCGCAGGGCTGCGATACCGATGGAGTAATTGCCCGAGTGCATAACGCGGGTGTTCTGGCCCAGCTCACGCAGGCGGTCCATCTGCTCGGGGGTGTAGCCTGTGGTGCCTGAGACCAACGCCGCGCCCGTGCGCTCGACATAGGCGACGACGGCGTCGAAGGTCGCGACGTTCGAGAAGTCGATGATGACGTCGGCAGCCGGTGCGTTCTCGAGCTCGCTCAAATCGAAGCCAATCTGGGCCACGATATCAAAAACGGGCTGCCCGGCGGCATCGACAATGCCTTCGGCGGTAGTGCGGATGAGCGAGCCCATGCGGCCCGTTCCCATAATGACGGTCTTAATCAAGTAGACCAGCTCCCTTCAGAGCATCGGTAAGTGCGGCTCGCGTGTCGTCTGCCATGGGGCATAGCGGCATACGGTAGTTTGCCTCGATCATGCCCATCTGGGCGAGCGCTTCCTTGACGGGGATGGGGTTGACCTCGCTAAAGAGGGCGTTGATGAGCGGCTGGCCGGCAATCTGGATATCGCGGGCGCGCGCTACGTCGCCGTCCAGATAAGCGCGGCACATGTCGTGTACAAGCTGCGGCTGCACGTCGGCCCACACGCTGATGGTGCCCGAAGCGCCCAGGCTCATGAGCGGCACTGTGAGTGCATCCTCGCCCGAGTACATGCGGAAATCGTCGGACAGCAGGTGGGCGATCTTGGCCGCGTAGGCGACGTTGCCCGAGGCCTCCTTGATGCCCATGATGTTGGGGTGCGCGGCTAGGCGCTCTACGTTGCGCTCGCTGATACCGCAGCCGCAGCGGCCGGGGATGTTGTACAGGATGCAGGGGATGTCAACGGCATCGGCGACGGTCTTAAAGTGCTGATAGATACCCTCTTCGTTGGACTTGTTGTAGTAGGGGGTAATGAGCAGCAGGCCGTCGGCTCCCAAGCCCTGGTAAGTAAGCGACTTGGTGAGCATGGTCTGCGTGGAGTTGGAGCCTGAGCCGGCGATGACGGGGACGCGTCCTGCAACATGCTTGACCACGGCGGCGACGACGGAGTTGTCCTCGTCATCGGTCATCGTGGCGCTCTCGCCGGTGGTGCCCAGGGTGAGAATGGCGTCGGTGCCATTTTGCAAGTGGAAATCGATAAGGCGCTCGAGCGCGTCAAAGTCGACACTGCCGTCCTTTTTAAACGGCGTAACCAGGGCGACGATTGAGCCCTCGAGATTGCGGATGTCCATGTTCTTCTCCTTCGCCTCCGCGATCTGGATGCGTTTGTTCCATTGAGCTGCGACTGCCAGGCGCTCGTCTTGGGCGCGACGGCGGGCGCTTTCGGCGCGCGACTTGGCCAGCAGCTCTCGGCCGCACGGCAGCACGTCGAGCGTGGAAAAGTAATCGCCCGGGCGCTCGGCGCGGCGGATGAGGTCGGCCGCGCCATCGGGGCGCAGCAGGACCTCGGCGGAGCGCAGACGTCCGTTGTAGTTGTAGCCCATGGAGTAGCCATGCGCACCGGTATCGTGGATTACAAGCAGGTCACCCATGTCGATATGCGGCAGCTCGCGGTCGATGGCGAACTTGTCGTTGTTTTCGCACAGGTTGCCCGTGATATCGTACGTGTTCGTGACGGGAGCTGCGGACTTGTCGGGGCCACCCGGCTGGCCCATCACTGTAACGTGGTGGTAAGCGCCATACATGGCAGGACGAATGAGGTCGACGGCACTTGCGTCCACGCCGATATAGTCTTTGTAGATCCGCTTTTCGTGAATGGCCTTGGTGACCAGGCACCCGTAGGGGCCCATCATAAAGCGGCCCATCTCGGTGCAGATCGCCACATCGCCCATGCCGGCGGGAACCAGGATCTCGTCGTAGGCCGCGTGTACACCCTCGCCGATGGCGTGGATGTCATTGGCCTGCTGCTCGGGCAGGTAGGGGATACCCACACCGCCGGACAGATTGATAAAGGCGACATGTGCACCGGTCTCGCGCTCCAGGCGCACGGCAAGTTCAAAGAGGATTCGCGCGAGCTTGGGGTAGTAATCGTTGGTGACGGTGTTGCTGGCAAGGAAGGCATGGATGCCAAAGTCCTCGGCGCCCTTGGCCTTGAGCATGCGGAAGGCATCAAAGAGCTGCTCGGTGGTCATGCCGTACTTGGAATCGCCCGGGTTGTCCATAATGCCGTTGGAAAGCTGGAACAGGCCGCCCGGGTTAAAACGGCAGCTCACCGTCTTGGGGATGGGTCCCGCGACGCGCTCGTAAAACTCAATGTGGCTGATATCGTCGAAGTTGACGATGGCGCCCAACTTGTCGGCAAGCTCAAAGTCTGCCGCCGGCGTGTCGTTGGACGAGAACATGATGTCATGGCCGGTGATGCCCAGCGAGCGGGCGATCATGAGCTCGGTATAGCTCGAGCAATCGCAGCCGCAGCCGTATTCGTTGAGAATTGAGATAAGGGCCGGGTTGGGGTTGGCCTTGACGGCAAAGTACTCCTTAAACCCCGGGTTCCACGCAAAGGCGTCGCGCACTTCTTGCATGTTGCGGCGGATACCCGCCTCGTCGTATAGATGAAACGGCGTGGGGAACTGCTCGACGATATGCTCGAGTGTCTCCTTGTCCACAAACGGCTGCTTGGCCGCATATGCCTCGTTGGGGGTCAATGCCATGTCCCGTAAACCTCGCTATCCAGACGGCGCCATCTGCGCATCGAATCCGCATAGCGTGGACCCAATGTCCGGATAGCGCTCCCGCATTGCTGCAGACAGTCCTGCGAGTGTTTCCCGCAGGCCCACCAGGCTGTTCGTGCCCGAAAAACCCAGTTCGGCGGGTTTCGCCTCCCCGCGGGGTCAAAGTCTGCCGACTCGCCCGCGGCTCTTCGTGCCCGCGCCTCTATCAAGTGGTAAAGACCCTACCACGTTGCACTTTACCAAACAAGAGTATTCGTATATAACGTTTAAAAAATGCAGCATCATGCTAGAAACGAGGGCGCCACAATCCTGCGTCACAATAGGTGACAACTGAGTTGCCCCATGAAAGGAATCCCCATGACCGAGCTCCAAGAACTCCGTCGCTATCGTCGCGACCTGCATCGCATTCCGGAGCTCGACTTCGATCTTCCGCAAACTATCGCCTATATCGAGGGCGTGCTCGCTCCGCTTGCCTGCGAGGTGATCCATCCGTGCCCTAGTTGCGTGTGCGCTTTCTTCGACGCTGGCACGGGTGCCTCGCATGCCACGGCGATTCGTGCCGATATGGATGCGTTGCCTATTGCGGAGACGACGGGCGCCGCTTTTGCCTCGACGCATCCCGGCAAGATGCACGCGTGCGGCCACGACGGGCACATGGCCATGGCGCTTGCGGCGGCAACTTTTGTCGACCGTACGATTCGTGAGCAGCCGGGCGTTATTAAGCGCAACGTGCTTTTTGTGTTCCAGCCGGCCGAGGAAACAACCGGTGGCGCTAAGACGGTATGCGAGAGCGGCGTGTTCGAGCGCTACGGGGTCGACCGCATCTTTGGCTTTCACGTGTGGCCCGATCTTCCTGCCGGTACGCTGGCGAGCTGTCCCGGTCCGCTGCTGGCGCGCTCGAGCGAGACGCACATTCATATCCATGGCACGAGCATCCATATCGCCAAGACCTACGGCGTTCCAGTCGAGGAATCACATGACGCAGCGCTGGCGGCGGCAAAGTTCCTGGTTGCCGAGCGCGAGCTGATGGACGAGCTGGGTGCCGATGAGCCCTGCATCGGTAAGTTTGGCCTGCTGCAGGCCGGCACCGTCTGCAATGCGGTGGCGGGGGAGGCCCATGTTGCCGGCAGCCTGCGTGTGTTTACAGACGACATGTTCGACCGGGCACGCGAGGGCGTGCGCCGCGTGCTGGACGATGCCTGCGCTGCAACGGGCTGCACGTACGATCTCGACTTTGCCGAGGGCTATCCGCCGGTCGACAACGACCACGAGCTATTTGCCAGCGTCGCGCCTGCCTTGCCCGGGCTGCAGCTTATGGAGGAGCCGCTGTTAATTGCCGAGGATTTCGCGTTCTATCAGCGCCATTTGCCGGGCGTGTTTTTCCTGCTGGGCACGGGTATGCCAGAGGGCCAAGACAACCCGAGTGATTCGGATGGCTGCCCCGCCTATGCCACAAGCGCTCTGCATACCGATAGCATGCTCTTCGACGAGGAAATCCTACTCAAAGGCCTCGATGTCTATAAACGATTGCTTGTGATGGAGTGACGATGGAACGACGCCGACAGTCTGCCGTATATAGTCCGGGTGGATGCGGGTGCGGTTTGCTGCTGCTTCCGGTTATTGCTGTGAGCATTGGCGTGATGTTTGCGCTTGCCGGGCTTGCCGCGGCGGCGCTCGTGCTGTTTATCACTGCCATCGGCGTGACGATTTGGCTCTGCCGCAATCGCGAGCAACGCCGTGCCGACGGTAAAACCAATGTCGGCTGGGTCGTCTTTCTGATCATTGCGTACCTGCTGAGTGCCAGCTACCTTGTTTTCTTTGTCCTGTTGATGATCAGTGCCTTTACCGGGGAATCCGTCACGGTGGGTTGATGCACTGCCAGCAGACGGTCGCGCGCAGTGCGTTTGCTCGGCGTTTGGATAACTGCATTGGTCGTTTACCGCAGCCTTAGCTCTCAGCTAATGAATTCAAGTTCAATCCTTCCTACGATGTGCTGTGTACCGGCACGGTAGCCGGATCGTAGGAAGGATGAATAATGGCAAAAGAGGGAAAGAAGCCAATCGGTAAGATTGTCCTAGGCATCATCGTGGTGCTGGTTATTGTCGGTGCCGTGGGCTCTATGGGCGGCAACTCAACCGATTCGTCTGCGAGCGATTCGGCAAAACCTGCCGAGACGACACGGCAGGCTGAGGAGCAAAAAGAACCGCAAGAACCGTATACCATTGCTGACGAGGCTGAAGATACTTCCAATCAGTTTACCTATAAGATCACGGGCACCCTGACCAATAACACGGACAAGGAAAAGAGCTACATTCAGATTGAATATGTTCTGTATGATGCCGATGGCAACCAGGTTGGAACGGCTCTTGCAAACACCAATCATCTGAAGGCGGGCGGCTCCTGGAAGTTCGAGGCGCTGGGTACGGTGTCTCCCGACCAGGTTGCTAGCTGGGAGCGTTCGGACGTAAGCGGTTTCTAGCATGTTGCATGCACTGGGGGAGGTGAAGTCGTATGCCCGATAAAAAGTTGACTGACGAGTTACTCAATGAACTTCTCGACGCGCCAAACATCGATGGCTATATCAAAGAACACGACTTTGCCGCCCCGTCGCTTTCGGACTACCTGAAGCAGCTACTGCAGGAAAAGGGCTTGGAGCGCTCGCGCGTGGTTCGTATGGCCGATCTCAATGAGACCTTTGGCTATCAGATCTTTACCGGTGCGCGTCATGCGAGTCGTAATAAGGTGCTGCAGATTGCCTTTGCGATGGCGCTGACGCTCAAAGAGACCAACCGTGCGCTGACGGCTGCCGGGGTAAGCGTCCTTAACTGCAAGGACCGCCGCGATGCGATTATCATCTTTTGCATCGATCGCGGGTGCAGTCTCCAAAAGGTCAACGAGGAGCTGTATCGCTTTGGCGAGGAGACGGTGAGTTAGCGGCTGATATCTGAGCCGGTAGAGCTGTCGAACAACGATGCAAACGAACGGGGCGCGGATGCCATGGGGTGTCTGCGCCCTGCGCTATGATGGAGGCTATGGATACTCAGAGCCCAACATATTCCGATGACGAACTGACCGCAGCGCTTGCCGAGCACCTGGCGTCGCTCGATCGCGACGACAGCTATCGCGTGGAGCGTGTACTTAAGCGCTCGTCCGTTGAAGCAACCGAGCTCGTGTACTTTGAAGGAACCGGCGGTGGTTCGCTCGGCCCCTTTGTCCGTAAACGCATCGATGCTTCGGCTCAAATCGGCGGGGCATACGAGCGTCTGTTTGCCGCTCAGCGGGCAGGCAGGCGTTTTGAGCACCTGCCCAGAATCGTCGATTGTCGTCGTGTGGGCGACGAGCTCAACGTGGTTATGGAATACATCGAAGGGGAGACACTCGGGGCGCTGGTGGACCGTCTGGGAGCCACCCCCGATTATGCGTGTGAATTGTATCCTGCCCTTTGCGATGCCGTGGGTGAGCTCCATGCCGGTTTTGCAATGGCGGGGGAGACGTCGGCGCCGGAGATCCATCGCGACCTCAAGCCGTCGAATATCATCGTGACAGGTGCCAACTATACGCCTAATGACGGCCTGACATTTTCATCGCTGGTGATTATCGACTTGGGGATCGCGCGCGTATGGCGCGATGGCGCCGATGCCGACACCGTCAAGTTTGGGACACGGCCCTATGCGCCGCCCGAGCAGTATGGGTTTGGGCAGACGAGCGTGCGAAGCGACGTCTACGCACTTGGCGCCCTGTTGTTCTTCTGCTTGACGGGAGTCGACCCTAAGCCAGGGCTCGACATGCGCGAGCAATGCGAGGCGCGCGGCATTCCCACTTCACTTGCCGATGCCGTCTGCATGTCGATGGCGCTCGACCCGGCCAAGCGTTTTGCGAGCGCGGAAGCGTTGGGACGGGCGACGCGCGCGGCATACGATCTGAGTCGCCCCGTGCGGCCTTCTGCGCCTGCGCCTGTCCGTACTTCGGCCTCGGAGACGGTGTTGACGCCCCAAGGGCTCCAGAACCCGGCAGGGCCTCCTGGCCCTGCCGCCTCCGCTGCATGCGGTCTGCTCTCTCGCGTTCCGGAGTCTCTGGGGCGTATTTGGAATACGCTCGTCTGCTTCTCGCTGCTTGTGTTCTTTGCCGGAAGTCACTTTGCCGTCTTTCATCCCACCGGAGCAAACCAAAGCTACCCGACGTGGCTTCTCATAATCGAGTATTTTTTCCTTGTCGATGGCCTTATGGTGCTTATGCATTTTGCGCTGCTCGATAAGCGCCGTCTTCGTCGGCGATTCGCGCTGCTCGACAGCTATCGCGGCAAGAAACTCGCGAAACTCTGGCTCAAGGCATTGGGTGTGCTGCTCCTATGCATGATCGTCATAGTCGCGGTTGCCAATGCGACCGGCGTCGTCGATACCTCCGCTACCTAAAAGAAAGGGGCCCCGTTGGGGCCCCTTGCAGTTGCACTTAGATGCGGTTCATTTGAGCGGCGACTTTGTTGTACCAGTCCTGCCACGTGGGCGGGCAGTACTTTTTGGCCGCAGCCGGGGTAAGGGTGGAGCCGTAGTTGGCGCCCAGATAGGCAACGTGGGCGGAGATGCCCTCGCTCCAGCTGCCAAAGCTGCGCCAACCGCCGCCGCGGGCACTCCAGCCCCAGGCGTTGTAAGAATTGGCGCAATAAGCACCCTTGGTGCTCTCGATGCAGGCGATGGCGGGGGACCAACGGGGGTCGACACCGGTATTCCAAGCGGCGACGGCAAAGTTATAGCCCTGGCCTGCCATGGGGGAGCCGGCAAGATAATTGTCGATGCGGCTCGTCCACTCATTAATGAACGAATCGTAATCGGAGTTACCGGTATTGGCGTTGTTCACCGTGGTGTCGATGGTGGTGTTGGTGTTGGTGGCCTGACTGCTGGAATTGCTGCCGCTTACGCCCTCGCCCGAGAGCTTCTCGGCAGCAGCGGCCTTATCGGCCTCAAGCTTGGCGAGCTCGGCGGCATTTTCCTGCTCGGCTTTAGCCTGCGCCTCGCTGCGGAGCTGCTGTGCCTGCGCCAGCGCATCCTCGGCGTTTTTCTGCTCTGCCTCAAGCTGCGACTTGGCCTGCTGGAGTTCGGCCTTGTTCTGCTCGAGTTCGGTTTGCATGTTGTTGAGCTCTTCGATCTCGTCGACGCTCGAGCTCGTGATCTGGTTGGTGTATTTGCAGGTGGTAATGAACTCGCCCAAGCTCTGCGCGTTGACCAGGAAGCTCACGATGGGATTGGTACCCTTCTGGTACTTGTACAGATCGCGCATGGCGGAGCTTGCCTTGGCCTGCTGCTCGGGAAGCTTGGCCTCGATTTCCTCGATGCTCGCCTCGTTGGAGTCGATCTGCTTTTGCAGGTCGTCGAGTTTGGTGCGGGCATTGTTGTAGGCGCTCGTGGCGGCTTCAATTTTTTGCTGCGCGGCGGAAAGCTGATCCTGCGTTGCCTGCGAGGCGGCATACGCCGCAACGGGGGAGAGCATCGGCGTGGCAGTCAGTGCGACAGCGAGTGCGGCGCTCGTGATGATACGAGCCGGCTTCGACGCGATGAGCGCTGCGACGCGATGATTCGAATGCTGCATCCAATCCCTCTGCAATCAATCGTAGGTTATGGTTCGAACGGTATTCTACTACTGCTTTCGACCTCAACTTGAACCTTAAAGGTTCCAAAGGGTCAAGTTGAACTTGAGGCTTTGGCTTTGACCTGCAGTTATAGTGAATTGTTGAGAAACCATAGAGTTCAACTTTAACGTTACGGAACTCTGTCTGATCGCAGATTCACGCCGTAAGGGCTACTCCAACATGGGGTTTTGCACCTATAGGGCTCCCTCGCGGCGAGCCTGCTCAACTTCTTCGAGCGCCTCGGCTGGGGTGAAGGAACACGTGCCGTCGCCGAGCTTGACTGTTTGGATATCGTCTCCGACATGCACCTCTCCGCCTCGAAGCACCACACCGAAAATGCCCTCGTGGGGAAAGATACAGTCATCGGCGAGATAGTAGATGGCACAGCGGGTGTGGCAGACCTTGCCGATCTGGCTGATCTCGACCAGAACGTCGTTGCCGATCTTGAGCTGTGTGCCCAAGGGGAGCGAAAGCAAGTTGATACCTTGTGTGGTGAAATTCTCCCCAAAGTCGCCTTCGAGCACATCGAGTCCGCGATGCCGTGCCGTCTGGATTGATTCTGCGGCCAAAAACGAGACTTGGCGGTGCCAGTGCCCGGCGTGCGCATCGGAAGCGAGGCCAAACTGTTCAATGACGGTATCGTGCCCATCGGAGACGGGCGACTTGCGTGTGCCTTTGTGCGCCGACGTGTTAATCGAGACGATGCGGGCGGGTCCTTCGTAGGCGTTGCTGGCGGTGCGTAGGGGAGCGGTTGTCTGTGAGCGTTCCGCTAGCTCGCGTTTTGCAGCGTCAAGGATGGGGTTGTCGGTCAGATGTTCTTGGGGCACGCGTGCGCCTTTCGCTTACGAGATTGACAATATGTTGAATCCTACAACAACGGTAGGTTCATTGCCCGTTGTCGTACAGCGGTGAGTGCCGTCTTTGCGCCGAGTTTGCCCCTCCGATTGCCATAGATACGGTGGAGCTTTGGGCGCCGGCGGCTTGGCACGCTAAAATAAATCAGTTGCGCAAAGACCGCCCGTTGTGTGGGCAGTTCATGATAGGAAGTTTCCATGGCATTGCAATTTTCAGAGCGCGAGTTCATTCCCGTGCTGCTTGGTGGCGACATCAACGCCTATTCGGTGGCGCGCGCCTTCTACGAGGAGTACCAGGTCAAGAGTCTGGTCTTTGGCAAGTATCAGACGGGTCCCGCGTACCGCAGCCAGATTATCGACTACACGCCCAACGTGGATATCGACACCATGCCCGTGATGCTCAAAACCGTCAACGGCATTGCCCAAGCGCATGCCGACAAGACTATTGTCCTTGTGGGCTGCGGCGACAACTATGTCGCTCTCGTGGCTCAGGCCAAGGATGCTCATGAGCTGGCGGATAACATCGTCGCTCCCTACGCGCCCTACAGCATGCTCGAGCAGTGCCAGAAGAAGGAGATCTTCTACGAGCTGTGCGAGAAGCATGGCGTGCCCTATCCACACACGTTTACCTTTACCAAGGCGATGCTCAATGCTCAGGGTGAGGCGCCTGCCGAAGTGCTCGACCAGATCGATTTTCCTTACCCGATGATTCTGAAGCCTTCTGACGGCATCATGTGGTGGCAGCATGAGTTCGAGGGCCAGAAGAAGGCCTATGAGATTGCCGACCGCGCCGAGCTGGAACAGGTCATTCGCGATTCGTATGCCAGCGGCTACACCGACGATCTGATCTTGCAGGATCGCGTGCCCGGCAACGACGAGTACATGCGCGTGCTCACCAGCTATTCCGACCGCAACGGTAAGGTCCGCATGATGTGCCTGGGCCATGTGCTGCTCGAGGAGCATCAGCCCCACGGTGTCGGCAACCATGCCTGTATCATTACCGAGCCTAACGACGAACTCATGGGCGGCGTGCGCAAGTTGCTCGAGGACCTTCACTTTGTGGGCTATTCCAACTTTGACGTTAAGTACGACGAGCGCGACGGCTCGTTTAAGTTCTTCGATTTCAACACGCGCCAAGGCCGCAGCAACTACTACGTCACCAACAGTGGCTTTAACGTTGCCAAGTATGTGGTGGACGAGTATGTGTTCAACCGCCCGTTTGAGCCGGAGTTTGTGACGGCTCAGGACGAGGCCCTGTGGATGGTCGTCCCCATGGGCGTCGTCGACCAGTACGTCAAGGATCCCGAGCTGCGCGCTAAGGTGCATCGCCTGGACAAGGAAGGCAAGGGCGCCGACCCTTCGTTTATGAAGGGCGACTTTGTCTTTAACCGCTGGCTGCGCATGTGGCACACCAAGCTGCGCCACTTCAAGCTGTTCAAGACGTATTACAAGTAGATGAGCGCGGCGCCCGTCCGGTTTGCATCGGGCGGGCGCGGGTATGATACGCGCAATTGCGCAAGCGTCACCAAGGAGGCGGCGATGGAAAAGCTGGGAGTTATCGGCGGCATGGGCGCCGAGGCCACGTCGTATTACTACGACCAAGTGGTGCGTCATACGGCTGCTGCCTGCGATCAGGAACATATCGACATGGTGGTGCTCTCCAAGTCGACCATGCCCGACCGCACGCTGGCCATTAAGACCGGCGAGCATGCCAAGCTGCTGGCGACCATGAAAGAGTGTGCCCGGGCACTCGAGTCGCTGGGCTGTGCGCACATTGCCATTCCCTGCAACACGTCGCACTACTTCTACGACCAGATCCAGTCGTTTACGAAGGTGCCGATTATCCACATGCCGCGTGAGTCGGTTCGTTATGCCCTTGCGGGTGCGGTGATGGGGGAGTGCGAGTTCGACCCCAACCTGAGTGTGCCGGCCGAGCCGGTGCATAAGATCGGCATCATGGGCACCGATGGCACCGTGGGCGCGGGCGTCTACGGCCGCGAATGTAAGGCTGCGGGTGTTGAGGTCGTCTATCCCAGCGAGAAACGTCAGAACGATGTGATGTCGCTTATCTACGATGATGTGAAGGCCGGACGTGAGCCCGATATGGATAAGTTCGACCGCGTGATGTGGGAGTTCGCCCGTAGCGGCTGCGACCGCGTCATTCTGGCCTGCACCGAGCTCTCGGTGCTGCAGAAGTACCGAGAGATGCCCGAGATCACCCTCGACGCCATGGATGTCCTGGTGCGCGAATCCATCATCCGTAGCGGTGCCCCCTACCGCCTCTAGCTTCCGACCTGTCAAAAAGGGACAGGTTAATTTTGGTAGGTTTTATCTGGTGAAACAGTAAGGCCTCGGCTCGTTTGGTGCGAGCCGAGGCCTTTTGCGTTGGGCGGTTGCTGTCAGTGGTGAACTAGAACAGGAAGCCGATGGCGATGAGGGCGATGCTGACGATGAGCACGGCGATGTCTAGGCCCTTGATGGGGTAGCGCTTGTACGAGCTGGCGCGCGTACGCAGATAGAAGCCGCGCTGTTCTGCCGCCAAGGCTGTGGCATCGGTCTTGCCCACGCTCGAGATGAGCAGCGGCACGCACAGTGGCAGCATGAGCTTAAGCTTCTTGATGGGGTTCTTGGTGTCGTACTCGACGCCGCGTGCGGTCTGCGCCTCCATGATGGCGTTCATCTCTTGACCAAACACCGGCACGAAGCGCAGCGCCGTGGTAAAAGTGAAAGCATAGCGATACGGCACGTGCAGCACCTCGACGCAGGCGTTGGCAAGGTCGTTGAGCTTGGTCACCATGAGCATGAGGATGAGTGGTAACGCCACACCCAGCAGGCGCAGGCAGGCCTTCGATCCTGTGATGAGGCCCGTGTCGGTGATAAAACCCCATACCACGTTGCCATCGCGCATAAAGGCCAGCTGGAGCACCAGCATGATAAGCGCGAGCGGAATCAGCAACTTGAGCAGCGAGAACAGACGGTCGACGACGCCGGCATAGGCAGCCAGCGCAAGGGTGAGTGCCAAAAAGCCCAGTAGCGCCACGTAGGTGTCGGACAAGAAGATGCCGACGATGATGGCGGCAGCGAGGCCCAGTTTGACGACGGGATTCAGGCGATGCAGCAGCGTATCGCCCGGCATGTAGTCGATGACGTTAACCACGGTGGACCATCTCCTTGGTAATTCGAACGACATCGGTGACCTCGCTCACCTGCGCAAAAGCGGGCGAGACGGAAGATGCCAGACGGCGCGAGAGTTCAATAACCTGAGGAGGCTCCACGTAGGCACGCCGCATGAGATCGATGTTCGAGAATAGCTCGTGCGTGCGGCCGCGGTCGAGGATGCGACCGTCGGCCATTACCACAATGCGCTCGGCAAAATCCGAGACGACTTCCATATCGTGGCAGACCATGA
Organism: Collinsella sp.; assembly: GCA_018382295.1. GTDB lineage: Bacteria > Actinomycetota > Coriobacteriia > Coriobacteriales > Coriobacteriaceae > Collinsella. Next base: position 28,351 of record JAGZQF010000010.1, read on the forward strand.
TAACGGCGCAACCGCGCTCGGCCATGGTGCGCACTGTTTCCATGACGGTCATGCACTCGCGGTAATCAAGGCCGCTCGTGGGCTCGTCGAGCACGACGATCTTGGGCTCAACCACTACGACGGAGGCAAGCGCCACCATTTGTCGCTGACCGCGCGAGAGCGAGAAGGGCGCCTCGTCGGCCGGCAAGCCAAAGCGGTCGATGACGAGCTGGGCGCGACGCAGCGCCTCGGCACGGTCGATGCCGGTAAGCTCCAGGCCAAAGGCGACCTCGTCGAGCACGGTGTCCTTGCAGATCTGGCGGTCGGGGTTTTGGAAAAGGGTCGCGACCTCGCGAGCGATGCGGCTCGTGGGAACGGCTGCGGTATCCAGTCCCGTGACGCGCACGCTGCCCGAGGCGGGCTTAAGCAAGCCTGTGAGCAGTTTGGTGAGCGTGGTCTTGCCGGCGCCGTTTTGGCCGACGATGCCCACGAGCTCGCCAGGATAGAGCGTCAGGCTAAGGTCGTGTACGGCGGCTCCGCCATTGGGATAGGCAAACTCAACATGGTCGAAGGTGAGTACGGGTTCGGCGTCCTTGGCATGAGGGCGCAACGACGGTGCATGCGGGGAACCGGCGGGCGTCTGGGCTTCGATGGCCACGTGTGCGGGGTCGACTATGCCCGAAATCAGGCGCTCGGCCTCATCGACATCCAAGCAGGGGGTACCGCTTACCAGGCCATCAGCCTCGAGGCTATTGAAGATGCGCGTGACGCGAGGGCAGTCGACGCCGATGGCACGGAGCTCGTCGGTATGTGCGAAGACCTCGTGTGGCTCGCCCTGCAGCGCGATTTCGCCATGGTTGAGCACGAGCACGCGGTTGCAGTACTCCGAGAGCAGGGCGACCTTTTGCTCAACGACGACGATGGTGATTCCAAGTGCGCGGTTTGCCTCACGCAGCGTCTCGAAGACCAACGTGGAGCTGGCGGGGTCGAGTGCCGCGGTGGGCTCGTCGAGAACCAAGACGCGCGGGCGCATGGCGAGGATGGCGGCGATGGCTACCTTTTGCTTCTGTCCGCCCGAGAGGGTTGCGATCTCGCGGTCGCGCAGGTCGCTGATGCCGACGGTCTCGAGCGTTTCGCTCACGCGCTGCTCGATCTGGTCGTGGGGAACGCCAAAGTTCTCGAGGCCAAAGAGCATCTCGTCCTCGACGACCGAAGCGACCATCTGCGTGTCGATATCCTGCAGCACACTGCCGACGATTTGCGACACGTCGGTGAGCGAGACTTCGCAGGTGTCGTGGCCGTCGACCATGACGGACCCAAAGAACGTGCCGGTGTAGTGGTGGGGCACGGCGCCCGACAGACAGGCGGCAAGCGTGGACTTGCCGGCGCCCGAGGGCCCGATGATGCCGATGAAATCTCCCTTGTTCACGCTGAGCGAGATGTGGCTGAGCGCCTGCTCGGTCTGCGTGCCATAGGAGAACGAGACATCGTCGACGTTGATGATCGTTTCCATGGATACCTTTCATAGTCATTGGGGACGTTCTTAAATGACTAGTCGTTTAAGAACGTCCCCAAGAGCTAGCCGTTTGGGACAGTCTTTGGTGGTGAAGCACGGAGACGGCTTTACGAGGGGCCTCAGGTTGGCGTGAAAGAGGAGCGAAGCGTACTTGGGTACGCGAGCGACGAATGAACGCCAAGATGGGGTGGCTCGTAAAGCCGAGCGGGTTAGTTGAGCTTCAGGGCCTTCTGGATGGGCAGATAGAGGGCGCCGACCAGAATGGCGTTAAAGACGGCGGTCATGGCGACGACGGGCAGCATGGCGGCGGCGAGCTCGCCTACCACGCCGAGCATGGCCATCTTGATGACCATGAAGATGACGCCGGAGACAAAGGTGGTCAGGAAGGTTGCAACAATGGCGATGGCGGGCTTGACCTGACCGTTCTTGCCGGCGGCGTTGACGATGCCGGCCATGAGCATGGCGGCGATGCCCTCGGCGGCAAAATCGACGAACGGCGAAGTGGTGGTGATCTGGATCACGGCAGCTGAGATGAGGCCAATGACGAGCGCCTGGCCGATGTTGGGGCGAACGACCAGGATGGTGAGGCAGAAGGCCGAGATGATGAACTCGGGGCTGATCATGCCGCCCGAGATGCCCGAGATGGCCTTGCCGACGGTGAAGTTGAGGATGAAGCCGGCGGCGAGCAGGATGGCGAGCAGGACGAGAGCACGGACGTCGAGTTTGCCGCGGTCGGCGGTCTGGACGGTGCGGGGCTGGGCGGCGGTGGTGTTCTGAGACATGGTGAAAATCCTTTCGGAAGGGGAGTGCAAGAGAAAAGCGGAGGCGCGTGATGCGAATGCGATCGGGCTCGAGATAGAAAAAGGCCCCCGGTCGAAACCGGAGGCCTTCCAATCACCTAGAGCGCAAAAACAGGCGTGAGGGACTCACTGTCGACCGATCGTATTCGCATCACGCCACCACCAGTTGTTGAGAGACTTCATCGTGTTCTTCATGTTGGTGGCTCCTTTCGTGATGCCGTGGCGCGGTCGCACCTAGTTGCTGTTGCGCTGCACTATAGCACAGCGAAGTGTGTGCGGGGAAATCTTTTTTAAAAAGATTTCAGGCGGGTTTCCCGCCGGTCAAAAGAGCGGGCTGAGCGGGCGAGGCTGCCATTGCTGCCTTGTCCGCTCAGCTAAGACGTTACTCCTTATTGCGACGGTAGAGGAAGTAACCGCCCGCGGAGATGACGGCAACGCCAGCGATGGCGAATGCGGCCACCATGCGGCCATCAAAACGATCACCGGTGGTGGGCAGGCCGCCCTTGGTGTTCGTCTTGTTGGTGGTTACCGTGGTCGTGGTGTCCGACTTGCCAGGCTTCTCGGGCTTGGTGGTGGGCTGCTCGGGCTTAGCGGGCTGCTCGGGGGTACCGGGCTGCTCAGGAGTACCGGGCTGCTCAGGAGTACCAGGCTGATCCGGGGTTACCGGGTCGGTGGCAAGAGCGTCCTTGGCGTAGGTGATGGACACCTTGAGGCCGTTGATCTCGGTGTTCAGGTCGCTCGGGGTGAAGGGCTGGTCGAAGTTTTCGGCCTTCTGATAGGCGCGCATCTCCTGGAGCAGGGCCTTGCACTTCTTGTAGGTGTTCTCGGTAGCAGCCTTGCCGGCCTTGTTGGCCAGGGCAGTGCGGCCCTCGGTGGTCGTCTCGGCTAGCATGGCGGCGTCAACTTCCTTGTTCTGCTCGATGAGCTCGTTCTGGAGCGCATCGAGGTAGGCACGGACGCTGATACCAAGGGTGTCAGGGTTCTCAAAGCAGAGCGAGCTGATGTCCATGAGGACGTAGTTGATTGAGTTCTCGGGCTCCTCGTTGTACACGACGTCAGTCTGTTTGCAGTGATCGAAGGAGACGGTCTGATCGCTGAAGTACGGGCTGACCTCAGTTATCAGAGCGGAGTACAACGGGATGGCGACGGAGTACGCGGCGCGGGAGAGCATTTCCCACTGGATGGTAGCGACTTCGGGGTCATACCCGCGACGAATCTGGAAGAGGTTGATCTCGGTGTTGCGCTCGCTGCCGATGCAATAAACACCATCAGTGTTCGCGTTGAGGCCAGGGACGTTCTCGCCGCGGTTGCCGAAGGCGCGAATCAACTCGAAAGTGCTCCAACCAGACTTGCCAGGCTTGAAGAACAGGGGCTGGATTTCGCTGACCATGGCTCCCTTTTGGTCAGGTTTTCCTTTCTCCTTTACTGTGATAATGTCGTAATCTGTGCCTTCGGTCAGCTGACTACCAAAATAATCGCGGCCTTGCGCATAGCGGGACCACTGGTTTACGCCGGAATCGGCGAGGCTTTCGCCATACGTTTGGGCGACATCGAATTTGCCGTCAGCGGAGTATTTGGCGAAACCCTTTTCTTCGGGCATGGATTGGATCTTTTCAGAGTGGAGGCAATTCTCGGTGTCATTGAGGTCGACATCGTAGTTGAGGCTCCCGATATTAGGGTTGAGCGACGCGACGTCGTCAGCGAGCTTCATGGCGATCCACTGATGGGCGGAAAGTGTGGCGAACAGCCAGGTCTCGTTGTTGTCGGCGATGATGATCTGGTCGTTGGTGCAGACGCCTTGATCATCGATCAGGCTGCCGAGAAGCTCGACGCCCTCGCGGGCCGTGGCGCTCTCGCCCAGGATGATGCTGCCGTAACTGTACTCGCCCAGACCCACTTCCTCATCGATGAGGTCTGCTGCAGCGGCCTCCTCGTTATAGGAGGTGCTTAGCGTGGCGGAGCAGGAGACGCCCTTCTCGTTGATGCCGGCCTCGGAGTAGGCGTCGGTGCGACCCATCCAGTTAGAGGGGTGGTCGCGTACATAGCTGTAGCGATAGGTAGGCTTGTTCGAAGTGTATTCAAAAGCAGATTCAATCGAGCTGTACTTAAAGCCAGGTTCGTGGGCAGGTTCGATGCCGTAGTGCTTAAGATAGCGCTTGCCAAAGTCCTCGGCGCGGCCGTAGTACGTGTTGCCGTCCGCCGTGAGCTTGCCGCCCATGTAGATCTGCGTGCAGGCGAGCGCAGACGTCGGCATGGACATGATGGTTGCAGCTCCAAAGGCGAGGCCTATGCCAAGCTTTTTGAGCGCGTTGACGGGGTGAGTTTTCCTCATTTTCCCTCCCAGCGTGCGAAAGCTCTCCGTTGCCAGAGAGCTTCAGCCAATAAAGACACCCCATTAGCGTAACGAACTGGAAACAATATTCATCTATGAAAGAAACTTACTCGATAAGCGTAATGAAATATGCGATGAGTGGTTAATTATACTCGGTTTGTAGCTTTACTTTAATAAAGACGTCCTGCAATTACATTACCTGAATAAAGCGCCTTGCACGGGGCGCAAAGAAAATCCCCCGCTGTTTGGCAAATGCATAAACAGCAGGGGAGACGATAATTGGATGAATATCATACCAATGTGGAATTACTTCTTCCGGCGGTGGATCACGTTGATCGCATAGCCGACGAGCATGGCCAAAACGATGATGATAAAGCCGAGCAGGGGATTGTCGTTCATAGGGTCCTCCTATTTTCCGAGCGGGGAGAATTCGTCGACGATGAGGTCGAGGCATTGCGGAAGCGCGCGGGCTCCAAAGACGCCCGAATTGCTGGAGATAATCTCGCCATCGAACTGCATGCCCAGCGACGGGGTGCAGGTGATCTTGGCTTCCTTGGTCTGGATGATCTTGAACTGCGGGCGGCCGAGTACCTTGCCGGCGGGGTCGAGTGCGGCGGTGATCACAGTCGGTAGAAGCTGCACAGTTTTTACGGGTTCGATGACCGCAATGTCGACCATGCCATCGTTCATACGGCAGTCGGGGAACAGGTTGATGTCGTTTTGGATGACCGAGGTGTTGCCGGCCATGCAGCAGATGCCGTCGAGCTCCTCGACAATGCCGTCATGCTCAATCGTAAAGTGCGCCACCGTGGGATTGGGCGTGGCGAGCGCGGAGAGGAAGTAAGCGATCTCGCCGATGTCGTTTTTGGTGGGGGCGGCCTTCATCATGATCTCGGCGTCGAAGCCCGAGCCGGCGATGATGATAAAGCCGTGGCGCTTCTCGTTGCCGTCCTCGTCGAGCCAAAAGAGCTCGCCCATGTCGACTTTGACCGTGCGACCGGCACGGCAGGCCTTGGCGAGCGCCGCCGCCTCAGGGGCATTGCCGATGTTGTTGAAGAACAGGCAGGCCGTACCGGAGGGGAAGACGAGCGTGGGGACACCGCACCCGCGCATCTGGTCGAGCACGTTGGAGACGGTGCCGTCGCCGCCCGAAACGACCACGCGATCAAACTCGCGCACGTCTGCCACGGCATCCTCGGGCTCCATGCCATCGCCGATAAAACGCATCACGACCTCGTCGCCGCCCTGCGCGAGGGCGTGCGTGAATGCGTAGATTTCATCTGAGCTGGGGCCCGATGCCGGGTTGTGGATGATAAGGCAGCGCATACTTACGTTCCCGTTCTGTGACTAACCGAGTATAGTTGTAAGGCAATGCCGATATCCTACCCGTGTTTTTCGGGCCTAACCTTATTCGATGGGTTGATATGTACATTTCCACACATCAGGCTCTACTCGACTTTTGCCAGCGCGCCCGTGAGTTCGACGCGATTGCCGTCGATACCGAGTTTTTGCGCGAGCGCACATTCCACCCGCGCCTGTGCTTGGTTCAGATTGCCACCCCTGCCGAGAGCGTAGCGGTCGACCCTCTGGTGATCGACGACCTCTCGCCGCTGGCCGAGCTTATGGCCGACGAGAGCGTGACCAAGGTCTTCCACGCGTGCTCGCAGGATATGGAGGTCATGCTCCATACCGTGGGCGTGCTGCCACGACCGATTTTCGATACGCAGGTCGCCGCCGCCTTTTTGGGCGAGCGCCAGCAGATTTCGTATGGCGCGCTTGTTCAGACGTTCTGCGGCGTATCGCTGCCCAAGACCGAGTCGCTGACCGACTGGTCGCGCCGCCCGCTGACCGATAAGCAGATTGAGTATGCGATCGATGACGTCAAGTACCTGATCGTCGCCTATACCGAGATGATGAGCCGCCTGCGCGAGCTGGGCCGTGTGGGCTGGGTGCTCGACGAGCTGCGCCCGCTGGCTGACGAGTCGCACTATCGCGCCGATCGCCACGAGGCGTTCCGCAAGGTCAAACGCATCAATTCGTGCAGCCGTCACCAGTTGGGCATCGCGCGCGAGCTCGCCGCCTGGCGTGAGGACCGCGCCGAACGCCGTAACATCCCGCGCAAGTGGGTCATGTCCGACGACACGCTGCTTGCGCTCGTTAAGCGCAATCCCGTGCGCGTTGAGGAGTTCCGTAGCATTCGCGGTACCGATCAGTTGGGGGAGCGCGACGTGGACGGTGCGCTCATGGCCATCAAGCGCGGCGCGAGCTGCCCGCACGATCGCCTGCCGCTCATGGTGCGCGGGCACCGTCAGATTTCGCCGGAGTTGGAGAGCGTGACGGACCTGATGTACGCGCTCATCCGCCTGGTTGCCGAGCGCTCGGGCGTGGCGACTTCGGTCATTGCCTCGCGCGATGACCTGGCCGACTATATTGAGCACCCCGAGCAGAGCCCCCTGCGCGAAGGCTGGCGCTTTGAGCTTGTGGGCTCGCGTCTGGACGATCTGCTCTCGGGCAACATGGGGCTCACCGTGAAGGACGGCAAAATCGAGCTTTTATAGTTACGCGGTTTTACCAAACGCTGCAAACGTTCTAGAGCAGCAATGCCAAAACATCGATGGCGTCTCGTTGGCTGGGCGAGTGGGTAGAATGCCTTCAACGTGTAACTCGATTCGGAGGAATTCGCATGCCTTATTACTATGGATACGGCTTTGGCATCGACCCGCTGTACCTGCTGGTTGTTCTTGTCTGCACGGTGATTGGCCTTGCCGCACAGAGCTATATCAACTCGACGTACAAGACGTGGTCCAAGGTGCGCTCGGACGGCGATACGGGCGCTGCGGTTGCTCGCCGCATGCTCGACGCCAACGGTTGCAACGCCGTGGGTATCAAGGGGGTTGCCGGCGAGCTCACCGACCATTACAACCCGCAGGACAACAACCTGTATCTGTCGGACGCTAATCGCTCAGGTGGGTCGGTCGCAAGCGTTGCCGTTGCCTGCCACGAGGCGGGCCATGCCGCCCAGCGTCAAAGCGGCTACGCCATGATGAAGGTACGCACCGCCCTCGTGCCCGTCGTCAACTTTACCCAGAACACTTGGACCATCGTGCTGCTTATGGGCCTGTTCATGAACATCGCGGGGCTCACGACTCTCGCGTTGATCTTCTTCTCGTTTAGCGTGTTGTTCCAGCTGGTTACGCTGCCGGTCGAGATCGATGCCAGCCGCCGCGCTGTGGCCTACATTGAGCAGTCGGGTATGAGCTCCAAGCAGGTCAACGGTGCCAAGAAGGTGCTGACGGCAGCTGCGCTTACCTATGTGGCAGCGGCGCTCACCTCGATTATTCAGCTGCTCTACCTTATGGCTCGCTACAACAGAAACTCCAACCGATAACAAATGGGACTGACAAAGCGCCGCGGGGATTTGTGTCCCAGCGGCGCTGTACTATGTGTGGGACTTGAATTTGCGCAGGGCCGGAGCCCATGTGCACGATGACGAAAGGAGGCTGCGTGGCAGGCTGGAATCTAACCGGCAACAGCGTTTCCGCCGAGTTCGACGGGTCGGACGAGCAGGAGCGCAAAGAGCTCAGCGTGAGCCAGGCGGTAGAGATCGCTGCCGGTGCGCTCGATGCCATTCCGCAGCTGAGCGTCCTGGGCGAGGTCACGGGCTTCCGTGGTCCCAATGCCCGAAGCGGCCACTGCTACTTCCAAATCAAGGACGACTCGGCGGCCGTCGACTGCATCATCTGGAAGGGCGCCTATCTCAAGCGCACGTTCGATCTGCGCGACGGCATGCAGGTGAGCTTTAAGGGCAGCTTTAACCTCTACAAGCCCACGGGCCGTATGAGCTTTGTCGCTCGCTCGTTCTCGCTAGCGGGGGAGGGCCTGCTGCGTCAACAGGTGGCACAACTGGCCGAAAAGCTACGCCGCGAGGGCTTGATGGACGAGTCCCGCAAACGTCGCATCCCGGTGTTTTGCTCACGTGTGGCGGTCGTCACCTCGCTTTCCGGCGCCGTGATCGACGACGTCAAGCGTACGCTGCGCCGTCGCAACCCACTTGTCGAGCTCGTTTGCGTGGGCGCCAAGGTGCAGGGCGAGGGAGCGCCTGCCGAGCTTATCGACGGCTTGCATCGCGCCGCTGCGATTACGCCTACGCCGGATTGCATTTTGCTCGTGCGTGGCGGCGGTTCCTTCGAGGACCTCATGACCTTCAACGACGAGGAACTTGCCCGCGCGGTGGCGGCCTGTCCTGTGCCTGTAGTGACAGGTATTGGCCATGAGCCCGATACCTCGATCTGCGACATGGTGAGCGACCGTCGCGCCTCCACGCCAACGGCGGCTGCAGAATCGGTGGCACCGGCTATGACAGAGCTGGCCGACGTGCTCGAGGCACGTCATCAGCGTCTGGACGCTGCGATGTCATCGATGATCGGGTCGAATCTGGTCGATCTGGAGATGCTCGACCAGCGTGGTCGGCGTGCCTGGGATACCTATACGGCACGCTTGGGCGATGCGCTCGATGCAGCCGCGTGCCGCCCGTGCCTCAACGATCCAACGTTTATGGTCGAGCGTCGCGAGTCAGAGCTTGCACTGACCGCTGACCGTCTGTCGGGCGCCATTGCTCGTTCGGTCGGTGCCTTCCGCTCCAACTTCGAGCGTCTGCCCGAGCGCTTGGTCGCAAGCACCTCGGGGCTCGATGGCAAGCGTCATGCACTCACGCTCGCGAGCTCCCGCCTGGAGCATCAGGGGCGCACGATGTTGAACAAGCCCGCGTCCGACTTGGGCCGTGCGGCAGCCTCGCTCGACGCCCTGTCGCCGCTCAAGGTGCTTGCCCGCGGCTACTCCATCGCGTATAGCGAAGACGGTGTGGCTACAAGCGCCCAGACCTTTAAGCCCGGCGATGCCATCCGCGTGCGCATGGCGGACGGCAACGTGTCGGCAACCGTCAATACGGTCGAATAGACCGCGTTTCACAGTGATAGACCTTTAGGAAAGGAAACAGATATGGCAGAGAAGACCCCGGTCGAGCAGCTTACGTACAAGCAGGCCTCGCAGGAGCTGGAACTCATTATCCGCAGCCTGGAGTCGGGCGACATGGAGCTCGAGGAGTCGCTCGAGAGCTACACCCGCGGCGTCGAGCTTCTCAAGAGCCTGCGTACCCGCCTGGCCGATGCCGAGCAGAAGGTCTCGGTGCTTCTTAAGGATGTCGACGGCAACGACGTGCTCGCCGACGGCGAAGCCGCCAACACCGACGACAACCTCTCGTTCTAACCATCCCGACCAAATATAATTACCTTGGTCTGCGAGAAAGGAACCAACCATGTGTGATTGCATCTTCTGCAAAATTGCCAACCACGAGATCCCCTCGACCGTCGTCTACGAGGATGACCAGGTCATCGCGTTCGACGACCTCAATCCCCAGGCGCCGGTCCACACGCTCGTGATCCCCAAGAAGCACTACAGTGACATCGCCGATAACGTGCCCGCCGAGACCATGGGCGCCATGGCCCACGCCATCCAGGAGGTCGCCAAGGCCAAGGGTCTGGAGGGCGGTTTCCGCGTCATCTCCAACAAGGGCGTCAACGCCGGTCAGACCGTCATGCACTTCCACATGCACGTCCTCGGCGGCAAAAACCTGGACGAGAACCTCATCTGAGGACGCCTCTTCCGTGCAATGAAACGGAAGCTCAGGCACCGATAACTTATATATCAACGCAATAAACCCGAGCGCGAGGGCGTTTGGGTTTATTATTGAAGCGTATGTAACCTGGCGGCGCCACACCGCCTGTTAGTAGGGAGACACATGAACGTTCTGGTCGTCAACGCAGGATCTTCGACCCTTAAGTATCAGGTCATCGATACCAAGTCCCACAAGGTGTCCGCAAAGGGCTCCTGCGAGCGCGTTTGCTTTACCGGCGGTACCTTCACCCACGCTGCCAACGGTTCCAAGAAGGTGACCGAGAACATCGAGTTCCCTGACCACAAGGTCGCCATCGAGGTCGTCCTGAAGGACCTCGAGGCCAACGGCGTCAAGATCGAGGGCATTGGCCACCGTATCGTTCAGGGCGGTTGGTACTTTGGCGACTCCTCCCTCGTCGACGAGGACGTTCTCGCCAAAATTCGCGAGGTCGCCCCGCTGGCGCCGCTGCACAACAACCCCGAGGCCAACGTTATCGAGTACTGCCTCGAGCAGTATCCCGACCTGCCCAACGTCACGGTCTACGACACCGCTTTCCACTTCAACATGCCCGAGGTCGCCAAGACTTACGCCCTGCCCAAGGACGTCTGCGACAAGCTGCACATCCGTAAGTACGGCGCCCACGGCACCAGCTACCGTTACATCTCCAAGAAGGTCGCCGAGATGACCAACGGCGAGGCCCGCAAGGTCGTCGTGTGCCACATCGGCTCCGGCGCTTCCCTGTGCGCCATCGAGGACGGCAGGTGCATGGACACCACCATGGGCTTGACGCCGCTCGACGGCGTCATGATGGGCACCCGCTGCGGCTCCATCGACCCTGCTACCGTGTGCTACCTGCAGCGCGAAGGCGGCTACACCTTCGACGAGGTCGACGAGATGATGAACAAGAAGTCCGGCCTTTTGGCTGTGACCGGTGGCAAGACCAACGACTGCCGCAACGTCGAGGAGCTCGCCGCCGCTGGTGACCCCGAGGCTCAGCTCGCCTTCGATATGTTTGTCTACAAGATTGCCGCCAAGGCCGCCGAGATGGCCACTTCCATGTGCGGCATGGACACCCTGGTCTTCACCGCTGGCATCGGCGAGCACGCTCCGGCTGTCCGCGCCGGCGTGGCCGACCGTCTGGCCTTTATGGGTGTCAAGATGGACCATGCCCGCAACGCCCTGCGCGGCGACGGCGCGTGGTGCCTGTCCGCCAAGGATTCCAAGGTCAAAATCTTCGTTATCCCCACGGATGAGGAGTTCATGATCGCTTCCGACGTCGAGCGCATCGTCAGCGGTAAGTAATTGATGCAAGGGGAGGGGACTGGATGGCCTTGTGCCGTTCAGCCCCCTTTTATGCTCTTTGGGCGAAGAGTTTGATAGATATTTATCGAATTCTGATAACTTCTTATTAAGGGTACGGCCGCCTTATAGGTTTGCCGACCGTACTGTAATCACGAAGGAGTCTCATGAACGTACTTGTTGTCAACGCCGGCAGCTCGAGCCTTAAATATCAGCTTTTGGATACCGATACCCGCGAGGTTTTCGCCAAGGGCAACTGCGAGCGTATCGGATCGGAGATGGGCATCTTTGGTCACTCCGAGAACGGTGGCACCAAGCAGACCGAGGAGCTTCCCTTCCCCGATCATCGCTCTGCTATCGCTCGCGTGCTCGAGGAGCTCGAGAAGACCGACTTTACGATCGATGGCATTGGGCATCGCATCGTTCAGGGCGGTTGGCACTTCGATGATTCCGCGGTCGTCGACGATGAGGTCATGGCTAAGATCCTTGAGGTGGCCCCGCTCGCCCCGCTGCACAACTACGGCGAGGCCGCGGCAATCGAATACTGCCGCGAGAAGTATCCGGAGCTGCCCAACGTGGCCGTCTTCGACACCTCGTTCCACATGACCATGCCCGAGGTCGCCTACACCTACGCGCTGCCCAAGGACGTGTGCGACAAGTACCACGTGCGCAAGTACGGCGCGCACGGTACGAGCCACCGTTACGAGTGGATGATGGCCAAGGAGATCCTGGGTACGCGCTGCCACCGTCTGCTTTCATGCCATCTGGGCAACGGTGCTTCGCTTGCCGCCATTGAGGACGGCGTGTGCCGCGATACCACGATGGGCCTCACGCCGCTTGACGGTCTGATGATGGGTACTCGTTGCGGTTCCATCGACCCGGCCACCGTGTGCTATCTTCAGCGCGAGGGCGGCTACAGTTACCAGGAAGTCGACGACATGATGAACAAGCAGTCCGGTCTGCTTGCCATCTCGGGCATCTCCAACGATGCCCGTGACATCCGTACGCGCGCCTCCGAGGGCGACGAGCGCTGCCTGCTCGCCTTCGATATGTTCGCTTACAAGGCCATGCAGCAGGCCGGTTCCATGATCGCTTCCATGGCGGGCGTGGATACCATCACCTTTACCGCCGGCATCGGCGAGAATGACTGGTCGATCCGCAAGGCCTTCTGCGACTGCTTTGAGTGGCTGGGCGTGCGCATCGACAACAACAAGAACCGCGAGGCCGTGGGCAACGGCCCGCAGGTCATCAGCGCCGCCGGCTCTTCCGTCACGGTCATGGTCATCCCCACCGACGAGGAATACATGATCGCCCACGACGTCGAGCGTCTGACCAAGAGCAACTAACGCGCGCATTTGCAAGTAAACGACAGGCCTTCAGAGCAACAGCTCCGGAGGCTTTTTTACTAGTAGGCGGAAATTCCAGTCCCAAAGTGATCGTCACCAGCAACGCCTGCTCTTTCAGCAACGACACCCATTCGTTCAGGATTCTCAGCCCCAGCTCGTAGCCAAGCCGCCGTCCACTCCAGATACCCCGACTGCCACGTGGCGGCAGGGGCCCTACAGGGTAAAGCTCTGAAAACTTTCCGCAGGATGCATGAAACCCCCGCCGCACGAAGTGCGCAGCGGGGGTTTCATGCATGTCCGAGGACGTTTTCAGAGCTTTACCCTGTAGGGCCCCGAGGGGATAAGTCCGCTACTCAGCCATCTGAGCCTGGACGGCGGTGATGGCCACGACACCCACGATGTCGTCGGCAGAGCAGCCGCGCGAAAGGTCGTTGACCGGCTTGGCGATGCCCTGCAGGATGGGACCGTAGGCTTCAGCGCCAGCGAAGCGCTGGACCAGCTTGTAGCCGATGTTGCCGGCCTCGAGGTCGGGGAACACGAGCACGTTGGCCTTACCGGCAACGGAGGAGCCGGGAGCCTTGAGCTGGGCGACGGTGGGGACGATAGCGGCGTCGAGCTGCAGATCGCCATCGATGGCGAGCTCGGGAGCCTTCTCCTTGCAGAACTTCACGGCCTCCTGGACCTTCTTGGCGACCTCGCCACCGGCGGAGCCCATGGTGGAGTAGGAGAGCATAGCCACGTGCGGCTCAACGTTGCCCATAAAGGTGGACCAGGAGTGCGCGGAGGCGATTGCAATCTCGGAGAGCTCGTCAGAGGACGGGTTGATGTTGAGGCCGCAGTCGGCGAAGATCAGCGTGCCGTCGGTACCGAACTGCGGGGTGTCGGTGCACATCACGAAGAAGGCCGAGACCAGCTTGGTGCCCGGGGCGGTCTTGAGGATCTGAAGCGCGGGGCGCAGGGTGTCGGCCGTGGAGTGGCAGGCGCCGGAGACCAGGCCGTCGGCGTCGCCCATCTTGACCATCATGGTGCCAAAGTAGGTGGCGTCCATCACCTGGGCGCGAGCCTGCTCGATGGTGACACCCTTCTTGGCGCGGAGCTCGGCAAACTTCTGCGCATACTCCTCGTGCTTCTCGGCGTTGCGCGGGTCGATGACGGTGGCGCCGGGAACGTCGATCTCGTCAGGGTTGCCCAGGATGACGAGCTTTGCCAGGCCCTCCTCGATGATTTTGTTTGCCGCGACAATGGTACGCGGATCCTCGCCCTCGGGCAGGACGATGGTCTTAAGGTCGGCCTTGGCGGCAGACTTCATACGGTTTAGGAAATCGCTCATGTTACTCCTTACAAGCGTTTTGCTAAGCTCCAGGCCCTCGGCTGTACACGAATAAACCCGCTGCTAGCGGGTTTACCTTTCAATTATGTACGCCGCGGTGCTTGAGCTTTCCTTGTGTGGCAAGCTCATTATAGGACGCATTAGCGCTATAATCGCTCTGATAAATATGTCTCGACGTATGTTCGAGAAAAAGCCCAGTTAAAAAGCGTGTGGCTTTTGACAAGGAGTATCGATGCAGATTACCTCAGGCCTGCCTGAAGGCTTTAATGCCGGTGCGTACGACATGATCGTTGTCGGCGCCGGTTATGCCGGTGCCGTTTGCGCCCGCCGTCTCGCCGAGACCATCGGCTATCGCGTTGCCGTTCTGGAGCGCCGTAGCCACATTGCGGGTAACGCCTACGACTGCACTGACGAGGCGGGAATCCTGGTCCACGAGTATGGTCCGCACATCTACCATACCTTTAACGAGCGCGTGCATAACTTCCTGTCGCGCTTTACCAAGTGGACGGACTACCAGCACAAGGTGCTCGCCAACATCAACGGCACCCTTATGCCTGTGCCCTTTAACCATGCGAGCCTCAAGCTCGCCTTTGGCGATGAGCGCGGCGAGGAGCTGTATCAGAAGCTCGTGGAGACCTTTGGCAAGGATGTCAAGGTGCCCATCATGGAGCTGCGCAAGAAGAACGACCCGGATCTTGCCGAGGTCGCCGATTACGTCTACGAGAACGTCTTTTTGCATTACACCATGAAGCAGTGGGGCCAGACGCCCGATCAGATCGACCCCTCGATTACCGGCCGCGTTCCCGTCTTTGTGGGCGATGATGACCGCTACTTCCCGCAGGCTCCCTTCCAGGGCATGCCGCAGGACGGCTATACCGCGCTGTTCGAGCATATGCTCGATCACGATCTGATTGATGTGTTCTGCGACGTGGACGCCCGCGACCTCTTCGAGATCGACGAGACCACCGTCAAGATCGACGGCAAGGTCTATGGTGGCGAGATCGTCTACACCGGTCCGCTCGACGAGCTGTTCAACCTCGACCTTGGCGCGCTGCCGTACCGCACGCTCGATATGAAGTTCGAGACGCTCGATATGGACCAGTTCCAGCCCGTGGGCACCGTCAACTACACTACGAGCGAGGACTACACGCGTATCACCGAGTTCAAGAACATGACCGGCCAGGTCCTGCCCGGCAAGACCACCATCATGAAAGAGTACTCCAAGGCCTATACGCCCGGCTCGGGCGAGACGCCGTACTACGCTATCCTGGAGCCCGAGAACCGTGAGCTCTACGAGCGCTATCTCGAGCGCGTCCAGAACCTGACGAACTTCCACCCGGTGGGTCGTCTGGCCGAGTATCGTTACTACGATATGGACGCCGTGACCAATTCCGCCCTCGATCTTTCGGATGAGATTATCGCCTGCCATGCATAAAGTCATAACATTCGGTATTCCCTCGTATAACGCCGCCAAGGACATGGACCATTGCATCACCTCCATCTTGGAGGGGAGCAATTACGCCACCGATATCGAGATTATCGTGGTGGACGACGGCTCCAAGGACGAGACGGCCGCCAAGGCCGACGAGTGGGAGGCACGTTATCCCGGTATCATCCGCGCGGTACACCAGGAGAACGGCGGCCACGGTATTGCCGTCCTTTCGGGTCTGCGCGAGGCGCAGGGCACCTACTACAAGGTCGTTGACTCGGACGACTGGCTCGACGGTGCGGCGCTTTCGACCATGCTGTCGATTCTGCGTGGCTTT
The DNA here is from genome assembly GCA_018382295.1 of Collinsella sp. GTDB lineage: Bacteria > Actinomycetota > Coriobacteriia > Coriobacteriales > Coriobacteriaceae > Collinsella. The sequence goes on from JAGZQF010000010.1 coordinate 44,393, forward strand.
GAGGAGCGCGACCAGCGCGTCGACCTGTTTATCTCCAACTACGTGTACGAGAAGGTCTACGAGGGCACGCACACCGCTATTGGCTACAAGTTTGCCCTGCCGCGCAAAAAGATTTTCACCTGGGATCAGATCGGTCATTTCCGTCTGGACCAGAATCTGCTTATGCACAGTCTGTGCTATCGCACGGACGTGCTGCGCGAGTCCAACCTGCCTATGCCGCCGCATACCTTCTACGTGGATAACATCTACGCCTACGTGCCGCTGCCGCGCTGCAAGACCATGTACTACGCCGACATCGACCTCTACCGCTACTTCATTGGCCGCGAGGGGCAGAGCGTCAACGAGGCTACGATGGTCAAGCGTCTGGACCAGCAGTTCCGCGTTACGCGCATCATGATGGAGTCGTTCCACCTATACAGCGATGTTGAGTCTTCGCGCTTGCGCTCGTACATGATGGGTTACTTCACGATGATGATGGCGATCTGCTCGGTGCTCACCAAGCTTTCCGAGGAAGAATGCGCGGACGAGCGCCTGAAGACGTTGTGGAATGATCTGAAGGCTTACGACGAGCGCATGTATCGTCGCGCTCGCTACGGCGTGGTCGGCTTCTTTACCAATCTGCGCGGACGGGCCGGAGACAAAACCACACTCGGCCTATACCATCTTGCCTCAAAGATCTTCAAATTCAACTAGCACAGAAACGCTCGGGTAACGGGGACCCCTGGTCCTTAACTTGCTACTTCGAACAGTCCTGCGCAAGACGGAGGCGCCACTGGCGCCTCCTTTGCGTGCGGAACTCGTATCAAGTTAAGGACCAGGGGTTCTCTGCTATGTCCAGCTTAATGTCAGGCTACAGAATTTGAAAATCTTTGACGCGCGGTACACAGGGGCCTGGGCTGAAAAGAAGCTGGTTGGTAGGTTGCCCGGTGGGGCTTGGTTATGTTTGTCGCGAGTTCCGCACGAGCCGAAGAGCACTTAATGTGCTCTTCGTGCGAGCCAGGACTGTAGAGCAGCAAACATAACCAAGCCCCACCGGGCAACCGGACGAGCTAGTTTACTTCGCGGCGCCGGGGATGCCGTGGGAGGTTTTGGCGGTTTTGGCTCCGTTTACGATGGCGGTTTCCAGGGCCCTTACGGCGAGCATGCCCAGTAGGTCTAGGGGTGCGGCGGCGCTAGCCTGGGCACCCAACTTGCCGCTGGCGAGGGTGTAGATGGTGTCGCCGTCGTTGGTAGTGTGCGTGGGGCGGATGGCGTGTGCATAGGCGTCTGCGGCCATCTGGGAGACCTTGGTGGCCTGGGCTTTGGTGAGTTCCACGTTGGTGACGATGCAGCTGATGGTGGTGTTGGTGCGGTCGAGCGGCATTTGCATGGAGCCGGCGGCGGCAAAGGCCGCGAGCTCCATGTCGACGATCTGGTCGCTATCGGCTGCGGCGCGCATGCCGGCGACCCACTCGCCGGTGAAGGGGTCAACGACGTTGCCGCAGGCGTTGACCGAGACTACGGCACCCACCTTGACGGGGCCGAGCGCCACGGCGGCGGCGCCAAGACCTGCCTTCATGCAGGTGGCAGGTCCCATGAGCTTGCCCACCGTGGCACCGGTGCCGGCGCCTACGTTGCCCTGCTCGAGCGTGGTGGGGGTGTGGTCGAGCGCCTCGCGCACGGCGGCGATGCCGGCCTCGATGTCGGGACGAACCGTGGGGTCGCCGTAGGCAAGGTCGAAGATGCAGCTGGAGCATACGATGGGCACCTGCGTGGGGCCGACGGGCAGGCCGATGCCGCGGCTCTCGAGCTCGCGGGCAACACCGCTTGCGGCCTCGAGGCCAAAGGCCGATCCGCCCGAGAGGCAGACGGCGTGGACCTTATCGACGGTGTTCTCGGGGCGCAACAGGTCGGTCTCGCGCGATGCCGGGGCGCCGCCGCGAACGTCAACGCCGCCGGTGGCGCCTTCGGCTGCCACGATTACGGTGCAACCGGTGCCGGCCTCCTCGTCCGTATAGTTGCCAAAGCAAAAGCCATCGACATCGCAAACGTCAATGGCCTCAAGCAGTGTATCCATGTTTTACTCCTATCGGTTTTCCGCCGGGCCTTATGCCCGGTCGGGATCCGTACGGTACGCCAAAATTGTAGGCGCTGGGGGATACCCAGCGCCAGATGCAATTACGAGAGTTTTTGAATCGCGCGTGCGACGCGTGCGATGGGTAGACCCACCACGTTGTAGAAGTCGCCCGAAATATCGTGCACGAGCATGCGTCCGCCCGTGCCCTGAATACCGTAGGCGCCGGCCTTATCCATGGGCTCACCCGAGGCAACGTAGCGCTCGATTTGCTCGTCAGAAAGCTCGTAGAACGTCACGTCCGTCACGTCGACAAACGACAGGCTCTCAGCGGCATGCGGAGCGGCAGTATCGCCAGCCTTAACGATGCAGACGCCGGTCGCGACCTGGTGCGTGCGGCCCGAAAGCTCGCGGAGCATGGTGCAGGCCTCGTCCTCAGTTGTCGGCTTGCCTAAAATCTTGCCATCGAAGGTGACGATCGTGTCGGCCGCGACGGTCAGCTCGGTGGGCTCGGCATGCTCGGCGGCGACGGCAGCGGCTTTGGCTCGTGCCAATCGCTCGACAAGCGTAAGCGGGGCCTCGCCATCAAAAGGGGTCTCGTCGATATTGGCAGGAATGATGCGAATGTCATAGCCCGCCTCGCGCATCAGCTCGATACGGCGCGGCGATTGCGAAGCCAAAATCATAGCTGGATGCCCTCTGCGACCTTCTCGACAGCCTTGTCGCCGGCGAGCGTGCGAAGCAGCTCAAGCGCAAAGGGGAGCGACTGGGCCATGCCGCTGGCGGTGATGATGTTGCCGTCCTGCGTGACCTTCTCGCCGGTATAGGCTCCCTCGGGGAAGCTCTTCTCAAAGCCGGGGAAGCACGTGGCGTGGCGCCCCTCGAGCAGGTCGAGCTCGCCCAAGATAAACGGGGCGGCGCAGATGGCGGCAACGTGCTTGGTCGCGGCGAACTCGCAGACCACGTCGCAGACGCGCTGATCGGCGCGCAGATTGGTAGCGCCGGGCAGACCGCCGGGCAGCACAACGCAGTCGTACTCGTCAAAGTTGATCTCATCAAAGAGCGCATCGCAGGTCACGGGGATCTGCAGCGAGCTGACGACCTCACGCGTGGGCATGATAGAGACGAGCGTGGCACGCACGCCGCCGCGACGCATGACATCGACCATGGTCAAGCATTCAATAGTTTCAAAGCCATCGGCGGCGAGAACGGCAACGCTGGGCATGAGGATTCCTTTCGTAAGGCGGCGTACAATTAGCCGTCTTATACCCCGAAGTCGCCGATTTGCCACGCTCAATCGCCGAATGATTTTTCCGGGCAGTCTTTTTGGCTAGTTACGCTTGAGGTGGACGACCGTTTCGCAGTGGAAGGTTTGCGGGAATAGGTCGACCGGTGTGATCTTGATGGGAGAGAAAGTGCCTTCCTCGACAAAGCGTTTAAGATCGCGCGCCAGGGTGGCCGGGTCGCAGCTCACATAGGCGACATCGCGAGCGCTTGTGCTGGCGATGAGGTCGATGGCCTCAGGCGCTAGGCCTGCACGCGGCGGGTCGACTACTAGGACATCGGCGTCCTGGTCGGGGAACTCGCGCACCGCGTCTCCGCCAATGACGTCGACGTTATCAAGCTTGTTGATTTCCAGGTTACGGCGTAGATCGCGCACGGCGGGGCCGTAGGCCTCGACGGCAGCGACAAAGTCGCAGCGGCGGGCGAGCGGCAGGGTAAAGGTGCCGGCACCGCAGTACAGGTCCACGGCAAGCTCGTCTTCCTGCGGGTCGAGCGCTTCCATGACAAGATCGATCAAAATCTCGGCACCCTTGGTGTTGACCTGGAAAAAAGACGGGGCAGACAAGCGCATCTGATCCTCGGCGATATTCTCGGTCCATGAGCCCTCTCCGGCGAGCATTTCGACCTTGGAGACACGGCGGGCCTTCTTTTCGCCCTTGCTCATCACGCGTACGATGCTCGTAGGATGAGCGGCGTCCGCCAGCACGCGGGAGACCTGCGAGCGCGGAAAAGAGCCTGTGGGCGTCCAGAGTGCGACCTCGAGTGCCTTGGTGCGGCGCGATGCGCGAATGCCCACGCGTTCGAGCCCCAAGTCATGGCTGCCGCTTAGATAGTTGAGTGCGCCGACGACCGATTTGAGTGCCTTCGGGAAGCGCTTATCGAACAGCGGACACATATCGACGGTCACGATTTTGCTGGGGTCGACACCGTGCATGCCAAGGCGCACGCGACCGTTGACGACGGTCGGTTCGAGCTCGATTTTATTGCGGTAGCCCCAGTCGTCCTTGGTGTGGCAGATGGGCTGTACCAACTCATCTGCCAGCTCAGGAGCGAACTTGCCGATGCGCTCGAGCGTGGAGCGCAGGTTTTGCTCCTTGGCGGCGAGCTGTGCCGTGCGTGAGAGATTGCCCCACGAGCAGCCGCCGCAGATGCCCACGAAGGGGCAGGGAGGCTGAATGCGATTGGGGCTTGGCTCCAGAATCTCGGTGGTGCGGGCGCGCATGAATGACTTGCCGTCCTGTACGACCTCGGCCTCGACGGTGTCGCCTGCCACGGCACCCTGCACAAAGACGGCCTTGCCGTTGTCGGCGTGCGCCAGCCCGTCGGCGCCGTAGGTCATCGATTCTATAGTGAGCTTCATATTCCTGCCTGTCATTCGCGTTGTTGTTCGCACCATGGTAGCAGGGAAAAGCGCCCCGTATCCGAGGCTTTCCTCAAATGCGGGGCGCTTCTACAAACTGCTTCTACAAACGACTATTTCGTCTTGCCGGTAATGAGCGTCTTAAGACCCAGGCCGATCAGGCCCAGGCCCATGCGCACACGACCGGGGCGATGGCGCTCGATGGCCTTGGTCTTGCCGGCGGGCTTATCGCGACGGGCGCTCGTCTCGGGCGCGGGCTTGGTGACCTGCGGCTCGGTCTGAGGTGCAGGTGCGGGCTCGGGCTCAATGACGGTCGCCTGGACCTTTTGGACCTTGGGTGCTACCGGCTGCGGCTCGGGAGCAGGGGCGGGCTTTGCCTCGGCGGCGGGCTCCGGAGTCGCAGTAGCGAGCTCGGGCGCTTTCTCCACGGCGGGCTCTGCGGCAGCCTCGGGCTCATTCACCGGGGGAGCTGCAACCGCTTCCGGTTTGGCAGCTGCCCCGTGTTCAACCTCGGCCTGAATGGCCTCCTCGGCCACACGTTCCTTCTCCTGTGCGCGCTGCTGCGCGGCGGCCTCGGCGTTGCGATAGGCACGCTCCAGCAGGGCTTCCTGCGAGTTGAAGGGTTTCTCACCCTCTGCACGCTCCACGGGGACCCAGGTGCCGTCGCTCGTGAGGCTGCGGGCCTTCACGTTGTCGCGCAGCTGCATGCCCATGTACTCGTGCACTAGGGCGCGGCAGGTGGGGTCGAGCACGGGGAAGGCAATCTCCACGCGGTGCTCGGTGTTGCGCGTCATCATGTCTGCCGAGCTCAGGTAAATCATGTCCGAGTCCACGCCGAAAGCATAGACGCGCGCGTGCTCCAAAAAGCGTCCGACGATGGAGCGGACATGCACGTTCTCGGTCTTGCCCGGAACACCGGGCTTGAGGCACGAGATGCCGCGGATGATCATGTCTACGCGCACGCCGGCACACGATGCCTCGGCGATCTTGTCGATAACCTCGCGGTCGGTCAGCGAGTTGAGCTTAAAGAACACGCGGGCGGGCTCGCCGGCAAGGGCGCGCTGGATCTCGCGGTCAAGCCCGCGCATGATGAGCGGTTTCAGTCCGACGGGCGCCACACCCAGGAAGCGGTAGTCGCCGCGCAGGTTGCCCAGCGACAGATTGCGGAAGAACAGGTTGGCGTCCTCGCCGATGCCGGGATGGGCTGTCATGAGCATAAAGTCGCTGTAGAGTTTGGCCGTCTTCTCGTTAAAGTTGCCGGTGCCCAAAAGCGTGAGGCGCGTTAGCGCCATGCCCTCGCGATAGGTGAGCTGGCAGATCTTTGAGTGGCATTTAAAGCCCTCGGAACCATAGATGACGGTGCAGCCGGCCTCTTCCAGGCGCTCGGCCCACTCGATGTTGTTCTGCTCGTCAAAGCGGGCACGAAGTTCCATGAGCACCGTGACCTCTTTGCCGTTCTCGGCAGCATCGATCAGCGACTCGCACAGGCGGCTCTGCTTGGCCACGCGGTAGAGCGTGATGCGCAGCGAGATGCACTCGGGGTCGTAGGCGGCCTCGTGCACCAGATCCAGGAAGGGGTTCATGGCCTCGTAGGGATAAAAGAGCAGCTTGTCGTGCTGCAGCACCTGCTCGCGGATGGAGCGGGTCATGTCGATGGTGGGATTGGGCTGCGGCCTAAACGGCGTAAAGAGCAGCTCGTTGCGCAGGTGCTCGGGAATCTTGCCCTCAATGCCAAAGACGTAGCCCAGGTCGAGCGGGATATCGCAGGTAAAGACAGAGCGGCGCGAAAGCTCGAGCGCCTTGCGGATGGTCTTGAGCGTTGCCTTCTCGAGCGACCCCGAGACCGCGAGCACTACCGGCTGCAGACGCAGGCGCTTCTTGAGGATGCGCTTCATGTGCTGGCGGTAGTCCTCTTCCTCTTCGACGCCCTCGCCGTCCGGATCGATGTCGGCGTTGCGGGTGACGCGGATCAGCGCACGATCCAGCGGCTTATAGGAGCCAAAGCAGCTGTCCAGGCAGGCGAGGATGACGTCCTCGAGCAAGATGTAGGAGTAGGTGCCGGTGGGCGAGGGGATCTCGACCACGCGGTTCATCGAGGCGGGAATCTCGATAAGGCCCAGCAGGCTCTCCTCGTCGGTGGCGCCGTCCAGACCACAGGCCAGATAGAGCGCGCCATTGCGTAGGTTGGGGAAGGGGTGGCGAGGATCGATGACCAGCGGCGAGATGACCGGCGACACGTAGGCCTGGAAGTAGCGGGTTACAAAGGTGCGCTCCTCGGGCGTAAGCGAATCGATGCGGGCGCGGTGAACGCCCAAGGTGTCGAGCTTGCCCTCGATGCTCTTAAAGATGGACTCCCAACGGGTAAGGAGCCCGGGCATTTCGGCCATGACAGCATCGACCTGTTCGGAGGCGGTCATATTGCTCTTGTTGTCGACAGGTTGCTTTTTGAGCTCTGCCAGATCGGACAGGCCGCCCACGCGCACCATGAGAAACTCGTCGAGGTTAGACTCGAAAATCGACACGAACTTTAGACGCTCGAACAGCGGAACGGTCTCATCGAAGGCTTCGTCAAGCACACGGTTGTCAAAGCGTAGCCAGCTGAGCTCTCGGTTCTGCGTGTACGAGAAGTCGCGAGGCGGTTTGCGCAGCTTTGCGGCGGCTTGCTTTTTTTCGATTTTGCTCGGCATATGCATCTGTCCGTTCAGTCCCCGCAGGGGACGGTAGCCTAACCCTATTCACTATTGTCTCAATTTAGTCGACTTGTGGCACGGACGTATTGTGCGAACGGTATCTTTACCTACTTCTTACGCTGACAAGTCATAGGACTGACGCCCTGCTCGTCTGCAAGCGGTCTATATCCTCACTCAACTGGTACGTAAGTGTGAATAAGAATGATGGATAGCTGAATATCATTGAATGCAGGCGGAAACGTAAACAAACATCATTTATATACATAAAACCGATTTAGCTATGCAATTCTGAATCAAAAGTTTAGAGATGCAATTGCAAATAGTTTTTAGGAAAAAAGAGCGTTTACCTTAGAAAAGTTACTTTAGAACGCCGAAGTACATTATGGGGGAATCTCATGCGATATACCGTTCATCGCACTTTGTTGACCGTTCGGGGGCGAGGTGGAATTGCGGGTGGAATTTGGATATAACTAGAGCTGTCAGCAAGCAGCGTCCGCTATGGAAGGGCGCTGAGAGATTCGGCCGAAAGGCCCGAAAGAAAGGTAGGAGGCCATGACGAAAGGTCTGCACGTGCCTTCCGAGATCGGCAAGCTCAGGAAGGTCTGCCTGCACCGTCCCGGCGACGAG
>JAGZQF010000052.1 GCA_018382295.1 Collinsella sp.
GACGAAACTGGAGAGGAGGTATTACGAGCTCCTGTGCGAATTGGAGAGAGCGCTCCCGCAAACTGCCTCTTGACAACTTATAGGAGCGTCGGTTTTGTTGTAAAAAAAGCCGGTCTGGTCGGCGAATCCCGATTTTTCCCCGCACTTCCGAAAACAGCGGTTCAGCAGCGTCAAAAAATGCCCTCAAAATCGAGAGTTAATGAACAGATGTAGCCGTTCGCCGCAAATTACCGTCCGTTTATAGAACCCACCCCCAGCGTGCAGTCCCCTTACGGTTGAATAAATACACATCTATGGAATTACGTAAGAGAGGACTGTTCCTATGAGCTACAAGACCGTTTGTGTTGCCGGCGGCGGCGTGTTAGGAAGCCAGATTGCCTTTCAGGCTGCCTACTGCGGCTTTGATGTAACGATTTGGCTGCGCAGCGAGGGCAGCATCGGCCGCACCCAGCCCAAGATCGATCATGTGCGCGAGGAGTACATCGCGGCAATCGAGGGTATGGCGGACGGTACGGGCGAGTGGTGTGCCGGTATCGCCGATAGCGACCAGATCTTCGACAGGGAGGCGGCGCTCGCCGCCGTTGAGCGTGCCTACTCCACACTCAAGCTGGAGCTCGACCTCGCCAAGGCCGTTGCCGACGCCGACTTGGTCATCGAGTCTATGGCCGAGGACACACAGGCAAAGATCGACTTCTACAAGAAGCTCGCCCCGGTTCTGCCGCAAAAGACCGTCATCGTGACGAACTCCTCTACGCTGCTGCCGAGCACCTTTGCCAAGTACACTTGTCGCCCCGAGAAGTACCTGTCGCTGCACTTTGCCAACTCCATCTGGAAGAACAACATGACCGAGGTCATGGCCCAGGACCAGACCGACAAGCGCTATTTCGACGAGCTCGTCGACTTCGCCAACGACATTCGCATGCTGGCACTTCCCGTCAACAAGGAAAAGAACGGTTACCTGCTCAACTCTATGCTGGTGCCGTGGCTGCTCTCGGGCCTTGACCTGTATGTTTCGGGCGTCAGCGACCCCAAGAGTATCGACCTCGCATGGACGCGCGGCACTGGCGCTCCCAAGGGCCCATTCCGCGTATTCGACACCGTGGGTATCCAGACGGCCTACAACATCGTTATGCAGTATCAGAAGGTCCCGGGCCTGGTGAGCCCGTTGCTCAAAAAGATGATGATGCCCTACAACTTTAAGGCTATGGCGTCCGTCCTCAAGAAGATGCTCGACGAAGGCAAGCTGGGCGAAAGCTCGGGCGAGGGCTTCTTTAAGTACTAAAAATGATTCCTCGGGAACGGAGGAAAACGAATCATTTTTGGTCGCCAGCAGTGAGAAGATGGACCCAGAAATAGAAAGGAGTGGCAATGGGCCGGCTCGGGCTTTGAGGACAAGTTGCTGCAGGCCCAGGGCGATTTTTCGCTCAACGCGGGCCAGCACAGCGTGACGTATCTGCCGAGTTCTGACACGGCAACGACCGGTCGCTATCAGGTGCTGCTGTACGACAACAACTTTGGTGCGGCTGAGAGCTATCCCAAGTTCGACTGGGGCCAGCTGGGCGCCGCGGTGGTGACCGACTACAACAAGGGCACGCATTCGTTTGGGCGCATCTTTACAGTGGACGAGGCGGCCCGCACCTACGAGCTCGAAGACCAGATCGCGGTGCCGTTCTCGGGTTACGTCAGCAGTGCGCAGCGCGTCGGCGATTCAAATAGCATGCTCGTGGCATCGGGCCAGGCCAAGACCTTTACCGAGTACGACCGCTACGGTCTACCCATCGCCACCTACGAGATGGAAGCCGAAAAGTACATTTACCGCGTGTACAAGTACGAGCTGTAGGGCCGCGCTCTGCATCACTTCACGTCAAATTCCACGCGATCGAGTTCGGGTACGTTGAGGTCGATGAGTTTGCGGGCAACGCGGCGGTCGTGTGCCCCAAGCGCCTCGCCTGTCGTCACATGGGCGACAATCTCGCGCTCGACGATGCCCTCTTCCTCGCCTTCGGTAGCCGAGGTTTCGACGGCGACGGTGTAGTTCTTAAAGCCCGGTAGCACCGCCGCAAGCTCGCGCGTGGTTTCGGTGACGCCGTAGCCGTCCTGCACGCCGGACTGCGCCGAGCCAATAGACCCCGCCGTCATGACGATGCAGGGGATGGCAAAGACTACCGTGCCCACAATGATGCGGCGGCGCACCTTGCGTGATAGCTCGTCGACCTCGGCATCTTCCTCGGCAGTCACAATGCCGTCGCCGTTGAGGTCGCGCTTGAGCGGCACGCGCAATAGAAGCAGCACGGCTTCGGCAGCCAGCGCGATAAAGACCACGTTGATGCCAAATTCATAAAGCGCCGAGAGAAACAATGACCCGCTTGCGATGGCGATGCCATAGCCCGCCGCGCACAGGGGCGGCATGAGTGCGGTCGCCACAGCCACCCCGGCGATGAGCGTGGCGGGTTCCTGGTCGCGCGAGTTGCCCAGGCCGCCCGCAAAGCCGCCCGCGAGCGCGACGGCAAGGTCCCACACGGTCGGTGTCGAATTGTCGATGATGGCGGCCGTGGTGGTGCCAAGGGGCGAGAGCTTAAAGTACAACGTGGACGTGACCAGGCAAAAGACCATCTGCAGCGCGAGGCCGGCGACGGCCTCAAGGGTGATCTCGCGGTCGAGCGTGGCGATGCCGTATGCCATGGCAAGGACCGAGCCCATGAGCGGGCAGATGAGCATGGCGCCTACAATGGCGATATCCGAGTCGATATCGAGGCCGATGCTCGCGATCAACATGGCAATGATCAAGATGCATAAGTGTGAGCCAGTCAGGCGCGCCCCGTTTACAAAGCGCTTGCGAATCACGTGATAGGGCGCGCGTCCCTCGCGAATGTTGAATGCCCGCTTTAGAAAGCGGCTTGCGTTCTCCATGGCCTCGCTGTGTGCAGGGCGTATACCGTGACGACGATGATGGCGCTCGCGCAGCCGCTTGATCTGTTGTTTATCGAGTTCCATGTTCACCTCGTATTGCCGCAGGAACGCGGGTGCGTTCGCAGCATGTACTCTACACCGTGACGGGCGGGGCGGTCATCTTGACATGGAACTTAGGCGAGCAGGCAAAGGCAGACAGGCCACACGCGAGTGCTGCTGAGGGTTTCGGCAGATACAAAAAAGCGCGGGGCCGGATGGTCTCCGACCCCGCGCTCTGCACGGGTGCGTTGTTATTGGGTTTATCCCAGCAGGCTCAAGCCAACGGAGACAAACGCTAGGATAACGCCGACGATGGACTCGCCGCCCAGCAGGCCGCTGGCAACGACCAGGCCCTGCTCCTGGAAGGCGGCATCCTTGGCGGCCTTCTCCTCGTCCGAAAGACCGGCGTTGGCATCGCGGTGGTCTGCCCACTTGTCGTAGGCGAGCTTGACGCAGGAGCCCAAGAAGGCCGTGAGCGACATGTAGAACGGCAGGTACACGCCCAGGCCGATCATCATGGCCGGAATGCCGAGCCAGTACATGACGATGCCGGCGATAAAGCCGCCTGCGAACCACGGCACGCTCGGGATGCCCGAGACCATGGTGGCGACCACGCTTGCCTGCGCGGCAACGAAGCTCTTGTCGGGACCAAAGGCGTCCGGACCATAGGCGGTGACGAGCGCGACCATGACGGCGGCGGCGACCAGGGCGCCCACGATGCCGCCGATGGCCTGACCGACCCACTGTGCGCGCGGGTTGGTGCCCAGCACGGCGCCGGCCTTAAAGTCGTTCATGACGTCGCCCGCAAGGCCGCACGCCACGGCCACGATGCCGGCGATAAAGAACAGCTTGACCTGAGCGAGCTGCGCGAAGGCGGCAACGATGAGCATGACGATGAGGCCGAAGATCTCCATGGGGTCGATGCCCGTCTGGCCGCAGCTCTGCGCGCTCATGATGGTGGTGACAAAGGTGAACAGCGTGACGATGACGGCCGGAACGGGGCCAAGGTCGAGCACGATGGCGATGATCACGGCGATGGCGGCAGCGCCCAGGCCGATGATACCGGCGTCGAGCTTAAGGGAGCCCGAGATGAGCGACTGCTCGTCGGTGTCGGTGGAGCTGTCGGCGGCAAGACCGCGGACGATGCCGGCGACCTGCGGCAGGATGTCCTTGAGGACGACGGCGACGCCAAAGCCCATCATAAGACCCATACCCAGGGACTTGACGATGCCCTGCGCGGTCACAACATCGAACAGACCGGCAGCGGTGCCGCCGACGATGATGCCAAAGTTGCCCAGCAGCGCGCCGGCAAACCAGAAGGCGACGGGGGCGAAACCCACCAAAAAGCCGATGGACAGCAACATGGGCGAGTTATAGATGGCAAAGGTCACGCCAGGGATATTGAGCGTGCACAGCATGCTGGGCACCACGCCCAGAGCGTCGCGAAGCACGCTGTAGATGCCTGCGATGGCCATGGAGCCAAAGAGCTGCTTGCCGGTCTTGCCGCCGGCCTCGGTGGCGCGCAGGGTCTGAGCTGCGGCGTTGCCGGTGGGGAACTCCAGCGCGGCGTCCACGATAAAGTGACGGTGGATGAGCGCCGTGGCCAGCAGGCCCAGGATAGTGCCGGCGAGTGCCACGATAAACATGTCGAGCCAGCTGATCTGGTCGGCATAGCCCAGCATCCAGGCGCCCGGGATGGTAAACGCCAGGCCGCCGGCGACCATGGCGCCCGCGGACATGATGGTGTGGGTGACGTTTGCCTCGTTGAGGCTGGCGTTGCCCATGAGCTTCAGGAAGAACAGCGAAATGACGGCAGCGAAAATGATCGGCCAGGGGAGGGCGCCCATCTTGAGGGCAGTGTAGGCCGAGCTTGCCGTGATGATCACGCAGCCAAGGACGCCGATGACGACGCCGCGCAGCGTGAGTTGCCCGCGCATCGAAGCGCGGTTCGAGGGATTGCTCATATAGAACTCCTTTGCGTATATCCGCTTCCCCCGGGAGCGCCGCTACGGATACGGCGCGGGAAGTCGGGTTACCAAGGGCCGCCGCGTGAGCTCGCAAACGACCGCGCACCAGTATAGCCGCACGGCAGCTCATTTGGGACGGGGCTTTTTTAGCTGCCCCGAGCTCGGCCAAAGGATGATTATTCTGGGACGGGGATTTAAAAATCATTAGGTACGCAATGATTTTTAAAGGCTCTGTTAGACCAGGATTGACATACATGTGTCCCCACGGTGCCATATCTTTGACCCCGTAGACCGCGATGATGGGGGCAGCATGAACGCCGAAG
>JAGZQF010000053.1 GCA_018382295.1 Collinsella sp.
TCGACGAAACTGGAGAGGAGGTATTACGAGCTCCTGTGCGAATTGGAGAGAGCGCTCCCGCAAACTGCCTCTTGACAACTTATAGGAGCGTCGGTTTTAATTTCGCGAAATTCGGCATGGTTGAGGGTAATCGGTTAAACGTAGTAGATAGGCCCATTTCGTGGCGAACGAATCGAACGGAGGTGCAAAATGGCCCCCGCTTTAGAAAATCGTCGGCGAAGTACCAAAAAGCCCCGCGGGCAGGAGGCTGCTCGCGGGGCGAAGAAGAGGGGCTTATTTGCGGCGGGTCGAGGGGCTCGGCGTAGGGTTTGCCGCGGCCCACCCTGGGGCGTTACAGCTCGACGAGCTGGCCGGTCTCGGCGGCCTCCTTGATGGCGTTGAGAAGCGTGAGCGTCTTAACGTTGTCGGCGGGGGTCACGACGGGCTCGACCTCGCGGCGGACAACCTTCACAAAGTGCTTGAGCTGCATCTTGTGCGGCAGCGCCGGGTCGACGGCCGGGATCTCCATCTGCAGCGGCTTGTGCCAGTTGGAGGCGCCGTCGTAGGAGAACTGGTGCAGGCGGGGCAGCGAAAGGGCGCCCTTAGTTCCGCCGATAAAGTAGGCGTCGGCGTCGAAGGGACGGTACTGCGGGTCCTCGCGAGCGGTTGCCTCCCAGTTCCAGGGGCTGGCGGTGGCGTCGGAGATGGTCATGCTCGCGAGCGCGCCATCGGCAAAACGGACGTTGACCACGGCGGAGTCCTCGGTCTCAAAACCGCGGGCGGCGCTGGACTGCATGCCCTGGACGGCAACGGGCTCGCCCAGCAGGTAGCGGAGCAGGTCGACGTCGTGCACCAGGTTGACCAGGATTGGGCCGGCACCCTTCTTGCGGCGCCACTCGACGTCAAAGTACTCGTCATTCTTATAGATCATGTAGTGGAAGCTCGACACGGTGAGCTTGCCCAGCTCGCCGGACTCGATGATCTCCTTGGCCTTGTTGACGAAGGGGTTGTGGCGACGGTGCTGACCCACGAGCACGGGCACGCCGGCGGTCTCGGCCTCGGCGGCAAAGGCCTGGGCATCCTCGAGGTCGTTGGAGATCGGCTTCTCGACCAGCGGCACAATATTGCGCTTCACGGCCTCGCGGGCAACGCCCAGGTGCAGGTCGTTGGGGGTGGCGATGATGACGGCCTCGGGCTTGACCTCGTCCATCATCTGGGCGGGATCGGTGTAAAACGGCACGTCGGCGGCCTCGGCCGTGGCGCGGGCGCCCTCAAAGGCGTCGGCGATGGCGACGAGCTCGGCCTCGGGCTCCTCGGTGACAAAGCGGATGTGGTTGCGGCCCATGGCGCCGGCGCCGATAACGGCAATGCGGACGGGGTTGAGCTCAGACATTTCGACTCCTTAATACTGGTGACCGGTGGAATGCGACAAAGGGGCTGTCCCTTTGTCGCATCGGTAAAACTAGGCGGATTTCTTCTTGCTGTCGGAGACCATCATGTAGACGGTGAGCACGACGGCGATGGCGGCGATCACGATGGCGCCGTAGAAGGACTGCTGGTAGGCGGCGCTGCCAGCCTCGGCGTGATACAGCACGGCGGTGATGGGCTGGCTGATCCAGGTGGAAGCGGCATAGCCCAAAAACATGATGCCGTAGTTGACGCCGATGTTGCTGGTGCCAAAGGCGCCACCGGTGAGCGGCGGGTAGATGACGAGCAGGGCGCCAAAGCTAAAGCCGAGCAGGGCGAGTGCCACAAAGAACATGCTCTGCGTAAAGCTCATCGACATGATGACGAGCGCGACGATGGTGACGACAAGGCTGATGAGCAGCGACTTGTAGGCACCGAGCTTGTCGATGATCTGACCAAAGGACAGGCGGCCAACCAGGTTGGCGCAGGTGTTGACGGAGACCACCACACCGCCGAGGGCGACGGCCGCGGCGCTCGTGGGGTCGGCGAAGAGCTGGACGGCGGCGATGGAGGCAACCTTGCCCACGAGCAGAGTGCCGGCGGTGGCGGCAAAGGCGAAGGTGACGATGAGGACCCAGAAGCGCGGGGTCTTGACCATCTCGCCCGGGGTGAGGTCGCCGAAGGTGCCGGCATGTGCACCGCCCTTGGGGGCCTCGAAGCCCTCGGGCAGCCAACCGGCCTCGGGGGCCTTCAGGAACAGGGCGGAGGCGGCGATCGTCACAAAGAAGATGACGCCGAGTGCCTTAAGGGCGCCAAAGATGCCCAAGCTCGGGATGAGCAGCGAGGCGAGCACCGGGGACAGCACGGCGGGGCCGGCGGTCGAAGCGGCCAGGGTGATGCCGGAGGCGAGACCCTTCTTGTCGATGAACCACTTTTGGCCGGTGGTGAGCGCCGGGTTGTAGCCCAGACCGTTGCCGATGGCGGCGACGAGCGAGAACCACAGGTAGAACTGCCACGGCTCGGTGACGGTGCCGGACATGAACCAGCCCAGGCCGTAGCACACGGCGGCGGCGATCACGACGTTGCGCGGGCCGATCTTGTCGGAGATGCGGCCGGCGAAGATGCCCGTCACGGCCATGATGGTCTGAAAGACCGGGAAAGCCCAGGTAAGAGCGCTCGACCACTCGGGGTAGACGGCGAGCAGGTTCTTGCTCACGACGGAATACAGCGCGATGGAGCTGATGAAGAACATGGTGACGCACGCGGCGGAAAGCACGACGGCGCGACCCTTGTTGGAGTTGGTGGAAGCCATTGGACTCTTTCTAATCGATACGGGGGAGAGGCGGGCGTCACCGCGAGCCTCCCTGTCAGGTTGGTTTACTGGTCAGTCGGCTTGGCGACGCCGGACTCATCGGACCAGAGCTCGACACCCTTGTTCTTAAGGTAGTTGTCGGCATAGGCTCGGCGGCCGCCGGGCTTGGCGGTGAGGTCGCCCATCATGTTGGAGAAGCCGCCGTCGACCTTGATGGCATCGCCGGTGGTAAAGTCCGAGCGCTTGGACGCCAGGAACATGACGGCGTTGGCGATATCGCTGACCTCGCCGATGCGGCGCGTGGCGATCAGACGGCTGCGGCTCTTTTCGACCTCGGGGTCGGCGTAGAAATTGGCCGACATCGGGGTCTTAACGAAGCAAGGCTCGACGCAGTTGGAGCGGACGCCGTAGGGGCCCCACTCGGCGGCGAGCATCTTGGACATCATGTTGACGCCGGCCTTGGTGGAGCTGTACACGCCCGAGAACGTCTCGGGGGAGTGGCTGGCGACGGTCGAGATGTGCACCAGGCGACCCTGGCCGGCCTTGATCATCTCGCGACCAAAGCGCTGCGAGGTGATGAAGTAACCGGTGAGGTTGACGTTGAGCACCTGCTCCCAGTCGCTCAGCGGCAGGTCCTCCATGGCGGCGAAGCGCAGGATACCGGCGGTGTTGACGAGGACGTCGACGCGGCCGAAGTTGGCGATGGTGGCGTCGACGGCAGCCTGAACCTCGGCCTCGTCGGTGGCGTTCATCTTGTAGCCCTCGGCGTGGATGCCAAATTCGGCAGCGAGGTCGGCGGCAGCGGCCTTGACCTTCTCCTCGTCCAGGTCGAGCATGACGACGTTGGCGCCATTGCGGGCGAACTCGCGGCAGATCTCGGCGCCCATACCGCCGAGCGCGCCAGTCACGGCGCAGACATCGCCCTCGAGCTTAAGCCAATTGCTCATAGGAACTTCCCTTCTTGTGCCTCCCGGTGGGCCGCTCCCATTAATCGACCCACGTGGTTTTCGCTGGTTATCGTATGCTTTGCATTTGCGCAGGTGAATTGCATATTTGTTAGAATAGCGTTAACCGTAGGTTTATAGCTTACAAGACGATGTGTCCTTAATTGAGTGCGTGACCTGCCAAAACGACCCCCTTTGGCAGTTCATTGCCATACGTCTGGAAACAGGAGATTGACGTGTACGATCGAAGACTTGAGGCCATATCGGCCGCCGCGGAGCTGGGAAGCTTCTCGCGTGCGGCGGCAAAATTGCGCGTGTCGACCCCAGCACTCGTCAAGCAGGTGTCGGGCTTCGAGGCCGAGTTCGGCATCACGCTGTTCGAACGTTCGCACTCGGGCGTCAAGGTGACGCCGGCCGGCGCACTGCTGGTGGACGACGCGCGCTCGATCATGCGGCAGTCCGAGGACGCGCTGCGCCGTGCCCGACGCGCGGCGGGCGATGGCGGTGCCGTGCGCTTGGGCGTGTCGATGATGTGCCCGGGGCGCCAAACGCTGTCGATGTGGTCGGGCGTACACGAGCTGGAACCGTCGCTGCGATTTGAGATCGTGCCGGTGAGCGACCTCTATGACGAGCGCGAATCCGTCATGCGCAGCTTGGGTCGCGAGGTCGATGTGGTGCAGTCGAGTTTTTCGACCCCGCGCTGGGGTGATGCCTGCCAAAAGCTCCGCATCGTTAACGTGCCGTTTTATATCGACCTGCCGCGCACGAGCCCGCTGGCGCGCAAGAATCGCATTACGGTCGCCGACCTGGAGGGTATGCGTCTGCGCATACTGCGCCACGGCAACGACGCCATGGACAGCCTGCGCATCGACCTTTTGGCCGACGGCGGCGTGGACGTGATCGATGTGGACAGCTTTGACTTTGCGCTCTTTAACGAAGCCGAGGAAAAGGGCGACGCGGTGCTCACCTGTGGAGCGTGGTCGGGGGTGCACCCAGCCTTTGTGGGCGTGCCGTTCCTGTGCGGCCGCGAGGTGCCGGTCTTTCTACACTACCCGCTCGAGCCAACCCTCCAAGTCCAAAAATTCGTCAACGCCATGGCCCAACTCCTCAACTAGCTCATTTCGCGCGGGGCTTTTTTTAACTACTCTCGCTGTCCTAGAAAAATCTCAGCAAACAAATGAGGTCCCGGCCATAAGGCCGAGACCTTACATGCTTCACCTTCAGTTTTACGTTTCGAGCGGAGCAGCGCAGGAGGCTGGGGCCACGGGGTATAACCTCCGCGCGCAGTTGCGCAGCGAAGCGAGAATGTTTGAGCACGGAGGTTATACCCCGTGGCCCCAGCCTCCGGTGGGAGCTACTCCAGCTCTACACCGGAGCGTTTGAGCTGGAGTAGCTCCCACCGGAGGACCCCCCGTCAAAACACGACAGCTGAGTCCTAGGCCCTTTCGACACCACCTATATTGCGAATCAGCACCGCCGCCCACCCGACCGAATATTGCCGTTCGGCACCGCCATTAAATGCCTTCCC
>JAGZQF010000011.1 GCA_018382295.1 Collinsella sp.
ATTCAGCATCAGGGTAGCGCTGCGACGCGGAAATCGCGCGCCGTTGCCGCGCCCCGCAGTGCCCGCTTCCCCCGAGAACAATTATCAGTGCAGGTAGATAGCTTGTTACAAAACTGCCTGGTCGCCAAAGTTCCAAAAGCCTACTCACTTAGGTTGCAGAGTGCTCCCATTAGCTGCGATTCCAAGGTATTTAGCGCTTTTGAACTCAAATCGTCATACTGAACAAGAATTTGACTTGAGTTTTCAGGGACAAATGCGCCATCGGCACACCAATAACAGTCACTGATATCGACAAAAGGGATACTCGAGCGCGTGAGGGCCCGCACAAAAGAGCTTCCGCCCGCTCCGCGCTCCGCAACCACGGTGCAGTAAAGGCCCGCGTCTGCATGTTCGATCGAGACCTCCCCTGCCGGAAACGCTTTCCGCACAAGCGACGTCAGGCCATCACGCGCCTCGCGAGCACGAACGCGCACGCGGTTCACATGTCGCTCGTAATCACCCGATTCCAGCAAACGCGCCAAAGCGACCTGGTCAACAGAGCTCACCGACGAGGCGTAGAAACCAAGGTTGCGCCTAAACCGCTCCATTAGCTCATCGGGCAACACCATATACGCCAAACGCAACGCCGATGAAAGGCTCTTCGAAAACGTGTTGGTGTAGATAACCGACTGGGCGGCATCGATCGACGCGAGCGCGGGAATCGGCTTGCCGGCAAGGCGAAACTCACAATCAAAGTCATCTTCGATGAGATACCGACCTGGTCGCTCGGCGGCCCAGCTCAGTAGCGCATAGCGACGCGCAATACTCGTCACAAGGCCGGTCGGATACTGATGAGACGGCATCAAGTGAAGGACATCGGTCCCGCTTTTCTGCAGAGTGCTCAAGTCCACGCCCTCATCATCCAACGGGATATGTCGTACTTGGCAGCCCATAGCCTGATAGATACGCGTCAGACGCAAATAGCCCGGGTCCTCAACGGCATACACCTTGTCGGCTCCAAGCAACTGAACCAACATGGTATCGAGCAGCTGGGCGCCTGCACCGATAACAATGTTGTTGGGGTCGACATTCATGCCCCTTGTCCCACGCAGATGGTGAGCAATTGCGCGTCGCAGCCGAGCGGTGCCCTGCGCCGGTGCGGGCGAAAAGATTTCGCGCTCATCTTCGGATGCCAGCGTCGCCCGTAGTGCGCTTTGCCAAAGCCGCGCCGCCTCCAAAGCGGAAGGAGAAAGTGCATCGAACAGCTCGACCTGTCCGTTGACATCATGCGCGCTGAGGCCCACAGAGACGGTATCTCGGTCGATGCCCTGCGAAGCCAAAGGCAAAACCGGTGCATCCGGAAGCTTGCAAGCGTAGTAGCCACGACGCGGCATTGAGCAAATATAGCCCTCGGCAAGTAACTGGCTATATGCATTCTCGATGGTAATGACACTGATTCCCAGATGACTGGCAAAGGCGCGCTTAGACGGAAGATGCTCCCCCGCCACAATACGTCCAGCAACAATATCATCTCGAATTTGCTGGTAAACATACTCATAAAGCGATGCTTCGCCGCGTTTTTCCAAATTGTAGTCAAGCATGAGTTTGCCACCTGACCTTATCGAGCTGTTCAATCTGGTATTAGGCTGACCTTATTATTATCTCGAAAACTGAGTATTTTGCCATACCCAGCTCCCCGATAGGATGTTCCGTCAAGCAATGCACATGCCAACCAAGGGAGCAACCATGGCAGAACAGACCAGCAAGGCCGATCGCGTCAAACTCAATCGCGAACTCGCGCAGATGCTCAAGGGCGGCGTCATCATGGACGTCACCACGCCCGAGCAGGCACGCATCGCCGAGGAGGCAGGCGCCTGCGCCGTCATGGCACTCGAGCGCATCCCGGCCGACATCCGTGCCGCAGGCGGCGTCTCGCGCATGAGCGACCCCAAGATGATCAAGGGCATCCAAGAGGCCGTCTCCATCCCTGTTATGGCCAAGTGCCGCATCGGTCACATTGTCGAGGCGCAGGTCCTGCAGGCTATCGAGATCGATTACATCGACGAGTCCGAGGTTCTCTCCCCTGCCGATGACGTCTATCACATCGACAAGACCCAGTTTGACGTGCCATTTGTCTGCGGCGCCCGCGATCTGGGCGAGGCGCTGCGCCGTGTTGCCGAGGGCGCCACTATGATTCGCACCAAGGGTGAGCCGGGTACGGGCGACGTCGTTCAGGCCGTGCGTCACATGCGCAAGATCCAAAAGCAGATCCGCGACGTTGTTGCCCTGCGCGACGACGAGCTCTTTGAGGCAGCCAAGCAACTGCAGGTTCCGGTCGAGCTGGTACGCGAGGTCCATGCCACGGGCAAGCTTCCCGTCGTGAACTTTGCCGCCGGCGGCGTAGCGACCCCGGCCGATGCCGCGCTGATGATGCAGCTGGGTGCCGAGGGCGTCTTTGTCGGCTCGGGCATCTTTAAGAGCGGCGACCCCGCCAAGCGCGCCGCTGCCATCGTCAAGGCCGTGGCAAACTTCACCGATGCCAGGCTCATCGCCGAGCTTTCGGAGGACCTGGGCGAGGCCATGGTGGGCATTAACGCCGACGAAATCGAGATTATCATGGAAGAGCGCGGGCGCTAGTCCAGCAGAAAGGATCGCACATGAGCGATTATGCAGACCAAACGGTTGCCGTGCTGGCGGTCCAAGGCGCTTTTGCCGAGCACGAGGCAAGACTATTCGAGCTTGGCGCACACTGTATTGAGCTGAGGCAGGCGGCTGATTTGAAGCAGGACTTTGACCGTCTGGTACTTCCCGGCGGCGAGTCTACCGTTCAAGGGAAGCTGCTTGATGAGTTGGGCATGCTCGAGGAGCTTCGTGCCCGTATCGCTGAAGGTATGCCCGTCCTGGGCACCTGCGCCGGCCTGATTCTACTGGCTCACGACCTTGCCGCCCATGACGATAAGGGCACGCCGCGTCTGGAAACCATGGATGTACTTGTCGAGCGCAATGCCTACGGCAGGCAGCTCGGCAGCTTTCGAACCAAGGGGCAAATAGCCGGCATCGACGGTGAAGTGCCGCTGACGTTTATCCGCGCGCCCCGCATCGTCGAGGTCCACGGCGACGCCAAGGCCTTAGCGAAAGTCGACGGTCGTATTGTCGCCGCCCGTCAGGGCAACCAGCTCGGCGTAACCTTCCACCCCGAGCTCGACGACGATACCCGCCTCCACGAACTGTTCCTACAAATGTAGGCATCGAAATCAACAAACGAAACGAGAGTGGATGATCTCCCACTTTGAGCTTGAATGCAGGCTCAAACCGGGAGATCATCCACTCTTGTTCTATGTAGTCGTTTAAGAACGTCCCCAATGACTACAAGGAGTGTCCCAAGCTGCCGGCAGAAAAGGAACGTCCCTAACTGCCGCATCCGGAGCAAGACAACGCCGCAGGCAGAGGACGGACAGCGAGCGGGTCGCATTTGAGGCAAGGTGACGTGAAACGAAAGGGCGCTGACCTTCTGGTCGCGCCCTTGAAGTTGAACGTCAGATTGTCCAAATGCGGCCCGCGCAGCGTCGGCCCGTTACGGCGTTTGGTAAAACGCCGTAACTAAAAACGGTTACCGCGGAAGCCGCCGCCGTTGCGGCCGCCGCGGTCGCCACCGCGACCGCCGCGGTCGTTACCACGGTTACCGCCGAAGCCACCACGGTTGCCGCCGCGATCGCCATAGCCACCACGGTTGCCGCCAAAGCCGCCGCGACCGCCACGGTCGCCGCCACGGTCACCAAAGCCGCCACGGCCGCCGCGATCGCCACCGCGACCGCCACGGTCACCGCCACGGCCGCCGCGATCGCCAAAGCCGCCGCGACCGCCACGGTCGCCGCCACGGCCGCCACGGTCGTCACGGCCGCCGCGAGGACCGCGGTCCTCGTCCAGGCCCATGGCGACGAGCGGAGCGATAACCTTATCGAGAGCGGCCATCAGCTCGGTGGCCTCCTCATAAGAAAGCTCGGGCAGGAGCTTCTCCTTCTTGTTGGCAAGCTCGACCAGGCCCTCAGCGGCATCCTCGGCGGCGAAGACAACAATCTTGCGCATATCGCCCTCGGCGTCGTCGATGCGGCCGACCAGATCGGCAGCCTCGGCCTCGGCCATCAGGCCATCGAGCTCACGGAGGCGCATGCCCAGCAGGTCGGACATTTCCTTCTGCTCCATCTTGGGCTTGAGGTCAAGAAGCTTGATGGCGCGTTCGATGTTCGCCATGCGCTCGGCCTTGGCCTCCTCCTCCTTGGAAATAGCAAAGCGACGGCTACGCAGCAGGCGGGCGGCCTTCTGCATCTTGTCCATCAGCTCTTCGTCATCGTAATCAACGGCGGCCTCGACAACCTCGGCCTCCTCCTCGGCGGAAACCTCGTCAGCAGCCTCAACCTCGGCAGCTTCGGTCTCCACGGTCTCGACTGCCTCAACCTCGGCAGCCATGGTCTCGTTCTCGGTCTCGTTCATGATCTCTTCGTTCTCGGACATGAGACTCCTTCTTAGCCCTCTCGGGCATCATCGCCCCATTCGCGGGGCCCGTCGCGCACTCTTTGCGCTTTAAACATTCATGCCTCTCGGCAAAACGTCCATTAGTTTATGGTGTTGCCATCCAATCTAGCTGCAGAATCTATGTGCACACATTAATGCGACATGTGCGACTCGCGACGAGCGTACACCAGCGACGTCGCGAACCCGACCACGGCAATCACAGCCGCCACACGCACGGCAGTTGCAAATCCAATCGCCTGGGCAACGTCGGTCGCAGCGCCAGCCGCGCCGGCAGTCGCCGCAGAACTCGAGAGCAGACCGATAAACAGCGATGGGCCAAACGATGCGGCAATCATGTTCCACGTGTTAAGCAATGCCGTTCCGTGGGGATGCTCAGCGGCAGGCAGCGTCTCCAAGCCGGCCGTTTGCGAGGGGCTCAGCACCAAACCGACTCCGGCATACACCACAACGGTCAGCGCCACGACGACGCCGATGTTCATACTTGCCGCCGTCATCGAGATGGCAGTCTGCCCCACGGCAATCAGGGCAAAGCCGACCGGCAGCAGAGGCCATGCGCCACGGGCGTCCATCACGCGTCCGCCCACAATCGAGGTCACGGCGTTGCAGGCAATCGCCGGCAAAATGAGCAAGCCCGCAATAAGTGCGGTCATGCCGTATGCGCCCTCAAAATAGAGCGGCAACAAAACGCTCATCGAGAACGTCGTCATCATCGACACCACCACAAGCAGGCACGCGGGCCAAAAACGAACGCTCGCCATGGGACGCACGTTAAGCACCGGATGCTCGAGCTTGAGCTGACGGGCCGCAAACAGGCCGAGCAGCACAATGGCGGCGAAAAGCGCCACGATGCCGGCAATCGGATTGGTCGAGAACTCGCCTACGGAATACACGAATGCCGTAATGCCGGCGGCGAGCAAAACAACCGACAGAATATCAAGCGTGGTGCTCGAGCGCTCTCCGACATTCTGAACAAGCTTAACGCCCGCCGCAGCGACCACAATGCCGCCCACCAGCGGCACTACGAACACCGCCCTCCAGCCGAACAACGTGCACATAAGACCGCTGATTACGGGTCCAAACGCCGGCCCTAGCGTAATGCAGGCACCGCCCAGGCTAAGATACAGACCGAGCTTCTCGCGCGGGGCGCAAGACAGCACCACGTTCATCATGAGCGGGAACAAGATGCCCGATCCCGCAGCCTGCAAAATACGACTTGGTAGCAAAACGCTAAACGACGGAGCGATCAGACACAGGACTTCGCCGGCGACCATACATCCGCATGCGAAAAACAACAGCCTGCGCGTCGAGAAACGGCCGGACAGGAAGGCCATGATGGCCGTAAAGATCGACGTCACGATCATGTAGCCCGAAACGAGCCACTGCGCCGTGGTGGCACTCACCGAAAAGGCTGCCATAATGTCGTGCAACGCCACGTTAATGATGTTCTCGTTAAACGCGGCAACAAAGGCTGCAATATACATAACGACGAGAAGTGCCGCAGTGGCCGATGGCGTTGCTTGAACTTGTTGCTGAGATTTGCTCCCCATGCATTTCCTTCCTCTTGGAACGACAATCGCATCGCCCCAGAGGAACGGTCCAGGGCGAAAATGAGCCCTAGACTTACGCCAGACGCCGTACACGACGAATCTGACAACATGGTCCAACATCGAAAGATTGTAACGCGGACGCGCAGCTTTCCTTCCGCGCTATTATTAAAAGTCCACGAAAGCATAAGACATGAGGAGCCCGCCATGATTAAGCCCATCATGAAATCCGAGTTCTTTTTGCGCCTGCCTTCCGAAGACGCGGGGCCCGACGATGCCGCGACCGGGCAGGACCTCCTGGATACGCTCCACGAGCATGAGCACGAGTGCGTGGGCCTCGCCGCCAACATGATCGGCGTGCGCAAGCGCATCATCTGCGTAAAGGACGGCAGCAAATCGCTGCTCATGTACAACCCGCAAATTCTTGAGCAGGTCAACGCCTACCAGACGAGCGAAGGGTGCCTCTCGTTGGCCGGCGAGCGTCCCTGTACCCGCTATCGCCGCATCAAGGTTGAGTATTTGGACGAGAACTTCGTCCACCGCATCAAGAACTTCTCGGGCTACACCGCCGAGATCATCCAGCACGAAATCGACCACTGCAACGGGATTGTTATATAGTTCCGCCGTTCTACCGAACGGCGGACCACTTGACGCTGCGCGAGC
The DNA here is from genome assembly GCA_018382295.1 of Collinsella sp. Lineage (GTDB taxonomy): Bacteria > Actinomycetota > Coriobacteriia > Coriobacteriales > Coriobacteriaceae > Collinsella. The sequence continues at coordinate 6,720 of JAGZQF010000011.1, forward strand.
CGCATTCACGCCAATCTGACGTTCAATTTCGAGGGCGCGACCAGAAGGTCAGCGCCCTCTCATTTCACGTCACCTTGGCGCAAATGCGGCTCGCTCGAAGTCGGCGAGGTCTTCGAGGGACTCTTTGAGCACTTCCATGCGCGGCAGGTACACGATACGGAAGTGGTCGGGCTCGGCCCAGTTAAAGCCGCCGCCGCGCGTGATCAGGATCTTCTTCTCGTGCAGCAGGTCGAGGGCGAACTGCTCGTCATCGGTGATGTTGAACTTTTTAACATCCATCTTGGGGAAGATATAGAACGCCGCGCGCGGCTTGACCACCGAGATGCCGTCGATCTTGTTGAGCGCCTCATACACAAAGTTGCGCTGCTCGTAGACACGACCGCCCGGGCGGATATAGTCGTTAACCGACTGATGGCCGCCAAGCGCCGTCTGGACGATCGACTGAGCCGGCACGTTGGAGCACAGGCGCATGTTGGAGAGCATGTTGATGCCCATGATGAAGTCGCTCATGCAGCGCTGGTTGCCCGAAAGCACCATCCAGCCAATACGATAGCCCGCAATCATGTGCGACTTGGAAAGGCCGCTAAAGGTGACGCAGGGCAGGTCGGGAGCGAGCGAGGCAATCGAGACGTGCTCGTAGCCGTCCATGCACAGGCGGTCGTAGATCTCATCGGCAAAGATCATGAGCTGATGCCTGCGTGCAACCTCGACGATGCCCTCGAGCACCTCGCGCGGATAGACGGAGCCCGTGGGGTTGTTGGGGTTGATGATGACGAGGGCCTTGGTCGCGCTCGTGATCTTGGACTCCATATCCTCCAGGTCGGGATACCAATCGGCCTGCTCGTCGCACAGATAGTGCACAGGATGGCCGCCGGCAAGGGTCGCGCACGCCGTCCAGAGCGGATAGTCGGGGCTGGGGATCAGAATCTCGTCGCCATTGTCGAGCAGCGCGTTCATCGAAAGCTGAATAAGTTCGGACACGCCGTTGCCCGTGTAGATGTGCTCCATCTGAACATTGGGCAGGCCCTTGATCTGCGAGTACTGCATAATCGCCTTGCGCGCAGAGAACAGGCCGCGCGAGTTGGAATAGCCTTCGCAGTCGGGCAGCTGCTGGCGCATGTCCTTGATGACCTCGTCGGGCGTGCGGAAACCGAAGGGCGCCGGATTGCCGATATTGAGCTTGAGGATGCGCTCACCCTCGTCCTCCATACGGGCAGCCTCGTCGACGACGGGACCGCGCACGTCATACAGGACGTTATCGAGCTTGGTGGATTTAGAAAAAGTACGCATGGTGGCGCTCCTTGGAATTTGAGCTGAGGGACTAGGTTCGGATTTGGCAACTTTACGGGACGGAGGGGTCTCACCTTGGTCGGCGTCACCGGCAAGCAGCCAGGTAACATCGACCTCCAAAATGCGGGCGAGCAGCTCTGCCACATCGCGCCGCGGAATCGTCTTGCCGCTCACATATTGGCTCATCTGACTCTTGCCGAGTTTTTTGCCGAGCATCTCCGATGCGCGGATTACGTCCGACTGGCGAACGTCGCGATCGGACATAGCCTGTCGCAGACGATCGCTAAACGTCTCTTGGGCCACTAGAACCTCCTTGCTGGCAAAGTTCAATTTATACAACACGAATTGAACCTGAGTTCAATTTAGGCAGCAGTATAACGCCGTGCTATTTCGAAAAGTTCAATTTCAAAAATAAAATGAGCAAGACCTCGAGATTTATCCCAAGGCGATAACGACGTGCACGCATTTAGAGGTATTCGAGGAAACGAGCGGCGGCAAGCGAAACATCGGCCGTTCGATATATGGCGTTGATCTGCCGATGGGGATGCCCCTCGAGCGGGCGCACGGCAATATCGAACTGGCAGCGGCGCAAGATGAGCGCCGGAAGAATGCTCACGCCCAGGCCGTCCTCGACCATAGCCATAATCGCATAGTCATCCCAGGTCGACAGTTTTGAGCGCACTGTCAGCCCCGCGCGGCGAAACAGCGGCGTAATCTCGTCGTCGCTACCCCGTTCCAGCAGAATAAACTGCTCGTTGGCCAAATCGGCAAGGGAAACGACCTCCGCGGTGGCAAGCGAGGAGTCCGCTGGCACCACGGCCATCAGCTCGTCTTGCACCAACGGCCGCGACGCCATGCCGGCGCCGCGTGGCTCGCGCGGAATAAAGCCCAGGTCGCAGCGGCCTTCCGCCACCCATTGCTCAATCTCGGAGTAATCACCCATCAACAGCTCGTAATCGACATCCGGATGATGGGCGCGAAAGCGCGCGATCACCGGCGGCAGCACGTGGGTCGCCACACTCGAAAACGTACCGATACAGATCTTGCCACGCATGAGCCCACGCATCTCGTCCACGCGTCGCTGCAGGCGGCCAAACTCTTCGCATAACGCCTCGACTGCCGGCATGACCTGCCGCCCGTCGGCAGAAAGCACCACGCCCTCGCGACTGCGATCAAGCACCTTAAAACCCCAGTCTGCCTCAAGGTCGCCCACCATGCGACTCACGCCCGACTGCGAATAGCTCAGCCGTTCTGCAGCACGCGTAAAGCTGCCGGCACGCACCGTCTCGAGCAGCACTTGCATCTTTTGGATATTGGTCTCCACGGCACGCCTCCACCTTTACATGAGATTTTGTCATGTTTGCCATGCATTATATTCGCTTTTCTTCTAAAGCCAGTTCACCCATAGTGAACATGCTCGGATATAGAGGGGATGTCAGCGCATGAACAACGGACTGTTTACGTACTTAGCAGCATTGCTATTGTTTGGCTCCAACGGCATCATCGCCGCTGCTATCGCGCTGCCGAGCTCCGATATCGTGCTACTACGCACGTTTTTGGGCACCCTCTCGCTTGTCGCCGTCCTCGCCATCACCCAACGCCATAAGTTGCAGGCGCCATCTCGCCCCCGCGAAGCCGCAGCCCTTCTCCTCTCGGGAGCCGCGCTGGGCGCCAGCTGGATTTTTCTGTTCCGCGCCTACCAGACGATCGGCGTCGGCATATCCTCGCTGCTGTACTACTGCGGCCCCATCATCGTTATGGCGCTCTCCCCGCTCATCTTTGGCGAAAAGCTGACCGGCGGCAAAATCGCCGGGTTTATCGCCGTCGCCTGCGGCGCCTTCCTCATCGCGGCCCAAGGCCTCGGCGGCAATATGCCCATCGCGGGCATCGTGTGCGGCATCGCCTCGGCCTTCTGCTACGCGTTGATGGTCATTGCCAGCAAGGGAGCGCCACATATCAAAGGTCTCGAGAACTCCACGCTCCAGGTGAGCGCCGCCTTTGTGACCGCGCTGGTCCTTACGCTCCTCACGCAGGGCGCCCCCTCATTCCTGTCCGCCGGCGTCGCCGCCAGTATTGATTGGCGCGCCGTCGTCATGCTTGGCGTCGTCAACACCGGCATCGGCTGCCTGCTCTACTTTAGCGCCGTCGCCAAACTGCCCGTCCAGACCGTCGCCGTCGTCGGCTACCTCGAGCCGCTTTCGGCGGTCGTGTTCTCGGACGTCCTTTTGGGCGAAGCCATAACACCGGTCCGTCTGATGGGCGCCGTGCTTATCATCGGCGGCGCGATTTTTTGCGAACTCGCCGGCAAACGCGCAAACACCAAGGCTGGCATCGCCCAGACAGCACGTGCTTAATAGCCCCTGCTCTGAAATACTATCTGCGTATATGAATAATCCCCAGATGGGGATTATTGTCTAAAACACTCCGATGTGCCAAACTGCTCTTATATGTATAAAGATGGCATAAAGGTCTGCTGCTCGTGGCAGAGGCCAGATGTCCAAGGGAGTCCACGTGGCACACAACAAGCTGGAGGCAAGCCTCCAAGACCAGCGTAGTCAAGGCGGACATGGAGCCATTCCCCTCTCCGCTGGCATGCTACTCGTAACGCTCGGCGTCGTATACGGCGACATCGGCACGAGCCCCATGTACACCATGAAATCAATCGTCGCCAACAACGGCGGCATCGGTACCGTCAGCGAGGACATGATCCTGGGCGCGCTTTCGCTCGTCATCTGGACCATGACGCTCGTGACCACGGTCAAGTACGTGGTAATCGCCATGAAGGCCGACAACCACAACGAAGGCGGCATCTTCGCCCTGTTTAGCCTGGTACGCAAGGTGGCACCGTGGCTGATTCTCCCCGCCATGATCGGCGGTGCGGCGCTGCTCGCCGACGGCATCCTCACCCCTCCGTCACGGTTACCACGGCCATCGAGGGTCTGCGCACCATCGAGTGGGGCCACGCACTATTGGGTGACGGTCAGACCAATGTGATCATCATCACCATCATCATTATCTGCGGTCTGTTTGCCATGCAGCGCGCCGGCACCTCGTCAATCGGCAAGCTCTTCGGCCCGCTCATGACGCTGTGGTTCCTGTTCCTGGCAGGCGCCGGCCTGTTCAACATGCTCGGCAACCTGTCCATCTTGCGCGCGCTCAACCCCATTCGCGGCATTATGTTCCTGTTCTCGCCCATCAACCACTCGGGCATCATGGTGCTCGGCTTCGTCTTCCTGTCGACGACCGGCGCCGAGGCGCTCTATTCGGACATGGGTCACGTGGGCAAGGCTAACATTTACGCATCCTGGCCGTTCGTAAAGGCGGCCCTCATCCTTAACTATCTGGGTCAGGGCGCTTGGCTGCTCGCCAACAACTCCAACCCCCAGATGCTCGCGATGGATATTGTTAACCCGTTCTATATGATGCTTCCCGAGCCCCTGCGCCCCTTTGCCATCGTGCTTTCGGCCGTAGCGGCCATCATCGCCTCGCAGGCGCTCATCACCGGCTCGTTCTCGCTGGTATCCGAGGCAACGCGCCTCAACCTTATGCCGCACCTGCGCATCCACTACCCCAGCGACACCAAGGGTCAACTCTATATTCCGCTCGTCAACAACATCATGTGGGTCGGCTGCATCTTCATCGTGCTGCTGTTCCAAAACTCCGAGCGCATGGAGAGCGCCTACGGCCTCGCCATTACCGTGACCATGCTCATGACCACGACGCTTTTGACGAGCTATATCGCTGGCATTCTCAAGCACAAGCTGGGCGCCTGCGTCTTCGCCCTGCTCTTCGGTGCCATTGAGCTGTGCTTCTTTGCCTCGTGCCTCACCATGTTCTTTGACGGCGGCTATGTGATGATCTTCCTGGCCGCACTGCTGTTTGGCCTTATGTACGTGTGGCGCCGTGGCACCGCCATCGAGCGCACGCAGACGATTCTGTTGCCCGTCTCCAAGTACATCGATCAGCTCAACCGCCTGCGCAACGACGAGACCTATCCCGTGCTCGCCGACAATCTGGTATTTCTCACCAACAGCCCCGACCCGCTCACGCTCGACCGCGACGTGCTCTATTCCATCCTGGATAAGCATCCCAAGCGCGCCAAGGCATATTGGTTCATTAACGTGCACGTTACCGACGAACCCTATACGCACGAGTATTCCGTCGAGACCTTTGGCACGGACTTCCTCTTCCGCGTTCGCCTGGACCTGGGCTTTAAAGTCAACCAGCGCGTCAACGCTTATCTGCGTCAGATCGTCGGCGACTTGATGGCATCGGGCGAGCTGCCGCCGCAACATCACACCTACTCCATCTACGAGACACGCGGCAACGTGGGTGACTTCCGCTTTTGTATGCTGCGCAAGATGCTTGCCCCCGAAACGGACATCAACCGCAATGACCACCGCGTGATGGCCATCAAGTACGCCGTCCGCCGCGCCTGCGGAAGCCCGGCACGCTGGTACGGTCTTGAGAACTCGGCCATCATCATCGAGTACGTGCCGCTGTTTGCCCGCATGCGCCCGGCCGTTAAGCTCGTGCGCACCCAGGTGCCGCTCGAGGTTCAGATCGAAGAGGCCGAGGAAATGGAAGTCGACATCTTCTCGGACGACTTGGTCAACGGCAACGAAGCCGGTAAGGACATGAACGTCGATCCCACCGAGTTGCTCGAGAGCGTCGCCGATACGCCCGAACAGCAACTCGACGGACTCGAGAGCACCCAGTTCAACGACGCCAACTTCTAACACGCCATCAGCCATTGACGACAACGGCCTCGCATCTCATAAGAGGTGCGAGGCCGTTTTATGTCGCAACGGACCAGTGAGCTACGAACGACGCGGCTCGGGAACCACGAGCCTATCGGGGCTCGCGCCCTCAGCATCCATCAGGCTCACGTAGCGAATCGACGGATCCCCATACATCGCGTAGTAATAATTGCCCGTGCGCGCGCTAAAGCATCCGGTGTAGATAGTCTTCTCGAACTCACCATCGCCCATCCTGGACGCTCCCTCGATCATCACCACGCCCTCGAGCGAGCGGAACATGCGAACGACGTTTTCGGTCTCGCTCTCCTTTTGCGGGTAATTGGCATTGAGGTACGCCGCCTTTACAAAACGGCTCGGCGAATAGCAGTCACCCGGAATACCGCGCATGCCGGCACCCGCGCCATAGGGCTTGAGCTCGGCGCCACGCCATGTCGCCGCCTGCGGAAAATCGCTTGTGGCCGTGATATAGGTGCGCAGGTTTTCCATGTGCCACGGGAAGGCGGGCTGATTGGCAAGGGTGTCGACCGGATCGTCGTATACATGCAGGCCGTCAGCCATCATCTCGACCACGATGCTACGCCGGCCGTCGCCGATAATCCAATGGAGCAGCGACACGCCCAGCCCCTCTCCGGCAGATTTGGCGACAATCACCGTGTCGCGCAGCGCGGCCTCGACCTCATCGACCGTCGAGAACGTCGCTGCCACCCACAGGGGAAACTCATAGGCCGCGATATTGGTCTTTCCATCAACCGGGCCCTCGGCATACTCGGCATAGCCGGGAAAGTTGAGCCCCGCCACAGCCAGACCCGCATCGTTACCGCAATCGAAAAACATGGGATAGTTCTTGTAATCGATGCACATACCGATCACCGCGTGTGCCGCTGTCGCGTCGTCGATAAACGAATACGGAATGTGGAACCCGCGCGGCATCACGCGAACCTGTTGGCCGTAGTCAAAGCTCCAGTCGAGGTTGCGGCCTAGATACATGTGGCCAGAATTATCGGTAAATCGAATGCTCGTACACATAGCGCCTCCTAGCTTTACGTTCCTGCTAAGGTTATTGTCACCAAACAAAAAGGCGCTAAACACAAAAGCCCGCACATGACAACAATGTCACGCCCGGACCAAAAGAGACGAAGTGCGGTGCTTTGGTCCCCTTAGACCAACTTTCCTAGACAGTGGTCAATCATGTGCTGAACCATCTGTGCCTCGAAGCCCACAAAGTCCTGTTTGCGCTCGCGCATCTTGCCGTCGACGATCACGTCATAAGCGACCTTGCACTTGATATAGCGCGTGGACTTGGTGACCTCCTCGTGCGTCAGGCAGCTCTCCTCCATCTTGCTGGCACCCAGGCCAAACACCAGACGGGGGTTGTAAAGCACGTGGGGCTCGCCGGCATCGTCCAGGTAGACGCAGACCTTCTTGGTGACGCCAATCTGGTTGGCGGCAAGGCAGCCGGCATCGTCGAGCGACTTGATGGTATCGATCAGGTCCTGTGCCACCGACTCGTCCTCGACGGTCGCGACCTCGCAACGCTGGGACAGGATAGCCTCGTCGTGGCAGAGCTCTTTAATCATACGTTCCTCCATAGGGGTCGTTGTAACTGCTTAAGTATACGGTACCCACACATTTTCATACGGAAAATACCGCCCGTCCGCTACAAAGCGCCGAACATCAACATGTGAGGAACAGCAAGGTTGTAAAGGCGATATAGTGAGTGAGTTCGTGTCAATCGGCCTAAACTCGGGGCCGAACAAGGAAAGGGTATGCATGGACGAACTATTTCACGTCAGTGAGCGCAAGTCCACAATCGGGACCGAACTCCGCGCTGGACTGACAACATTCCTGGCGATGGCCTACATCATCGCCGTCAACCCCGCGGTGCTCTCGGGCGCTGGCATCGATGCGGGAGCGCTCGCCTGCGCCACCTGCCTGGGCGCCGGCATCATGACCATCTGCATGGGCATCTTCGCTAACCGCCCGCTCGCCTGCGCGTCGGGCTTAGGCGTCAACGCGATGATCGCTGGAATCACCACCACCGTCTGCGGCGGTGACTGGCACGTGGCCATGAGCGTCATCTTCCTCGAGGGTATCGTCATCTTGCTGCTCGTGCTTTGTGGCCTGCGCGAGGCCATCATGGACGCCATCCCGGTTGTCCTGCGTCACGCCATCTCGGTGGGCCTGGGCCTGTTCATCGCCATGATTGGCCTGTGCGATGCCGGCATTATCACCGCTGGCACCGGTACACTCGTCGGTCTGGGCGACATCACCTCCCCCACCTTCATCGTCGGCATCATCTCCATCCTGGTGACAGTCGCCCTCGCCTGCCGCAACGTCCCCGGCTCGCTGCTCATCGGCATCGTCGTCGCCGTCATCGCCGGTATCCCCCTAGGTGTGACCCAGGCTCCGACCGGTATCATCGCCCCGCTCGACTTCTCGAGCATCGGTGGCCCCATCGCCGACGCCGGCGGCGTGCCCGCCATCGTCAAGGTCCTTACCGACCCCACGCTCCTCGTCATCTCGTTCTCGCTGCTCATGAGCGACTTCTTCGACACCATGGGCACCGCGATGGCCGTGGCCAAGCAGGGCGAGTTCCTCACCGACGACGGCAACGTCGAGGATATCAAGGAGATCCTGATCGTCGACTCCGCCGCCGCTGCTGTGGGCGGTTTCATGGGCGTCTCCTCCATCACCACCTTCGTCGAGTCCACCTCTGGCGCTGCCGACGGTGGCCGCACGGGCCTCACCTCCGTCACCACCGGCGTGTTGTTCATTCTCGCCGCGTTCTTCTCCCCCATCGTCACCATCGTTTCCAGCGCCGCCACCTGCGGTGCTCTGGTCTACGTCGGCTACCTCATGATGAGCGAGGCCTCCGAGATCGACTGGTCCGACGTGTCGCAGGGTTTCCCGGCGTTCATGATTGTCGCCGGCGTGCCCTTCACCTACTCCATCTCTGCCGGCATTGGCCTGGGCTTTATCGCCTACGTGATCGTCGCGCTCTTTAAGGGCGAGGCCTCCAAGATCAAGCCGCTCATGTGGATCGCAGCCCTTGCCTTCCTCGTCTACTTCTTCGTAGCGTAACGGCATAGTCTGCCGAAGCAAAACAACAAGGCGCGGAGTCGCATCGAACGGCTCCGCGCCTTTCTTTTAGCGTCTGCCCCCGTGCCAGCGTGCGACAATTGAGGCTGTCAATATCACAACACCGAGAGAAGCCTGCCTTGGAAGCGCATCATAAGCAGATAACCGTTTATTCAGAGTGTGTGGAAGGCGCGCCCGTCATCTACCTCCCCGTGGTTATGGGCGACGGTAGTGAAGTCTACGAGCGCTGCCGAGAGCTCGACTGCCCGCCATTCACCCTTGTCGCCATTGGAGGGCTCGATTGGAATCGCGAGCTGAGCCCCTGGGAATGTGAGGGAACTATACGAGATGCCGAGCCCTTTGGTGGACAGGCTGCTGGTTTTCTTGACGAGTTGTTGAAGCAGATAATCCCCCAGGCCGAATCATCGCTCCCGCAACCGCCCGCCTGGCGCGGCGTTGCCGGCTACTCGTTGGCGGGTCTTTTTGCACTGTGGACACTTTGGCAAACAGATGTCTTTGAGCGCGCGGCAAGTGCATCGGGGTCGCTGTGGTTCCCCGGCTTTATCGACTACGCGCGCGAGCGCACGATGACAGCCACGCCCGACGCCGCCTATCTGTCGCTCGGTAAAAAGGAAACCAAGACGCCCAACCGCATGATGCGGCACGTACTCGACGATACGCACGCGATGGAAGAGCTGTTTATAGAGCGTGACATTCCAACAACGCTGGAGCTCAACCCCGGCAACCACTTTGCCCAAACTGACCTGCGCATGGCGCGCGGCATCCACTGGATACTGACGCATTAAAAATGGCGTCCACGCGTACATACGCATGGACGCCATTTTTAATTTGGCTGAACGCAGCTACTATTCAGCAGTCTCCTCAAGCTCGGAAGTATCGAACTCAAAGTCATTACCGGGCAGGATGGCGTTGAGCACAATGCCCACCAGCGAGCCCACGGCAAGGCCCGAAAGCGAAATCGTCACGCCGCCCAGCTCCAGCACGATGGCACCGGCGGTACTGTAGGCAATGCCGAGCGAAAGCACGAGCACCAGAGCCGCAACCAGCACATTGCGGTTGTTCTGGAAATCGATCTGGTTTTCGATAAGGTTGCGAACGCCCACGGCACTGATCATGCCGTAGAGCACGAGCGACACGCCGCCGATAACGCACGCCGGCATGGCGGCAATCACCGCAGCGAACTTGGGGCAGAACGAGAGGACAATGGCGCAGCACGCGGCAATGCGAATCACGCGTGGGTCGAACACGCGCGTAAGCGCAAGCACGCCGGTGTTCTCGCCATACGTAGTGTTGGCGGGGGCGCCAAAGAGCGATGCCAAGATGGTCGCCAGGCCATCGCCGAGCAGGGTACGGTGCAGACCGGGATCGGCAATGTAATTGCGTTCGCAGGTAGAGCCAATGGCGGAGATATCGCCAATGTGCTCAATCATGGTTGCAAAGGCCAGCGGCATGATGGTGATGATGGCCGTCGTGGCAAGACCGCTATCGAACTGCGGGCCAAAGAGCGCAAACACGGTGTTGTCCCACACGATGGGCAGACCGACCCAGGGGGCGGCTGCGACGCCAGAGAAGTCGACCTCGCCCAACGCGGCCGCAACGGCATAGCTCACCACAACGCCCAGCAAAATCGGCACGATCTTGACCATGCCGCGGCCCCAGATGTTGCAGATGACGATCACGGCCACAGCGATAACGGCGACAAGCCAGTTGGTCTGGCAGTTGGCAATGGCAGAGCTCGCCAGGATCAGGCCGATGGAAATGACGATGGGACCGGTCACCACCGGCGGAAAGAAGCGCATGACACGCTTGGCGCCAAATGCGCGGAACAGCGCCGCCAGCACCGGATAGAGCAGGCCGGCGCAGGCAACGCCCAGGCAAGCGTAAGGCAAAAGCTCGGCCTCGCCGTTGGGTGCAATGGCGGCATAACCCACGATAAAGGCAAACGACGAGCCCAGAAACGCGGGCACCTTACCGCGCGATAAAAAATGAAACAGCAGCGTGCCGATGCCGGCGAACAGAAGCGTCGCCGAAACGGAAAGGCCGGTGAGCACGGGCACGAGCACCGTGGCTCCGAACATCGCAAACATATGTTGCAAACCCAACACAAACATGCGCGGGCGGCCGAGCGACGATGCATCGTAGATGGCATCGGTGACGGCGGGCGTCGAGGATTGGGACATGGAAGTCCTTTCATGATGGAAGGGCGATCAGGCATATCGGATAATCTGCCCGAACGATACGATCCGAACCATTGTACGTGATACGTCATGTCTCGCGCGCGCTGTCACCTGCAAACGGTAACGTTACTTCCAAACGCGCTCGGAAATGTGCTTGACCAGCGCGATCTTTGCCCACTGTTCGTCCTCGGTCAGTTTGTTGCCAATCTCACAGCTGGCAAAGCCGCACTGGGGCGACAGGTACAGGTTCTCGAGCGGCACATACTTTGCGGCCTCGTGGATACGTTCGACGATAACGTCCTCGTCCTCGAGCTCAGCGGCCTTGGTGGTCACCAGGCCCAGCACGACCTTCTTGCCGGGAGCAACATACTTGAGCGGCTCAAAGCCACCGGCGCGCGGCGTATCGAACTCAAGGTAGAACGCGTCGACATCCTCGTGCGCAAACAGGTACGGTGCAATGGGATCGTAACCACCCTCGAAGGCATACGTGGAGTGATAGTTGCCGCGGCACACGTGCGTGTTGATAACCAGATCGTCGGGCTTGCCCGCGATGGCAGCATTGTTGAGCGCCACGCCCAGCTCGCTCACCTTTTGCAGGTCAACCGGACTCATGCCGGTCTTGGACACAAAGTCGGTATCGCAATAGATGCCCCAGGTGCAGTCATCAAATTGGATGTTGCGGCAGCCCGCGGCATACAGGTCGGCAATCACGGTGCGGTATGCTGCGGCAATGGCATCGGCGAGCTCTTCGTCGGTCTTATAGACGGCACGCAGGCTCTCCTGCTGGCCATCACAGCGGTCGAGTGTGACTTCGGAGAACGTCTGGATCGGTGCCGGAATGGTCTGGCGCGCGATCTGGCCCTCACCCTCGAGCGACTTGACAAATTTGAAGTGCTCGACGAACGGATGGTTCTCGCCGCTAATGGGACCGGTTACCGCGGCGGTGTCGGCGGTAGTCTCCTCATCGTGAAACATGTAGCCCGTGCGCGAGGCGCGGCGCTCAATGCCGTTGAGTCCCCACATAAAATCGAGGTGCCAGTAGCTGCGGCGAAACTCGCCATCGGTAATCACCTGCAGGCCGGCAGCCTTCTGCTTGGCCACTAAGTCGCGGATGGCCTCGTCCTCGACGGCCTTAAGGCCGGAAGCGTCGAGTTTACCCGCGACATAGGCGGCACGGGCATCCTTTACAGCCTGCGGACGAAGAAAACTGCCGACGATATCGGCGCGAAACGGCGCGTTCGGTTGAATCGAAGTGCTCATAGATATCTCCCTTTGCATCGGTTGCTTTACTGGGACAGAGTATGAGCGCTCATATGGTCATCGTAAAATATACGTTTATAACAGTTTGATATAGATGATTCCTATATCAGTCTGGACTGTCATAAAGAGATTTGAACCGTGCGGAGCACAGCAGCCTAGATATGCTGACGAATCGCGTCGATATAGGCCCGACCGTAGCGCGTGAGCGTCGTGTTCTTGCGCGTGATGATGCCAATCTCCATGTACTCGTCCACGTCGAGCGGAATCGAGATAATGCCGGGGCCGTTGAGCTCGTGGCTGATCACGCCCGAGCATACCGTGTAGCCGTTGAGGCCCATGGCCAAATTGAACAACGTCGCACGGTCGCGCACGCGGATATTTTTGCGACGCTCGAACGTCGAGGTCAGCTCCTCGGAATAGTAAAACGAGTTGTAGCTGCCCTGCTCGTAGGACAGGAACGGGTAGTCTTCCAGATCCTCGAGCGTCACGCCGGAGCGGCCCGCCAGCGGATGGTCGGCGCAGACGAAGACATGCGGCGTGGCGCAGAAGAGCCCTTCGAACACGAGCTCGTTGGCGGCAAGCATGCGCTCGATGACCTCGCGATTGTGCTCCGACAGATACAGGATGCCGAGTTCGCTTTTCATATGCGCGACATCCTCGATAATTTCGTGGGTCTGCTCCTCGCGCAGGGTAAAGTCGTAGCGCGCGGCATCGAACTCGCGGATCACATCGACAAACGCATTAACGGCAAAGGAATAATGCTGGCAGCTCACACTAAAGTGCGGCACCTGCTCGGACGTGCCTTTGTACTTGCCCTCGAGCAGGTCGGCCTGGTCGAGCACCTGGCGCGCGTAGCCCAAGAAGGTCTCGCCTTCCTCGGACACAATGACGCCCTTGTTGGTGCGCTCAAAGATATGCACACCCATCTCGTTTTCGAGATCGCGAATCGACGCGGTAATCGAGGGCTGCGACACAAAGAGCCGGCGCGAGGCCTCGGTGATGCTACCGCATTCGGCAACCTTAACAACATATCTGAGCTGCTGAAGCTTCATAGCCTTCTCCCTAGACGTTCGTGACGCCAAAACCTGCCGCGTCCATTTGACGCATAAACGACGGCATCTCCCCCGTCGCGGCGCAGGCGGCAATCTGATGCAGAGCACCGGCAACCGCATCATCTGCCGCAGCGCCAATATGCCAGCGTGCGGCAGCCGTGACGGCCTCGTTGGCATTGGCGACTGCAACGGAGTTAGGAACGGCATCGATCATGGGCAAATCGTTATCAGAATCGCCGAATACGGCCACCTCGTCGGGCGTCAGGCCCAAAGCGCGCGCCAGCTCCAGCGCAGCGCAGCCCTTGTCCCAACCAGCCGGAAGGATGTCGAACAGGCGCACTCGGTTGTTGGGAAACACAAGCGAGAGTTCCGGCACCTCAGCGGCAACGCGCTCACGTAGCTCCGCGAGCTCCTCACGCGAACGGGCACTCCAGATATTCGCCTTAAACACCGACGCGTCATCGACGACGGGACGACATGGGGCCTCTTCGCCTTTGAGCCACGCGTTGCCGCCCGACTCCATGGCGCGACGAACGCGCTCGGGGTCACTCGTCACACAATGGGCATCGTTGCCCCAAAAGTCATCGCCCAGGCTGTAGACTTTTAGAAATGTATCGTCGGTCTCTTGCTCCAGATAGTCGGCCAAACGCATCAGAGCATCGTTGTCGATTGCGTGCGAGGCGACTACTTCGCCGTCAACAAACATCACCTGGCCGTTACAGAACGCACCGGTCGAATAACACCCGGAACGGTTTTTGAACATCCAGCCCATCGCGGACGGCTGACGACCCGAAACCGGCCCAAAGTGCAAACCCGCCGCCTGCATGGCATGAATACCCTCAATGGCGTAGTCGCTGGCGCCGTCATGCCCGGCTGGAATCAGTGTATCGTCCATATCGGTCAGCACAAGTTTGATCATAGAGTCCCCTCGGTCATTCTTAATCCCATCTATTGTACCGACCTGCCAAAAAGGGACAGGTTTATTTCGGCAGGTTTCATCTGGGAAAACGCAAAGTCCCAGTTGTTACCTGACAAAATAAACCTGTCCCTTTTTGGCAGGTGCGCTAGTATAGGGAACAACAGATTCGATGCGGGAGTGCCGGCGGTGCAAACCACAAGGCTGAGAGGGCATGGGGCCCAATCCTTTGAACCTGTCAGTTAATGCTGGCGTAGGGAGCATGCCGCCTTTGCAGGGGCGCTGTCTATGCACAGCGCCCCTTTTCTATGCCAAGGAGGCATGTGCAGTGATTGATTCGGAACAGCTTAAGCAGCATATGGTCAAGGCCGTGGAGGAGATTCGCGCCACCAATCCAATGGCCGGCTCCATCACCAACACGGTGACGATTGACTTTGTCGCCAACGCGCAGCTCGCCGTGGGCGGTTCGGCCGCCATGGTCTATCTGCCCGACGAGGGCGAGGCGCTCGTTGCCGGCGGCGGCGCCATCTATCTCAACATGGGCACGCTCTTCCCCATCTACGAGCAGACGATTCCCCGCGCGGCCAAGGCGGCACACGACGCCGGCAAGCCCTGGGTGCTCGATCCGGTGGGCCTGGGCATCGGCAGCCTGCGCACCCAGCTGGTAAACGAGCTCAAGCAGTACAAGCCCGCCATCGTGCGCGGCAACGCCTCCGAGATCATCGCGCTCGCCGGCCTGTGGGGTCTTGAGGGCGAGGCGGCTGATCTGAGCCGCGTGCGCGGTGTCGATACCACCGACACGGTCGACGCCGCCCGCGATGCCGCCGTGGCGCTCGCCCGTTACACCGGCGGCGCCGTAGTGGTCTCGGGCGAAGTCGACCTAATCACCGACGGCACGACCGTGGCCAAGTCCCACGGCGGCAGCCCGCTCATGTCAAAGATCACCGGCTGCGGCTGTTCGCAGGGCGGCGTGCTGGCCGTGTACGCCTGCGTCACCGATCCGTTTACGGCAGCCGTCTGCGGCACCGCGGTCTACAACGTTGCCGGCACGCGTGCCGCCGCTGTCGCCGATGCCCCGGCAAGCTTTAAGGTGGCCTTTATCGACGAGCTCTACCGCGCGACCGCCCAAGACATCGCCAACAACCAGCTCGAGCTCGAGGAGGCATAAGCCATGTCCGAGCCCGCAACCAATACCGGCATGAACACGCTCGTCGCCGTGGCCATCGCCCCGTGCGGCACCGGCGATGAACTCTCCGCCGAGGTCGCCGAGGTCGTGCGCGTCATTCGCGAGAGCGGCCTTCCCAACCGCACCACCTCGATGTTCACCGAAATCGAGGGCGACTGGGACGAGGTCATGCAGGTCGTGCGCGACGCAACCTTTGTGTTGGCGAGCAAGGGCATCCGCACCGAAGTCGTGCTCAAGGCCGATATTCGACCCGGATTTACCGACACCATGACCGGCAAACTCGAGCGCATGGAAGCACAGATCAAAAAGCAGGAGGAAGCACGATGAGCATCCGCGACAACCTTGATATCTCGGCCTATCTCGTACTCGGCCCCGAAAACACGCTGGGACGTCCCGTGGGCGATGTGGTGGCCCAGGCGCTCGATGCCGGCTTTACCTGCATCCAGGTGCGCTCCAAGGTGGCAAGCGCCCGCGAGATCATCGCACTGACCGGCGACGCCGCGCAGGCAATCGCACAGGCCGGCAAGACCGGTCAGGTCGCCCTGTTAATCGACGACCGCCTGGACTGCGTACTCGCCGCGCGCGAGCAGGGTATTGCTGTCGATGGCGTGCACGTGGGCCAGAGCGATATTCCCGTCGAGGTCTGCCGCAAACTTTTGGGCCCCGATGCCATCGTGGGCCTTTCGGCCCGCTGCGAGGAGATGCTCGAATACGTCAAGACCGCCGACATGAGTCTGGTCGACTACCTGGGCATCGGCCCGCTCCACGAGACCGAGACCAAGCGCGATTGCGGACGCGCGGCCGACGGCTCCATCATCACCAAAAGCTTTGAGGACCTGGCCGCACTCCACGCGGCAAGCCCCGTGCCCATCGTGGTGGGCGGCGGCGTCAAGACGGCCGACCTGCCGCAGCTCAAGGCCACCGGCGTCGACGGCTTCTTTGTGGTGAGCGCGGTCTGCAGTGCCGACGACCCCCACGCCGCAGCCAAGGAGCTCGTCGACACCTGGCAGCAGGCATAGGCATAAGCCGAGCAGCTGATCCACAGTCTCATATCTTCTAGAGCGGAAAGCGCATCCCAGTTTGGACCTCCATTCCGGGATGCGCTTTCCGTATGCAACCCCTACCCCGCTAGGTAGGCCTCCAACGCCGGCAAAGTCGCCTCCGCATCGCGGCGACCGACCTGGTAGATGCGCTCGAGCTCATCCGGTTCGCGGCACAGCGACGGCACCTTCACCGATTCGCTCGGCCGCACCACAAAGACCTCGCCGGCAGACTCGCGACGTGCCAGGTCATCGAGCGTGGCATTGTAGACCTCATGCCGATGCTCAAGCGCTGCGACAAACTCTGGGTAGTGACGGAACACGCGCCGCAGCATGGGCATCACGCTGTTGGGCTGCTTCACAAAGCCCGCCGGCTGCGTGAGCACCACGATATTGCGGTCATACCCCTGCGCAAACAGCCATGCGCTGGGAATAGAATCAGCCACGCCACCATCCAGATACTTATGCCCGTCAATAGCAACGGGACGCGTCGCCACGGGAATAGCAGACGACGCCCGGATCCACTCGATATCCCGCTCGTCGCCATAAGGCAGGTCATGGTAGACGGCCTTGCCCGTCTCGATATCGGTACACACGCACGTAAACCGCGTGGAGCAGGCACGATATGTCTCCAAATCGATGGGATCGCGCTCGATGGGCACCTCGTGATAGGCAAAATCGGCATTGAACATATCGCCGGTCCGCAGCCAGCTTGCTACACCCGCATAGCGCTTGTCGGCACAATAGGCCTTGTTATAGCGAATGGCGCGGCCGATCTGGCGCGATTTACAATTGTAGCCAAACGCCGCGCCCGCCGAGACACCCACCATATGGTCGCAGGTCAAACCGTGCTCCATCCAAACGTCGAGCACGCCCGCCGTATACATACCGCGGTAGCCGCCTCCCTCGAGCGCAAGCCCCACCGTGCGCGTCATATTTGGCTGTGTCATGCGACCATCTCCGTCCCCGCAAATTTAAACGGAACAAGTATACCCGTCAACATATACCGCCCCAGTCGCATTTTTCATGCGCACCCAGGCGTTGCCGTTTGGGGAATAAAAAACGCCTCGCGGCGTTGCCATCCCCTTGCGCGCCTATAAGATGTTTATACTATTCAGTACTTTTCGATAACAAACAGCAAGCTGACAAATAAGCTCAGCAATGCAACGAGGCGGGGGCATGGAAACAAACGAGGTGCAGGGTGCCGAGCCGCAACAGCACAACGAGATCGACCAGTTCAACACCTGTCTCGCCGAGTTATCGAAGCTCTACGGCGCACAGCAGCCCGAGGCCGAGCGCCTGCTCGCAGAAGCAACCAATGCCGCCGCCCACCTAAACGACCGCATCGTGCAACTCAAAGCCGATGCCTACATCGATTCGCTCACGGGCCTGCCCAACCGCACCGCCTACAACCATGACATTACATGTGTTTGGGATCGACAGCTCGAACACACGATTGCCTATATCGATATCGACGGTCTTAAAGTCTGCAACGACCATTTTGGACACCCAGCAGGCAACCGCTACATCATCAAGGTCGCCGACTGCCTTAAGCTGCACTGCCGTCCCGATGAGCGCATCTACCGCATAGGCGGCGACGAGTTCGTGCTCATCTCTATAACCGATTCGGTTGAGATGCTCAACCAGCGGCTCGAGGCCTGCCGGGCTTCTCTTGCCAGCTCGACGTTCGATGATGGCCAGACTCCCATGAGCTACAGCTACGGTTGCGCCCACGCCAATCCCAAGGCAGGCGATGTGTTCCACAAGATGACGGCCGAGGCAGACCGGCACATGTACGACTACAAATTCGCCAACGCCACACGCAATCGCATGAACAAAGCGTTCAACGAGCAGTATCGCGCACTCGACACCTTTGACGATTTTCTTGACGTGCGGGACCGCATCTTCCAGGCGCTATCGCTCACGGATACCGGACGCTACCTGTTTATCTGCAACGTCGACACCGATCAGTCTCATTGGTCTCAAAACGCTGTACAGGATTTTGGCCTACCAGCCGGAAACGTCCATCAGATGGACAAGGTATGGTCGCAACACATCCATCCCGACGACATCGATGCCTGGCGCCAGGATATCGAAGAGGTGATGTCCGGCAAAAAACACCGTCACAGAATGCGCTATCGCGCCAAGGATGCAAGCGGCCGATACATTACTGTCACGTGCTCCGGCATACGTCTTGACGGCAACGAAAGTGAGCCCACGCTGTTTGCCGGCTCCATCACAAACGCGAGCATTGTCGAAAGCACCGATCCCGCTACCGGTGTGGGCGATGTGCGCGCACTGATGGCGGCTATCGAGAAGCGTAGGGAACTCGCCAAACCCACCGATTTGGTGGCGTTTAAGTTCGAGAACATCGACCGTATCAATGCCGTCTATGGCTACCAAACGGGCAACGATGTTCTCATGGAGCTCACTGGGCGCATCCTGTCTCAGCTCCCCGAATCGCCCGAGTTCTTCCGCTCATATGGCCTGCAGTTTGTTCTTATGTTTGACAGCCAGCCCGACATCGATCTTTCCGATGCCGTCCAAAGGCTGTGGCAAACGCTCATGGCCCCCATCACGGTGCATGACATCGATATCGTCCCTGTCGCCCACACGACCTTTGCGCGTTATTCGTCTATCACCTCGCAGCCGCTCACGGTGCTGTCCAGCCTCAATCGCCGCCTTGACGCCGAGATACGCAGCACGGCTCCGACACATCACAGTCCAAGCGCTTTGACCCAAGTCGGTAGTTTTGCCGCGTACGACCGACGGGACAAGATGACCGGTCTCATGCGCGGCAATGATTTTCTACACGTCGCCGACACGCATCGGTCCGCGCACCCCAACGAAGACCGCGCCATTGTCGCCATCGACCTGGGACGCATGCGCGTCTTTAACGAGTGGTACGGACGCCAGGCAGGCGATACCCTCATTGCCGAGGTAGGAAGCGCGCTGCAGACGTTACAAGCCGATTGTGGCGGGATCGCCGGGTACTGGGGCCAGGACGACTTTGTCGCCTATCTCCCCGGCGACCGCGGGACCATCGACACGCTCTACGAACGCATCCGGGGCATCGTCGCCACGCGCGACGACTCGGTCGGCTTTTTGCCCGCCTTCGGCGTTTGCCCCGTAGGTTCAGAAGAACGCATCAACATTTTGCTCTACGACCACGCAAAGGCCGCGCTCACCCGCGCGCGCCACGATTTTAGAGACCGCATCAAGTTCTTTGAACCCGAGACCTACGCGCAACGCGAGCGCGAGGACCATCTGCTCTCGGCATTCCAGCACGCTCTAAACCAGGGACGGATAACCTTCCATATCCAGCCGCAATATGATATGGAAACCAAAAAGATCATAGGCGGCGAAGCGCTTGCCCGCTGGAAAGACGAGGACGGCGGCTTTGTCTCACCCGGTACGTTTGTACCGCTGCTCGAGCGCAACGGCTTCGCGGTGACGCTCGATCGCCATATTTGGAGCCTCGTTTTTGCATGGCTCTCCGAGCGTTTGGCTCAGGGATTGCCCTGCGTACCCATCTCCGTCAACATAAGCCAAACCGATTTGATCTCGGTTGACGTCGCCAAGCAGTTCGAACGTCTGGCAATGCGGCATGCCGTTCCTACGCATTACGTTAAGGCCGAAATCACCGAAAGCGCGTACGCCAATAATCCCGAGGATGTTACAACGCTCGCCAGCAAACTCCGTTCTCTGGGCTTCTCCGTGCTCATCGACGATTTTGGCAGCGGATCGTCGTCGCTCAGCATGTTGCAGAATATTGACGCCGATGTGATCAAACTCGACAGCCGTTTCATGCCCGTCGAAACCAGTCAGGCAGACAAGGGAGAAAGCATCGTCAAGTCTGTCATCAACATGTCTTGGCAAATCGGCATGCCCGTCATAGTCGAGGGCGTCGAGACCGACAAGCAAATCGCTTTTCTGCATGAACTCGGTGTGCGCTATGTCCAAGGTTTTTACTACTACCGCCCCATGCCAATCAATGCGTTCGAGGAGCTCATTGCCGACAGCGCATCCATTGACCCGCGCGGCATCCTTTTGCAGAACAGCGGCCATACGCTGCCGCCGCAACATGGCGCCGCTTGTTAACGACAAACGCCTTTAGCCCCCACCGCGCAGCGCAACCAGTGCGCCGCAGCGCCTCGACCCAAGAAAGCAGCGTAGCTATGGATAGCGCCAACAACTATACCGAGAAGCTCGAAAAGACCGTCCGCGACCTTCTCGAGCGCCAGGATGATCTGATTAGGACCGCCTTTACCGACCAGCTTACTGGACTTGGCAACCGCGGCGGCTTTGCCCGTTCCCTCGAGGAGCTCTGGGAGCAGGACACCCCCGTTACCATGGCGTACATCGATATCGACAATCTCAAGCACTGCAACGACGTCTTTGGCCATGACGAGGGCAACCGCTATATTTTGCAGGTAAGCCTCTATCTCAAGCTGTATATGAAAGTGGACGAAGCGGCGTTTCGCATAGGCGGCGACGAGTTTGCCATCCTATCTACGATTGCGACCGAGGACGACCTCGCCGAACGTCTGGAACACTGCCGAACGGTCCTGCTCAAAAACAACGATTCCGAGATGCCCCGCTCGTTTAGCTATGGAGTGTCGTATGCCGACCCCGCCCTGGGCGAAGCCCCCAATCGCATGACGCTCGATGCCGACCATCGCATGTACGACTACAAGCTACGTCATGCCATGCACCTTGACCGACGCAATATCGCGCAAGTCCACGCCGACGACTTCGAAATAAGCGATCGTATTTTCGACGCCTTTTCGATGCTCAACGAGGGCCGTTATTTCTTTATCGAGAACTTGGACAAACATCGCACCCTTTGGTCACAAGGCGCCTTGCGCGATCTTGGCCTTCCCTCGGAGCACATAGACAACTGTCGCGATTACTGGAAAACGCGCGTGCATCCCGATGACCTTGAGGCCTACATCAACGACATCGACCAGGTCTATAACGGCACCAAGCACCGTCGCGTCATGCAGTATCGTGTGTGCAATGCCGTCGGCGACTACGTCCTCTGCCGTGCTCGCGGGTTTCGCATCGACGGCGACGAAAATGTCCCCTCGCTCTATGTCGGCGAGCTCGTCAACCACTCACTTGCCGAAACCGTCGACGCCGCGACAGGCCTCGGCACCCAGCGCATGTTGGTCAATGCCATCGACGCCTGTCGTTGCGACCGTTGCGAGACGGGCCTTATAGCGGTGCGCGTTCGTGGCACGACAAAGCTCAACGAGCTCTACGGAGCCGAGGCTGTCGACAACATGCTCGCCGAATACGCAGGCCGCATGCTGTCGATCACCCGCGGCAGGAGCAGGGTCTACCGTTCACGTAGCGTCCAGTTCGTCGTGCTCAGCAATGACCTGGACCACGAGGCATTCGAGCAACTGACCCGCCACCTTAAAGAGGCCGTTTTCGCTCCTGTGCAAATCGCAGGCGACACCATTGCTCCCGTCTGTCTTGTCGTCCCGACCTTTTACGAACGCCTGGACTCCCAAGCATCGACTGTTTTGGGCGAACTCGATCGTCGCCTTCGCACGGCCGGCGGACTTGTTCCCAACGACAGTCTGCCCATACCCGAGATGGAACGCAAAGGCGCCGTCGCCGAGCACCTCGACATGCTCACAGGCCTCTACCGCCCCAGCGAGTTTATGCGCCGTGCCAATGCCTTCATCAAGGCAAGGCGCGACAGCGCTTGGTGTATCGCCACCGTCGACATGGGCCACATGCGCCTATTTAACGAATGGTATGGACAGGCCGAAGGCGACCGTATGCTTGCCGATGTGGGCACGGTGCTCAAGGATATCGAGAACGCCAACATGGGTGTCGCGGGATACTGGGGGCAAGACGACTTTTGTCTGCTCATACCCTTTGAGCACGATTTCGTTCACCGTGTCTATGCGCGCGTGCGCGAGGCTGTAGCCAAGCACAACGACGGCGTAGGTTTTTGGCCGTCCATGGGCGTTTACCCCATCGACTCCAATGAGGAGATCACCATCGATGCGCAGGCGAAGGCCATGTTTACCAATCGGCGCGCAAAAAACGACTTTAAGGAGCGCATTGCCATTTTCTGCCCCGCGGAGTACGAGCGCGAAGTCGCGTTCCACCGCACGCTGACCGAATTCCAGTACGCGCTCTCAGATGGTCGTATTACCTACCACTTGCAGCCCCAGGTCGATATGGAAACCGGTGAGATTATTGGCGCCGAAGCACTCACCCGCTGGATTGACAAGGACGGCTCTCTCATTTCGCCCGCAACGTTTATCCCCGCACTCGAGGAAAGCGGCTTTGTGGTGACGCTCGACAAGTACATTTGGCAGGGTGTCGCCTCGTGGCTGCGCGAGCGCATCGATCGAGGGCTTCGTGTGGTTCCGGTTTCGCTTAATGTGTCGCGCGTGGATATCCTTGCCTGCGACGTTGCCGAACATATGGGGGCGCTCGCCGCCCAATACAACCTACCGCCCGAGCTCATGCGTATCGAGATCACCGAGACGGCTTATACGGGAGAGTCCGAGGCCGTGGACAAACTGACGGCCGACCTGCACACCCGCGGCTTCTCGACCTATATGGACGATTTTGGCACCGGTCAGTCCACGCTCGCGATGCTCAAGAACGTCAACGTCGACGTCATCAAGCTCGACCGCGCCTTTGTACCCACCGATCGCGATCAAGGCCGCAGCACGCAAATCATTTCATCGATGCTCGAAATGGCGCAGTCGCTCCATCTGCCCGTCGAGGTCGAAGGCGTCGAGACAAATGAACAGGCGAACATGCTACGACAAATGGGCGCCCGCTACGCTCAGGGCTTCCTCTACTACCGCCCCATGCCGGCGAAGGATTTTGAGGCATTGCTCGATGGTGGCAATAACAACTGATACGCTCGCGCGCAAAACGCCACCGCCGAAGGGGGAATTTGCCTCCATTAGCTGACTTATATCCCCAATTCAAACCGAATTGGGGATATGATACAAACCATTGTTCCGCCCAAGGAGGTTATCCATCATGAACGAGTCATATCGCCTGGGTGAGCAATTGATTATTGCCTATCTCCAACGACTTGCGAATGGCATCTCGACCGCCGAACTCGATGTTGCCGCGCTGCCTGCTGAGCTACGCGCCGTTGGTGAGCAACTGCAAAAGACGCATGCCATCCTGCAACAAGAGCGCCGGCTGCTTGAGCGCAACGCCTATATCGATCCGCTCACCAACTTGGGCAACCGCAGCGGACTCGACCGTCACGTCGAGCAGCTCTGGCGCAAAGGCGACCCCTTCACCTGCGCCTATATTGACATCGACCATCTCAAGCATTGCAATGATAGGTTTGGCCACGCCGAAGGCAATCGCTATATTCTGAGCATCTGCCGCACGCTCTCCGAAACCATGGAGCACGATGAGATGCTGTTCCGTATCGGTGGAGACGAGTTTGTGCTTATCTCGCTCTCCGCAAACGAGACTGAACTCGAGCAGCGCTTGGAGCAGGTACGTGCCGGGCTGATCGAGGCGAGCTCAGATGGCAAGGCGCCCATGATCGCCAGCTTTAGCTTTGGCTGCTCGCGCGTCGATCCACTTGCCGGCGACACGCGTCGCCAGATGACGATGGATGCCGATCGCAAGATGTATCGCTATAAGCTTATGCATCGCGTGCAGCAGCCGAAAGACGATGACGCGCCGCAACGCCCAATCGTCGATCAGCTTCCCTGCAACGACCGGGTGTTCCAAGCGATCTCCATGAGCTCCGAGACGCGCTATCCGTTCATCCTTAACCTCGATACTGGAGAATCGCAATGGTCGGTTAACGCCGTGCGCGATTTTGACCTGCCTTCCCAGCACCCTATTAACTCACTCGACATGTGGCTCGCCCGCGTTCATCCCGAGGACCGCGACAACGTACGCGCCGAGCTCGACATGGTGATAAACGGCACGTGGCACTTCCACTACATGCAGTATCGCGTAATGGATGCCACCGGAAAATACGCGCTTTGCGACTGCACGGGCTACCGCTTGGACGGCACCGATACCGAGCCCAGCATGTATGTGGGCATTATCGTCAACCGAAGCCTAGCGGATACGACCGACTCGGTAACGGGCCTGGGCGATGTCCACGCGCTGGTCAACGCTATTGGAGAGATGCGCCGCGTGCCGCACGAGGCAGGCTTTATTGCCATTAAGGTCGACGATATCGCCGAGGTCAATGCCCGCTTTGGATTCGATGCAGGCGACCGCGTGCTCGCCGAAAGCGCCGCCTGCCTCATGGATTGTTCGCGCGGCAAGGGCCGCCTGTTCCGCTCGACGGGGCCGACATTCGTGGCACTCTTCGATGAGCTCGGCCCCGAGGCAATCGATGAGATCGCAAGCGACATCGAACGGTTCCTGGGTTCTCCCGTGCTCATCGGCTCGCTTGAATATCAGCCGCCCATTCGCGTGGCCACGCTCCATCTGGACGGCGTCGACCGTCAGCCTGTTTCCATTTTGAACGAGCTTAAAGCGTTGCTCGGGAAAGCCGTGCAGGTGCCAGGTACCAAACTGGATTAGCACCGCGCCCGCACCGCCTCACCCATCGTGCGATAATCCTCTGCAGAAGTCACCAAAAGCAGAGGGAGTTTGTGATGAAGGTTCTTTTGGTCAATGGCAGTCCCAAGGCAAACGGCAACACCGCCCGCGCACTCGCCGAGGTCGCCGAGCAACTTAATGCAGAAGGCATTGATACCGAGGTGTTTCAGCTGGGCGCCAAGCCCATTCGCGATTGCATCGGTTGTGGCCTGTGCGGCAAGCTTGGCGGTCGCTGCACCTTTGACGACGACGTGGTGAACGAGCTCATCGCTGCCGCCGAGCAGGCAGATGGTTTTGTCTTTGGCTCACCCGTCTACTATGCGCACCCCAGCGGACGCATCCTTTCGGCCCTCGATCGCGCCTTCTATGCAGGCGGGCATGCCTTTGAGCACAAACCCGGCGCCGCGGTCGCCGTCGCCCGTCGCGGCGGCACCTCGACCACCTTCGATGTGCTCAACAAGTACTTCACCATTAAGCAAATGCCCGTAGTTGCCTCCACCTACTGGAACAACGTGTTTGGCCGCGTGCCCGGCGACGCCGATGGGGATGCCGAGGGCCTTGCCACCATGCGAAACATCGGCAAAAACATGGCCTGGCTCCTGCGCTGTATCGAGGCAGGACAGGCCGCCGGTATCAACGCACCCGAGGCAGATCACGCAACGACCAACTTCATTCGATAAGTCCAGCGGCGGTAACCTCGATGTCCTATCAATGTCAGCGAAAAGCCAGCTGATGAGGCAAGGTGCCTTGAAAGAGGAGGGCGCTGGGCTTTTGCCCGCGCCCGACGATTGAAAGGCAGATTGCCCATCAGATGGCTTTGCAGCGTCGAGGTGACCGCCGTTCGTTAGAACGGCGGAACAATAAATGAATATTCAAATCTTCGGCACCAAAAAGTCCTTTGATACCAAGAAGGCCCAACGCTATTTTAAGGAGCGCCGCATTAAGGTGCAGTTTATTGACCTTAAGGAAAAGGAGATGAGCAAGGGCGAGCTCACGAGCGTGATGCAGGCGGTTGGCGGCATCGATAAGCTGCTCAACCCCAAGGCCAAGGACGAGGAGACGCTCGCGCTCATCCAGCACCTCACGCCCAGTCAGCGCTTCGACAAACTGCTCGAGAATCAGCAAGTACTGGCCGAGCCCATCGTGCGCAACGGCAAAAAGGCGACCGTCGGCTATTGCCCCGACGTATGGGGAGCCTGGGAGTAGCCTGTGTTATTTGCCGGCTCGTGGGTATAAGAGCGAGCGTTTGGCATAAGATTCAACTGTAAGCCATGTCTAACAAAGGAGGGCACATGCCCAACAAACCCGTGAAGATCATCATGCTTACCGGATACCTCGGTGCCGGCAAGACCACGCTGCTCAACCACATCCTCGCTAACGACGGCGGCATCCGCGCCGCCGTGATTGTCAACGATATCGGCGAGATCAACGTCGACGCCAGCCTTATCGCCGACGGCGGTCTTTCCGAGACCGACGACCTCATCCCGCTCACCAACGGCTGCATCTGCTGCACGCTTTCGGATGACCTGGCCAACCAGCTGCAGGGCATCGCCGATTCGGGCAAGTTCGACTACATCATCATCGAGGCATCGGGCATTTGCGAGCCTATCCCCATCGCCTACACCATCTCGAGCTTCTGCGACGAGGCTAAGGTGGGCGGCGAGCCCAAGCTCGCGCTCGACAACATCGTGGCTGTGGTCGACTGCGCCCGCATGTACGACGAGTTCAACGGCGGTCGCGACCTGCTGGCCGAGGATATCGACGAGGACGACATCGAAAGCCTGCTCATCCAGCAGATCGAGTTCTGCTCCACGCTGATCCTCAACAAGACCGATACCGTGACGCCCGAGCAGATCGCCGAGCTCAAGGCCATCGTGCGCAGCCTGCAGAAGGACGCCGTGATTGTCGAGGCCCAAAACGGCGAGGTCCCCATGGAGGAGCTGCTCGACACCGACCGCTTCGACTTTATGCGCGCCTACAACTCCGCCGCCTGGATCGAGGCCATGGAGCATCCCGAGGAGCACGACGACCCCGAGGTGCTCGAGTACGACATCGAGACCTTTGTGTACTCGCGCCGCAAGCCGTTTGACCTGCAGAAGTTCACCAATTTTGTTGAGCAGGAGTGGCCCGACGAGGTCATCCGCGTCAAGGGTCCGCTGTGGCAGACCGGCGATCCGGACATGTGCTACATGTTTGAGCAGGCCGGCCACCAGATGCGCCTGATGGAGAACGGCCTGTTTGTCGATTCGGCGCCCGAGGGCGAGAAGCAGAAGATCATCGACGAGAACCCCGAGATCATGCAGATTTGGGACGACGAGACGGGCGACCGCATGACGAGCCTGTGCATCATCGGCCGTCACATGGACAAGGATGCGCTCATCGCCTCCCTCGATGCCTGCCTGACCGACTGGCACCGCGCCTAGGTTTATCCAAGCGGGCATTTTTCCGCCTATGTAACCGCCAAACCACCACGAAGGTGCTCTTCGTGGTGGTTTTTCGTTCTGAGCCAAGGAGATTCATGTTCAACATCGTGCTGTATGCGCCCGAGATTCCGGCCAATACGGGCAATATCGGCCGCACCTGCGTTGTCACCGGCGCCCGCCTGCATCTGGTGGAGCCGTTGGGCTTTTCGCTCGACGACAAGACGGTACGCCGCGCCGGCCTGGGCTACTGGCAAAACTTGGACGTGACGACCTATGCTGGCTGGGAGGATTTTCTTGCGCGCAACGGCCTCTCCCCTGCCGATGGTCGCCTGCATCTGCTGACCAAAAAGGCACGCCGCACCTATGCGCAGAGTACCTACCGTGATGGCGACTACTTGGTCTTTGGCAGCGAGAGCTCGGGCATTCCCGAGCCACTGCTCGCCGCGGCGCCCGCGCGCTGCGAGCGCATCCCGATGCTGCGCGATTGCGACTCGCTCGATAACGCCGAGGCTTGGGAAGCTCACGAGGAATCGCTGGGGCATACCGAGGACGGCCACGAGGCCATCCTTCAACAAGACATCTGCGGCAACTTCGTCAACCCGGACGACTACCGCATCAGCGCACTCAACCTCTCCAACAGCGCTGCCATCGTCCTCTACGAAGCTCTCCGCCAGACCGGCTTTGCCGGCATGTAAAAACCTGCCATTAGGGGACGGGGTAGAAATGGTAGTCTTTCAAACTCTCTAGTCCTTGCCAAAATGGTCTTGACATCAAATGCGGCAAAGGAACAGTCCCTTTGCCGCATTTGGCTGCTGGCAATTCACGTCAGAATTCAACTTCAAATACAAACGACTGCCGGAGTTCTCGCTTAGCTTGGCTTGTCAGGCTCGAATTCGCCCTTATGTTCAGCTTGCTGCACGCCTCGTCGATAGCCATGGCAAGTGATACAGACATGGTCATGGTCGTTTCGCTTTTCAATTCGACCCGATAGCTCTTCGCCTTGTTTTTATCCTCTCCACCGCATCTCGTCTCGATTAACAAGAGAATATCTGAGTCATGGGCATACCAATGGAGTTCAGGGCGCTGTGGAACCATGTCACCCTCGAATTCCTGTGTAAACAGAATTTTCTTCTCATTCCTCGTTGAATCGTTCAAGGAACCGTCGATTCGAACCGAGCCCTTCTTTCCCGCCTTGACATCTCCCTTAATCTGGTGACCTCGCCGAATTTCCTCGTACTCCGTCACTTCCAGCTTGCAGCGCTTCGCGCCAAGCATGAATGCGATCCGTCTCAACTCGGCCATCTTGTCTTGTTGCATGGTTGCGAAATAAGAGTCAAGGTCAACAAAGCGAGACCGATCAAAAGCATCTATGTAATATGTGGAATAAAGAGATGGTTTAGGATAGAAAGACAGCTCGCTATCCCCGATTGCCTCGCGGTACAGATTGAAAATCTGCGTACCCTTAACAGTATCCAGCCAACCAATAGCATCCCTACAGACGTCGATGCCCCGGCGCTCGTTTCCGTCAACAATTCGAATCATGTTCGGCAAATGGAATGAAGGGCTCTGATAGGTCTCTTTGGTTACCGGCCTGTATCTATTGAGCTGCTGCTGGTATGCCCAATCGTTGACCGCGTCACCGATATCCGCAGCAGCACCAGCCGCACCATCGGCCGCATCAGCAATAGCTGCCAAGGCGTCATCGGCCATCGGAGTTGCAGCACGCATTGCACCATCGGCAACTTTCTGTACGATTGCAACCGCGCCCGCCATCGCGCTTCCGGCGCCATCAACCAACCCGGCAGCGGCCTTACGGATATCAAAGCCCTGCTTATGTCGCGGTAGCCCCTCCCTTTCGGCAACAACGGCCAGATCGTCTTTATCCTCCATGATGACCTCCTATTTCCGATAGTCGAAATCAACCGTATATTCATCGCCAAATGCCGAGTTGAAGGTAGTGTCGAGAAAGGTGGCGTAGTGCCCGATCAGAAGCGAGCCGGCCCCAGCGATCTGTTGCCGTTTATCCAACATGCTATTCACCCCTACTCAAACGCAACGTCAACATTGACGTCATCGCCGCATAGGGCTTTGACCTGTTTTTCGATAAGGGCGCAGGCTCTATCATCAGATTCTTGGAGCATATTGCTTTCC
Source organism: Collinsella sp. (assembly GCA_018382295.1). Classification (GTDB taxonomy): domain Bacteria; phylum Actinomycetota; class Coriobacteriia; order Coriobacteriales; family Coriobacteriaceae; genus Collinsella. The sequence continues at coordinate 36,645 of JAGZQF010000011.1, forward strand.
TTGACCTTCTTGGTCTGCTCTTTCTTTGCCTGTTTCAATAACGTGTTTAGATCATCCGTGCTTACTTGATTCCAGTTAAGAAAACCATTGTCCTCAACATATTTCTTAAGCGTATTGGGGTCTGTCGAGAACGAAGTGATCTCCGAGTGAGGCAGTATAACCTTTACGCTCTTGACCTCTGAATTCTTATCGGCCATATTAGCCCGTACGATTGTAACCTTCATCTTATCGGCATTGATCCCGATGTCAGCCTTGCCGTCAATCGTTGCGACATATCGCTTAGACGTAAAGGGGTTTTCCCACCCAAGCGGATTGCCCGCCTCATCAATTGAAAGTAGCTGGGTGAAATTGTACTCGTACGTCACGAGCTTAACGACTGGCGTGATCTCCTCGCGAATCGAATCATCGCTGATCGTTGTAGGATTACGCGTCAATGACATCCAGATACCCCAGGCAACCGCTAGAACCGTAACAACGACTAACCCGCCAAAGGCAACCTTTTGCGGTATCGTTGTAAGAAATTTTGTTTTTGCCATCCTGTTTCACCTTTCCTTTATTGCCCCGACGTTCCCATCATCTTCCAGCGCGAGCATGATGGCACGAATCATTCCGTCAACGGCTCAATGCAAAGCGCGACCGTTCGGAGAAAACGGCCGCGCTTTCTTTTCAATTCCCGCGAACTATTCCTTGACGCTGTAACCCGACACCGTCGGCGCAAGCCTCGAGGCGTCAACCTCGCTCATTACCTCAAACTTCACCTTCTCGCCAGGCGCCCAGGCAGATGCATCTGCGTAGCATTCTTCCGCCCTCACACCATCGGCATCGTAAAGGGCAACGTTTAGATAAACGTTTTCGAACGATATGTCAGAGGTGTTTTCGACGATTGCAGCGTACGTATAGAGACCGTAGCCATCATCACTTTTCTCAAAGTTCGCCGATGAGAGCAAACCGTTGATAACCTCATCGTTATGCGTCTTCTCCTCTACGGTCCTACCGTTCTTAATCAGCTCGTCAAACTCATCTTGATACTCGTCATCGACTGTTAAGTCATATCGATCAACCAGTTTCTTAAGCTGTGCGGATCGTGCGTCGTAGGCCTTTTCCCATTCCTCGTAGTACTTAGGATCAGATTCCGCATACTTCTTGGTAACATCAAGCTGATCGTCAAGCAGGTTGAGATAGGCGATGACATCTTCCTGCATCTTAGTGTCTTTAAAAGGCGCCTTTTTGAGTTCTTTGTCGTTATCGATCTCGGTTTTAATTATCTCTTTTCGCACTTTATTCGAGCTTAGATCAGCATCTTCTCCAAGCGATTCGATATAATCCGACCGCTTTTGATAACCTTGAGCGATCACAGCCATTGCACGGTCATCGGCATAATCAGGTTCAGCGTTTTTCTTCTCAGACTGCGAACAGCCGCTCAGCAGAAGCGCCCCACAAAACACCATCGCAAATAGCGCGGTCACCAGAGCCATTCCATAACGCCTTTTCATTTCGTCCTCCTTTAAATACAAAACACGATATCTAGCCCCTCGTCAAAAAGCAGACGAATTGGCAACGCGGTGGCACTATTTGGTTCAAGGGCGTGAACAGGACAAACATCGAGGGAAGGAGTGAGCTCTGTTCAATAAACTCCCCTCGTCAAAATGTCTAGCTAAAGAAGACGGACAGACGACGAACGGTCAAAACTAGTCGCGTCCGCCCGTCTCCAACGATCGAATGTCGATGCGCTGACGTTCAAAAGCGCAGCAGCCTCTCGCCTCGTAACCTCACCCCCTTCGAATAATTTGATGACATCGCGATAGCTATCTGGACGTTCGAATGCCGGCCTTCCAAATTTCACGCCACGCAAACGCGCCGACGCGATGCCCTCCGCCTGGCGTTGCTTGATGTTTTCGCGCTCTAGCTGCGCCACGTAGCTCAAGATCTGAAGGACCAGATCTGCCATGAACGTTCCCGTGATGCCATCGGGCTGCTCGCGCGTATCGAGCAGCGGCATATCAAGAACCACGATGGCAGCGTTCCTATCCACCGTGATACGTCGCCACTCATCGAGGACTTCGCGATAATTGCGACCCAAACGATCGATACTTTTGATCACGAGAACGTCACCCGCGCGCAACCTGCGAAGAAGACGTTGGTACTGGGGACGCTTAAAGTCCTTACCGCTTGCCTTGTCAGCATAAATCTGGCTCCGTTGCACAGGAAACCTCCCTAGTGCGTCTAACTGGCGGTCCAAGTTCTGGTCCGCGGAAGAGACACGCGCATACCCAAAGATTCGATTGTCCATAATTGCCCCTATCGGCTACCTCTTGGCAGCATCAGCTCAAGCGAGAGCCCACTCACTATAGGGCGTGCAAATTTCGCGAATGGGTTGAGGTCATTTTGGCCCTCAGGCACAAGCTATTCAAGTGCCATGCCGACAGATGCTGGCTTTTATTTTGAATGTGACAAAGGGACAGTCCCTTTGTCACATTGGGGCACCAAATAATGAGCCATCGTTTTTAATCAGAATTTACTAGAATAAAATGAAGTTAAACGGCGATGTGAAAGGAGAGCCTTGTGGAATATCTCGAGAACCCGTTTACCCCCAGTTTTGGTGAGGTTCCTGCCCATCTCGCCGGCAGACAACAGATTATTCGGGATTTGGACCGTGCCTTCTTGAGCCAGCGCAGACGCCCGGAATTGACCTCGATCTTCTCAGGCGCGCGTGGAACCGGTAAAACCGCACTCATGTCATCGCTCGCGACAAGAGCGGAATCCCACGGATGGATAGCGGTAAAGACGACCGCGCTCTCGGGAATGCTTGAGGAAATCGAGCTCGGGGCGAAACGTGCTGCAGGCCATCTCATCGACCCGTCTAACAACTTCGAAGTCACCGGTCTCGGAATTGCACCGCTCGGCAGTATCGAGGTCAATCGCGTTCACGATGCCTCGACCTGGCGGTATCGTATGAGCGACATCATCGACCAGCTCAACGAGGCGGGCACGGGTCTGCTCGTCACGGTTGATGAGGTCGACCCGACGCTCGACGAGATGATCCAGCTCGCAGCCACGTATCAGCACTTTGTGACCGATGGGAAACGCGTCGCCCTACTCATGGCTGGACTTCCCAACAACGTCTCGACGTTGCTGAACCACAAGACGGTCTCGTTCCTTCGCCGTGCCCAGCAATATCATCTGGGGCGTATCGCCGACTACGATGTACGCGAGGCCTTGATCCGAACGATCCAGGAAAACGACCGTTTGGCGGATGCCGAGGGAATCGATAAGGCCGTTCGCTCGATTTCGGGCTTTCCTTTCCTTTTGCAGCTTGTGGGTTACCGCGCCTGGGATCTCACGAGCAACTCGAGGGAAATATCATCTCGCGACTTTGACCAGGGAATCAAAATCGCACGCGACGAAATGGACGACCGGATCCTCGCGGCGACCTATCGGGAACTCACTGCAGAGGACAAGCGATTCCTCATCGCCATGCTCGATGACGAGGAAGAGTCCACCACCGCCGACCTTGTCGAACGCCTTAAGCGTTCGCCGCAACAGGTCTCCCGCTACCGGCGCCGCATGATAGACGCAGGCATTATTGGGGAACGCGGGCGCGGTATCGTCGCTTTTGAATTACCGTTCTTCCGCGACTATCTCGCCGCTCAATGCGTGAAATAGGCATCGATGTGACAAAGGGACTGTTCCTTTGTCACATTCGGTTATAGGTAGCGGCCGGTGATGCTTGCGGAGCAGGCCGCGATGTCGCCCGGCGTACCGGCGCAGACGATTTGCCCGCCGGCGTCGCCACCGCCCGGGCCCATGTCGATCACGTAATCGGCGTTACGGATAAGGTCGAGATCGTGTTCGATCACGATAACCGTGGCGCCTTTGGCAACAAGGCCGTCGAACACACTCAGCAACACCTGAACATCGAGCGGATGTAGTCCGATCGTGGGCTCGTCAAACACAAACACGGCATCATCCTGCACGCGACCCATCTCGCTCGCAAGCTTAAGACGCTGAGCCTCGCCGCCCGAAAGCGCCGGCGTGGGCTCACCGAGCGTGAGATAGCCCAAGCCAAGGTCGTGCAAGGTCTGCAAGCGCGTCTGAACTTTCTTGAGCCCCACCGTGGCGTCGATGGCCTCGTCCACACTCATGTCCATGAGCTGCGGCAACGTAAGCAGACTCCCGTCCTTGCCCTCGCGATGGATATGCGAAGCCGCGTCTGCATAACGTGAGCCGTGACATGCCGGGCAGACGATTTCGACATCGGGCAAAAACTGCACGTCGAGCGATATCGAGCCCGTGCCATCACACGTAGGGCAGCGCAAGGCGCCGGTATTGTAGCTAAAGGCGCCCGCCTTGTAGCCGGCTGCCTTGGCCTCGGGCGTACGGGCGAAGGCGCGGCGCAGCTCATCATGGATGTCGGCATAGGTTGCCACCGTCGAGCGCACGTTGGCACCGATGGGCGTGGCGTCAATCAGGTTGGCACGCGCAATGCCCTCGGCATCGATCCAGCGCACGTGGCGTGGCAAGCGCTCGCCAGCTGCCTGCGCCTTAAGCGCCGGGATGAGCGTCTCGAGCACCAACGTCGTCTTGCCCGAACCCGAAACACCCGTCACCGCGACCAAGCGGCCGCGCGGGATATCGACTTCGAGCGGCTTGACGGTATGGATGGCATCGGTCGCCATGCGGATATGGGCCTGGTCGAACATTTCGTCGTCAGTCACCTGCGGACGCAAGCGCTTGGGCTCGACGCGCAAAAACGGCGCGATACGGCTGCCCTGCGATTGTTCGACCTCGTCCACCGTACCAGCGGCAATCACATTACCGCCGCCCGCTCCGGCAACGGGGCCCATCTCGACCAGATAATCAGCCTCCGCCAGCACGCGCGTATCGTGGTCGACAACGACCACGGTGTTGCCGTCGCCCACCAGATCGCGCATCACGCCTACCAAACCGTCGACATTGGCAGGATGCAAGCCGATCGAGGGCTCGTCCAGCACATAAAGCACGCCCGTCGATCGGTTGCGCACCACACGGGCGAGCTGCACACGCTGGCGCTCACCCGTGGAGAGCGTGGCACCGGCGCGGTCGAGTGAAAGGTAATCGAGACCCAGGTCGACCAGACGACGGGCCGTGCTCAAAAATGAATCGCAGATATCCGCTGCCATGGGCTGCATCTCGGCCGGCAAGGACATAGGCACCCCACGCACCCACTCAATCGCCTCGCCCAGCGTCATAGCCGCCGCCTGTGCCAGATTGATATCGCGCACCTGGGGCTGGCGCGCAGCCTCGGAAAGACGCGTGCCACCACAGTCACGGCATGGCCCCTCGCGCAAAAAGCGTGCAACGCGTTTGAGGCCCTTATCGTCCTTGACCTTGGCGAGCGCATTCTCAACGGTATAGACGGCGTTGTAATAGGTGAAATCGAGCGGCGTGGCGCCCTCGCCGTTTTTGGGCACGTAGAGAATGTGCTTTTTAACCGCCGGACCATGGAACACGATGTCGCGCTCTTGAGGCGTGAGCTGGTTAAATGGCACGTCGGTGCGCACGCCCATCTCGCCAGCCACCTGCTTCATCAGATCCCACATGAGCGTGCCCCAAGGAAGCACCGCGCCCTCGTTGATAGTCTTTGACTCGTCGGGCACCAGGCTCGCCTCGTCCACCTCGCGCATGACACCGGTGCCGCCGCAGGTAGGGCACGCACCGCCGCTGTTGAAGGCAAGGTCCTCGGCGCTCGGCGCGTAGAACTCGCGACCGCACGCAGGGCACGTGAGCGCCAGGCCAGCGGCCACGTTAAGGCTCGGCTCTACACGCGCCCCGCAATGCGGGCACACATGATGGGCGCAACGGCTAAAGAGCAGACGCAGGCTGTTGTTGAGCTCGGTCATGGTACCAAAGGTCGAGCGCACGCCCGGCACGCTGGGGCGCTGATGCAATGCGAGCGCCGCCGGCACGTGCAGCACCTCGTCCACCTGGGCGTGTTCGGCCTGTGTTAGGCGACGACGAGTATAGGTGCTGAGCGCCTCCAGGTAGCGACGCGAGCCCTCGGCATAAAGAACCCCCAGCGCCAGCGAACTCTTGCCCGAGCCCGACACGCCGGCAATACCCACGAGCTTTCCCAGCGGAATATCGATATCGATGTCCTTGAGGTTATGGACGCGCGCGCCGCGCACCTCGATAGCCTGCGGGCTCATCTTCTGTTCCGTCACCTTTATCACCCTACTCATGCCATAAAACTCGATCGCGAATGTACGCGCCCAGCATGGGCACGGTAAACCGGACGAGGCCGTATCCAGCTGCCTCGATGACGCGCTCGCGAATCAGACTTGCGCGATATTTACTCGCCCAGCTCTGGGTGCGATCGCAACGCTCAATGATGTCCGCCATGCGCGTCGGTTTACCCTCGTCAACCGCCATGGCCTCGATAAAGAGGCGTTGTGGACTGCGCAACCCGTAATACAGAGGCGCGTCAACCGCTTCATAGAACTCGGAGACGGCATCCGCGTGCCCAGCCTCAACATCACGCCTTTCAATGACCTGCGAGCCACGCCGGACAGCAGCCCGCCACATGTAATATCCCACCAGCTGGACCATATAGGGATGCCCCATGCTCTTGTGTGCCGCAAGATCCGCCGTCTCCGCGTCAACGTAAAGACCAGCGTCCTTGACCGTTTGGATATACGAATCGCGCACCTTGGGCAAAGATATCGCCCCCAGCGTACGCTGCTGGGCGCGGCGCAAAAACGTCACGCTCGGCTCTTCGAGCAGATCGTCAACCATACTGGGTAAGCCGGCGAACACCAGCGCAAGACCGCGCTGGTCGCTATCGGGCAAGCCCGTAGCACCCTGGTCTCCGAGCACCTGCTGATAGAGAACGGCAAGAGCCGCCAGTTCCTCGATAGAAGCCGATTGCGCCTCGTCAATCGCAAACAGTATGCCCTTGCCTGGACCGAGCTTCTTGAGGCGCTCGTTGACCAGCCCTCGTAACGTCTCGCCCTTTGCTCGCGCCGCCTCGACCGACATCCGGCCAAACGACGGCCCGAACCCCATTGACGTCACAACGGGTTTATTCGAGCGTAGCGCGTCGGCTAAGCGGTCGCATAAGCCAAGCGAAGCGGAATCGGAGATAACCGCCCATCCGCGCTCATTGGCTAGACGTTGCAGCTCCCGCAGGAGAACCGTTTTGCCGCAGCCGCGGTTTCCCGTAATGAGCATGAGCCTACCCGGCGCTCCGGCGCCGTTGTCGAGTCCTTCCTCAAAATCTTCGATGACCGACTCGCGGCCGATGAGTATCGGAGGCCGCTTGCCAGCCGTGGGCTTAAAGGGATTTGGATTCATGTCGGCCTCCTCGGATTGGCAAACCCTGGCAATAGTTATACCAACTTATACCGAGTTATACCAATAGCATGTGACAAAGGAGCTGTCCCTTTGTCACATGTGGCCGAAAAACTCGGCGTCTGCTGCTCGCCAGGGGCGGAAGGTGGCGGGATCGATCTTTACGTGCGCCGCGGCGGGTACGTCGTACCATTTGACCGTGTAACCGGCGCCGTGAGAGCAAAAGACCGAATCGGGCGTGTTGGGCAGATCGGCCTCGGGCCCATAGGCGGCCGTCTCGATGACGCGCTCGGCATCATGGCAAGCCGCATAGCCGGCGAACTCTAGGTACAGATGCCCGCGACCGCTCGTGTAGGCGGCCACCTCCAGCGCGTAATCCTGCACCTCGGATGCCGGCACGCGACCCACAAGCTTTGCCCGATCGCCCGCCATCGCCGGCGGCTCGTACTCAGCGCCCATGCGCGTGGCATCCGAGAGCGCCCGGCCCACGCACTCCCCCGGCACCTCGAGCTCAAAGTGGTACCACGGCTCCAACAGCACCGCCGCGCCAGCCTCACGCGCCTGCATGAGCCCCTGACGAATCGCGCGGTACGTGGCCTGGCGAAAATCGCCGCCCTCGGTGTGTTTGGCATGCGCACGGCCGCCCGTGAGCGTAATGCGCACATCGGTGATGGGCGAGCCGGTCAGCACGCCCAGGTGATCGCGCTCCATGGCGTTGGTGAGTGCCAGACGCTGCCAGTTAAGATCGAGCTCGTCGGTCGAGGTCACGGTGCCAAACTGCACGCCCGAGCCCGCTGGCAACGGCTCCAGGCGCAGATGCACCTCGGCATAGTGGCGCAGTGGCTCAAAGTGGCCCACGCCCTCGACCGGCTGCGAAATAGTCTCCTTATAGAGAATGCCACCAGACTCAAACGCAACCGAAAGGCCAAAGCGATCGGCAAGCACGCGCTGCACGACCTCGAGCTGCACGGCGCCCATCAACTGCAAATGAATCTGCTCCAGATGCGTATTCCAGCTTACGCCGAGCATGGGATCCTCGTCCGCCAACTCAGTCAGCGCTTTGAACACCGCGTGGACATCGTGTTCGCCCGGAAGCACCGTATAGGTGAGGACCGGCGCAATGACAGGCGCATCGCCCGCAGGCTCCGCGCCCAAGGCATCCCCCGGGCGAACGTGCGCAAGACCCGTCACGGCACAAATACCGCCAGCAGCAACTTCTTGGGCAAGCTCATACTTCTCGCCGTTATAGATGCGTACCTGATCGACCTTCTGCTCCCATGCCTCGGCACCGGAACGTCCGCCAATCATCTGTTTGGCATGCAGTGTGCCGCCGGTCACTTTAACCCAAGCCAAACGCTCGCCGTGATCCCCGCGGCTGACACGATAGACGCGCGCGGCAAACTCCGGGAGCCACGCCTGTTCGCGCATCAGCGCGCATATGCCATCCAGTAGCTCGTCCACGCCTTGGTCCTTGAGCGCCGAGCCGGCAAAGCAGGGAAAGAGCTTGCGCTCGGCAACCATGCGCGACAGCGTTGCGACAGAAAGCTCGCCCGCTTCAAATAACTCCTCGAGCGCCGCCTCGTCCAACGCAGCAGCGTCCTCCTGAACGGCGCCGCCCGCCAGCAGTTCGTTGGCATCCAGGCAGCCCTCGGAAAGACGTTGCCTAAGCTGTGCCAGCAAAACATCGCGGCCGGGATTCTCCAAATCGATTTTGTTGATAAAGATGAACGTCGGGATGTCATAGCGCGCAAGCAGGCGCCACAGGGTTTCGGTGTGCCCCTGAACGCCGTCGTTGGCGCCCACGACCAAAATCGCATAGTCCAGGGCACGCAGCGTGCGCTCCGCCTCGGCCGAAAAATCGACGTGACCGGGCGCATCCACGAGCATGACGCGGGTATCGCCGTGGTCGAGTACGGCCTGCGACGAGAAGATCGTAATGCCACGCTCACGCTCGATCTCGTTCGTATCCAGATGCGAATCGCCATCGTCCACACGCCCGCGCTTGCGAATGCGACCCGCGTTAAACAGCATGGCCTCGGCCAACGTGGTCTTGCCGGCATCGACATGCGCCAAGATTCCAACGACCGCTTGCTTCGACATGGCCCTCCTCTTATTACAAGCCCATCGCACGCGGCAACGGGCATCCTCGTTCCACACTGGATGATACAATGTACGGGCCGGCGGGCGAAGCGGGCCCTATCCCCCGACCGAGCTCATCGCCCCGCGTTGCCGCGCGGCGATTTTCGTAGGTTCGCGCCTTGCGAAAGCCGGCTTACAAAACAGCGCAGCGAACGAAAATGGCTCCGCTCGGGGCCATTTTCGTTCGCGCGAATTATTGATACGCGTCCCCGCTCTTATGCCTCGCGCAGCCAATCAAACGCGACGCGCGGCGTACCGTCCGACACATATACGATACCGGCGCGCTTAAACCCGGCCTTGGCGATGGCGCCCCGCATAGGCAGGTTGTCTTGGTGCGTGTCGATACGCAGATGGTCGATACGTTCCTTGGCAAAGGCAAACATCGCGGCCGCAACGCCATGCGTGGTGCCGTCGGATGCCACGCGGTGCAGCACAGCATACGGGGCGTCGCCGTGCCACTGGCCGCCCTCGATCGCATCGTAGGAGCTGTCCGGCCCCGGCAGAAAGGCAAACGTCGCTACCACGCGGCCGTCAACTACGCACACATAGCTGCCACCGGCGGCGATATCGGCAGCCAGTTGCTCGGCAGAAGGCGTGCCCTCGGGCCACTGCGTGGCGTTGCCATGCGCGCGCATAAAGGCGCGGGCTGCGCCATAGATAGCCATGACGGCGGGAATGTCGGTATCGAGGGTTTTTCTGATCATCACGCGGCGACCTCACGTTTATTGGTATCACTTTGGTTGAGCAATGATACCAGCGTTTGGAGAGAGGCGCTAAGCAGATGGGAAGCAAAAAGCGAGCCGCCTGGTCAAAGGCCAAAAGCGAGTTTTTGGGCGCTGCTACCGGCGGCGATATGAGTGACCTGTTTGCGCGCGAAGACAAGCGCCGCGACGCCCTGGACGCCGAGCGCGATGAGGCCTGGCGCTACAAGTCGTGCGAACGCAAAAACCGTTACGACACGCGCGCCGAGGCCGAGGCCGTTATGGCCGACTGCGAAAACCGCGGGCGGCGCGGTTTGGCCTGCTACAAATGCGAATACTGCGGTGGCTGGCACCTGACGTCGCACCCTTGGAAATAGGCGCCGCATCGGCACGGCGCTAGCGAAGCCCCGGTAATCACACGCAAGCTACGGGCGCGGCGGCACCAAAACATCGTAGCGAACGGCCTTGCCCGCAAGTTGATAGCTCGGCTTAACGCCGGCAAGCAGCGGGCCCTTCACCGGCCGCTTGATAACGACCTTGCGCGGGTGCACCGCAAGCGCGGCTTCGACCAGCGTCTCCTCATCGGTACATGGCCGTTCCAGATGGTGCAAGAGTTGGAACTTCTTTTTGACCGCCGCGCTCTTGGTGCGCTCGGGGAACATGGGGTCTAGATATACCACATCGGGCGCGACGAGCTCGCCCTGCTCGACCAGCTCAGCCGTATGGCGAAGACCGGCGATGCTGTCCTCGCCCGCATGCAGGCGCATGCGCGCCACGGCATCCGCAAGCGCCGGATCGTCCGCCGCACGGTCCAAGGCATCCTGCAGCAGCGCCGCGATTACACAGTCCTGCTCATACAAATCGACCGTAAAGCCCGCGGCAGCAAGCAGCAGCGAATCCTCGCCAAAACCTGCCGTGGCATCGATTGCCCACGGCTGTTCGACGCCTTTCGCGCGTGCGGCCTTCACCAGCAGCTCCTGTTGCAGGCGGCCCTGCTTGAGTCGTGGAAGCATGCGGGCAAAATCGGCTCGCAGCTCCATCGTGCCATCGGTGAGCGTGAGGCCCTCGGGCGTCCTGGTTAACTCGAGCCCAGCCGCCCGAGCAACAGAAAAGGGATCGACGACGCCCATGGGCACTCCTTAGCAAACAAAACGAATACATGGGCGCCATTCATGTCGGCACCCAACCGTCCGTTATTGTCCCACATGCGACATAGTCCACAGCATCCCAATGCAAAGCACCGCCATCAATCCCGTGCACACGGCAGCAATCACAGAATCACTCATGCGCCTTCCCAACGACCGCGGCTCACCCATTTGCTTGGCTCCGTACATCATGGCTCCTTCTTCGGTCCAGCTCTTATCATGGCCCCATCATCGCAGCGCTGCGCATACGCTGCCATCGATTTGGCTTACGCCTAGCTTTCCCTTTTGAAAGGTTGGAGTACGCAGGCTTCAAAGCGCTTTCAAACGCATGCATCGCCGCGTTGAACTACAATGTGCTTCACCATATGTGCAGCACATTGGGTGCGCCAAGTTGGCGTACTCGTATCGAAAGGACCAGCCATGAGCTTCACTCGCAAGACACTCAAAATCCTTGCCCTCATCTATTTTGTTTTGGGCATCGCCAGCCTGGTTATCGGAATCGCCGGCATCGCGACCGGCAAGCTCGAGTCCACCTACGGACCGAACGCCATGCTCGCCGCGGTCGTGATTATCGCCAAGGGCCTCATCGACCTCGCCGCGGGCGTTGCGGGCATCAAGGGCGCCAACAAGCCTTCGCAGGTGGGTGGCGCATTTAAGCTCGGCATCATCGCCGCGGTCGCCACGATTGCGCAGGCCGTGCTCACGCTCCCCGCGTTCGGCGGCGACGCCATCAACTATGGTGCCTTTGTCATCGTGGTGTACGACCTGTTCTTTGTTCAGCAGGCACACGCCGTTAAGGCCGAGAACAAGGACCGCCTGTAAGCACTCGCTTCTCATAACCTCTGCAGCCAAGCAACTAAAAAGGGCCGATCGCGCATCTCCGCGGTCGGCCCTTTGCATTTGCCCAGATAAAACCTACCAAAATAAACCTGTCCCTTTTTGGTAGGTTAGCTGTGGCGGTATTCGGCGATGATGAAGTCGATGTCGGTCTGAAGAGTATCGAGGTTTGCCAGACGCTCTTTATCGGCAGGGCGTGTGCGGTAGTAGTACGGCGTCATCTGGAACACCGCCTCGATGTCGGCCTGGGTCTGAAGCGTAATATTCGCAGATACCCGCTGCGTTCCGACCAACTCGAGCTCGGTGGTCTTCGGCAGCTTCTCATCGTTAAGGTATGGCGTGTCGTAGAGCACCTCCTTGAGCCCAAACAGATGACGGGCGCCCGGCACCACGGTGTAGAGCGAGCCCTCTGGCGCCAGCACGCGGGCAAATTCGCGCTCGTTAAAGGGAGCGAAGAGCTCGGTCACCATATCGAAGGCGCCATCGGCCACGGGGATGTCCTTCATGTTGGCCACGAAGTAGGTCGCATCGCCGCGCTTGGCGGCAAGGCGCACCATCTCTTTGCCCAGGTCGAAACCGTAAGCATCCACGCCCGGCACCGCGCCCATGGCGCTGGTGTAATAGCCCTCGCCGCAGCAAATATCGAGCAGCGTCATGGGTCCGTTCGCAGACGTGGCGCGCCCAGACACCCGTTCGCGCGCCAGCTCAACCATCGCATCGCGCAACGGCGCATAGTAACCGCGGTTCAGAAAGTCGCGACGGCTGCGTGCCTGCGACTTAGGATCACCCATGGAGTCGCCGCTCTTGGATGAGCGCAGTAGATATAGATAGCCCTCGCGCGCACGGTCAAACCGGTGTCCTCCCGCGCATGCAGCACCGCGCTCATTGTCCACCAACGGCTCATGGCAAACGGGACACAACAACATGGCAACTCCTTAGCGCGGACTACACAACGCCCACCATTGTCGCACGCCTTCCACACCTAGTCATTGGGGACGTTCTTAAATGATTAGTCGTTTAAGAACGTCCCCAATGACTAGTCGATTAGGAGTATCATCATCTGCGCAAATAAGCACGAAAGAGCATGTTAGAGATTGAGAGCGTATGGCTGATACCGCATCTAAGCACATTGACATGATCACCGGCTCGCTGTGGCGAAATATTCCCCTGTTCGCCTTCCCCGTGGCCGCCACGAGCATCTTGGAGCAGCTATCGAACCTCATCGCCACGGTCATCATCGGTAACTTCTCGGGCGACCAGGGAACCCTCGCCATGGCGGCGGTCGGCTCCAATGTTCCGCTTACCAGTCTTATGCTCAACCTGTTTATTGGCATGTCGCTTGGCTCCAACGTGGTCATCGCCAACGCTATCGGCCGCAACGATCAGAACATGGTCAAACGCGCCGTCCATACCTCAATTTTAATGGCGCTCGTGGGCTTTGTCGTCATCGCGCTGGGCGAGATCTTTGCCGAGCCCATGCTCGCCGCGCTCAATGTTCCCGCCGAAACCATGCCGCTCGCTTCGCTCTACCTGCGCATCTTTTTGCTCAGCCTGCCCTCGATCTTGCTCTACAACTTTGAGGCCGCGATTTTCCGCTCCGTCGGCATCACCCGCATGCCGCTGCAGGCGCTTGCTGTGTCCACCGTCCTCAACATTGGCCTGGACCTCATCTTTGTCCCCGTACTCCACTGGGGCGTCGCGGGCGTCGCCATCGCCACCGCCATCGCCTACACCGTCAGCGCCGCTACGCTCTTTATCCGCCTGCTCAAGACCGACTCTGTCGTCCGCGTCACCCCACGCGACCTGGCTATCGACCCCGTCGCCCTCAAGCGCATCGTCAAGATCGGCCTGCCAGCCGGCATCCAAAGCGCCGTCTTTGCCGTAGCCAACATCATCATCCAGTCCGCCATCAACAGCCTGGGCACCGAGGTCATGGCGGCATCGAGCGCCGCTATGAGCTTGGAGTACGTATGCTACAACCTGCTCAACAGCTTTAGCCAGGCGTGCACCACCTTTGTGGGACAAAACCACGGTGCCCGCCAGATCGATCGCTGCACCAAAACGCTTAAGGTCTGCCTGGTCGAAGGCGGTATCGTCGCGCTCACCACGATCATCGTTATTGTCGGCCTGGGACGCGAGATCTTGTCGCTGTTCAACAGCGACCCCAACATCGTCTCGATCGGCTATATCCGCGTGTGTTCGATCTTCCCGGCGTACGCCTTTAGCATGTTCTACGAAAACATGTCAGGCTACCTGCGCGGCTTTGGTATCTCGCTCACGCCCGCCCTCATCACCATGATCTGCGTCTGCGGCATCCGCTTCTATTGGGTGTTCTGCGTGTTCCCGCGCTTCCGCACCTTTGCGAACATCATGATGGTCTACCCCATCAGCCTGGGCACCACGGCGTTCTTTATGGTCGTGGCGGTGCTACTCTGCCACCCGGCACGCACCTATCGCGCCACCCAAGCCAAAGCGACAGCCCGCTAAACACCGCACTCAACGCCACGCCAGTCATTAATTGACAATATGCGAGCTCATATAGTCGATAAAGCGCCTTGTGGCGATAGGCATGGTGTCCCAGCTGCGCCAGGCCGCCACCACGTCGCGCGAGGGGGCATGCACGATGGGCCGCACACGAATATCGGCTCGCATGCCCTCCACAGTACGACGGTAGAGCATGCTCACGCCTAGGCCCTCCTCCACCATCGCCATGATGGTGTAGTCGTCGGTCACCTCGCTCGTCACGTGCGGCGACAGCCCATGCGCCGCAAATGCATCGAGCACCAGGCTCTGTTCGCCCTCATCCAGCAGTACAAACGGCTCGGACGCCAGGTCGGCGAGTGTCACCTTTTCCTTTGCCGTCAGCGGATGCGCGGCCGGCAACAATGCCACCAACTCGTCGTGATAGACCACGCGCCTCTCGAGGCCAGCGGTAAACCCGCGTGCCGTAAAGCAAAAATCGACCACGCCATCGTGCACCCATTGGGCGTTGCGCGTGTAGTCGCCCTGCTTAAGGGTAAAGCGTACGCCCGGGTGCAGCGCCCCAAAGTCGCGGATCACACGCGGTAACACGGTTCGACTCACGTTGGTAAACGTCGCGATGCGAATATCGGTCGACGAAAGCCCCAGCAACTCCTGGCGCTTGCCCTCGAGCTCAGCCTCGGCAGTCACAATCTGGCGCAGATACGGCAGATATTGTTTACCGTCGCGCGTAAGCGAAACGCCCTGCTTACCGCGCTCGATAAGCGTGGTACCCAGCTCGCGCTCGAGTGCCTTGACGGCCTGGCTCACCGCACTTTGCGTATAGCCCAGCTCGTCCGCCGCGCCCTTAAGACTGCCGCGATCGACCACCATACAAACAATCTGATACCGCGATGCCATCGCACCTCCACATCAATGCAGCCGTAAAACGTTTTGCCAGGGCTTTTTCTGCCAACATTAGTATTTTTTAATCATACTGAAGATACATTCGCTTTACTACATCCACATCTGGGAGCAGAATCCTTTTTGCGAAACCGTTCTGTAACAAAAGGAGTCCCATGGATCGCAAAAAAGCAATCGCGCTCTCATTTTCCGTTCCCGTCGCATGGGGCTTTTCGTATCCCCTCATGAAGATCGGCATGGACAGCATGAACGCCACGAGCATCGTCGCGCTACGCTGCATCATCGCCTTTGTGGTCTGCCTGCTGCTCTTCCACAAGCACGCGTTGCGCATCAACCGCGACCTTATGGTCCGTGCCGCCATCATCGGCGCCATTATGGCAACCGAGCTCACCTGCATGTGCCTGGGCTCCAGCCTCACCTCCGCCTCCACCGCCGGCTTTTTGCAGAGCCTGACGGTCGTGATCGTGCCGTTTGCCAACGCCGCCCTGCTGCGTCGCGCCCCCGAGCGCAAAGTGCTCGTCGGCACCGCCATCGTCACCTGCGGTATGTTGCTGCTCTCGGGCGCAGACTTTACCAGCCTGAATCCCGGCGCGATCATCATGCTGCTCTCGGCCTTTATCTATGCCAGCCACATTATCGTGGCCAAGCGCTTTGTCGAAGAAGTCGATCCGCTTGCTCTGGGCGTTTGGCAGCTGGGCTTCGGCGGCTTGTTCTCGGGCATCGCCGCATGCGTCTTTGGCGGTTTCACACTTCCCAGTACGCCCAGCGAGATCGTGGTCGTCGTCGCGCTCGCACTCATCTGCTCTGCCTACGGCTTTATCACCCAGACGCTCGTGCAGCCCCACGTACCCGCCGAGACCACCGGCTTCGCCTTCTCGCTTGAGCCGGTCTGCTCCGCTGTCTTTTCGTTCTTCTTGGTTGGCGAGGTCCTGAGCCCCATCGCCTTCTTTGGCGCCGCCCTCATCCTAACCGGCGTCATGGTGGCAACCGTCGAGCTTCCGCGCCTCCGCGCACATGAACAGGCTCGCATGGCAGGAGCGCCCGAGCACGTCTCGTAGACCCCGCTCTTCATACAGCCGTGGCATAAAGGCAACCGGTGCGCCTTTACAATAGATGCCAACAGAGCATCTGCCATAAAGGAGCCCCATGGACACCGCGACCCGCGACCGCAACATAGCAACTTGGTTGGGCGATGCGCCGCAGCCGGTACGTGACACTACGAACCAGCTGCTCGAGCGCATCGCCCTCTTGCGTGCCGAACAGACCATCTACCCGGCACAAGACGACATCCTCAATGCCCTCGCCTACACGCCGGCCGACCAGGTCAAGGTTGTCATCTTAGGTCAAGACCCCTATCACGGACCCAACCAGGCCATGGGGCTGTCGTTCTCGGTCCCCGCAACGCAAACCAAGTTGCCGCCGAGCCTGCGCAACATCTATAAGGAACTCAAAGCCGATCTGGGTTGCCCCATCCCCGCCACGGGAGACTTGACACCATGGGCACAGCAGGGCGTCCTGCTCCTCAACACTACGCTCACCGTGCGCGAGCATGCCGCCAACTCGCACGCCAAACTGGGCTGGAGCACGCTCACCGACTACGTTATCGAACGCTGCTGCCAGCTGCCCCAGTCGGTCGTCTTTTTGGCATGGGGTCGCTTTGCCCAGCAGATGGTTGAAGGCAAGCTCGCCGCAACCGGCGCGGGCAAGGCAACCGGCAAGTTCTGCCTGGCCTCTACGCACCCCTCGCCGCTTTCGGCCAACCGTGCCACAGCAGAACTCCCCGCCTTTATGGGGTCGCGTCCCTTCTCGGCAGCCAATCGGCTACTCGAACAGCACGGCTCGACCCCCGTCAACTGGACTTGCCTCGGCTAAAAGTCGATACATCAAAAATGCGCCCGACGGCTTTCCATCGGGCGCATTTCCTATTCGGGCCAAATAAATTGTGTGCGGCCGGCCTCGCCGCCATCGATTAGCAGACTCTGCCCGGTCATAAACCGGTTGGTCACGCCCACAAAGTAGATCCACTCGGCGATCTCTTGGGCGGTGGCCCAGCGCTTAAGCGGCGTGAGCTCCATAATCTGGTTCCACAGGTGTTCGTCTTCCATCACGCAACGGTTGAGCGGCGTGATAACGCCGCCCGGGTCCACACTGTTGGCAATGGCCTGCGGTGCCAGGCGGTTTGCAAGGTTCTTGGTGTAGGCGATAACGCCGCCCTTGCTGGCAGCATAGGCAGGAAACTCCGATCCCGTATGCCCGCTCGCCGACCCCACATTGACCACGGATTTGATAGCCGGCGCCGGCTTGGCGGCAAGCCCCTCCCCCGCAAAGGCGTAGCGCTCGGTCACGTTGATGGTGCCATACAGGTTGGCGGCGATGTCGTCAGCCGAATCCTGCGTACCGGCAACGTTCACGATCACCTGGGGTTCAAGATCGTCTGGAAACGCGTCCGGCTCGCGAACATCAACGATCAGATGGCGGTAGCGCTCGTGTTCGATCACCGCCGGCAGCAGATCAAAGCCCACGACCTCGTGGCCCTCGTCCAAAAAGCGCTGCACGCATGCGGCTCCGATACCGCCCGAAGCGCCCGTGATCAAAACCCGCATACTTGCTCCTTAGGCGGTTGCGTGGCGCTCGAGGTACTCGGAGCCCACATTCTCGCGCTCCCAGCCGCGCACGACCTTGTAGCCCACGGGGCTCAGGAAAACCTCGCACAGCAGCTCGGCAACAGCGCCGGTCAGCGAGCACATAAGGACCTGCACCCAGGTCCAACCAAAGAACGTGTGGCTCACCACAATGGCAAAGACCAAGTTGTCGATAAACTGGCCAACACCCGTGGACACATAGGAGCGGAAGGCGAAGCTCGCAAAGTTATTCTTTTTGAGCATGCGGCCGAGCGACTGGTTGAGCGTGGAGTTAACCACGGCAGAAACGAGCATTGCCAGCGAAGAGCCCAGCACCACGTACCAGGTGCCGCCAATGGTGGCGTTAAGGGCGGTGTTGACCTCGATCATGCCGGTGTCGTAGTAGGCGCCCCACATACCGGGCGTGAGCGAGCATGCCCAAAAGCACAGGCTCACGGCCAGGTTGACCAGCAGCGCGAGGATAGAGATTTTGATGGATGCCTTGGCGCCAAAGCGCTTGCAGATCATGTCCTGGCACAAAAACGAAACCCAGCTCACCACAAAGCCGCAATCGAGTGCCAGATACGGCAGGCTGATAAGCTCTTTGTTGGCCAGCAGGTTCATCATGATGACGCTCACGAAAAACAGCGAAACCGTTGCCGCGGGAATGCTCCGCAGCAGGACCTTGTAGTCCTCCATGACCTTCTTGATCATTATGTACTCCTTTGGTTTTAGGTTTAACGAGCAGGATATCGGACCCGAACTGCTCGGACGCCCCGGTCTTGAGACGACGGTGGGTATGATAGCCGCTCACACGGCATCAGGCAAGCGAACGGCGCGGCAGCCCCGCAGGGCCACCGCGCCGATGCGTTAAAAGGCCACGTTGCCAAACTCCGACAGGATAAGGTCGGGGTTGTGGTCGGTAGCCCAATCCACGTTCCACGGGCTCGTGAACAGCAGTAGCTTACCGCCGCGCATGTCCTCGACGCGCAGCGTGTCGCGCGTGAGCGAAAGACCCGGGATATCGATGGTATCGGGGTCATTCTGGATCCAGCGGATGTCCGTATAGGGCAGCGGCTGGCGACGAACCTCAACACGGTACTCGGCCTTGAGACGGCGCTCGAGCACCTCAAACTGCAGCACGCCGACCACGCCCACGATGACGCTCTCCATGCCGGCACCCAGCTCGCGGAAGATTTGGATGGCGCCCTCCTGGGCAAGCTCCTCCATACCCTTGACGAACTGCTTGCGCTTGAGCGTGTCGACCTGCGTAATGCGAGCAAACATCTCGGGGGCGAACGTCGGAATCTGCGGATACCGCACGTGGCGCTTGCCGGAGCACACGGTGTCGCCGATGCTAAAGATACCCGGATCGAACAGGCCCACGATATCGCCCGCGTACGCCTCGTCCACGATGGCGCGATCGTCGGCCATCATCGACGTGCCCGTGGCAAGCTTGAGCTTGCGGTTGCCCTGCACGTGGAAGGCATCCATGCCGCGCTCGAACTTGCCCGAGCAAATGCGCACAAAGGCGATGCGGTCGCGGTGGTTCTTGTCCATGTTGGCCTGGATCTTAAACACAAAGCCGCTAAAGTCGTCGCGGCAGGGATCGACCGGCTCGCTGGTGAGCGTATCGGTATAGGCGCGCGGCGTCGGGGCCAGACGCAGGAACTCCTTGAGGAAGGGCTCCACGCCAAAGTTGGTGAGCGCCGAGCCAAAGAACGCCGGGCTCAGCTTGCCGCAGGCCACAGCATCCAAGTCGAGCTCGTCGCCAGCGCCATCGAGCAGCTCGATGTCGTCCATCAGGTTCTTATGGTTCTCCTCGCCGATGAGCTCGTCCATGGAAGGATCGCCCAGCTCGGCCTCGACCTCGGCGACCTTCTTGGTGGCGTTGGCGTGACCGTCGCCCTCGAAGGCGATAACGCGACGGGTCTGACGGTCGAACACGCCGCGGAAGTTGCGGCCGCTGCCGATCGGCCAGTTCATGGGATACGTGTTGATGCCCAGGACGTTCTCGATCTCTTCCATGAGCTCAAACGGATCGCGAGCCTCGTGGTCGAGCTTGTTCACAAAGGTAAAGATGGGAATGTGGCGCAGCGTACAGACCTTAAAGAGCTTCTTGGTCTGGGCCTCGACGCCCTTGGCGCCGTCGATGACCATGACTGCGGCGTCGGCGGCCATAAGGGTACGGTAGGTATCCTCCGAGAAGTCCTGGTGGCCGGGGGTATCGAGGATGTTGACGCAGGCACCGTTGTAGGTGAACTGCAGCACCGAGGAGGTAACGGAGATGCCGCGCTCCTTCTCGATGTCCATCCAGTCCGAGACGGCGTGCTTGGCCGAGCTCTTGCCCTTGACCGAACCGGCAGTCTGAATGCTGCCGGTATAGAGCAGCAGTTTCTCGGTAAGCGTGGTCTTACCGGCGTCCGGGTGGCTGATGATCGCGAATGTGCGGCGCGACGAGATTTCATCCGACAGGCTTGCCATGCGGATCCTTTCTTGCATTGAGTGCATTACGTCGTTGTAACCGCACTATCAGGACAAATTCATCAGTTGGCACTTGGATACCGGTCGGCGGCGGCACTCCGCAGCAGTTTGTCTCGACCTGTAACATCTAGACGGGTTTTGAGCCTCTACCTGTTACAGATCGAGACAAACGGATGGGCCTGCCGCCAAAATCTCAATCTGTAACATCTAGCCACTCAAAACGGGTCCATCTGTTACAGATTGAGATGAATGAACGCGCTGACAATCCGAATTTGTCTCTTGTGCAACTGTGCATAGTGTATATATACTGTGTTTACCGGTTATATACACGTGTAGCCCATCAGCTAAGGAGCCGCTGTGGACATCATCCTATCCAATTCGAGCGATAAGCCCATCTACGAACAGATATCCTCGCAGGTCAAAGCTCAAATCCTTTCGGGCACGCTCACTGCGGGAGCCAAACTCCCCAGCATCCGTGCACTCGCGAGCGACCTGGGTGTGAGCGTCATCACCACCAAGCGCGCCTACGCCGACCTAGAGCAACTCGGGTTTATCTGCACCGTGCAGGGCAAGGGCTGCTTTGTCGCCGAGGGCAACCAGGAACTCTTGCGCGAAAACCAGCTCTGCCATATCGAAGAGCTACTTGCGAAAGCGGCGAGCCAAGCCGAAACCCTGGGCGTCACGCGCGACAAACTGCACGAGATGCTCGACCTGGTAGCCCCCGAAACCATGCAGTAGCCATCTGCAAGAAAGGCTATACCATGCAAAACCTTTTAGAACTCAAAGGCATCTCACGCCGTGTGAGCGACCGCTTTTCACTACGCGACGTCACGCTCGCTGTGGAGCCCGGCCAGATCGTTGGCTTTGTAGGCGCAAACGGCGCCGGCAAGACAACGACCATTCGCGCCGCGCTCGGGCTTATAAAGCTCGATGCCGGCGAGGTGCACCTGTTTGGGCAGCGCTGTGGCGCCGACGCGCCCGATGAAACGCAGCGCCATCTACGCTCCCGCGTCGGTCTTGTCCTGGACACGTGCCCCTTCCCCTCCACGCTCAGGGTGGGCCATATCGAGTCGCTCGTATGCCCGGCGTACCCCACGTGGGACCGCGAAACGTTCGCCGGATTCATCAACCGATTTGGCCTCGATCCCAAGACAAAGGTCAAGGACCTCTCCCGCGGCATGGGCATGAAACTGCAGCTTGCCTGTGCACTCAGCCACAATGCCAAGCTGCTCGTTTTGGACGAAGCCACCGCGGGCCTCGATCCCATGGCACGCGAGGAACTGCTTGATGAGCTGCTTGCCTTTGTCGCCGACGGCCAGCACAGCGTGTTACTCTCGAGCCACATTACGTCCGACCTCGATCGCACCGCTGATCGCGTCATCTGCATCGAAAATGGCTCGATTATTTTTGACCTGCCACGCGAGGACATTACCGACCGCGCCGGCATCGCTCACTGCACCCAGGCGCAGGCCGCCGAGCTTATGGCTTGCGTCGAAGGCACCCATGCCGCCCACCACGCCTACAGCGTGGACGTGCTCGTGCCCAACCGTCGCGAAACGCTCGAGGCCTTTCCCGAGATTCCCTGCGATCGGGCAACCATTGATGACTATCTGCGCCTCATGCTGAAAGGGGCTTCGAAATGAAACGCGCCTTTATGTCCGAGCTCGCCATCGTTCGCTCGCTTGCCCCAAGCATTGCGGGTGTCGGCTTGTTCATATTCGTCGTGCTGACCCTTGCCAACGCATCGGACGGCGATTCCGGCATGAGCGCCGGCGCCTGCGCGGTCAGTGCCATGTCGCCCATCATGGTCATGAGCTCGCTGGCCGGCTTCGACAATCAAAACGGATGGGAGCGTTATCGGGCAACGCTGCCCCTCTCGCGCAAAGACATTATTTGTGCCCGTTACCTGAGCGTTATTGTCTTCTCCGCCGCCATGGCATGTGCAGCTACGCTTTTGAGTATCGTCGCCATCCCGCTCTTCAACAGCGCGGGCATTCCTTCGACGGGACAGACGGTCTTTGAAATCGCAATCGCCTCGGCAGCATCGATGCTCATCTCCCTCATGATGGTGTTTTTGGCGCAGCCGCTGTTCTTTCGATTTGGACACATGGAGGCGCTGCGCCTATCCGTTGGTCTGTTTGCCCTGCTTGGTTGCGGCACCATGGCCACGCTGAGCTCCTCCAACCCCATCAGCAACTGGCTCATGTCGATTGCCGGAGCGAATCCCGATTCTGCCGTCCTGGGCTGTCTGTGTGCAGGCATCGCCGTGCTGGACCTCGCGCTATGTGCAATCAGCTGCGCTGTCAGCACCAAGGTTTATCGAGCACGCGATCTGTAATCGACGGCTAAAAAAGCTTAGGTGGTACCCCGCTTATTTTTTCAATGTAACGAGGCGGCATAGCGTCACCACCGCCCTTCACAGCAGGCCGTCTAGTTCTTGGCAACCAAAAAGACACCGTCAGCATATCGAAGGTGAATACTTTTCCGAGAAGTGAACGAGTAAAAACAGTGCCCTGTAGCATCGACATTTTTAAGGACTCAATTCCTGCGGTTTTTGTCTAAGAATCCTGCAGTTTTGTTCGAAAAAAGTGTGCATGTTCCAGGGGTCCAGATTTACTCGTTCACTTCGCGGAAAACCATTCACCTTCGATTCGAGCCTTAACCAAATGCCCTCTCGAACTATGGCCCCTGTCTCACCACAGCGATATCAAAGCTTCATGGCGGGACGGTATCATCGGACGAGCGCCGTAAATCTGGCGCGGTCGTTCTTTGGGGAGGCATTTCACCCGTGTCGTGGGTCGCAGCAGCATTTGTGTCGGCTTTCTTTGCCGGCGTCACATCTGTCCTGGCCAAATGCGGCATCAAGCAGACCGACTCCGATGTCGCGACGGCCATTCGCACCTGCGTGGTGCTCGTTTTCGCCTGGGCAATGGCGGGCATTTCTGGATCCATTGGAACCATCGGCAGCATCGAACCCAGATCTTGGCTCTTTCTCGTCCTCTCGGGACTCGCTACCGGTGCTTCGTGGATCTGTTACTTTAAGGCGTTGGGCATCGGAGACGTCAATAAGGTCGTACCGGTCGACAAGATGAGCACCGTACTCGCCGCACTGATCGCCATCGTGCTTTTTGGCGAGACGGGCAACCTTGCGGTTAAGCTCGTGGGAACCGCTGTCATCACCCTCGGCACGTTTTTAATGATCGAGAAGAAGCAGTCTGCCGGACCCGAGCAGCAGCAAGACCGGACCTGGCTCGCTTACGCCCTCGGCGCCGCCGTGTTCGCGGCGCTCACGTCCATCCTTGCCAAGGTTGGCATCGAAGGCGTCGAGTCAAACCTGGCCACGGCAATCCGCACCTGCGTGGTACTGGTTATGGCATGGGCGATCGTGGCAGCCAAGGGAAAACTGGATCAGGTCGCGCACGCTGACCGGCGCGAACTCACATTTCTCGCAACATCGGGCATCGCGACCGGAGCATCGTGGCTGCTCTATTACTACGCCATCGCCACAGGCCAGGTGAGCGTCGTGGTGCAGATCGACAAACTATCGATTGTCGTATCAGTACTATTTGCGCGCCTGGCATTCAACGAAAAACTCTCACGGCGCAGCACCATCGGTCTCGCCCTCATCGTACTGGGCACCGCCGCGCTCGCAGTTTGGAAGTAGCGCGGCCAGCAGCCGCTACATCCTCACACCTGGCTTAGGATGCCTGTACTGACCGTGGGATGCTGTGCGCTTACCGTGCGAGATGGCAAATTTGGGACAACAGTGCAGGCAACGAAGGCAGGCTGCGCACTCCGGCTTTGTCCAGACGGGAAGGCCGTCGCGCATCTCAATCGCCGCCATGGGGCAGCGCTTGGCACACAGGCCGCAGCCGATGCAGCGATCGGCATCGACGGCAAACTTGCTCGTCTGTTGCATGCGCGGCAGCCCAATTGCGTGATACGCGCACGATGCAAACAGAGGCACGCGATGGCGCATCATATTGCCCGTGCGCCGCTCCCGCACCGCCTCGATCACAGCATCAATCTGCGCCTCAGCAGCCCTATTGATACCCTCAACCTTTTGAGGGTCAGACAGGTCGAAAACAGGCGTCCAGGTATCAGGCATCTTGACGCTCATCGCCGCATCTAACTCGAGCCCACGCTCGTGTAGCAGATCGCGGGCGAACTTGGCCGATTGCCCGGTCGTCGAACCATATGTCGAGACATAGAACGTATAGGGGCGCTCGCCGCCCTTTGTGCCGGCAGCAACCGATAGGTCGACAGTCTTCAAAAACTCGATCATTGGCGCCGGCAAGCCCCAGGCGTATACCGGGGCGACAAACCCCAACCGACAGGGGCCTTCCATCACAGCGAGGTGAAGGATCTCGGCATCAAAGCGCTCAATCGACATAACCCTGTCGTCCGTCGCCGCCGCAATGCGACGCGCCACATGCTCGCTGTTCCCTGTCGCGCTAAAGTACAGGATCATCTCGTACCCCTGGAATTGACTCGTGAAAAACCGCGCTACTTGCGCAGCGGCTTGGGCAGTGGAATGCCGGCGGCGATAACGGCCGCGATGATCATGCAGACGATACCCTTGAGTGGGAAGCACATGAGCAGCAGGCCCACGACCATGACCGGCTGACGCATGACCGCACCCATCGTCGATGCCGTGCAGACGGCGACGCAAAAGACCGGATCTGCGCCGGTGAGGATGGCAAGGCCATAGCCCAGGCTTACGCCCGAGAAGATAACCGGGAAGAAGTGGCCGCCGCGCCAACCAAGGTTGATGAGGGCGGGCGTCAGCATGGCCTTAACAAGACCGGTCGCGATAAGCACGCCAGCGGGAATGGTCAGATAGGTTTCCATGAGCACGTCGGCCTGGGTCTCGCCGGCAAACATGGTGTAGGGCAGGACCGTGCCGCAGATGGCGAGCGCCAGACCGGCTAGCATGGCCTTGACGACAGGACGCTCCCCTATGGCATGGGCAAGCGCTTCGCTCGCGTGCTCAGAGACAAAGTACAGCCAGCCGCAGATTGTTCCGATCAGCGACAGAGGAATGAGCCAGGTAAGCTCCAGATTGCCTACCTCGGCGGCCTCGAACCTGGGCATGCCCATGCCGCCGCCCACAAGCTGGCCAAGCAGCAGGTAGGTGCCCAGACCGCCGGCAATCGCAATGCCGTAGACCACGGTCTTCTGTGCCTTGGGCAGCTTGATCGTGATCTCGTCGGACGCAGAGCCCTCGTCGCCATCGGCGCTACCGGCAAGCGGCGCCACAAAGCCAAAGACGGGCGCGGTAAAGAGCGCCGTCAACGCGGCCTGGGTACCCAGCAGCGTGAGCTCCCTAAACTCGGCGCCAAAGCGGCGCATACGGTCGCCGACCCAGCTGCACAGACCAGCGATAACGCCGGTCAGGCCGGCCTCCGGTCCAATGCTTCCGCCAAACAGCAGCGGCAGTAATGCCGCGAGCGAAAGCTTGCCCAGGTTGTCGTACGGGTAGCGCCCATCTTGCTTAACCTTAGCCATCACCTGGTTGAGGTCATCGGTCTTGGTGCCTGTCATCTTCTCGTACAGACCGATTAACAGGCCGCCCAACAGGCAGACAAAAAACGGGTACGGCAAAAAGCCAAACGGGCCGCTGGCGAGCTCGGGCGAAGCGACGCCCAGCGCGCGCGGAATCTCGGTCCATAGATAGTCGATACCGTGCTCCATCGCAAAAAAGAACAGCCAGACCGCGGCACCCGCGAACGCACCGGTCACGGCAACGCTAACTAAAAACAGCGCGCGGTTTGTGGGTTTGGCAAGGCTATCCATCGAGTCCTCCCGCGGTCAAAGTCGACATAGATACGTTTTATTGTAGAGCGAGCGTTGCCCGAACGAGCCAACCGTCTGCGCCGCAAACGGCACCATTGGGAGCCAAAGTGGAGCAGGCTCAAGACTTATCCGTTGATAATCGAGGCAATCTCGCGCAAATCGTCAGCAAAGTAGATGCCGTGCTGGCGCTTCAGGCTCGAAAGCCCCTTATCGATCATGTGCCCGAGCAGCGCCTTGAGGTCGTTGTAGTAACCGTCCAGGTTATACAGGATGCACGGAGCACTCAGGTGCCCCAACGACACCGCGGACATGACCTCGGCAATCTCCTCGAGCGTGCCCGTGCCACCGGGAAAGGCGATGAACGCATCGCCGAGCTCAATCATCTTGGCCTTGCGCTCCGCCATATCACTCGTCACGATGAGGTCGTCGATACCGTCATGTTGAAACTCGGCCTCGATAAAAAAGCTCGGCTCCACACCCGTCACGTGTCCGCCAGCATCGAGCACGCTATCGGCGAGCGCACCCATCAGGCCCGATTTGGACCCGCCGTATACCAGCGCGTGTCCGTTGGCGCCAATCCAGTTGCCCAGCTCCTGCACCGCGGGCAGAAACGCCGGGTCATTGCCGGCACTGGCACCCAGATACACGGTGATATTCATATTCAGTCCCCCTCATCGTGACGCGCGGCGCCCGTCCTAGCGTTGGCGGCGGCGATATTCGCGCACGCGACGCGAAAGATCGGCAAGCTCGTCGCGATCGAGCTCTTCCAAATGCTCCAGATCATCCATAAAGCGCGCCATGGTGTCCTTTTGGCGCATCTTGATAAGCGTATTGCAGTAGTTCACCGCCACGCCCGTGAGCATGGCGATGTAGAAGATGCTGATAACGCTCAAGACGACGGTAATGGCGCGGGCAACCGGTGTCTCGGCCGGAATGTCGCCAAAGCCGATGGTCGAGACCGTCTCAAAGCTAAACCACAGGCCATCGCCAAACGTGAGGGTCGTGGGCTCGGACAGCCAGACGGCCGTCGAGCACAGCAGATAGAAGACGAGGAACAGCTCCGTAATGCGCACGAAGCCCGCCTGGCGCAACACGTCGGCAAGCGTCCTGAGCTTTTTCATCGCGACCCCTTCCACGGACAACCAATCACGTTCGCTCGGTATTGTCCCACAACCGTCAGTTAGGGACGTTCCTTTTGTGCCGGCAGAAAGGGACTGTCCCCAACTGCCGGGCGGAACCGTTTAGCGGTGCCGCTGCCGGCTGGGCAGGCTGAGCTGGTATCCTTATGCGGTAATGTCTCGATTCGTTAGGATTGCATGTGAGAGCTGCCACTGTCCTTCGTTCAGTTATATGTCGCACCCTGGCCGCCGCGCTTACCGCGCTCGCCGTACTGAGCGCCGTCGCGCCCGCCCCTGTCTTTGCCGCCGACTCCGATCAGCAGGTCAAAACGGTCCGTGTCGGCTGGCTCGTCAACAACGAGGGCTTCCAGGACGGCACCCCCGGCGAGCGTCTCTCGGGATGGGGTTACGAGTACCTCCAGACTCTGTCGTACTACACGCCCGGCTGGCGGTACGAATACGTCTCCGGCACCTTCACCGAGCTTATGGACATGCTCGAGGCGGGCGAGATCGACCTCATGCCCAACATCTCCTACTCCGAGGAACGCGCCCAAAAGCTGCTCTTTTCCTCGAACCCCGAGGGCACCGAGCGCTACTTCATCTACGCCAAGCCCGATCGCGACGATCTGGCCAAGGGTGACCCCCGAGCGCTCCAAGGCCTTACCATCGGCTGCAACCCCGGCGTTATGCAAACCTTCGTTGGCCAGCAGTGGCTCGCCAACGAAGGCATTACCTGCACCTATAAAGAAATCGACACTGGCGGTGCCCTCTTTGACGCGCTCGCAAACAACGAGGTCGATGCCATCATCATGAACGACACGACCTCGTCGCCCAGCGCCTCCCCCATGTTCTACATTGGTTCGAGCGACTACTTTTTTGCCGTCCCCAAAAGCCGCTCCGACCTGATGGACGACATCAATGCCGCCATGTCGGCAATCGCCCGCGTCAACCCACGCTATATCGACGAAGTCAAATCTAACTACTCGGCCCAAAACAGCGGTTCATCATCGCTCAACGGCCCCGAACGTTCCTGGCTCAAAGCAAATGACAACACCATCACGCTCGGCTACATTACGGGCAAACTCCCCTACTGCAACGAAGACGAAGACGGCAAAATGGAAGGCTCGCTCGCATCGCTTGCGACGACGCTGCACGATAAATTTGGCATTACGGTCAAAACCGTCCCCTTTGATAGCTACAAGATGATGTCAAAGGCCCTGTCAAAGGGAAGCATAGACGTTGCGCTGCCGGTATACCGAGATTACTGGTTTGCCGAGCAAACAGGCGTTGCGCAGTCGGTATCGTTGGGGACCATATCCCTCACCGCCATCCACACCGGCAGCGACCTGAACAAAGACCTTCAGAACATCGCCTGTACCAAATCATCGTTTGTCAACAAAAATGCACTTGAAAGCCTGTTCCCCACAGCGACCGTGACCGAATACCAATCCGACGATGAAGCGTTCGACGCCCTCAGAAAGGGAACGGCGCACTGCATCGTCGCTCCCAGCTCACGCATAAAAACCATCGGCGACCGTCATGATCTCAAGGACTACGAGACGGTCGAGCTCCCTGACACCTGTGAGCTCTCGTGCTGGATTTCGCGCGGAAAGCCCGAGCTGCTGGGAATCATCAACAAGGGCATCATCAATGCCGGAGAATCGCTCTCCGCAAGCAATTACTCCTCCACGTCGTACACGACCCAGGAATCAGACACGCTTCAATTCCTTTTTCGCAACCGCACCGCCATTGCCGCTACCCTCATCGGTATGTTGTCGGTCGGCATCGTCCTGCTCATCTGGGCACTCGTGCGCGCTCGAACCGAGCGCAAAAAAGCCGATGCTGCCAACGCCGCTAAGACGGCATTCCTCACGCGTATGAGCCACGACATCCGTACGCCGCTCAACGGTATCCTGGGCCTTATCGAGATCGAGGAATTGAAGGAAGGCGATATCCAGGTCGCCCGCGAGAGCCGTGCCAAGGCGCGCGTTGCCGCCAATCACCTGCTCTCGCTGATCAACGACATCCTCGAGATGGGCAAAATCGAAGACCGCAAGCTAACACTGGAGCATACGCCTTTTAACCTCAAAGAGCTCTGTGACGATACACTGGTGCTGTGCAAGCTCCGCGCGTCCAGTAACGGCATCACCATGCAGGACAATAGTCTGCCGTACGCCACGGGGCCATACATGATCGGCAGTCCCACCCATATCCGACAGATCATGATCAACCTGTTAGACAACAGCATTAAGTACAACAAGCACGGCGGCTCCGTCACCTTTAGTTCAAAGACCAAGCCACTCGATAACGGGCGCGCGCTCTTTTGCTTTAGCGTTTCGGATACCGGCATTGGCATGACTCCCAAGTTTTTAAAGCATATCTATGAGCCGTTTGCCCAAGAAGGTGACGATGCGCGCAGCAAGTTCCAAGGAACCGGCATGGGCATGCCAATCGTCAAGTCGCTTATTGAACTGATGGGCGGCACCATCGAAGTCACCAGTGAGCTCCATGTGGGCACCTCGTTCTACGTGGAGATTCCGCTCGATATCGACGAGAATCCCCAGGCGCGGGCGAATACGGTTGAGAGTGCGCCCGACTGCTCGCTCGCCGACATGAACGTGCTGCTCGCCGAAGACAACGAATTGAATGCCGAGATTGCCCAGACGCTGCTAGAATCCGAGGGCGTCGTGGTCACCCGCGCCGCCAACGGCAACGAAGTCGTCGATCTGTACCTGTCTCATCCCGCCGGCAGCTTCGATGCGATCCTGATGGACATTATGATGCCGGACATGGACGGTTACGAGGCAACCCGCGCGATTCGTCTGAGCGAGAAGGTCGATGCAGCCGATATCCCCATCATCGCGCTCACCGCCAATGCCTTTGCCGAAGACGCCAAGGCGGCACACGACGCCGGCATGAACGCCCATCTGTCCAAACCGCTCGACTTTAACAAGCTCAAAAACATACTCGCCCGCATCAAGAAAAACGGATCCGTTTCGCTATCCTTGATTCTCATTTTCATTGCAACAGCCTCAGGACTCAGCGCAACGCGTTGCGCTGAGTCCTGAGGCGCGAATCCGGGTAGGCAACCCCAGAGGGGC
>JAGZQF010000054.1 GCA_018382295.1 Collinsella sp.
ACGGCGCCCCCGGACCCCAGGAGGGGCCGCGGGGGCGTTCAGCTAACTGCGGGAATGGCCTATTTGCTCAATGTGTTCG
Organism: Collinsella sp.; assembly: GCA_018382295.1. Lineage (GTDB taxonomy): Bacteria > Actinomycetota > Coriobacteriia > Coriobacteriales > Coriobacteriaceae > Collinsella. The sequence goes on from JAGZQF010000054.1 coordinate 80, forward strand.
GCTGAGATCGGAAATCAACCGTCGGCCCGCCAGCGGCCACATCGAGCAGATGGGCGTGCTTCGATCCCGAGCCTAGCCTAGGATGCGGGCCATGCGCGCCTTGAACTCGGACAGAAAGCGCGGGGCGTCCACGGTGAGTGCCACGAGTGCGCTCTTGTCCGGGTCGGCCACGCGGCGCTCGTCGCAGATGGTGCGGCCACGATACTCGCCGAGCAGGTCAACGCGCAGGTTGCAGCCGAGTGCGCCCACGAGCGTGGGGTCGATCGCCACGGCAACGGCTAGCGGATCGTGCAGCGCACAGCCGCCAAGATAAGGCGCGTTCATCTCGTATGAGCCAATGTAGTGCTCGACCATGCCTGCAAACGCGCAGCCCGCCATGGTGCCCGAACCCGTCCAGCCGGCGATATCGCGGCGCGTCAGCACCACACGGTGCGTCACATCCAACCCCACCATGGTGAGCTTGCGGCCCGAGCGCAGCACGGCATCGGCGGCCTCGGGGTCGCTTGCCATGTTGGCCTCGGCGCCCGCGCTCACGTTGCCGGGCACGGTAAGGGCGCCGCCCATCACAACCACGCGGCCGATAGACATCATCGCCGCCGCATCGCGCTCAAGAGCAAGCGCCAAGTTTGAGAGCGGGCCGGTCGCCACGTAGACCAAATCGGGGCCATAGGTGCGTGCGGCATCGATCAGATAATCGACCGCCGCATTGCCATCGGCCGACGTCGCCCCAACCGGCTCATACGGCGATGCAGGCACGCTCGCGCCGCCAATGCCGTTTTTACCATGGATGAGCGTGGTGGACGCCGGCGGCGTATAGGGCTCGGTCGCCTTGATGGGTCGGTCGGCGCCCAGGTACACCGGCACCTCGGGGCGACCCAGTAGGTCGAGCACGGCCAGGCAGTTATGCGCCGACTGGTCTACGCGCACGTTGCCAAAGCACGTGGTAATGCCCACGAGCTCCACCTCGGGGCTCGCGATGGCATAGGCGAGCGCCATCGCATCGTCTACGCCCATATCCAGATCAAGGATCAGCTTCTTGGTTGCCATTGTTCTACTCCGCTTCTCCGTCTAAACCGTCTAAACCAAACTTACGCTCAACTTCGGCGCGCGTGGGAATCGATTGCTGAGCACCCAGGCGCGATACCGTCACTGCCGAGGCGCGAGCGCCTGCGACCATGCACTCAAAAAGGGGCAAGCCCTGCAGCCGAGCCGCCGCAAGTGCGCCGATAAACGTATCGCCGGCGGCCGTCGTGTCGACCACCTCGCTAGAGAGCGCCGGCATGCGTAGCAGCCCTCCATCATCGCCGAGCGTAACCGATCCGGATCCGCCCAGTGTGATAACCGCGGCACCGACACCCTTAGCGAGCAAGGCCTTAAGCGCGGCCACGCAGCTCGCGTCACCCGTGGGCAAGATGCCCGTCAGCACCTGGCACTCGGTCTCGTTGGGACAAACCAAGTCGACCGCAGGCCACGCTCCCGCCGGCAGGTCGCAGGCGGGCGCCGGATTAAAGACCGTATAGAACCCCAACCCGTGGGCGCAAGAGAGCGTCGCAGCCGTTGCCATCAGGTCGCATTCGCCCTGGGCGATAAAGACGCCGCCGGCAGCCGGGGCGAGGTCGCAGATATCGGCGTCAAGCTCGTCAGCCACCAGATAGCGCAGCGCGCAGGCCACGTCCTCGCCCGAAAGCGCATGGTTGGCGCCCGGCGACAACACGATGCGGTTGTCGTTCTCGCAGCGAATGATAGTCGCGGTGCCAGTCTCCACGTCGTCGCGACGCGCCACAAACTCAACGCCCACGCCGGCATCTTGGAGTCCCGCCACCAGTGCATCGCCAAATGCATCGCGCCCGACGGCGCCGATCATGCACGTGCGCGCACCCATGCGCGCGGCGGCCACAGCCTGGTTGGCACCCTTGCCGCCGGCGTTGGTGATAAAACCGCTACCGCCGACGGTCTCGCCCGCACGCGGCATGCGCTCACACGCCACCGAAAGGTCCATGTTCATGCTGCCGAACACCGCAACGATGCCGCGATCTGCCATGGAAACCTCCTCATCTGCGGGCTTTATGCCCACCGTCGGCCGTCAATCGTATGCTTTCGCACTCTATAACTTTAGTTCACTTTGATGTGAACGCGCGCTTGAGGTTGCGCCAGCAGCAAGCATTCACAGGAGCGGGCAGCTACAATGAATACGTGCTGATTTTTCTCGTCATTGGATGATGTTTTATGGAACAATTCCCGCAATCGAGCTCACGCGGCCCGCGCCGCGCGCCCGATAACCAGGCGCCACGCGAACGCCCGCGCGCCGAACGCCGCAACGGCGGCTCGCGACGCGCCCCGAGCCCCCATCGTGCGCCCGCCAACAAAGCGGACCATGCCAGCGCCGCCACCGCGGACCAGACGCCCACTCGTCCCAAATCTCGTTACATTCCCGCCCTCGACGGCCTGCGCACGCTCGCCGTTGTCGCGGTGGTGCTCTATCACCTTAACCTCACGTGGGCGCAGGGCGGCCTGCTCGGCGTCACGATCTTCTTTGTGCTTTCGGGCTATCTGATCACACGCCTGCTGCTCAACGAAGTCGCCAAGACCGGGCGCATCGACCTCAAGAGCTTCTGGATTCGCCGCATCCGCCGTCTGTTCCCCGCCGTGGTGACCGTCGTAGTGGTGACGTGCGCGCTGTGCACGATCTTTAACCACGTGATGCTCACCAAGATGCGTCCCGACATCCTGCCGTCGCTGCTGTTCTTCAACAACTGGTGGCAGATCGCCCAGGACGTCTCGTACTTCAACGCCTTGGGCGACCCCTCGCCGCTCACGCACTTTTGGTCGCTTGCCATCGAGGAGCAGTTCTACCTTGTCTGGCCCCCGCTGCTGCTCGCCATGGTATCCATGCACATGAGCAAGCCCAACACGCGCCGCGTGGTTCTGGGCTTAGCTGCCGTCTCCGCCATTGCCATGATGGTGCTCTACAATCCCGCCGCCGACCCCAGCCGCGTGTACTACGGCACCGACACCCGTGTGTTCTCGCTGCTGCTGGGCGCCTGGATGGCCTTTATCCCCGATCGCGATCTGGCGCCCGTGCGCCTCGCACATCGTCTGGGGCTCGACCGCCTGGTTGGCGCCACCAAGCACGGAAAGAATGCCGAGAACAAACAGGGCACGAAGGCCGACAACGCAGCCGAGACTGCCCCAGCCCAGCCGAGCGCGCTCGTGCGCTTTTGGTCCTCGCCCGCATCCATCGATGTGCTGGGCGTTGTGGGCCTGGTTGGCCTTGCCGCCATGGTCGCGTTCACCAACGGCTACACGGCGTTCCAGTATCGCGGCGGCACGCTGCTGTGCTCCATCCTTACGCTCATGATCATCGCGGCCTGCGTTCAGCCCCAGGGAATGGTGGCCCGCGCGCTATCCGCCGAGCCGCTCGTATGGGTTGGCAAGCGCTCCTACAGCATCTACCTGTGGCACTATCCGCTGTTGCTGCTCATGAACCCGGTCGCCAACATCAACGATACGCCGTGGTGGCAGTACATTTTGCAGGTGTTGTTGGTGGTCGCCGTAGCCGAATGCTCATATCGCTTTATCGAGACGCCGTTTAGAAAGGGCGCCTTTGGGCGCACCGTATCCGAGTTCCGCGACGGCACCACCACGCCCGCCAACTGGGCACGCGCGCATATTCCCGTTTGCGCCGCCTTCGCTGTCGTACTGGTCGTTGCGCTGGGCGGCTTGGTCTTTGTGCCCGAGACGTCTGCGCTCAGCGGCGAAGGTGCCGAAGTCCTCAACAAGGAAGCCAAAAACGCCACGCCCAAGGACCAGCAAGCGGCGGACGACACCGACAAGGACAACGACGGCTTTGCGGACGGCTCCTATGACCTGCTGATGATCGGTGACTCCGTGTCGCTGCGCGCCGTGGATTCCTTCGATGGCGTGTTCCCGCACAGCCATATCGATGCCGAAAAAGGCCGCCAATTCGATGCGGGCCGTGCGACATTTGAGGGCTATATCCAGCAGAACCTTGCCGGCAAAATCGTGGTCTTCGCCCTGGGCACCAACGGCTTGGTGACTGACGACCAGATCGATGCCATCATGTCCGATGCCGGAGACAAGCGCATCGTGGTGTTTGTAAACACGCGCAGCCCGCAGCCGTGGGTCGGCTCGACCAACCAGGCCATTGCCAACGCTGCCACGCGCTACAAGAACGTGCGCGTTATCGACTGGTACGGATACAGCGCCAACCGAAATGACCTGTTCGACGGCGATGGCACGCATCTGTCGACCACCGGCGTGACCGAGTATCTCAACTTGATCCACGACGCCGTTAAGAAGGACCTGCCCGTGCACCCCGAGGACCACGTCAACGACCCGCAGCCGGCAGCCGTCAAATCGGCCGCCGATGCGCTCGTCAACGCACTCGCCTTCAAGCCGCACAAGCTGGGTACCGATAAGTAATCTGGCAGTTAGGGACACTCCTTCTATGCCGGCCCCTTGGGACACTCCCGCGACAAGTGAAAGCCGCCCCCGGGCTGTCAATTCCAGTCCGGGGGCGGCTTCGCAAGGTAGCGCGCAGAGATGTGGTGTAAGAGGCGGGGCATGCCCCGCCTCTTCTCTTTCTTGAAAGGGAGGGGACACCGCCTAGAATTCGTCGTTGGAGTA
>JAGZQF010000055.1 GCA_018382295.1 Collinsella sp.
GCCGTGCGACCGCATGGCCGCCGCGGCAACAAGACTCAGTATACCCGGGGGAGCACCCATGGAATCGTTGTACCGAAAGTATCGCCCGCTCACCTTCGAGTCCGTGGTGGGCCAGCAGCATATCGTCTCGACGCTCGAGCACGCCATTACCGAGGGACGCCTGTCCCACGCCTACCTGTTCTGCGGACCGCGCGGCACGGGCAAGACCACCATGGCGCGCATTCTTGCCAAGGCGCTGCTCTGCCGCAATGCCGAGGCGGCGCGCGCCGAGGGTGCGAGCGGCTGCATGCCCGACGGCACCTGCGAGGAGTGCGAGCTCATCGCCGAGGGCAACCACCCCGATGTCTACGAGCTCGATGCCGCTTCCCGCACCGGCGTGGACAACGTACGCGAGGAGATCATCAACTCCGTCAACTTTGCCCCGGTGCGCGGCAAGTACAAGATCTATATCATCGACGAGGTCCACATGCTCACGACGGCGGCGTTCAACGCGCTGCTCAAGACGCTCGAGGAGCCGCCGGCGCACGTGATCTTTGTGCTGTGCACCACCGACCCACAAAAGATTCTGGAGACCATCCTCTCGCGCTGCCAGCGCTTCGACTTCCACCGTATCGGTAACGAGGATATCGAGCGCCGCCTGGCCTACGTGTGCGAGCAGGAGGATTTCGATTACGATGACGAGGCGTTGGCCATCGTTGCGCGTCATGCCAAGGGCGGCATGCGCGATGCTCTTTCCACGCTGGAGCAGCTGAGCGTTTTTGGCAACGGCTCCGTGCATGCGGACGATGCCCGTTCGCTTTTAGGTGAGGTTTCGGACCAGATCCTGGGCGAGTTTGCCGCGGCGATTGCGTCACGCGATGTCGCCGAGCTCTATGGCCTCATTCGCGCACAGGTCGAGGAGGGCAATGACCTGCTTGAGCTGACGCGCGACCTAGTGGCGCACGTGCGTGACGTGTACGTGGCCTGCGTTGCCGGCGCCCGTGCCGAGCTGTTTGAGGGCGGAGCCGAGCAGGCCGAGGCGCTTGCTGCCGAGTCCGCTGCCTTTGGCGAGCATCCTGCCGACCGTCTGGCCCGCGTGCTGACGGTGCTCGACGACGCCGCCTTGGAGATGAGGGGCGCGAGCGACGTGCGCCTGGTGCTCGAGATCGCCTGCACTCGCCTGGCGCGTCCCGAGGCCGATCTGACGATTGAGGCCTTGGCCGAGCGCGTGGCGCGTTTGGAAGCTAGGGTCGCCAATGCCGCGGTGCCGGCGAGCGTTGCTGCTGCTCAGACTGCCCCGGCGGCCGTTGCGGCTACGCCTGCGACGGCACAGCAGCCGACGCTCATCTCGGGTGCCCGAGCCGCTGCTCCGGCGGCACCCGCTCCCGCTGCGGCGTCCACGCACCAGGGCGGTATGCCTTGGGATCGCGGCGCTGCGACTGCTCCGGTGGCTCAGCCCGCTCCCGCACCGACTCCCAAACCCGCGGCTTCTGCGCCCGCACCCGAACCTGCAACGCCTGCGCCGACGCCCAAGCCTGCTGCGCCGGCGCCCGCATCGCCCGCGCCGGCACCCAAGCCTAACAACGCCGCTCAAGTTGCCGCTGCCGGTGCTGCCGAGACCCCCGCGGTCGAGGACGCCGGCGAGCTCCAGCGTAAATGGGCCGAGGTCGTCGAGCGCGTCAAGACGCGTCAGGCTTCCTATGCGGGCCTGCTGCTCAACGCTCGCGCCACGGCCGACGACGGCTCCAAGCTCACGGTCTCGTTCCCCGCGGGCTCGACCTTTGCCATCAAGATGCTCGGTCGTGCCGATACGCAGTCGGTAGTCCTGCCGACGGTCTGCGCGGTCTTTGGTCGTCGCACCGTCGACTATGTCCTGGATGGGGGTGGCACGCCGGCTCCTCAACATGAGGAGCATTCTCCATCTGCACGGGCTGCGGTATCTGCGGACCCGCAACCCGTGTCCTCGGCGGCCCCTGCATCCTCGAACGCCAACGCGCCGCAGCAACAGACGGCACCGGTAGCGGCGCCGATTCCGTCGGCGCCTAAGCCCGTTACGCCAAAACCTGCCGCCCCAGCGCCCGCGCCTAAGCCTGCCGCACCTGCGCCTAAGTCGTCTGACCTGGGCAAAGCCCCCTGGCTACGCTCCGACAACCCCGCCGGCGCTCCTGCCACGGGTAAGCTCCCGACCGAGCCCGCACCCCGTGCGCCCGAGCGCTCGGCTGCCCCCAAGGCTCAGCCTGTCGCGCAGTCCGCGCCGTGGGAATCCGAGCAGGTGCCCTACGACGACGCCATGGTCGGCGGCTTTGCCGGCGATGCGAGCGGGGACGATCTTCCTCCGTTCGACGTGCCTGCCGCGGCGTCCGCGCCCAGGCCCGCTGCGGCTGCCGCCAAAGAGGAGGACGCTCCTGCAGCTCCCTGGGAGTCCAACCCCGGCGCGGGCAGCCCCTTCGGCCACCGGGGCGCAGCCCCGAGCATCCCGCAGACCGAGGACGAGGCCAAAGACCTCATCCGCAGCGTCTTCGGTCAGGCCACCATCTTCAAACCGGTGGAGTAACCGTGCGGGCGGGTATGCTGCTCAAGAAGAGATCTCTTTGCCCGGGCGCATCTGTATTTCGGACATGTGCAACGTGGTGCCGCGTATATCGCATTCGAGCAGACAGGTGCGTGACGGTCGGCCTAGGATGCTGAGGTCGATACGATACGTCGCATGACTGTCCGTGTGCTCGACTTGCTCGGCGTTGAGGGTTGCTCCGATTGTCAAGAAAGCGCCTGGTTCGGCATCGACAATCTTGGAGTCCTTTATCTTGACCTTGAACTCTTGGTAGAGGGACGGGCTGTTGTAGTAAATGGTTCGAGTTCCGTCGGTGCACTCATCGGTCGCTTCCCATTTGACGGTGGGCTGGTCCGAGCTGGCTATCAGCAGTTCTGCTCCAAAGGCTATAGCATGGGTGATGATAACCAGCAATGCCCAGCCGACAAAGAGATAGAGAACCACATATGCAACGGGGTGTTTTGAGCGGATGTTTTGGAGCGCGTCGGGGGCATTCATGGGGTACCTCCAAATTGCTATCTATGACAATCAAATTATACCCTGCCGCCATGTGCTCCGCCTCGAGTAGTGGCTCGGCATTTAGCCATTTAGTGGTACGCATTAAATGTCGGATTCCGGCTCTACAAGATTTAGCTTTAAATATTATGCAGATGCGAATTATTCAACTTTGCATAATCTATGGGTGCGGCTTGCACTCCAGGACATGTATATCGACTGAGGTAACACGTCCGCCCCGCTCTCTCGCCGCGCGCCGTGGTACGATTTTTGAGTTTGAAAGTCCCGCCGTGCTCCGGCTGCCCTTGCAGCTTGTCGCGCGGCCGCACGTAAAGGAGCCATCATGGCCGGTATGAACATGCAGCAGATGATGAAGCAGGCTCGCAAGATGCAGGAGCAGCTTGCCGCTGCGCAGGAGAACCTCAAGTCCCAGACCGTCGACGCCTCTGCCGGCGGCGGCATGGTCAAGGTGACCGTTAACGGCGAGATGGAGCTCGTCAACCTCACCATCGATCCCGATGCCCTCGATCCCGAGGACGTCGATATGCTGCAGGATATGATCATGGCTGCCGTCAACGAGGCCGTCCGCGGCGTCAACGAGCTCGCCAACAAGCAGATGGGCGCCATCACCGGCGGCCTCAACATCCCGGGCATGCCGTTCTAAGACACGCATATATATGAGTGCGAATCACAGTCTGCAAAAACTGCTCGATGAGCTGGGCCGTCTGCCGGGCATTGGTCCCAAGTCGGCCCAGCGCATCGCCTATTACCTGCTCGAGGCCGATGCCGAGGAGGCCCGCCGCCTGGCCGAGGCCATCTTGGAGGTTAAGCAGGAGGTTCACTTTTGCAGCCGCTGCTTTAACTACGCCACGGCCGACGAGTGCTCCATCTGCCAGGACCCGATGCGCGATACCACCCGCATTTGCGTGGTGGGCGAGCCGCGCGACGTCCAGGCAATCGAGCGCACGGGCAGCTACCATGGCCTGTACCATGTGCTGGGCGGCGTGATCAGCCCCATGGACAAGATTGGTCCCGAGCAGTTGCACATCCGTGAGCTGCTGGCGCGTCTGGGTCACGAGGATATCCATGAGGTCATCATCGCCACCAACCCCAATATTGAGGGCGAGACCACGGCGAGCTATCTGGCCCGTACCATCAAGCCGTTGGGCGTCGAGGTGTCGCGTCTGGCAAGCGGCCTTCCCGTGGGCGGCGACTTGGAGTATGCCGACGAGCTTACGCTTGGCCGCGCCATCGAGGCCCGTCGCGCGATTTAGGTGGCGAGCCTGCTCCTGCCGTATGTTTTCCTCACAGTCGCACGGGGTAGTCATAATTTCCCCGTGCGACTGTGAGTTTGTTGTGCAACAAAGATGCTTCGTATCCGCTTATCGCATGGATGCTTCCGCTCGCATCCTTAATTTGCTCATTCGTTGCGCAACCTTTTGGGTTCGCTGATACACTCAAATATGGATTCGAATGAATGCGCCGCTCCC
>JAGZQF010000056.1 GCA_018382295.1 Collinsella sp.
CTGTCCGTGCTGACCACCGACCGCCTCTCGCGCAACTACGAGCTGGTCACCAAGCACAACCTCAAGTACCGCCGCTACTACCACCAGTTCGACTACTAATTTCATTTGGGGGAAACCGCAATGAGGCAATACATCTTTGCCAGCCACGCGCATTTTGCGACCGGCATCAAAGAGAGCACCGAGCTGCTCTCGGGCGCGCGCGATAACGTCCACGACCTGTCGATGTTTGTCGACGGCCGCACCGACGTCGCCGAGGAGGCTGCCAAGCTCCTGGCGACCTTCGACCCCGCCGACGACGTAATCGTGTGCACCGACCTGTTTGGCGGCAGCGTCAACAACGAGTTCACCAAGATCGTCCAGACGCGCCCCAACACCTACCTGGTTGCCAACATGAATCTGCCGCTGCTGATCCAGCTGCTCTTTTCGGACCAGGAGGCTCCCGCCGATCAGGTTATCCGCGAGATCCTCGCGGCTGACGACACGCGCGTCAAGTTTGTCAACGACCTGCTGACCGATGCGGATGACGAGGAAGAGTTCTAGTCACCGCCTGCTATTAATGGGGCCGGGTTTCCGGCATGAGACCTTTGGGGGTCAATCATGATTCAACTGCTTCGCGTCGACCATCGTCTGCTTCATGGCCAGGTGGCCGTCTCTTGGGTCCAGGGCTTGGGCTCCGACTGCATCTTCTGCGTTGGCGACAAGGTTGCCAACGATCCCGTCTGGAAGACTACGCTCAAGATGGGAAAGCCGGCCAACGTCAAGCTCGTCATTAAGGACATGGAGCACGCCATCGAGGCCATCAACTCCGGTGTTACCGATAAGTACAAGATGATCATCTGCGTCGCCAGCATCGCCGAGGCCAAGCAGCTTGTCGACGGCTGCCCGCAGATCACCTCCATCAACCTGGGCAACACCAAGTCCAAGGACGAGCAGCGTCCCGATGCCCGTAAGATCTCCCGCCAGATCTTTGTGACTGCTGCCGAGGAAGAGGACATTCGCGAGCTCGTCGGCCGCGGTGTCGAGGTCGAGATTCGCGCTCTGGCCGACGACCCCAAGGTCGATGCCCTAAGCGCCCTCTAATTGGGAACCACGGGCGGCGCGCACGGCGCCGCCCCTATTCGTGGGCGTACCGGATAAACGCTTTACCCGTTACCCCCATCTACCGTTCACCGGGAGTACACGCCCGTTGAGCGATTGGTATTAAATAGTTTTCGCATGACTATATAATTGGTATCAAATCATTTGCACCGATTTAGGTGTTAACAGCACACCGGTACAAGCTGGATCTGTCTGGGCGATTGTCGGCATGGAAAAGGGCGCGCTGACAAGTCGGGAATCGCCGCGCGGATCCAAGAGGGATCAAAGGGAGGAACAATGCTTGTTCAAGCGATCCTCATCGGACTTATCGCTGCCTTCGGTAAGCTCGATTATCAGCTCGGTACGCTCTATGCGTTCCGCCCGATCGTTCTGTGCCCGCTCGTCGGCATAGTCCTCGGGGACCTGCAGTCCGGCCTCGCCATCGGTGCGAGCCTCGAGCTGCTCTTCATGGGTTCTATCTCCATCGGCGCTTACGTGCCGCCCGATGAGACGATTGGCGGTGTGCTCGCCTGCGCCTTCGCTATTCAGCTGGGTCAGAGCACCGAGGCCGCTATCGCGCTCGCGATGCCCATCGCCACTCTGTGCCTGGCCATTAAGAACGTCGTCAACGCCGGTATGCCCCTTCTGGTCGACCGTGCCGACGTCTTTGCCAGCAAGGGTAACCTCAAGGGTATCTACGCTATGCACTGGATTATCGGTCTCGTGATTGTCGTCCTGGCCTTTATCCTGTGCTCGGTCTCCTTCTATCTGGGTGCCGACGCTGTTCAGGGCCTGCTCGACTTCATCCCGACGTTCGTCCTCGATGGCTTTGGCGTCGCAGCCAACATCCTGCCTGCCATGGGCTTCGCCATGCTCGGCCGTCTGGTGCTTACCAAGCAGCTCGTGCCGTTCTACTTCCTGGGCTTCCTGCTGTGCTCCTATGCCAACGTGCCCGTCCTCGGCGTCGCCCTGATCGCAATCATCATCGGCATCGATAAGTACGACCTGCTGGGCCTTGGTGGCGCCCAGTCCCAGCTTTCTGTGGAAGGGGATGAGGACGATGACTTCTAATTCCGAGAACCAGATTACTCGCTCCGACCTCATTAAGAGCGCCGTGAACACCGGCGCCCTGGGCATGGAATTCTCCTGGACCTACTACAAGCAGATGAACATTGCCTTCTGCCTGATGGTCGCCAACATGCTCAAGAAGATCTATGCCGGCCGTCCCGATGATTACGCCGAGGCCCTGCATCGTCACAGCGCATTCTTCAACATCACCCCGCAGCTCGCTCCCTTCGTGGGTGGCATCGCGATGGCCATGGAAGAAAAGGTCGCTCGTGGCGAGGTTGAGCCCGAGAGCGTCAACGACATCAAGGCCGCCCTCATGGGTCCGCTTTCCGGCCTGGGTGACTCCTTCTTCCTGTCCACCCTGCGCGTCGTCGCCGCTGCCGTGGGCATCAGCCTGTGCCAGGCCGGCAACGTCTTTGGCCCCATCGCCTTCCTGCTCGTCTACAACATCCCGGCGTTCCTGATTCGTATCTTTGGCGCTATCAAGGGTTATGAGCTAGGCATTGGTTTCCTCGACGAGGCTCAGAAGACCGGCCTGATGCAAAAGATCATGGCCTGCGTCGGCATTGTCGGCGTTATGGTCGTCGGCGCCATGAGCAAGGACATGTTCTGGGCTTCGTTGCCCATCGCCATTGGTCAGGGCGACTCCGCCCAGACTCTCCAGGACATCCTGGACGGCATCATGCCCGGTATGCTCGGTATGGCCGCCTTCTGGCTCTACTACTGGCTGCTCTCCAAGAAGATCAACCCGATGGTCCTGATCCTCTGCACCATGGTCGTGGGCATCATCGGCGCTTACTTTGGCGTGCTTGCCTAATATGTTCGAATCGCGCTTCCATCGCGTCTAACGGTTGCGTCGATCTTTGGGGGGCTTGTCGCATCTGCGGCGGCCCCCTGTTTTTTAAAACTCCGTACGAAAGGGGAGGGCTATGGTCGTACCCGAGCTTTCGCTCATGAACATCAACCATCGTTACTACAGCATCGAGACGTTTTTTAAGGCTGCAGGTGAGGCCGGCTATCGCAATATCGAGCTGTGGACCGGCTCGATGCACCTGTATGTGGATTGCCATGAGCACGATTCGGTGGATAAGATTCGCGATCTTGCCGCCCAATACGGTATCAAGATCGTGTGCGTGTGCCCCGAGCAGAACAACCCCAAGCCATGGAACGTCGCGGTGCGCGGTGAGGCGGGCCAAAAACGCATCCTCTCGTACTTTAAGAATGTGATCGACGTTGCCGTTGAGTTGGGCGTGCCGCAGATTCTGGTGACGAGTGGTTGGGCCTATCTGGACGAGCCGGCTGAGGACGCCTGGGCCCGCAGCGTTGCCATGCTGCGCTCGGTGTGCGACTACGCCGATACGCGCGGTATTCGCGTCGCGCTCGAGGCCCTGCAGCCGTCGGAGTCCGTGTTGGTCAATACGGCACAGGATGTCGCGCGCATCCTCGAGGCGGTCGATCGTCCCAACCTGAAGGCCTGTATCGACTTTGGCGCCATGGAAGTTGCCGGCGACACGATCGACGGCTACTTTGAGGTTTTGGGCGACAAGATCGTTCACACCCACTTTGTAGATGTGGGCGGCGGCACGACGCATCTTGCCTGGGGCGACGGCGAGCGTGATATGCGTGCCGACCTCGAGGCACTCATGCGCCACGGCTATACGGGCTATGTCTCGGCCGAGACGTGTGATGGCCGCTACTATCAAGATCCGTCCAAGGCGACGACTCAGGTTATCGAGATGTATCGCCGTGTGACAGCGGAGATGGAAGCCGAATAACTAAACTGCGCGGTTGCGCCGGAAACGCTTGGGCGGGTCTGGCGCAACGCTTTTTTAGCTGGCGAGTTGTGGGGAACCCGTTGGCAGTAGCGCTCGAAATAGACAACTATTGGCGTTGTAATACCACTCGGGCGAGGAAACCGACCGTTCGCCGCAAATCTCCGTGAGTTTGGATTGGTATTAAATAACAAGCAATCGTATGGCTATAATTGGTATCAGCAAGAAGCGCGATGTATAGAATTGCGCACATGTGATGGGAGGACACACATGAAGGAGACCGAGAAGATCGAGATCATGCACTTCGACCAGGAGGGCTACCTCGAGGACGGCAGGAACGTCTACGAGGCCGGCAAGAAGATGACCGCCCTGGCCGACCGCGTGCACGAGGAG
>JAGZQF010000057.1 GCA_018382295.1 Collinsella sp.
TTCGGCGTTCATGCTGCCCCCATCATCGCGGTCTACGGGGTCAAAGATATGGCACCGTGGGGACACATGTATGTCAATCCTGGTCTAACAGAGCCTTTTTTAATCCCCGTCCCAGAAAAATCATTTTAGATCACCGTCACTCTGCCCTGGTTACCCACAATGGCCTTGGCCTCGGCCAGCAGCGGAATCGAGCGTGCATTGACCTTGGCCGGCACCTCGGCACGCAGCACACGCCCGTCCACCTGCTCGATAAAGATCTCCACGCGGTCGCCGCCCGGGTTGGCGGTAAGCACCGTGGCAAGACGCGCCATATTGCCCTGGCTAAAGCGGCTGTTGGGCACCATGACCTCAAACACCTTGGGCTTGTTGTTCTCCTCATTAAGCTCCAGTGGCACGATCTCCTGCGCGATGATCTGATCGCCGCGGTCCGAGCGCTCAAGCTTGCCCTTAATGCGCACAAACGCATCGGACAGCTGCGCGCCGGTCTCGGGATCGACCTCGCCGTACAGGTACCCCTCGGCCTCCTTGTAGGTCTTGGGGAACACCACGACCGTGGCCTCACCTTCCATGTCCTCGAGCTGCACGATGCCCATGGGGTCACCGTTTTTGGTCACGCGCTTGGACACGCTCGAGACCATACCGGCCCACCACAGCGCCTTGCCCTCGGGAATCTCCTGGTTGATGGTACCGCCCGTGGGGTTTTGCACCTCGTAACCGGTGTCGATCTGCGAGAACGAGAAGTCGCGCGCCTTGGCTAGCGCATACTCAAACGGGCGCAACGGGTGGTCCGAGACATAGATGCCCAGAACCTCCTTCTCCTGGCTCAGCTTAAGGTGGCGGTCCCACTCCTGGCCGTCCGGATCGGGCACGCTCACCTCAAAGCCCGAGCCCTCAACGTCGCCGAACATATCGAAGAACGACGTCTGGCCGCTCGCGCGATCCTTTTGGCGCTTCACGGCGGCATCGATGATGTTCTCGGGGTTGTTCTTATCCACAAAGTGCATCATCTGGCGACGCGGATACCCCGTGGAGTCGAAGGCGCCTGCCTTGATCAGCGATTCGATCACGCGGCGGTTTGCCTGGCTCGAGTCCACGCGCTCGACAAAGTCGTGCAGTGTCTTAAACGGGCCGCCCGCCTCGCGCTCGGCGATAATCGCCTGCGCCACGCCGGTGCCCACGCCGCGGATGCCGGCCAGACCAAAGCGCACGCCCTCCTTGGTAGCCGTGAACTCGGTACCGGACTCGTTGACATCTGGCGAAAGCACGGGGATGCCGTCGTGGCGGCACGCCGAGACGTAGTGAACGATCTTGTCGGTCTTGCCCGTGTAGGACGTCAGAACGGCCGCCATGTACTCGTGCGGATAATGCGCCTTGAGCCACGCCGTCTGCATAACCAGGATGGCGTAGCCGGCGGAGTGCGACTTGTTGAAGGCGTAGGACGCGAACTCGAGAACATCGTCCCAAATCTTCTGGGCGACCTCGCGCGTGTAGTTGTTCTTGATAGCGCCGTTCATCCAGTGGTCGTAGGTGGTCTCGTCCGAGCCATCCTCCCAGTGGAGCACCGTCGACGTGAGCAGCTTGATCTTCTTCTTAGCCACGGGCTTGCGGATACGCGAGTCCGATTCGCCCTTGGAGAAGCCGCACATCTCGACGGAGATGAGCATAACCTGCTCCTGATAGACCATGGTGCCGTAGGTTTCGCCCAGGATGTCGTCCAGGCGGTCGTCGTAGGAGACCGCCGGCTCCTTGCCGTTCATACGGTTGATGTAGGACGAGACCATGCCGGCGCCCAGCGGGCCCGGGCGGTACAGAGCGATCAATGCTACGACGTGCTTGTACTCGGTGGGCTTCATGTTCTTGATCGTGGCCGTCATGCCGGCGGACTCGACCTGGAAGACGCCGGCGGTGTGGCCGGAGCCCATGAGCTTAAAGATCTCGGGATCGTCAAAGGGAATCTCTTCCTCTTTGATGTCGATGCCGAAGTTCTTTTTGATGTTTGCCTTGGCCTTGGAGATAACCGTCAGCGTGCGCAGGCCCAGGAAGTCCATCTTGAGCAGGCCCATGTCGGCAACGGTATGGCCCTCGTACTGGGTAATCTCGACGCCGCCCTTGGTGTCGAGCTTGGTGGGCACATGCTCGTTGACGGGGTCGCGGCAGATCAGAACGGCGCACGCGTGCACGCCCTCGCCACGGGTGAGGCCCTCGATCGAGAGCGCCGTGTCGATGATGCGGCGGGCGTCGTCGTCCTTTTTATAGGCCTCGGCAAAATCGGGGTTAAACAGATCCTCTTTGCCGGGTTGCTTTTCGAGCACCTGCTTGAGCTTGACCTTGGGGTCGCTCGAGACCATCTTGGACAGGCGCTGGCCCATGTAGACCGGGTAGTCCAGGACGCGCGCGGCGTCGTTGATGGCCTGCTTGGCCTTGATGGTCGAGTAGGTGATGACGTGGGTGACCTTCTCGGGGCCGTAGAGCTGGCGAACGTGCTCCACGACCTCGAGGCGCCGTTCATCGTCGAAGTCCATATCGATATCGGGCATCTCGGTACGCTGCGGGGACAGGAACCTCTCGAACATCAGGCCGTTCTCGAGCGGGTCGAACGCGGTGATGTTCATGGCGTAGGCGACGATAGCGCCGGCGGCCGAGCCACGGCCGGGGCCGACGCCGATGCCGTTGTCCTTGGCCCATTGCACGTACTCGGCAACGATGAGGAAGTAGGCGGCAAAGCCCTTGTCGCAGATGACCTTGTATTCGTACTCAAAGCGCTCTTTGATGTTGACGCCGCCGATCTCGCGCGTGGCCCAGTCGTCACCGTAGTGTTGGCGCAGGCCCTTCTCGCACTCGCGGCGGAACTGGCTCTCGTGCGTCTCGCCGGGATCGAGCAGCGGGAAGCGCGGCAGGATGATGGAGTCCCAGTCCAACTCAACATAGCACTTGTCGGCGATCTCGAGCGTGTTGTCGCAGGCCTCGGGGCAATACGGGAACATCGCCCGCATCTCCTCCTCGGTCTTCATGTAAAACTCCGAGCCGGTCATGCGCATGCGGTTGGGGTCGTCGACCTTGGCGTTCATGCCAATGCACATGATGACGTCCTGCACGGGCGCATCCTCGCGGCGCAGGTAGTGGAAGTCGTTGGTGGCGATAACCTTGACGCCCACCTGTTTGGCGATGTCGATGAGCGTGCGGTCCATCTGCTCGTCGGTCAGGCCGTTGTCGGTGGTGATGCCGTGTTCCTGAATCTCGATATAGAAGTCGCCGGGATCAAAGGTGTCACGGAAGGTCTCGGCCCACTTGATGGCGCCCTCCATGTCACCGCGGTCGATGCACTTGGGGATGATGCCCGCGATGCAGGCGCTGGTGCAGATCATGCCCTTGGCATGGCGGCGCAGGTTGTCGAGCGTCACGCGCGGCTTGTAGTAAAAGCCCTGCACGGCGGCCTCGGAAACCGTCTGCATCAGGTTGACGTAGCCCTCCTGATCCTTGGCCAGGAGGATCATGTGGTAGAGCTCGGGCTTGTGGTCGCGGGCAAGGGTCTCGTCCGGCGTAAAGTAGACCTCGCAGCCAAAGATGGGCTTGATGACCAGGGGCGGCTTGAGCTCGTCGATGTTGCCCTTCTCGTCCCACATGGCCATGTCCTTCACATACTGGGCATGCTCGCGCGGGTTTTCCTCGGGATCGGGCTCCACCAACTCGTCGCGGCGGTCCTTTTCCAGGAAGGCCTTGTCGTGGCTCCAGGTTTTGTACTCGGGCGTGTTGTGGTTGACGGCGTCGCAGGCCAGCGCCAGGTCGGGCACGCCATACATGTAGCCGTGGTCGGTAATGGCCACAGCGGGCATACCCAGCTCAACGGCACGGTTGACCATATCCTGGATACGGGTTGCGCCGTCGAGCATGGAAAAAACAGTGTGATTGTGCAGATGGACGAATGCCATGTGATGAGCTCCGATGCGGGTTCGTGTTCTGACTGAACGATTTTACCGCACGGCACGGACAGCACCCGAACCTAGCCAAACCAACACGGGTAGTCTTTTTGGGACCCTCAAAAAGGGGAATGAGGGCATCCAGATATATCGAGTATTACTGGAACCCCGGCGATGCGCGGAATGATTTGTGACGAATAGTCATGTCCATCAAGAAAGCTCGACGCTTCGGATAGCTCGTCAATCGATATATCAATTCTTGGAGACCTGCATTCCTACCATTTTTAATGAAACAACGGCGGTAATTGCTATCGCGATTGCACCAATAATACCGAGCGCTATCTGAATGGGATATAACCCCAACACATGTCCAAATATGGAGAAAAAC
>JAGZQF010000058.1 GCA_018382295.1 Collinsella sp.
CCGCCACGGTTGGATTAGACACTCACCATTGTCGGCCTAATCCGCGGTCTTTCATGCAGCAGGGGCTCTCAATGTTTTTATGTCCTGCTCATATCGTCTGGTAGGTGGAGAATGGGGTAAAGTAAGTGATGGTTAACTAGAGGAGGCTGGCTATGGCACCTATCGATATTGTTGTACTGGCTGTTATCGGTATTGCGTTTGTCGCGGTATGCGTGCGCATCTACCGCAAGGGCACCTGCGCCGACTGCGCCCAGGGTGGCGTTTGCACGGGGCATTGCTCCAACAAAAAGACCTGCGCCGCGCTCAAAGGCGTGGACAAGATTGCCGAGGACTTGGGTCGCGGTATTCATTAGTCGACCGGCGTTTGGGCATGTTTGACTGCGAATACGGCAGTTGCTGATAGGATAAGTACGTTAGCAACTGCCGCCGAGCGGCTCAAACGAAAGGAAGCCTGTATGGAGTCCTCTGCCTATCCGATGCTCTTTAGCCCGATCAAGGTCGGTACGACCGAGGTCAAGAACCGCGTCTTTATGCCGCCGGTATCCACCAACCTGGCCGATCATGGCTATGTGACCGATGACTTGGTCGATCATTACCGTGCCCGCGCCAAGGGCGGCGTGGGCCTCATCGTCACCGAGGTCGTGACGGTCGAGCCCACCTATACCTATCTGCCGGGTGATATGTGCTGCTACGACGACACGTTTATCCCCGGCTGGGAAAAGCTCGCCGCGGCCGTCCACGAGTATGGCTGCAAGATCATGCCGCAGCTCTTCCACCCCGCCTACATGGCCTTTAACATTCCGGGCACGCCGCGCCTGATCGCTCCGTCCTTTGTGGGTCCGTCCTATGCCCGCGAGGCGCCGCGCCCCATTACGGTGGATGAGATCCACGAGCTCACGCATCAGTTCGGTGACGCTGCCGTGCGTATGCAGAAGGCCGGTGTCGATGGCGTCGAGGTCCATGCGGCACACGCCCACGGCATGCTCGGCGGCTTTTTGACCCCGCTCTATAACAAGCGTACCGATGAGTACGGCGGCTCGCTCGACGCCCGTATGCGCTTCTTGCTCGAGGTTATCGCCGAGATTCGCGAGCGCTGCGGCAAGGACTTTATCATCGACGTTCGCATCTCGGGCGATGAGTACACCGATGGCGGTCTGACCCTCAACGACATGATCTACGTCTCGCGTCGCCTGGAGAAGGCCGGCGTCGACATGATTCATGTGTCAGGCGGCACCACCATTAAGCGCGGCTCCGCGATTCCCGCCGCCGGTACCCAGCAGGCCTCGCACGCTGCCTGCTCGCGCGAGATCAAAAAGCACGTGAACATTCCTGTTGCCACGGTCGGCCGCATTAACGAGGCATGGATTGCCGAGGAGCTGATCGAGGACGGCGCCGCCGACATCTGCATGATGGGCCGCGCCAATCTGTGCGATGCCGAGTTCTGCAACAAGGCCGCTGCCGGCAACGCCGATGACATCCGCCCCTGCATTGGCTGTCTGCGCTGCCTGAACGGCATTATGTTTGGCAAGCGCATCTCCTGCACCGTCAATCCGGACGTGGAGCGCGACGAGGCCGGCTACGAGCCTGCCGCTACGCCCAAGAACGTGCTGGTCGTGGGCGCTGGTCCCGCAGGTATGGAGGCGGCCTACATTGCTGCCAAGCGCGGGCACCACGTGGTGCTTGTGGACAAGCAGGACGAACCGGGCGGCGAGATGCGCATCGCGGCTGTTCCGCCGGCAAAGCAGGAGCTTACGCGCGTGATCAAGTATCAGTATCGCCGCCTGGCCGAAGCGGGCGTAACGTGCGTCTTTGGTACCGAGCTATCTGCTGAGGATATTCAGCGCGACTATGCCGGCTACGAGGTCGTTTTGGCCTACGGTGCCGAGCCTATCGCTCCGGCCTTTATGCAGGGCTTTAAGCAGGTCATGACGGCTGACGACCTGCTGGGCGGCAACGCCTTCCCGGGCAAGAAGATCGTCATCGTCGGCGGCGGTACCGCCGGCTGCGAGACTGCCGACTATCTGGCTCCGCTGGTCAACGACCTGTCGCCGGCCAATCGCGATGTCACCGTCATCGAGATGACCAAGACGCTCGCTGCCAACGAGGGCGGCGCCGGCCGCGCGGTGCTCATCACGCGCATGCTTTCCAAGGGCGTTCACGTGCTGACCGAGGCCAAGGTAACCGAGATTACCGAGGACACCATCAGCTACGAAAAAGATGGCGAGATCCACACTATCGCCGATGCCGATACGCTGGTGCTTGCCATGGGCTATCGTCCCAACACCAAGCTGGCCGACGACCTGGCCGCTGCCGGTGTTGCCACCCACGTGCTGGGCGACGCCCAGAAGTGCGGCAACATCCGCGATGCCATCGGCGATGGCTACAAGGTTGCCTGCGAGCTCTAGTCAACCCCTTGTTGCGTGGGGGCAGGTTACTTTGCACCAACTTGGCGCATGTAAACCTGGCCCCATTGACGAGGTTTCCGCCATCCCAGGGCGGCTACATGGAGTAGCGCCCGTGCGCATCGATTCCCTCTCATAGATGTGCGGCACAAAGAACCCCGAGCTCACACGAGCTCGGGGCCTTTTTCGTCTGGATTGGGGACGCATAGCCGGACGAAAGCGTGTTGCGTTTGGCGTAAAACCATACGAAAGTGCAATTTGCGTCTTATTTCCGAACGTAAAACAGACGAAAACCGTTTACGTCTGCTTTAAATCCGTACGAAAACGGTTTTCGTCTTGCAGGGCAGTTGCCGTTTCTACAGTTCAACTTCCAGTTCGGCTTTGTGTTCGCAGAGGTAGTCGCGCATGTAGGGGATGGCAAATGAGACCTTGCCGTACGAAGGAGCCTCGATAATCGATTCTCTTAACAGGCGGCTGCGGACGGAGCTCGCCTGTTGAGGCGTTTTGTTTAGGGCATCGGCAACCATGCTGGTCGAGCTCGTCTGCCCCAAAGACGCCATGCTCAGCAGATAAGCGATGCACGTGGGCGGAATGCGCCGCAGCGCGGGCTCAATCACCATGGCGCAGAAGCGTTCGCGTGCCGTTGCAATGCCACGCTCGGCTTCTTCTTCTCCAATAATCGCTGTATATGCACGTCTTGCCAACTGCCATGCGTAGTATCCAACGAGTTGGATCATGAAAGGATAGCCTTGCGTTGCCTCGGCAAGTTGGCCGGCAATACCTGGCTGCAACTCCATGCCAGACGCTTCAATGGTTTCCTCGAGGGAGTACGACACTTCGGTTACTGCCACAGCCTTCAGATCAAAGGGGAGGGCACGGCGCAAAAACGTAAGTGTCTTTCCGTTGATGATGCTTTCAATCATCGAAGGCAGCCCAGCAAAAACAAAGGCGATATCAAGGTCTTCGCCGATAACCTGCTGAATCGCAATGGAGAGCGTTCGGACCTCATCGAGCTCTGCGTCTTGAACCTCGTCGAGAGTGATGAGCAGGCCATTTCCATTCTTGGATATTGTCTGTCTCATGGCGTCGCGTAGCGATGGGCCGATTCGCTCAATATCTATGCTGCCGATGGATATGCCAGCTACGGTGGGCTCAAATCTGGCGTGTTTGGCCTGGAATTTGGGCTGCAGCTGTTCGAGAATGCGCTGGCAAAGTCCCTCGGTTGCGACCTCTTTTATGACCGTCCAGCCACGGCTTTGCGCCAAACGTGAGCACTCGTCAAGGAGGACCGTCTTGCCCGTTCCACGGACGCCGGCTATGCGCATTAGGCGCCCAGGGGCACCAGGCCCGTTGGTGAGGCCTTCACTGAATTCTTCAAGTACATCTTCGCGGCCGATAATCGTGGGAGGTGTTTTACCTGCTGTGGGCTTAAAAGGGTTTGTTTGCATGTGAGCCACCTTTGCTCAAGATATAGCAAGATATAGCAAAATATAGTGAGATATAGCAAAGTAAGCGCTACTCGCGGGTTTTGCGGTGGTGCTATTTTCCAAATGCCGCGCGGATAAAGCGCTGGTCGAACAGCTTGTTGGCAACTCACGAGGGCTCGGGGTGCCAATTTGGGATGGAGTGGTGCTGTGCCACGAATAGGGCCTATCTACTACGTTTAAGCCGCAGAGGTCAACCATAGCCGGCTTTTTCGAAAATCGACAAGCTGCCTACCTGCACTGATAATTGTTCTCGGGGGAAGCGGGCACTGCGGGGCGCGGCAACGGCGCGCGATTTCCGCGTCGCAGCGCTACCCTGATGCTGAATGC
>JAGZQF010000059.1 GCA_018382295.1 Collinsella sp.
AACCCATGGGTTACATGCTCGAGACGCGCGGGCTCACCAAGCGCTTCGGCCGCGGCGACCAGGCGCAGGACGCCGTGGCCGACGTGAGCCTTCATATCCGCGAGGGCGAGGTGTACGGGCTGCTCGGTCCCAACGGCGCCGGCAAGTCGACAACGCTCAAGATGATCTGCGGGATGCTGCGGCCGACGGCCGGGGAGATCCTCTTTGCCGGGCACGCCTGGCGCCGCGAGGACCTCTACGCAATCGGCAGCCTCATCGAGGAGGCGCCGCTCTACCCCAACCTCACCGCGCGCGAGAACCTGCGCGTGCGCACCACGCTGCTGGGCCTTCCCGAGAGCCGCATAGATGAGGTGCTCGCCGCCGTGGACCTCGCGGACACCGGGAAGAAGCGCGCCGGGCGCTTCTCGATGGGCATGCGGCAGCGCCTGGGGCTCGCGCTGGCGCTGATCGCCCGGCCACGCCTGCTCGTGCTCGACGAGCCCACCAACGGCCTTGACCCCATCGGCATCGAGGAACTGCGCGACCAGATCCGCGGCTTCGCGGCGGCGGGTACGACGGTGATCGTCTCGAGCCACATCCTCTCCGAGGTGCAGCAGATGGCGGACACCATCGGCATCATCTGCGGGGGGCGCCTCGCCTACGAAGATGCGATGGCGCTGCCGATGCCGCTGCTCGGCGCGATGCCCTACCGCGGCGTGCAGATCTTTAGCGCGTGGAACTACTGGTACGCGCTCTTCCTGCCCGTGTCTCTCTCGCTCGTGGTGGCGTGCGTCGCGCGGGCGGACGCTCGCACGCGGATGCGGGGGCTTCTGGGCCTGGGCTTCCCGCTCGGGCGCGCCTGGTGGGCCAAGGCGCTCTGGTGCCTCGCTCTTTGCACGCTCTCGAACCTCGTGGTCTTCGGCATCTACCTCGCGGGATCGGCGTTCTCCTCACAGGGTCTCACGGCCGCGGGCACGCTCACGATGTTCCTCTGCGCGCTCGCCAACACGGTGACCGCGGCGTGGATGATCCCCGCAGGGCTCTTCCTCACGGCGCGGCTCGGCATGCTCGCGGGCATCTTCTGCCCGCTCGCCGCGCAGCTCGTGGGTGGGTTCGCCTGGTCGCTGGTGCCGCTGCCGCAGCTCTTTCCGCCGTCGGCGAGCATGGTCATCCCCACGAGCTTCATTCCCGTGCTGCCGAGCGGCGAGCCGCTCGCGGCGGACATGGCGCTCGGCGGGGCGCTCGCGGCGGACGGCATGCTCACGCTGGCGGGCCTTGCGGTCTGCGCGCTCGCGTTCGCCGCGCTCACGGCGGCGGGCGCGGCCTGGTTCGCGCGCTCCGAGGAGAGGTGATGGCCGTGACACGACTCTCCGACCCGACGCCGCGCATGACTCTCTCGCGGGCCCTGCTCTCCGAGGCCCTGCGCCTGGCGCGCTCCCCGCTCACGGCGGTGCACCTCGTCTGCGGCCTGGCAGCCGGTCTTGCCTGCGGCGAGTACTTCTCCGTTACCCGATGGGACCCGGCGCTGGGCGCGGACGCCTACGCCCAGTTCCTCGGCGCCCTCATGCCGCTCATGTCCGCCATCGTCTGCGGGCTCGCCGTGGACGAGGAGCGCGCTGCCGGGCGCCTCGCCAACCTCACGGCGGTCCCCTCGCGCGGGCGCGCCGTCGCGGCGAAGCTGCTCGCCCTTGCGGCGCTCGGCGCGGGCGCGCTGGCCGTGGCGCTCGGCGTGTTCGGGGCCGCGCTCGCCGTCGCCGGGCGCCTGCCGCTCGGGCCCGCTCCGCTTGCGGCCGCCTGGGCGGGCATCGTGCTGGGCAGCCTGCCCCTCTACGCGCTGGGGCTCGGCGTGGCCCTGCGCCTCGGCCGCAACGCCGCCATCGGCGGCGGCGCTGCGGGTATGCTCCTCGCGTTCTTCTCGGTGGGCGGACTTGCGCACGGCCTCATGACCGGCGAGCTCACCGGTGCCCTGGCGACGCCCCTGGGCTGGGTGCCGCTCGCCTGGCCCGCGCGCCTGGGGTCGCTCGGGGTGGAGGCCTTCATCGACGCCGCACGCGCGGCGGGCCCTCTCCTTACGACTGCGCTCGCCAGCCTCGTGCTCACCCTGGCAGCCGACGCCGTCCTTCTCGCCTGGTTCTGCCGCTTCGAGGACGGGAGGGCAGATGCGTAGGAGGCCGCTCGCCGCCGTGCTCGCCCTCCTCTCCGCAGCGCTCGTCCTGGGCGACGCCGGCTGGGGGTCGGCGCTGCGCTCGATTGCCGACCGCGTGCTGCCCAACCCTGAGATCGCAATGTGGGCGCCCGCGCCCGAGCCCCGCAGCCACGCGAGCTCCCACGCCGACGCCACCGGGGCGGGGGCGAACTACGTCTACCTGGTGGACGCAGCGGACGACAGAGGCAATGTCCGAGAGCTCCAGCTCATCTTCTTCGGGCGGGAGTCGGACGGCGAGGGCTGGCTCGAGATCGAGGCGCGCGGCGGCTCGGGCGTGCGCTACCGCGCGTGCGACGCGGCCCAGGCACCCGCGGCTGCGCGCAGGGCTCTGGACCGCTGAGCGCGGCGCTAGTACAATTCCGACGGAAGTTTCAGGAGGTCGAACATGGCGAGGATACTGGCAGTGGATGATGAACGGGCGATTCTCGACGCGCTCGCGCGCGTCCTCGGCCGCGACGGCCATGAGGTCGTCAAGGCAGCGGACCCGACGGCGGTCCCGGGGACGGACCTCTCGCGCTTCGACCTCGTGCTCTGCGACGTCATGATGCCGGGGCTCGACGGCTTCGAGCTCGTGCGGCAGATCCGCCCGGACTTCGACGGGCCCATCATCTTCCTGACCGCGCGCGTGGCCGAGGAGGACGCCGTGGCCGGCTACGGCCTGGGCGCCGACGACTACGTCCGCAAGCCCTTCGGGGCCGCGGAGCTGCGCGCCAAGGTCGCGGCCCATCTACGCCGTGAGCGCCGGCCGCGCTCGCACGCCCTCTCCTTCGGGGAGGTGCGGATCGACCTCGGGGCGCGCGGCCTCGCCGTGGGCGGCGAGGCCGTGCCGCTCACGCCCACCGAGTACGCCATCTGCGAGTACCTCGCCCGCCACCCCGGGCAGGTCATGAGCCGCGCGCAGATCCGCGAGGCGGTGCTCGGCTGGGAGAGCGACGCCGACGACGCGGCCATATCCATGCAGGTCAGCCGCGCCCGGAGGAAACTCTCCGAGGCCGGCGCCGATCCGATCGCGACCGTCTGGGGGATGGGGTACAAGTGGCAGCTCTGAGGACCGGGGCGCGAGGTCGCGGGGGCATGCCGCTCTCCTTCGTCATCGCGCGCTACTTCGCCTACGCGTTCGCGGCGGTCGCCACGGCGTGGCTCGCCGCGTTCATGGCGCTCTCCGCGGCGATCAACGCGGGCTTCGTCTACGAGGCAAGCTGGGGGCCGGCCAATGCGCGCGAGGTCGCGGAGGGCCTGGCACGCGACGGCGTCTGCGGGCAGCAGGACGTGCCGACGGCGTACCGCTACCTCATCCTGAACAAGGACGGATACGTGCTGATGACAGACCTCGAGGGCACGCGGCTCGAGGACGCGACGGAAATGGCCCGTACGGCACTCGCCGCGGATCCGGGCACAGTGGAGATCGAGGGCGGGGGCTCGGGCCTCACCTACGCCGCGTTCCCGCTCAAGGACGGCGGGGCATGCGCGCTCGTCAGCGAGTACCTGCCGCAGTGGGTCTCGCGCGACCTCGCCGGCCTGCTTCCCAACCCGCAGAACCTCATGCTCGTCGGCGCCGCGGCGGGAAGCGCGCTCGCGCTCGCGCTCGTGGCGCGCCGCGCAAGCCGCGTGATCTCGCGCAAGATGGCGCCGCTCGCGGAGGCGGCGGGGCGCGTCGGCGCGGGGGAGCTCGACTTCGCGGTCGGCAGCACCAACGTGCGCGAGGTGAACGACGTCCTCGCCGCGATGGACGCCATGCGGGCCTCCCTCGCCGAGTCGCTCGAGGCCCGCTGGGCCGCGGAGCGGGGGCAGCGCGAGCAGGTGGCGTCGCTCGCCCACGACCTCAAGACGCCGCTCACCGTGCTGCGCGCCAACGCCGACTTCGTGGCGGAGGAGCTGGAAGACGAGAAAGACGCCGACCTCGCGGCCGCCGCGCGCGACATAGCCGGCAGTGTCGAAAGGCTCGACGGCTACGTGCGCCTGCTCATCGAGGCCTCGCGCGGGTCCGGCGGGGCGGAGAGGGCCCCCATGCGGCCGGCCGAGCTCTGCGAGCAGGTCCTCGCCGAGGCCGCCCAGATCGCCCGGGCGCGAGGCGTGACGCTCGACGCGACCACGGGCCCCGCTGTCGCGGGCGCGCCCGAGGCCCCACTCGACCGAACCGCCCTTGCGCGAGCCGCCGCGAACCTCGTGGCCAACGCCGCCGAGCACGCGCGCTCGCGCGTGGCGGTCTCCTGCGACGTCGCTGGTGGATACCTCGTCATCGAGGTCGCCGATGACGGACCGGGCTTCTCTCCCGCCGCCCTCGAACGCGGCTGCGAGCGCCTCTTCACAGACGACTCATCCCGCTCCTCGCGCGACGGAGGCCGCCACTACGGGCTCGGCCTCCACACCGCCTCCGAGGCCGCGAGCGCCCACGGGGGCTCCGTCTCGCTCGCCAACAGCCCCTCGGGCGGCGCGGTGGCCACCATCGCGGTCCCCCTGTGCGGGGCCTGACGA
>JAGZQF010000012.1 GCA_018382295.1 Collinsella sp.
GGTCAGTGGGTCATCGTCCCGGCATTCAGCATCAGGGTAGCGCTGCGACGCGGAAATCGCGCGCCGTTGCCGCGCCCCGCAGTGCCCGCTTCCCCCGAGGACAATTATCAGTGCAGGTAGAAAGCTTGCCGATTTTTGAAAAAGATGGGTGTGGTCGGCCTCATCGAGTTCATCGTAGTAAATCGGCCTTTTTCTTGGCATGCGGCGAGTTAAATGCCAGTTCCCGTGTTGGAATTGCCCTGTCCATTCGTGAGTTGCGGTGAAATCGGGACTGTTAGACGCTCCAAGGTCCTCAACGGTCCGTATTTCACCGCAACTTGGAAGGGGCGAGCGGCGTTGGCCAAGCATTGTTGACGGGTTGGAACGGCTTAGGCTTGTTTGCGGCGCTTCCATTGCTTTCGGCACCAGCACATGAGTGCCTCTATGAAGGGAATCGTGATGAGGATGACCCATGCGGGATGGGGCTGTGCCAAACAAAGCCACATATAGAGGAACCAGGCAATGGCGGCTGTTGCACAGACGACGCCGATCAGCTTGGAGAGATGATGTCGGTCGATAAAGTCGCCCATCGCCTCGTAGACGGGAATCAGAAAGACCAGAAAGAGCCCCATACCCCACGTGCCGCAGATGATGCCGAGCGCGAGATAGGCGAGGACGACAAGTGCAGGAAAGGGAAACTCGTTCCATGCGCGACCGATCTAGGTGTGGAAATGCTTGCCATGATGGTCGAGCTTGTCGTGTGCCTCTTTCCAGCTGGAAAACGTCTCGCCGTCGATGGTGACGGTGCCGTCGCCATTGGTACGCACGCTATGTCCATCGTCCTCTAGCGTATCGATATGCAATCCGCCCGGCCCCACATGGACCTCTTCACCCTTGCGCTCGTTAGCCACGTGGATACCGCTCCAACCAACATGAACCTCTTCACCTTTGTTGGGGTCGACGACGTGAATGCCGCGTGCAAGGGAAATGTCGACAAGTGGCTTGCCGTCAGGATCCACGTGCTCGGTAGAAGACTCGGTGCCTTCAGTCTCGTCGTAATTATTTGCGTCAACGTCATCGTCGGCCGAGGTGTCGACATCGCTAGCCGCTTCCCCATATAGCAACTCATCCAGTGACACGCCATACAGCGCGGCGAGTGCAATAAGGTTATCGGTATCGGGCGAGGATTCGCTGCGTTCCCATTTGCTGACAGCTTGGCGGCTTACGCCCAACTGGGCAGCAAGAGCCTCCTGGGAAAGACCGGCAGCTCTGCGGCGATCGACGAGGCGCTGTGCCATCGCAAGATCCATAGTGGTTCCTTTCATGTGGCGACCGTAATCGAATGAGCCGAGTATGCCGAGAATAACCGGTAGCGACCACCATTTCTAGTTAGAATCTGCCCCAACCCTACCGCAACTACGAGTAGCAACCCCCTAATGGCCTGCCATTTCATGACAAATGTTAGTACGCATAACAGCCAAGAGCCCTCTCAATACGTTGCGGTGGAATAGTTCCTGTTTCATGGCTCTGCTATGCCAAACAGGAACTATTCCACCGCAACTTACTATCAGGCCACGCACCCGCAGAGTAGCTACGGGTGCCTAGGGTAGGATGCGGCGTGCATTTTTGGGAGTTTTCAGCAGCCGAGGGTGCGTTGGGGCTCAGAATCAGGGCTTCCAGCGCTGTTTTGTGCGTCCGATCCCGCGCCCGCGGACTCCGGGATGCTGAAAACTCCAGAATTTGCACGCCGCCCCCTGGGGTACCTGCAGGCAAAAAGCAACCGCCCCGCCGAAATATGCAATCGGCGGGGCGGTTTATACAAAAATGCTGCTGCGGGCGCGTCGGCAGCTCGCTAGAACTTGAATCCCAGGACAGGCTACTCGGCGCTTTTGAGGGCGCCGACCATGTCGATCTTGTTGAGGGTACGATTGGTGGCGAGGTTGACGATAAACGTAAAGCCAAAGGAAAGCACCACGGCGAGCACGTAGCTTAGCGGCTCGACCTCGACGTCAAAGTACAGCGACGGCATCTGCAAAATGTACGTAAAACTCTCGGCCAGCAAGCCGCCCAGCGGCACGCCCAGCGCAGCGCCGATCGCCGTGAGGATCAACGTCTCCTTGTTGACGTAATGGTGCACCTCACCGCGACGGAAGCCCAACACCTTAATGGTCGCCAGCTCGCGCTCGCGCAGTTTTCCCAATGCTCGGCCGTACTCGAAATCGTAAGCCAACCGTCACTCTTAAGATTCTTGCTAAACGCAATCTGGTCGGCCGACGAACCCTTAAGCAGCACAAAGACGCCGTTAAGACGTGCGCTTCGACCGAACGCGCGCTCATAGGTGCCCTGCGTCATGTAAAGCGTGTTGCCCAGATAGTTAAGCGAAATGTCGCTGACTTTGACCTTGGCAACATTGAGCGACGAATCCTGGACGTGAGCCGTATCGCCCGGCTGAATCCCCAGCACCAGCTGTGAACTCTTGCTCAGATACACGTCTCCGTCACGCAAAGGCAGCGGTTCATTGGACTCATCCTCCAGACGCACGTAATCGCCCAAGTCACCCGTGCGGTCATCGGGCACCACGATCAGCTGCACGGTCTCGCTCTTGCCGCCAAACGTAAAGGTGACGTTGTCGGTCATAATCGGCAGGGTCGAGGTCACGGTCACGTTGAAATCATTGGCCGCGCTGCGCTCATCCAATGCCGCGCACGTCTGCGAAAAATCGTCGGGATTGGCGACCGCCAGCAGGTCGTAGCGCGTGATATGCCCGTACTGTTTGGGCGAAAGCGCCACCGACGTGTCGCGAATGCCCATACCGCAGATCACGAGCGCCGTGCAGCCGGCGATACCGAAGATGGTCATAAAAGCGCGCTTTTTGTAGCGGAACAGGTTACGTGCTGCCACCTTGTTCAAAAAGCCCATGCGGCGCCAGATAAAGCCGATGCGCTCAAGCAAGATGCGAGAGCCGGCGCGCGGGGCCTTGGGACGCATGAGCGAGGCTGGGGTCTCGGCCATCTCGTGGCGGCAGGCGATAATCGTAGCGCCCACCACGCCCACGGCAAACAGCGCCACCGACACGAGTGAAGACACGATATCGTACGAAAGCAGCATCTGGGGCAGCGAGTACATGTCGTCGAACACCGTAAACAAGAACAGTGGCAGGCCCACAAAGCCGATGATGTTGCCGAGCACGCCGCCGATCAGACATGCCCACAGCGCATAGTCCACGTATTTGGACAGGATGCGCTCGCGTGAATAGCCAAGCGCCTTGTACAGGCCAATAAGCGTGCGCTCCTCCTCGACCATGCGCGTGGCGGTGGTGAGGCTGATGAGCACGGCGACGATAAAGAAGATAAACGGGAACACCGTGGCGATGGCCTCGATCGAAGAACTGTCGCTCTCGACGCTCGAGTAGCTTGCGATGTTACCGCGGTCCTGAATGTACCAAGTGCATTCACCCAGATTGGAAAGCTCGGCGCGGGCATCGGCGAATTGCTGATCGGCGGCGGCGCGGCGCTGGTCCAACTCGGCCTGAGCTTGGACGCGCTCCTCGCTGCCCTCGGCCATGCGGTTGATGCTATCCTGCTCAATCCCAAAGAGCATGGCGGCCTGGCGCTCAGCCGCATCCAAGCTTGCCGGCGTGTCAACCGTCAGCTCCTGGACGCGCGCCTTTTCACGCTCCTCGCGGATCTTCTCGATATTGCCCTTGACCTCATTGATCTTTGCCGTGTAGGCATCCGAGTAGGAGTTGAGGCTCTTGGCTCCCTCGACGATCACGTGGACCGCGGAGTAGGACGATGATGTCGCGGCATCCTCGCTCACATAGAACTTATAGTCCGCAGCCGAAGCGGCACGGAAGGCGTTGACTGTCGAGTCGGAGCTCACATCAGTGGGGTCGAGGACCTCGGCCGTAATGGTGTAATCGCCCGCGGCAAACTGATCCTTGGCACTTTGGTTGGACGAGCTCGCGTCATTGGCGGCAAAACTCACCGTATCGCCGAGCTTTTTGCCCGAAGCCTTCAGGAACTTCGAAGTCACCGCGACTTCATCGGCGCTCTCGGGCAAATCGCCGCTCACCAGCACCGGCTGATCGATGTTCTCCTTGGAGAGACTTTGCACGACCACGCGCTCGCGCGTTGTGCCCACGGCGGTGTAGGCGGTCTCGGTGTAGATGCCCTCGACCGTCTCGACGCCGTCGACCTCTTGGATAGCCGCGAGATCGTCGCGCGTAAGGCCATAGGTCGACTGCACGTTAATGTCATAGACATTCTGCTGGTCAAAATAGGCGTCGACCGAATCGCACAAATCCTCGCAGCCCGCCTTAAGGCCGCACATCACGCTCACGCCAAGCGCAGTGATGACCACGATAGATAGGAAGCGCTTAAGACTGCCCCGAATCGTGCGGTAGATGCCACGGCGAAAAACCGTCGGCACCATATCGTTTGAGCTTTGGGCGGTACGGTAGGTCGCGAACTCCCGGTCGCGGCCCGCGTGCTCCGTATCGTGGTTTTGGCTGTTTTGGCAATCTTGGTCCATGGGCGCTACCACTCGATCGTCTCGATAGGCACGGGATTTTGCTGGACCGTCTCGCTCTCCACGCGACCGTTCTTAAAGCGGATCAGGCGATCGGCCATGGGCGCCAGCGCGGAGTTGTGGGTGATGATGATGACCGTAATGCCCTGCTTGCGGCAAGTGTCCTGCAGCAGCTGCAAGATCTGCTTGCCGGTTTTATAGTCAAGTGCACCCGTGGGCTCGTCGCACAAAAGCAGCTTGGGGTTCTTTGCCAGTGCGCGGGCAATGGACACGCGCTGCTGCTCGCCGCCCGAAAGCTGTGCCGGAAAGTTGCCCAGGCGCTCGCCCAGGCCAACCTGACGAAGCGTTTGCTCGGCATCGAGCGAATCAGGGCAGATTTGCGCCGCAAGCTCAACATTTTCGAGCGCCGTCAGGTTGGGGACCAGATTGTAGAACTGGAAGACAAAGCCGACGTCGGCGCGGCGGTATTCCACGAGCTGCGCCTCGTTAGCGGAGCTCACATCGCGCCCGTCCACCGTCACGGTGCCGGAAGTCGCCGTATCCATGCCGCCCAGAATGTTGAGCGCCGTGGTCTTGCCGGCACCCGAAGCACCCAAAATGATGGCGAGCTCGCCGCGCTCGACCGTAAAGCTCGCGCCGTCGAGTGCGTGAATGCGGGCGTCGCCCTCGCCGTATGCCTTGATGACGTCTTTGAATTCGATATAAGCCATCGATCGGTTCCCATCTGGTCGGATAACTCTTTAGTATTACCCATTTCGCACCGACTAAAAAGGGACGGGTTTATTTTGGCAGGTTCTATATGGGGAAACGGCAGCTATAGATGAGGCGCCGGGGAGGCAGAGAAATCATCGATGGGGTCAGGCCGACCGCCAAACACAACGCACGCATCTCAATCTGTCAGCCAAATCATTCGAACAGCTGTTCGTTTCTATGATATGATTCCGCTATCTAAGCAGGCCAATACGCAGAAAGGCGGCCAACATGGCGTTCGACTTTAAGAAGGAATGCAAGGAGCTCTACAGACCTGCAAGCAAGCCGAGTATCATAACTGTCCCGCCTATGAGCTACGTTGCCGTTCGCGGAAAGGGCGACCCAAATACCGAAGGTGGCGAGTATCAAAATGCCCTGCCGCTGCTTTACGGCATCGCCTATACCGTCAAGATGTCAAAGAAAGGCTCAAGGAGTATCGAGGGCTATTTCGACTTTGTGGTACCGCCGCTCGAGGGCTTCTGGTGGCAAGACTCCCCGAGCGGCGACATCGATTATGTACGCAAGGACGATTTCAACTTTATCTCGTGCATCCGCCTGCCCGATTTCGTCACCCGAGATGACTTTGACTGGGCGGTCGCGGAAGCCACGGCCAAAAAGAAACTGGACTTTTCTGCCGTCGAGCTGCTTAAAGTTGACGAGGGTCTCTGCGTTCAATGCATGCATACCGGACCCTACGACAGCGAGCCGGCAACCGTAGACGCCATGCATGAATATGCGACCGAGCAGGGCTATGTCCCCGACTTCTCAGACACCCGTTTACATCACGAAATCTATCTTTCCGATCCACGCAAGTGTGCGCCGGAGAAACTTAAGACTGTGGTTCGTCATCCTATCAAGCGCGCTGAATAGCGTGGAGCGTCATTTCACGCGCTGGGTTTTAAGCCAGCCAACCAGCCGCCTCCTAGGCCGTCCGGTAATTATCTTGACGCGGCCCGTCGCATCTTATAAGTTTGTTTTGCTAAAGCTGGAAAGCCTCTCAACGATGCGCAACTCCAGCTCTTTTTCTATCAAGAGGCTTAATGAAATACCAGAAGTCGCGGATATCCATCAACGAACAAATAGCACTATTGACAGAAAACAAGGGTCTTAAGTGCTCTGATCAAAGCAAACTCGAGCGAGCTTTGGTCGAAGTCGGCTACTACAGGCAAAGCACTCGAACGCTACTCCTCGTACGCGCCCTCAAGCCGGAGCAGCCACTCCTTACGGTCGAGGCCGCCGGCATATCCGTTGAGCGACCCGTCGGCGGCAACCACGCGATGGCACGGCACAATAATCGAAACAGGGTTACGCGCGACCGCAGCCCCCACGGCACGGGGGGACACAACGGGCGCCTCGTTTCCCGGTACACGATGTCGAGCCGCAACACGCTGGGCGATCTCGCCATACGTGGCAACCTCGCCGCGCGGAATGGAAAGCAGCTCGTACCAAACTTCACGCTGAAACGCCGTACCGATCATATGCAACGGCGGCGTAAACCGAGGTTCCTGCCCTGCAAAATAAGCATTCAGCCAAGCCCAGGAACGCTCAAGCACCGAAGACGCCGCACCATTTGCAGGACTCACCGACGACATGCCGCCAGCACCAGAAACTGCATCGGCGCCTTCAACATGTTCAGGATCTTCTTTGAGAAGCGTGGAGCCAAAATGCTCCTGTCCCTCAAACCAAAGCCCCGTCAGACCGCGGCCATCAGCGGCAAGCAAGATTTCGCCCAAAGGCGAAGCAAACGTCGTCGTGACCACCAGCGGCTCCTTTCAAAACTCCGCAACATAATACCGCGAATTGTGCAGACAACCCCAATCGACCCCAAAGTCACCCAAGGCAGCAGGCGCGCAGCGCCGCAGCTGCCGCACGACCCCAAAGTCCCCGCAGGCAGCAGGCGCGCAGCGCCGCAGCTGCCGCACGACCCCAAAGTCCCCGCAGGCAGCAGGCGCAAAGCGCCGAGGCCACCGCCGGGACCAGGGCCCGCAGCGGCCACGTGCCCTCACATCAGCCCAGCGGCCCCAACCAACAACGGCCCCATCGCAGATCGCTTGCAGCAGCGTCACCGCAGGCGGGGGCCGGGCTTAGTTTTCAGAACACTCCGCAGACCAGTGTGGCGCCTTGTCCGCGGCTCCGAAGTACGGATTTGGTCGCCGCAGCACCAGAAGGTGATACCGCGCGCGGCCTCGGGGTTCGAGATGTCGCGGCGCACGCGACCGACCCAAATCAGGTCCTGGTCAGACGTGTCCATCGGCATGGGGAAGCGGTCGTGTGCATCCTCGGCAGCCATATCGTCAACCAGCTTGACGCCGGGAGCGGCAGCCAGCGCAGCACGGGCCTCGTCAACCGTAATATCGCGCTCAAACTCGAGCGTAATGCTCTCGGAGTGCGAGCGCAGCACAGGCACGCGCACGCAGGTGCAGTTCACGCGCAGCTCGGGCAGATGCATGATCTTACGGCCCTCGTTCTGCAGTTTCATCTCCTCGGAGGTAAAGCCCTCCTCCTTGACGCCGCCAATCTGCGGAATCAGGTTGCTCGCCAGCTGGGCGGCAAATGCGCGCGGCTCGGGAATCTCCTCGCCACGGCCCAGGGCGGCCAGCTGAGCCTCGAGCTCGGCCATACCGGGCGCGCCAGCGCCCGAAGCTGCCTGATACGTGGACACGATCATACGCTTCACGCCGGCAAGCTGATGCAGCGGCCACGTGGGAACCAGGCCGATGATGGTCGCGCAGTTGGGATTGGCGATAAGGCCGTGATGCCATTTGATATCGTCGGCATTGATCTCGGGCACGACCAGCGGCACCTCGGGATCCATGCGGAAGGCGTGGCTGTTGTCGACCACGACGGCTCCGCGCTTGACGGCCTCGGGCAGCAGCTCCTTAGCGATATCGTCGCCGGCAGCGCCGAGCACGATGTCGCAGCCCTCAAAGGCCTCGGGGCAAGCCTCTTCGATCACGATTTGCTCGCCGCGGAACTCAACGGTCTTGCCCGCGGAGCGTGCGCTTGCCAACAGCTTGAGCTTGCCGACCGGGAACTCCTGCTCGTTGAGGCACTCGAGCATCTGGGTGCCCACGGCTCCCGTCGCGCCCAAAATAGCAACCGTGTACTGTTTCATGCTTCCCCCTTTAAAGGTTGTGGCTTTTGCCCGCACGCCGAGCAGGCCGATTATTGTTGCCAGTGTATACAAGAACAGGGCGGGCACGAAACCCGCCCCGTCGAAACGAAACCGAAACGAAACGCCCCGCCGTAGATTTTTGAGGCGAGTCCCAAAAATCTAGCGAGATAGCAGCTACTTGTGGAGCGCAGCCAGAGCAGGATCGACCGGCGCGGAAGCCTCCAGGTCGGAGACCTTCACAATGCCGTTCTCATCGGAGAAGGCACGGTAAATGGTCCGAATCGCTAGGTCGAAGTCCTTCTCCTCGACACCGATGATGATGTTGATCTCGTCGCAGCTCTGCGAAATCATACGCACGCTCACGCCGGCCTGGCCAAGCATGCCAAACAGATGGCCCGAGATACCTGCGCGGCCGCGCAGGTTACGGCCGACGGTCGCGATGAGCGCCAAGCCCTCGACAACCTCGATCTCGAGCGGTTCGACCTCCTGCTGGATGTCGCCCACGAGCGAGTACAGCGAATCGTGCACATCCTTCTCCTGCACCACGGCGCCAAAGCGGTCGACACCGGTGGGCATGTGCTCGACGGAAACGTCATAGCGCTCGAACACCGAAAGTGCGCGGCGCATAAAGCCGACACGGGGCTTGGTACGGTCACGAGCCACGTTGATGGCGACAAAACCGCGCTTGCCGGTCACGCCGGTAATGATGGGCTCTGCCTCACCCTCATCAGCCGTCTCGCTAATGATGGTGCCGGGGTCCTGCGGCGCATTGGTGTTCTTGATGACCAGCGGAATACCCGCCTCGCGCACGGGGAACACGGCCTCCTCGTGCAGGACGCTTGCGCCCATGTACGAAAGCTCGCGCAGCTCCTCGTAGGTAACGCGCGCAATGGGCTGAGCCTCGGGAACAATACGCGGATCGGCAGAATAGAAACCCGAAACGTCGGTCCAGTTCTCGTACAGATCGGCGCCCAGGCACTTGGCCAGGATCGAGCCCGAGATATCGCCGCCGCCACGGTCGAGCAGCTTGATCTGGCCCTCTCGCGTCGCGCCGTAGAAACCGGGCATAACAAAGCCGCCCTGCTGGCCGTACTCCTGCACCAGCTCGGAGGTGCGATTCATGCTGAGCGTACCGTCGTGATGGAACGCCACAACCGTCGCGGCGTCCAGGAACGGTAAGCCCAGGTACTCGGCCATCAGGCGGGCGGTAAAGTACTCGCCACGGCTCACAAGCTCCTCGGTGGAGTAGCCGCCCGAGCGGGCGCGCTCGGCAAAGGCCGCGAACTCCTCACGGATGGGATAGGTGAGCTCCAGCTCGTCAGCGATATCAAAATAGCGCTGGCCAATGTCCTCGAGCAGTTCCTCGCACGACACGTGGTACTTAACGTGCGCGTTAACCAGGTAGAGCAGGTCGGTCACCTTGGTGTCGCCCTTAAAGCGGCGACCGCAGGCAGAAACCACCACAAAACGGCGAGCCGGGTCGGCATCGACGATGGCCTTGATCTTCTTAAAGTGTTCGGCGTCGGCGACCGACGAGCCGCCAAACTTGGCAATCTTAATCATGGGCTGGAGGTTACCTTTCTAAAAAGCCTCTGCGAACCTATTTTGCGCGCTCTGATACCATGGTTTCACCGATTGGGACCAAGGCATCCGAGGAGCAGTGTTATATGGGAACTTATCATAGTACACGAGGACGCACTTTATCGTGCTCAAGTAAGGTGGCAATCCGCACCGGCATCGCTCCCGACGGGGGTTTGTTTGTCTCGGACGAGCTCGGCACCCAGCAGGTCGATATCAGCTCGCTTGCAGATAAATCGTACTTTGAAATCGCTCAAGATGTGTTGGGAATGTTACTGAATGATTACACGGCCGAAGAAATTTCGGCGTGTGTCGACGAGGCATACCGCGGCACGTTCGCGAGTGAAGAGGTTACGCCGCTCGTCAAACTCGACGCTGCGCCGGGCGCTGACGCCCCTCAGACCTATGTGATGGAGCTCTTTGGCGGCCCCACGAGTGCCTTTAAGGACGTCGCCCTGCAGATGCTCCCCCGCTTGATGGCCCGCACTTCCGCCAAGGACGGCGGCGCCGAGCGCATCATGATCGTCACCGCCACGTCGGGCGACACGGGCAAGGCAGCACTCGCCGGCTTTGCCGACGCTCCGGGCACGGGCATCACCGTCTTTTATCCCGAGGGCAAGGTCAGCCGCGTCCAGAACCTGCAGATGTCCACACAGGAGGGCGATAACGTCGCCGTCTGCGGCATCCGCGGCAACTTCGATGATGCCCAGAGCGCCGTCAAGCACATCTTTGCCGATAAGGAGCTTGCCGAGCGTCTTGAGTCCGCCGGCACGGTGCTTTCAAGCGCCAACTCGATCAACGTCGGTCGCCTGGTGCCGCAGGTCGTCTACTACTTTGCCGCCTATGCGCAGCTGCTGCGCGCCGGCGCCATCGAGGCCGGCGACGCCGTGGAGTTCTGCGTACCGACCGGCAACTTTGGCGATATCCTGGCCGGCTACTATGCCAAGTGCATGGGTCTGCCCGTCGCCAAGCTCATCGTCGCGAGCGACAAGAACAACGTGCTCGCTGACTTCCTGACCACCGGCGTCTACGACCGCAACCGTCCGTTCTTCACGACCATCTCGCCGTCGATGGACATCCTCATCAGCTCCAACCTGGAGCGTATGCTTTATTTCCTGTCCGATGGCGACTGCGAGCTTGTTGCCGGCCTTATGGAGCAGCTTGCCCAGACCGGTCGCTACGAGGTGCCTGCCGAGCTGCTGGCCAAGATCCAGAGCGTATTTGGCTGCGGCTGGGCCAGCGAGGACGAGGTTCGCGCCGCCATCAAGAGCTGCTGGGATGCCAACGGCTACGTGATCGACCCGCACACCGCTTGCGGCTATCACGTCTTTGAGCAGGTCGCCCCCACCGAGGGCGCCAAGGCCCGCGTGCTGCTTTCGACCGCCAGCCCCTACAAGTTCCCGCGCGCCTGCTGCGATGCCCTGGGGCTCGACGTTCCCGAGGACGACTTTGAGGCCATGCGCGTGCTCGAGCAGACAACCAATACGGTCGCCCCGGCCCAACTCGCCGAGCTCGAGTCCAAGCCCGTCCGCTTCGAAGACGTCTGCGACGTCGACGAGATGGCAAGCTACGTCGAGTCTGCAGCAAAAAAGATGGCTACCAACTAAACCCCATATAAGGCGCCGGCGAAAGCCGGCGCACCTTCTTTTTATTTAGCTTTCGGGATGATGACGAGCATGCGAGCGGGTCTGGCCGTTTAGTTCGTCGCGAGTTCCGCACGAGCCGGAAAGCACTTAATGTGCTTTCCGAGCGAGCCAGGACTGCCCGAGCAGCGAACTAAACGGTCAGACCCGCCCAGGAGGACCCACATGATCAAAATCACCGTCCCAGCAACCAGCGCCAACCTAGGCATCGGCTACGACACCCTCGGCATGGCCGTCAGCCTCTACTCGCACTTCACCTTCGAGCGCGCCGACAAGCTCACCATCACGGGCTGCCCCAAGGAGTTCCAAAACGAGAATAACCTGGTCTATGTGAGCTTTGTCGATGCGCTGGCCGCATGGGGCGAGCCGGCCTTCCCCGTTGCCATCGACATCCAGACCGACGTGCCCGTCGCCCGCGGCCTGGGCTCCAGCTCCACCTGCGTCGTCGCCGGCATCATGGCAGCCGCCGCACTGACGGGCCACACCGTCGACCGTGCCGAGCTTGTTCGCATTGCCACCGAAGTCGAGGGGCATCCTGATAACGTCGCTCCCGCCATCCTTGGCGGCGCCGTCTGCTCCTTTACGCCGACTGATTCGCTCCCCCAATGTCTGCGCTACGAGGTGAGCGATCGCTTGCGTTTTATTACCGTGATTCCGCCCTACGAGGTACATACGAGCGAGGCGCGCAAGGTCGTGCCGCAGGAGATTCCACTCTCCACCGCCGTATGGCAAATGGGCCGCATCGCCGGCATGACGCGCGGCCTGGAGACCGGCGACCTTGACCTGATTGCCGCCGCCAACGACGACCGTATCCAGGAGCCCTATCGCCGCCGCCTCATCCCCGACTACAACGCCGTGCGCGACACCTGCCTTAACGGCGGCGCTAAGACCATCTGGATTAGTGGCTCGGGCTCGACCCTCATGGCTGTGACCGACGACACCATCGTGGCAAAGTTCCTGCAGGTCAAGCTGCGCGAGCAGTTCCCCAAGTGCGATACGCACATTCTGACGTGCGACACGGAAGGCGCTCAAATCGAGTACCTGTAGACATCGCCGATCGGTCTGTCCGGGCCACCCAGGGGCATCCCCTTAAAAACGTCCTCGCACTTGAGGCCCGCTTATCCTGCTCCTTCGGAGCTACGGATAAGCGGGCCTCGTGCGGAATGTTTTTAAGGGGATGCCCCTGGGTGGCCCTATGGCAACGTGGCTAGCGATGTCTACAGGGACCCACGCTTTGAAGGGGCGCCGGGCTGATAGTTGATTTTTATTGGCAGGGGCTCTTGCTGGTAAGGAGCACTTGCTAGAGGCAGGCCTCGGCGATGCGCTTTTTTAGTTCGTCGATACCCACGCCGGTCTGGGAGCTCGTGATGATTACATTCTCGGCCGGGACGTTGAGCTGCTTTTTGATAGCTGCTGCCTGGCGGGCCTGCTGGGTGCGGCTGAGCTTGTCAGCCTTGGTGAGGCAGACGATAAAGTTGAACTCGTTGCCCTGTAGGTAGTCGATCATGTCGTGGTCGAGCTTGCTGGGGTCGTGACGAATGTCCACCAACGAGACGACCAAGTTAAAGCTGCGCTCGGAGTCGAAAAAGTCGCCGATAAGCTCGGCCCAGCGGTCGCGCTCGGCCTTGGAGCGACGGGCGAAACCGTAGCCCGGCAGGTCCACGAAATGCACGTCGTCGGCCTCGAAGAAATTGATGTTGCTCGTCTTGCCCGGCGTGCTCGAAACCTTGACCAAGTTCTTGCGGCCAAATAGCTTGTTCATGATGGAGGACTTGCCCACGTTGGAGCGGCCGACGAAGCTCACCTCAGGGCAGGTGGACTCGGGAATCTGCGAAACCTTGCCATAGCTGGCAACGAACTTGGCAAGCTGGTAGTTAATGGAATCGGCCATGGACACTCCTTGGTCGTAGATTTTTACAAAACGGGTGTGCTATTGCGCGGCGGCGATACGACGAACGATGTCAAGCGTGATGCCGCTCGCGGTGCGAGCGTACTCATCCAGATCGAACTCGCGCTCGCAAAACGCGTCATATGCCTCGTCACAATTATCGCTGATAGCGCGCAGCACCAGGCAATCGACACCATTCTTGGCCGCGATGTGCGCAATTGCCGCGCCCTCCATCTCGACGCAATCGGCATGCGTGGCCTCAATCGCAGCGTTACGCATGGCGTCACCCGTAACAAAGCGGTCACCCGTGGCGATAGTGCCACACAGGAACTGCTTGGGGTCCTTCTCCGCAGAATTCTCATCCGCCGAGGCATCCACAAATCCATGCTCGGCAAGCACGGCGGCGGCAACATCAGCCAACGCCGGCGTCGAGACAAACTCCTCGAGTCCCGGCGCCGACTCGGCGATGAGCGCCGTGTCAGTATCGAGATAGCGCAGGCACTTGCCTATAACCACGTCGTTAATATGGAGCTTAGGGTTTAGGCCACCCGCAATGCCCGAAAACACAACGGCCTGCGGGGCATATTTGCTGATGAGATGCTGCGTTGCCGCCGCGGCGTTTACGGTTCCCATGCCAGCGGTCGTAGCAACAACGGACAAACCGTCGAGCTCGCCGTTGACAACGGTCAAGCCCGCCTCTTGTGCCACACGAGCGCCGTTCAGTTCTTCTTTAATCTGCGCAACCTCTTTTTCGAGTGCACCGATGATTGCGATGGTAGGCATACCATCCCCCAAACCCGTGAAAACTGCTATCCACGGTATGGTACCAGCATTTTGACTCAACCGCGCAATACGAAGTCGCTAGACCACCGCAGCGCGGGTATCGTAGAGGAGCAAAAGACTTGCTAGCCGATGGCGTTTTTTAGCTCCGCGCGGCGCTTTTTCATGCCGGTCATAACGGCATTACGCAACTCGGGCATGCGCGCGGTATCCATCTGGGGCACGCCCTCGAGCTTATAGGGAATGCCCAGTTGCTCGTACTTGACGACACCCATCGTGTGATACGGCAGCATTTCCAGGCCCACCACGTTGTGCCATGGAGCGATGAGGCGACCGAGCTTCTCGCACTCCTCCACCGTGTCGGTAATGCCCGGCACCACCACGTGGCGGATAACGACCTTGATCTTGCGACGTGCAAGCTCATCGCCAAACGCCAGAATGCGTGCGGGATCGCACCCAGTCAGCTTTTTATGCTCGACCGGGTCGGCATGCTTAATATCGAGCAGTACCATGTCGGTCTCGTTGAGCACGGCATCGAACTTCTCGGGATGCGCGGGATCGAACGCATAGCCGCAGCTATCCAAGCAGGTGTGCACACGACCATCGTGGTTATTGTGCATGGCGTGGAACAGGTCGGCCAAAAACTCAGGCTGCAGGAGCGGCTCGCCGCCGGACACCGTAATACCACCGCTGCGGTAAAACTCATGGTTACTCTGGAACTCGTCCATAAGGTGCTCGACGGTCACCATCGTGCCACCGTTAACCGACCAGGTATCGGGGTTGTGGCAATACGCACAGCGCATGGGGCAGCCTTGGACAAACACTACGAAGCGGATGCCGGGTCCGTCGACCGTCCCCATCGTCTCGATTGAATGCACGCGGCCAAGGGCAAACGCAGAGTCCTCGGGACGAGCGTCCACACCCTCAAGCGTCATTTCTGCCATTCGCGCTACCTTGCCTCTCCTTGGATGCAACCAATTAAAATGCCAGAGCCATTCTAGCCCATGTGCTTGCGTTTAAACGTCTCGGGCTAGAATGGCACGTTTTAATCTATCCCCCATCACCATGGCTGGGGTCTACGTCGAGATGTCAGGCTGAAGAACGCTCGCCTGCGGCCTTTACGCTTTAAGCGTGAGCACCGCACCGAAGGCGGTCGGGCCGCAGTGGCTCGAGATGACGCCGCCGACCTGAGTCCAGGTAATGTCCTTAAAGCCCAGGTCGTGCGCATAGACTTCCATGTCGTCGCGCAGCTCCTGGGAAAGGCCTACCGAATACGCCAGGCCAATGTGCGAGTAGTCGATCTCGCCCTTCGCAACCATGTGGTCAATAAAGGCGCGGGCGCACTTGAGCATAGAGCCGCGGAACTTCTTGGTCGCCACGAACTTGCCGCCCGTCACCTCAATGCAGGGCTTAATCTTGAGCAGATGTGCGCCAAGGAATGCGACGTTGGACAAGCGACCGCCCGCCTTAAGGAAGGCAAGATCGGTAGGAACAAAGCCCAGCAGCACGCGGTCCATGACGGAGTTCGCGAAGGCGAAGATCTCGTCGACGGTGGCATCGGGGTGAGCCTCGATGTATTTGGCGGTCTCGACGACAACAAGCGACTGGCCCACCGAGACAAAACGCGTGTCCATGGAGTAGACGTAGTCGCGACCCTTGGCGGCGATCTTCGATGATTGATGCGAGCAGGTCGTGGCCTCGGAATATGCAAGATGCAGAATGGTCGCGTCGGGTTGCTCGGCATGGATGCGGTCGTACACATGCGCAAAATCTGCCGGCGCACAGCCGCTGGTCTTGGGCATCACGCCAAACTCGTTGCAGCGCGAATAAATCTCGAGCGGATCGATCGAGCCGTCCTCGACGGTCTCGTCACCAATCGTGACATGCATAGGCACGCGCACGATGCCGTAGCGCTCGCAGAGCTCTGGCGTCACATCCGAACCAGATTCAACCACGATTATGTACTTGCCCATTATTATCACGACCCATCTCGACGTTGGCTTTTTAATATGTGACACACGCCCGCCGTCCTGCTACAGAACGACCCCCAAGCGCCAAAGAGACGCCGCCCTTTGCACATAACAAAGGACAGCGTCTCCCTGGAAAACTCCGTGCTTATCTGAGATTCTACACGGTTTATTAAGGAGTGTTACTTATTCCGCAAACGGTCACTATATGCGGTAAGCGGTAGTTGGCCGCGGCAACTGCGACACATTCCGCCCAACAAGTCCAATCGTGCCCCATGCACGGTTAATGAGCGAGGCGGTAGAAATCCATCGACGCCGCACCCTCGGCGTGCAGCGCCATCGCCGGAACCGCCGACGAATAGGTACGGCTCGTAAGTGCTGCCTCGCCGCCGTTGGCAAAAATCTCGACCATCGTAGTGTCCGAAAGCACGCGCAGGTCGCGAAGCTCGCTGAGCTCGATCGACCTTTGGTCGCGCCCATAGCCTTCGTCACCCATATCGAGGGTAAGCATCCCGTCCGCATAACGCACAAAGACACCCTTGCGGATTTCGAGCTCGATCATCTTGGCTCCCTCACAGGAAACCACGACATCAAACAGGCGTCCCGGCTCCTCGACGGTCTCTCCGCCTACAGCACGAACGCAGGCGCCGCGCATTCTCTCAATCTCGTGCGCCGGTTGCTGGCAGAGCTTGCCGCCGCGCATGCTCAACTCTCTCGGCACCGTCAACGCGCACTGCCACCCGCGCGCCATCGTCGGGCTTTCCGCCTTCGCATCGGGGCAACCCGACCATCCGATCATCAAACGCCGACCTGCAGCGTCCACAAAGGACTGCGGGGCATAGAAATCAAAACCGGCATCGACCATCGGAGGCATACCCTGGCCGACGATCTTAAAGCTCGGCGCCTCCCAATCGGCCTCGATGGAGAACCACACGCACTGATGCGGATTGCGGTAACGCCAGCCATCGGCGGGCACGCCCTGCGGACAGCAAACGAGAATAAGCTCGCCATCGAGCTCAAACAGATCAGGACACTCCCACATAAAGCCAAACTTCTCGCCCAGCTCAATGCGCGTCGCATAGCCCCAGTCCTCTAGATCACGCGAGGTATAGACAAGCACGCACCCGCGATCGTCTTTCGTACGAGCGCCGAGAACCATGTAGTAGATACCGTCGTGTTCAAGGATCTTGGGGTCGCGCACGTGCGTACCGATATCGTCGGGGTAATCGACCGGCCCAACAGCTATGCGCTTCTCGCCCAATTCGTCGGGATTCTCGGCAACCATATGAATCTGGTTTTGCTCACGGCCCGTCAACACGTAGTCGTAATCATCGCGGTCAAAATGCTTAACGTTGCCGGTATAGAAGTAGTGAATCTTGCCATCACGTACAAAGGCAGAACCAGAATACGCTCCACTCGAATCCAAATCGGAATCGGGGAACAGCACGGGGCCGTGATTCTCGTACGTCACAAAATCCTTTGTCGTCAGATGGTTCCAAAGCACTGGACCACCATGCGCAGCATCGAACGGATCGTATTGATGATAGATGTGATACGTATCACCGATCTGCACCAATCCGTTGGGGTCGTTGAGCCAGCCAAGCTCAGGCTCCACATGGAACAAAAGCCTATCGGGGTCGGACGCGATGCGAGCCGCCGTCTCATCCTGTCCGGCACGCCACTGCTCATAGTCCGCACGCATCACCTTGTTTTTTTGATTAAACATCGCCATTGACCTTCTCGTCTATAGGAAAGGACGCTCGACTCACACGAGCCGAACGCCCTTCCCCAAATGGACTTATCCGCACATTACGCTGAACGGCTCAACTAGAAGCTAACGTCGAAGCCAGCGCCAGCGCCCTCTTCATCGGTGGTCGGCACGCCCTTTGCCTTGTTGTAGGCAAAGATCAAGACGATCGGCACGATGAAGGCGATGAGATTGCCAGCCACATACCACACGAGAGTCTCGGGTGTGACGATGAGCAGGCCAAGCACACCGGTCAGACCCTGACCGATAGCGCGCACCTCAA
Source organism: Collinsella sp. (assembly GCA_018382295.1). Lineage (GTDB taxonomy): Bacteria > Actinomycetota > Coriobacteriia > Coriobacteriales > Coriobacteriaceae > Collinsella. The sequence goes on from JAGZQF010000012.1 coordinate 18,261, forward strand.
AGAGCTTGACGAAGGCACCGCCGCAGCCTGCACCGATGCATGCGCAGATGAACGGAATGATCGAATAGCGCATGTTTGCAGCAAAGATAGCGGGCTCGGAGATTCCGACCAGCGTCGGGATAAAGGACGACATGCAGATGTTGCGCTCTTTGGAGTGCTTCTTGTGAATGAGGTACATACCGATGGCGCCGCCGCCCTGGGCGATGATGGAAACCGACCAGATGGCCTGGATGTAGTTGAAGCCAGTCGTGGCAACAAGGTTTGCCTCGATACCCTGGATGAACTGATGCGTACCGGTAACGACGAGCGGCTGCAGGAACGCGGCGAAGACAAAGGCACCAAAGACGCCCATCCTGTTGTACAGGATATCGATTACGCCGGCGAGGACGTCACCGATCAGGTTGCCGAGCGGGCCGAACACGGTGAACAGGGCAACGTTAGCAAGAATCAGGGTAACGGTCGGGACAAAGACGAACGAAACGACCTCGGGGATGTACTTCTGGGCAATCTTCTCGACCTTGGCCATAAACCAGGCAGTCAGGATTGCGGGGAACACACCGCCCTGGAAAGCAACCATGGGAATGGATAGCGGACCGAAGTTCCAGTACTCAGCACCCGTCGGGTCCATAACGAACGTGTTGCGGTTCATAAGGCTCGGGTGAACCATGACGATACCGACGAGGATGCCCAGGATCGGGTTACCGCCAAAACGCTTGACCGCGCTGTACATAACCAGGACAGGCAGGTAGTCGAACGTGGTGGCGATAATGGCAAAGAAGCTTGCGAGGTTCTTGAGGAACTCGCTGTGATCGGCGAGGCTGCCCTCCATGCCAAAGAGGCCGTTGGCAACGATCAGCGACTTAAGGCCGATGATGATTGCAGCGCCGACGAAGGCGGGAATGATGGGGATAAAGATGTCCGAGAATACCTTGAGGACCGAGAAGAACTTGCCCTTCTTGTCCGCCTCGGCGCCCTTGACCTCGGAAGCACTGATCTCCTTAACGCCCGTCAGAGCCATAAACTCATCGTAAACCTTGTTGACGGTACCGGTACCGAAGATGATCATGAGCTGGCCGCTGTTGTACAGCACGCCCTTGACGCCATCGATGTTCTCGAGCTCGGCCTTGTTGTATTTGCTCGTATCCTTGAGCACCAGACGCAGACGGGTCACGCAATGCGTGGCGCCCTCGATGTTCTCCAGTCCGCCGACGTTGTCGACGACTTGCTGGGACACTGCCTTGTAGTCCATGTTCCTCTCCATTCCTTTTCTAAATCATAAAACGGTTCGTTGCCGCTACAGAGACGCGATCGTTGCGTTTGCGCACTTGAGCGCACCGTCGGTGACGGTAAGCGCCACACCCTGGCCCTGCTTGTTGCAGAAGCGAGCGTTGAGCGCAACATCATCGACAAAGATGGTCGCGATGTCGTCGTCGACGACCAGACGCACATGGTGAGTGCCCTCGCCCTTAAAGAACAACGGACGCTCGAGGCCCATGTTGTTGACCTGGAACCACGGGTACTGGGGAGCCGGCGTGAACTCGAGCTTGCCCTCGCGCAGGTTGGCGCGGAACTCATAGGCAAGACCAGTCTCGGCGTCCTCGGCGAACTTGACCGAGAAGCCGGCAGCGTTACCGCCGAGCTCAATGTCGGCATCGAGCAAGTAGGTGGAGCCGGCATCCGCGGCGAGCACCTGCTCGACCTTGCCCGACTCGCAGGAAAGCTCAAAGGTCTCGACAGCCTTGCCCTCGCCAAAGGCGCCAAGCATGCTGTCGGGGAGCTTGGTGCCGAGCGTTCCGTCGGCACGCTGAACGATCTCGAGGGGCATAAAGGTGCCACCCCACAGGTAAGAGCTGGGGTCACCGCCCTCGTCACGCGTAGGAACCCAACCAAAGAGAACGCGGCGCTCACCATCAAATGCGGTACGCGCGGCATAGTACGCGCGGCCATCGAAGGAATCGTCCGCAGGAGTGATCCAAGGACCGTTGATAGAGCGAGACATGCGGTAACGGGTCTTGTTGCCATCACTGTACTCGGAGAACACCAGATACCACCAGTCGCCCATCTTAAAGAGATCAGGCATCTCGAACATGGTGTACAGGCCCGGATTCCACCAGTCGCCCTGGAACTCCCAGGTATCCAGGTCCTTGGAGGTGAACTTGACCAGACGACCGGTCATCAGACGCTTGTCCTCGCCCACACGCGTGCCGAGGATGAGCATGTACTCTTCGTTCTCCTCATCCCAAAGCACAAAGGGATCGCGCCAGTTGCGGTCATCGTAACCCTCCTGGGGCGGAAGCAGCGTCTCGGCGATGTTCTTCTCCCACTTGACGGCGTCGTCACTCGTTGCGTGAAGAAGAACCTGCTTCATCAAGCGTGCCTTGACCTTATCGCGATTGCAACCAGTGTAGAGCGCATGGTACTTGTCGCCCACCTTAAACACCGTGCCGGCATAAACATACTGGTCGACTTCCTCGTCGCCGCCACGCTCAAGGCTCTCGCCAAAGTCTTTGTAATTGACGAAGTCCTTGGTTGTCGCGAGTGCCCAGCCAAACGGCTCTCCGAAAGGTCCGGGGTTTCGCGTGTCACGCTGATGATAGAGATAGAACGTGCCGTCCTCGCCGTACGGCATGATGTCGCCTACCCAAATTCCCTCAGGCTGGTAATACACCTTGTGCATCCGAGACTTCCTTTCTCACGAGATACTAACTCGGTACAATGGCAAGATATGTCAATCGTTTTCATATGTCAAACGTTTTCACACCAATACGTCTTTTCGCAGTTCCAGTCGTCGGCAAACGGTTGACATATGCCGGCGAACGGTCATCAGAGGTGTTTGAGGAATTCTTTTGGCACGGGATGAACTACGCGGTTTTACCCTCAATGAGTTCAACGGGGAGCTTGATATTCGATTCGGGCTTTTCGCCGTTAATAAGAGCAATGATGGATTGGGCCGCGAGCTCTCCGATGCGATCGATATCTTGGCGTACGGTTGTTAAGTCAGGCATAAACGTCATAGTGCGGCGGGCACCATCCGCGCCCACGACCTTAATATCGCCCGGAGCGCTCAAGCCGCGCTGCTTCATCACGTTAAGACAGATAGCCGCCATCGTGTCGTCTCCCGCAAAGATGCCGTCAATATCGGGGTTCTCATCGAGGATCTTCGCAACGACCGCGCTCTTTTCGTCGTCGGGCTTAACGAACTCAACCTCACGGACAAGCGCGGGCAAACCGGCCTGCTCAACAACATCGAGGTAGGCATCGGTACGCTTATTGGCAGGCATGCGCATGCGGCTATTGCTGCGCAGGCACAGGATGCGTGAACATCCGTCATCGATCAGGCGACGCGTGGCAAGTTCGCCGATGCTATAGCTGTCGCTCGCAATCTGAACAGAGGCTTCGCCAAGGTCGCAGTCGATACCAACCAGACTCAAGCCCATCTCGGCATACGCCTCGGCACCGATATTAAGCGAGTTGACGATGACGCCATCAACCATATTGCGTCGAAGCATGTCGATATAAGAGCGCTCAAGCTCGGGTCGATTGGCGCTATTGCACAGCAGCATCTTAAAACCGTTTTCGGCCAGGGTATGCTCAATGACTTGAACCACTTGGGCATGAAACGGACTGCTGACATAGGGGACGATCATACCGATAAGATTCAGGCGACCGTTGAGCATGGCACGGGCGATATCGTTGGGCGTATAGTTGATGCGCTTCATCGCGGCATGGACCTTATCGCGGGTCTCTTGGCTAATATAGCCGCGATTATTAAGCACGCGAGATACCGTAGTAGGCGAAACCCCCGCCACCGCCGCAACTTCCTTGATGCCAGGCTTAGCCGTATCCTTAGAACGAGCACTCTCGCGAGCCATAGCACCCTCCCCCATCAACATGTCATACGTTTACATACGAACAAAGCATACCCCAACAAGAGCGGGAAGACGGTAACAGTACAAGTAAGTAAACGACTCATCCAAATAATTAGGAGAGTTCCACCTAAAGGGTGACTACACAGGACCCCGGCCGGGCCGCTTTGGGTTACTTTCCAAAACATTCCGCACTGATATTTTCTGTATTGAAGACGTCGATGGTGCACCCGTATACCATTGACGTCGACACCATCAGATGCGGACCGCGCGGTGACCCCACATTCCGCTGGCGCCCACAGGGCTGCCCTCGTTTCCTGACATGTCCCGCGCGGGCCGCGGCGAGCCGAGACCGCCGCATGACCTAATAGGAGCATGGAGCGATACCGCGGACCCGAACAACCGCATTCTATCGCGCCCCGTCAGTGTGCCGTCTGCCCGGTCCAGGCGAGCACGGAAAGAACGGAGCGAGACATGAGAACCGAATCGACACCCGGCGCCCGCGGACCGGTCTTCTGCGGGGTCGACACCCACGCCGACTCGCACTGGCTGTGCGTCCTGGACTGGAGGGGCCGCAAGGTCCTGTCCCGCCAGTTCCCCGCCGACGCGGCGGGATACGAGGCGCTCGCCGGGGCGATCGCGGCGGCCGGGGAGCCGGCCTGCGTCGCGATGGAGGGGACGTCGTCCTACGGGGCGGGCCTCACCAGGCACCTCGCGTCGCTGGGGATGCCCGTGCGCGAGGCGCTCTCCCCGGCGAGGACGCAGAGGAGGCGCCCGGGGCAGGGAAAGTGCGACGAGGCGGACGCGGAGAGGGCGGCCCGCGCGGCGATGTCCGGCTCAAGGCTCGGGACCCCCAAGAGCCAGGACGGGTGGGTCGACGGGGTGCGCTGCATGCTCGCGGCGCGCTCCGGGGCGGTGAAGGCGCGGACCTCGGCGATCAACACCGCGAGGTCGCTGCTCACCACCGCGCCGGAGGGGCTCAGGTCGAGGTTCCGCGGGATGGCGGGGCCGAGGCTGATGGAGGAGCTCCCCTCCGTGCGCGCCGAGGGCGCGCTGGGCGCCGCGCTCGGCGCGCTGGCGGACCTGTGGGCGGCGGCGCGCGACGCGGCGCTCGACATGGAGCGCGCGATCGAGGCGTCCCTGGAGGAGAACTGCCCCGCGCTGCTGGCGATGTACGGGTGCGGGCCCGTGAGCGCGGCCAAGCTCGCGGTCGCGGCCGGGGACAACCCGGGCAGACTGCGCTCCGAGGCGTCGTTCGCGGCGATATGCGGCGCCTGCCCCATCCCCGCCTCGAGCGGCAAGACCGTGAGGCACAGGCTCAACAGGGGCGGCGACCGGCAGGCGAACAGCGCGCTGCACGAGATCGCGAGGCAGAGGGTCATGCGCGACCCCGAGACCGCCGAGTACGCCGAGAGGGCCAGGGGGCGGGGAAAGAGCGACAGGGAGGTCATGAGGTGCCTCAAGCGCTACGTGGCCAGGGAGGCGTACCGGGCGCTGATGCGCCCGCACGAGATCAGGAGGCCCGAGGACGCCTCGGAGCTCGTGGCGGCCAGGCGCGCGGCGAAGGTCAGCCAGGTGAGGGCGGCGTCCATACTGGGCACCAGCGAGAAGTACATCTCGATGCTGGAGAGGGGCCAAAGGGAGCTCAAGCCCATAAGGAGGGCCTACGAGGCATGGGTCGAGGCCGGACTTCCGCTCGATTGGGACAGGCAGGCCTTCGAGGCCGAGCGCAAAATGGATTCTAAAAAACACCTTGCCAAATAGGAGCGTCAGGACGCAAAGGGCTCCGCCGCGCGAAGCGCGCAGCGGAGCCCTTTGCATGTCCGAGGACGTTTTGGAAAGTAACCCAAAGCGGCCCGGCGATCCTGCGGGAGTTAAACCCCTTTAGAACTTGTCGTGGAAGGTACGCGAAATGACCTCGTCCTGCTGCTCCTTGGTGAGCGTGTGGAAGTTCACGGCATAGCCGGAAACGCGGATGGTCAGCTGCGGGTACTTCTCGGGGTGGGCCTGAGCGTCGAGCAGCGTCTCACGGTTGAAGACGTTGATGTTCAGGTGGTGGCCACCCTTCTCGGCGTAAGCGTCGAGCATGTGGACCAGGTTATCGGCCTGAGTCTCGGAAACTTCAGAAACCTTCATAATGTGTCTCCTTCGATTGATAGGCGCCGGCCGAAACCGGCGCGCTAATCGGTAATCGTTATTGTTAGTATAGCACTAACAATAGTTACTCGCCCAGCTGATCAAGGTCGATATCGCCAAAGAACACCTGGTCCTCCTTGCCGAGCGCACTCGGGATGATGGAGAAGGTGTTGGAAATGCCGTCCTGAGCATCGCGGAACGGGAGCTTGGAAACCGAAGACAGCGAAGCGATGGCGCCGTGGCTATCGCGCTTGTGCATGGGGTTAGCACCCGGGGCGAACGGCTGGCCAGCCTTGCGGCCGTCGGGCGTGGAACCGGTCTTCTTACCGTACACGACGTTGGAGGTAATGGTCAGAACCGAGGTCGTGGGCACGGAGTTGCGGTAGGTGTCGTTCATGCGGATGTACTCCATGAACTGGTGCACAACGTCGTGAGCGATCTGGTCGACGCGGTCGTCGTCGTTACCGTACTTGGGGAACTCGCCCTCGGTCTCGAAGTCGACGATGATGCCATTCTCGTCGCGGACGGGGTGAACCTTGGCGTACTTGATGGCGGACAGGGAGTCAGCCACGACGGAAAGACCAGCGATGCCCGTAGCGAACCAGCGGTGCACGTGCTTGTCGTGCAGGGCCATCTGGATGCGCTCGTAGCAATACTTGTCGTGCATGTAGTGAATGATGTTCAGAGAGTTGACGTACACGCCAGCGAGCCACTTCATCATGTCGTTGTACTTGGCCACAACGTCGTCGTAATCGAGCGTATCGCCCTCGACGGCGCGATACTTGGGGCCGACCTGCTTCTTGGAGACCTCGTCAACACCGCCGTTGAGTGCATACAGCAGGCACTTGGCCAGGTTGGCACGGGCGCCGAAGAACTGCATCTCCTTGCCGATGCGCATGGAGGACACGCAGCAGGCGATGCCGTAGTCGTCGCCGTGGTAAACGCGCATGAGGTCGTCGTTCTCGTACTGGATCGAGGAGCTGGCGACAGAAGTCTTGGCGCAGAACTTCTTGAAGTTCTCGGGCAGACGGGTCGACCACAGAACGGTCATGTTGGGCTCGGGGCTGGTGCCCATGTTCTCGAGCGTGTGCAGGTAGCGGTAGCTCATCTTGGTAACGAGCGTACGGCCGTCAACACCCATGCCGCCGATGGACTCGGTGACCCACTGCGGATCGCCGGTAAACAGGGCCTGGTACTCGGGGGTACGGGCAAACTTGACCATGCGGAGCTTCATGATGAAGTGATCCACGAACTCCTGGATCTGCTCCTCAGTGAAGGTACCGTTGGCAAGGTCGCGCTCAGCGTAGATGTCGATGAACGTGGAGGTACGGCCGATGGACATAGCGGCGCCGTTCTGCTCCTTAACGGCAGCGAGGTAGGCGAAGTACATCCACTGGATGGCCTCCTGCGTGTTGGTAGCAGGGTTGGAAATATCGAAACCATAGGTCTCGGCCATCATCTTGAGCTCGCCGAGGGCGCGGATCTGCTCCTGCAGCTCCTCACGGTCGCGGATGTTGTCGGCGGTCATGACCGTCGGGGTGGAAGCCTTCTGGGCCTCCTTGTCCTTGATCAGGTAGTCGACGCCGTACAGGGCAACACGACGGTAGTCGCCGATGATGCGGCCGCGGCCATAGCCATCGGGCAGACCGGTGATGATGTGAGCCGAGCGGCAAGCACGCATCTCGGGGGTGTAAACATCGAAGACGCCGGCGTTGTGAGTCTTGCGCTCGAAGGTGTAGCGCTCGACAACGTTCTCGTCGACCTTGTAGCCGTGCTGGCTGGCAGCCTGGCAAGCGATGCGGATACCGCCGTTGACGTGCAGAGCGCGCTTGAGCGGCTTGTCAGTCTGGAGACCGACGATGGTCTCCTTCTCGCGGTGGGCGTTATCGATGTAGCCAGCGGGGTGGCTCACGATACCCGTAACGGTCTTGGTGTCCATATCGAGGACACCGCCCTGCTCGCGCTCCTTAAGCAGCAGGTCGAGAACCTCGCCCCACAGCTCCTTGGTACGCTCGGTCGGGCCGGCGAGGAACGACTCGTCGCCCTCATAGGGGGTGTAGTTCTTCTGGATGAAGTCTCGGACGTCAACCTCTCCCGTCCAAATGCCTTCTTTGAAGCCTTCCCATGCCTCCTGCATTGTGTAACCACGCTCCTAGTTACGTGTAATGCGGCGCTCTCTCACACCGCTGCTTATTGAATTCTTGAATTATCGGCTTGCACTACCGGCTTCTTCCGTTCTTCACCACACGTTGGTACAGGGAAAAACGTTTGTCCACCTTGGAACTGCAACCCAAAACCCAAGATTTCACCCGTTTGAGAAGGATAACATAGCGGCCCTCTCCATCTGGGCTGTTATATGTTTCTTTTTTTATATCATAAGGACGTTTTTAACAAATCCGCAGGAAATGCGAGCGCGAACAACTACCGTTCACCGATTTGTATGTTATTTTTCCTTGCCTTTGTACGACGTTCGCTCTAGCTGTTATGCCAGCTTTAGCAGGGTAAAGTGTCCCAGAGACCCTACAGAAACTGCAGGGCGGCCACGGTATCCCCCGTGGCCGCCCTGTGGCGTAGCTAGTTTTTAGCTTTGATTGCCGCTTGGCATTAGGCGGCTGCGGCGGCCTTGTCGGTCGTTGCCTTGCTGTTGCCCTGGCCCTCAAAATGCTTGTAGCACCAGCTGGTGACCAGCGGGGTCAAAATAGCCGTCACGATTGCGCAGGCAGCAACCTGTGCCGTGGCCGTTGCGAGCACCGCACCGCCGTACATGGCCCCGTTGACGCTTGCCATGGCAGCAGGCGTGGCCACATTGGCTCCGGCGCAGCTCGAAATGGCCGCACCTGCGACACCCGTACCGCCCGTGAGCTTATCGACCGCGATGACGGGAATTGCAAAGACCACCGAGCAGATCACGCCGAGCAGAATACCGGGAAGACCGCCATTAATGAGCTGGCCAAAGGTCATGGTCGAGCCCATGGCAAAGAAGACGAGCACGATGATGGCGGAAAGTGCCGGTGCCATCATCTTCTTAAAGCTGGGGAACAGGTTGCCCAGGATAATGCCGACGACGATCGGCAGGATGGCGCCCACGAGTGACCAACCGATCGGAGCCTGACCGGCAGCGCCGAGCACGATCATCGTGACCGGAGGGCCGACAACCAGCGTAGTGATGGCGACGGCGCCACGCTCGGCCTCGTTACCCATGGTGCCCATCAGACCAGCGTACATAGCATTGTTGGCGCCGGTGCAAGCGGCCAGCATCACCATGGCAGAGATGCCAAACAGGTTGTCGTTGAACACATACAGGATGAGCAGCGACACGGCAACGACCACGATTTGCTTGACGGCAATGATGATGGCACCGCGGGCAGCGGCGGCAGGAGCGCTCTTAAACGAAATCGTCGTGCCGACAATCAGCAAAAAGGCGCCCACGAGCGGGCCTGCACCCTGCTGGGTCATGCCAAGCGTAAAGCTGCCGAGCGTCTTAAACAGGTCGGGGAATAGCGTGTTGAGCAGGCAGCCCAGCAAAAGCGGCACCAAAATATTGGCACCCGGGATGGAGGACATCTTAAAAAACGGCTCCTTTGCCGCCGGCGCCTCCACCGCAGTCGATTCACTCATATATATCTCCTTTGGATGCATGCGAATCGAAGCCGCACGCGCCTATGTCAGAAAGAAGGCGACAACCCCGAGTCGCCAGGGTCGCCGCCAAACGATCACCGCGGGGTATTACCCGTCCAGGACGATGCCGCCGTCGCAGTCACCAATCTCGCCGTTCACGAAGCTGGCGAGGTCGGAAGCGAAGAACAGCACCATCTGCGCAGGCTCGCTGGCCTGGGCGGCGCGGCCCAGAGGGATACCGTTGATGATGCGCTGAGAGTTCTCGTCAGAGAGAATCGAGGTCATATCGGTCAACGTGAGCGACGGGCACACGGCGTTGCAGCGGACGCCGAACTTGCCGCCTTCCTTGGCGACTGCCTTGGTCAGACCGTTAACACCGGCCTTGGAGCTGGCGTAGGCGGCTGTGCCGAGCAGGCCGCCACCGATCTTGCCCGCAACGGAACTCACGTTGACGATAGTGCCGGCATGGGCCGCCTTAAAGTGCGGGTACACGGCGTTCATCATAGTGAAGGTACCGTTGAGGTTGATGTCGATGGTGCGACGCCACTCGGTGTCATCGATCTCGTCGAACTTCTTGGTGCTGATGACGCCAGCGCAGTTGATCAGGATGTTGGTTTGCGGCAGGTCCGTAAAAATCTGCTCGACGGTCTCGCGCGCCTTGGGCGCATCGGCAACATCGAGCTGATAGAACTTGTTGCCCTCGCCAAGCTCGGCCACAGCGGCCTCGCCCTTAGCAGCGTTCCTTGCGATGAGCGCGACGTGTCCGCCGCCCGCAACGATACCCTTGGCGATCTCGAGGCCAATGCCCTGAGTGCCACCGGTAACGATCGCGGTTTTACCCGTGAAGTCAAATGCCATGACTCCATCCCCCTTTATGTAAGGTGTCTCCTTGCGGGAAGTTGGAGCATCGCACGTGGCGATTATATGAGTCCCAGTCGTCATGGTGGTGACAACCCTTCGCCTAACCGCGTGCATAATAGTTCTTTGAAACGCTTCAGCAATTGAATGATTTTAAGTCTTAATGCACTCTTAATATTGCCTAGCGGCCAAGTAGATTTTTGGGACATGCCTAGAAATCCACCGAATAGGATGGTTGAGCGGGGGTATCATCTTTCACCGAAAATAGTTTCTAGTGTTAGGGGTTTTCGGTGGAAGATACCGATTTCCGTGAACTTGGGCGCCAGCTCCTTACCGAGTTCGGCAGCATGCATCAGCGCATTTCGCGCTTTGCGGACAAAGCCCTCGGCGGCGAGATGGCCGTCATGCGCGCCCTCATACTCGCCGGCGGTTCGCTCACGCCGAGCGAACTCGCTGATCGCGCCTGGGTCTCGAGTGCCCGCATCGCCAATATCCTACGCGCTCTCGAAGCCAAGGGCTGGGTCGAGCGCGAGCACTCAAAGACCGACCGTCGTCGCGTGCACGTCACGGTGACCGACAAAGGATTCCAGGATCTCGAAATCAAACGTCGGGAATTCGAGGACCGCACCACGGCTTTCCTCGAGCAGCTCGGCGAAACAGATACCCAAGAGATGGTGCGTCTTCTAAGGCGTGCCAACGAAATTATCGACCGTAATCAAGAAAGGAGAGATGCCGAGTGAGGATTCTCAAGCTCTTTAAAAAACATGTCCTGGCACTGTTTGCAGCTATCGTACTTATCGTAATCAGCTGCAACGCCGATCTGGCACTGCCTACCTATATGAGCGACATCGTCGACGTGGGCGTGCAGCAAGGCGGCATCGCCTCGCCCGTGCCCGACACCATTCGCGCCGAATCGCTCGACGACCTCGAACTCTTTATGAGCGCCAAGGACGCCAAGGCTGTGGAGGCCGTGTTTAGCAAGGCTGACAAAAACGGCATTCGAACGTACATGGGCACCGAGGAAGAGCGTGCCGATGGAGGCAAGATTGCCGACATTATGAGCCTGCCCGAGACCGTCGTTCTTTCGCTCGACCAGGGCATCGACGCCGACTCCATGGGCGACATGACGGGCTCGTCCAGCGAGAAAGACGACAACGCTGCCCAGGCCATGCCCACCCCCGAGCAAATGGCAGCGATGACGCCCGAGCAGCTCGCCGAGATGCAGCAGAAAGCCGCGGCGGCGCAGAACATGCAAAAGCAGATTGATGCCGACGGCGGTAAGATCACCATGAAGAGCCTGCGCCTGGGTGTCGAGGGCGGTCTGGTAGACCAAAGCAAGCTCGTCGAGGGCGCCAACCAAATGGCAGACAAAATGGGCTCCATGTCGGGCTCCATCGTCACCCAGCGCGCCGTGAGCTATGTACAGGACGAGTACAAGGCACAGGGCATCGACCCCGCCGACGTGCAGAACGCCTACCTGAGCCGCATGGCGACCACGATGTTTGGGCTGTGCCTGGTATCGCTCGTCGCCACCATCCTGACCGGTGCCGTGGCTTCGCGCACCGCCTGCTCCATCGCCCGCGACCTGCGCCGCGAGACCTTCAACAAGGTTATGCACTTCTCGCCGGCCGAGGTGGGCAAGTTTAGCCAGGCCTCGCTCATCACCCGCTGCACCAACGACATTCAGCAAATCCAGATGGCCGCAACTCTGTTTATCCGCATGTGTCTGATGGCCCCCGTCATGGGCATCGTCGCCGTCATGCGCGTCCTGGCCAACCATACCGGCCTGGAGTGGACCATCGCCGTTGCCATCATCGCGGTCTCGGCCGTCGTCGGCGTGCTTATGGGCCTCACCATGCCCAAGTTCAAAAAGATGCAGAGCTTTGTTGACCGCGTGAACCTTACCGCCCGCGAGCTGCTCGATGGCCTGATGCCCATCCGCTCGTTCAACCGCGAGGAGCATGAGCTCGAGCGTTTTGACAAGGCTTCGCTCGACCTGATGACCACGCAGCTCTACACCAACCGCGCCATGAGCTTTATGATGCCGCTCATGATGCTCGTCATGAACTGCATCACCGTGCTTATCGTCTGGTTTGGCGCGCAGGGCGTGTCCGACGGCGTGATGCAGGTCGGCAACATGATGGCGTTTATCTCCTATACCATGCAGATCGTCATGGCGTTTATGATCCTCACCATGGTTTCGGTTATCCTGCCCCGCGCCGAGGTCGCAGCCGAGCGTGTGGAAGAGGTCATCACTTGCCCCACCAGCATCAACGACCCCGTCTCGCCCAAACTGCCCGCGGCCAGCGCGCCGCGCGGTGAGCTCACCTTCCGCGATGTGAGCTTCCAGTATCCCGATGCCCGCGCCGATGTCATCAGCGGCGTGAACTTCACCACACATGCCGGTCAGATGCTCGGCATCATTGGCTCCACGGGCTCGGGCAAGTCCACGCTCGTGCAGTTGATTCCGCGCCTGTACGATGTCACGGGCGGCAGCATTTCGCTCGACGGTATCGACGTGCGCGACATGACCCTTTCCGAGCTGCGCCGCCGCATTGGTTACATCCCGCAGCAGGGGCGCCTGTTCTCGGGCACTGTCGAGAGCAACCTCAAGTTTGCCGGCGACATGGTAAGCGACGATGACATGCACCAGGCCGCACGCATCGCACAGGCCGAGGACTTTATCGCCGAGCGCGAGGGCGGTTACGACTCCCCCATCAGCCAGGGTGGCTCCAATGTTTCGGGCGGTCAGCGCCAGCGTCTGGCCATCGCCCGCGCCCTGGCCAAGAAGCCCGAGGTCGTGGTGTTCGATGATTCGTTTAGCGCGCTTGACTACAAGACCGACGCGCGCCTGCGCGAAGAGCTTGCCAAAAACGTCACCGACGCTGCACTCGTGGTCGTGGCCCAGCGCATCGCGACCATCATGCACGCCGACCAGATCATCGTGCTCGACGACGGCCACGTAGTGGGCACCGGCACGCACGAGGAGCTGCTGCGCAGCTGCCCGGCGTACCTAGAGATCGCACAGTCGCAGCTTTCCGCCGAGGAGCTGGGGCTTACCCAAGAAGAAATTTCAGCCGTCATGGAAGGAGGCGAGCGCTAATGGCAGACGAGACCAAGACTCAGATTCCCAAGCCCACCCGCCAGCGTGGTCCCATGGGCCGCATGGGCGGCATGCGTCGCGGCGAAAAGGCCAAGGACTTTAAGGGCACCATGAGGCAGCTGCTCGGCTATATCGGCCAGCACAAGATTGCCGTGTTTGCCGCCGTCGCTTTTGCCGTGTGCTCGGTCATCTTTAACATTGTGGGACCCAAGGTGCTCGGCCAGGTTACGACCAAGCTGTTCGAGGGCCTGGTTGCCAAGGTCAACGGCACCGGCGATGTCGACTTTAACTGGATCGCCAAGACGCTCGGCTTTTTGCTCTGCCTGTATCTGGCGAGCTCTGTCTGCAGCCTGGTCCAGGGCTGGCTCATGACCGGCGTCACGCAAAAGATCTGCTACCGCATGCGCAAGGAAATCGCCGCCAAGATTGCCGTCGTGCCGATGAGCTACTTCAACGGTCACAGCAAGGGCGATGTGCTCAGCCGCATCACCAACGACGTCGATACACTCGGCCAGTCGCTCAACCAGAGCGTGACGCAGCTTATTACGTCCGTCACGCAGATTATCGGCGTGCTCGTCATGATGCTGTCGATCAGCCTGCCGCTCACCGGCGTCACCGTGCTCACGCTGCCGGCAGCCGCAATTATCTTGATGGTGATGATTCACTTCTCGCAGCCGTACTTCCGCGAGCAGCAGCAGGTCCTGGGCGCCGTCAACGGCATTATCGAGGAGGACTTTGCCGGTCAAAACGTCATTCAGGTGTTCGACCGCGCCGAGGCCTCAATCGAGGAGTTCGACCGTCAAAACGACCGCCTGTTTATTAGTGGCTGGCGTTCGCAGTTCCTGTCGGGCCTGATGATGCCGCTTATGAGCCTGGTGGGCAACATGGGTTACGTGGGCGTTGTCGTGGTGGGCGCGCAGCTCGCGCTGACCGGCAATGCCACGCCCGGCGACATCCAGAGCTTTATCCAGTACGTGCGCAACTTTACGCAACCCGTGCAGCAGCTGGGCAACGTGAGCAACACGATGCAGTCGATGGCAGCTGCCACCGAGCGTGTGTTTGAGTTTTTGGCCGCACCCGAGGAGGAGCAGAAGGCCGACGCGCAGATCCCTGAGAAGCGCCCCGGCCACGTGGAGTTTGACCATGTGAAGTTTGGCTATACGCCCGACAAGACCATCATCCACGACTTTAGCTGCGAGGCGCAGCCCGGCCAGACCATCGCCATCGTCGGCCCCACCGGCGCCGGCAAGACCACGCTCATTAAGCTGCTGCAGCGCTTTTACGACGTGGACGGCGGTTCGCTGCGCGTCGAGGGCGTCGACGTGCGCGACTGGGACCGTGCGGCACTGCGCGGCGAGTTTGCCATGGTACTGCAGGATACCTGGCTGTTTAACGGCACCATCCGCGAGAACATCCGCTACGGACGCCCCGATGCGAGCGATGCCGAGGTCGAGGCCGCTGCGCGCGCCGCGCGTTGCGACCACTTTATCCATACGCTCGCCGGCGGCTACGATTTCATGATCAATGAGGAGGGCACTAACCTATCGCAGGGTCAGCGCCAGCTCGTGACCATCGCCCGTGCCATTTTGGCCGACCGCCCGGCGCTAATTCTGGACGAGGCAACCTCCAACGTTGACACTCGTACCGAGGAGCTTATTCAGCGTGCCATGGATGCGCTGATGCAGGGCCGTACCAGCTTTGTTATCGCGCACCGCCTGTCCACGATCCGCAACGCCGACGTGATCTTGGTGATCCGCGACGGCGACATCGTCGAGAAGGGCACGCACGACGAGCTGCTCGCCCAGGGCGGCTTCTACGCCGACCTGTACAACTCGCAGTTCGACGAAGCGGCGTAAATTCTGCCGCAGGGAACGAATAACGCCCGAGAACGGGGGCGCAGGACAACCTGCGCCCCCGTTTTGTGTCCTTCGAGCCTCGAAACGCCTTCCCTGGGACCTGATTGACGGCGCTTTCCAGACCCCGTGGGCAAAAAAGGACAAATATGAGTACTGTCACCTTTTTAGTAACAGCCAAAACCACCTCAAACGACCTCTTTGCGGCCTCTATACGCCTTCGAATTAATCAAAACGCCCGTTAGCAGGCTTCTGCGTGCCAACGTTAATGAACATATTTATCACTTTGTCTATTATCTCGCTAGACGGATATGTTACTAGGTTAGCAACAGTACTCATATTTGGCATTTTTTGCCCACGGAGTGTTTCCTGGGGAACCGACAACAGCCTTAGGGTCCCGCATGGCGCCACTCCCTCCCGACATCCTCCGACGTTTCCCCAGATAAAACCTACCAAAATAAACCTGTCCCTTTTTGGAAGGTTTCAGGGTGACAAGGACTTGCACTTTAGCGTGCGACAGCGGATAATGCCGAGCATTCGACACTACGCTTATTGCTCTTTCTATAGATTGAGGAGGCCCCTATGGCCATGGAATTCAAACGCAGGCTGCCGATCCCCATGGAGATCCGCGAGGAAATGCCGCTTTCTGCCGAGCTTACCGCCAAAAAGCAGGCATTTGACGCCGAGGTCGCCAAAGTCTTTACCCGCGAGGACGCACGCAAGGTGCTCATCATCGGCCCGTGCTCTGCCGACCGCGAGGATTCGGTGCTTGAGTACATGAACCGACTGGCCAAGACCGCCGAGGAGGTCAAGGACAAGCTCATCATCATTCCGCGCGTCTACACCAATAAGCCGCGTACCAAGGGCACCGGTTACAAGGGTCTTCTGCACAACCCCAACCCCGAGGCTCCCGACGACCTGCTCGAGGGCGTCAAGGCCATCCGCCATATGCACCTGCGCGTTATTGAAGAAACGGGCTTCTTTACCGCCGATGAGATGCTCTACCCGTCCAACTACCAGTACCTCGTTGACCTGCTGAGCTATGTTGCCGTGGGCGCACGCTCGGTCGAAAACCAGGAGCATCGCCTGGTGTCGAGCGGCATTTCGGTGCCCGTCGGCATGAAGAATCCCACTGCCGGCTCTACCACCGTTATGCTCAACTCCATTTACGCCGCGCAGGCGCACCAGAGCTTCATCTTCCGCAACTGGGAGGTCGAGTGCGGCGGCAATCCGCTCGCGCACGCCGTTATGCGTGGCTACATCGGTCTCGATGGGCGCACCTACCCCAACTACCACTACGAACACCTGGAGCGCCTGGCCGAGCGCTACACCGAGCACGCCGGCTATGCTAATCCGGCAGCGGTCATCGACTGCAACCACGACAACTCGGGCAAGCGTCCGCTGGAGCAGTATCGCATTTGCAAGCGGCAACCAGCCGGTCGACGGCGGCGTCTTTGGCAAGTCGATCACCGATCCGTGCCTGGGCTGGGAAAAGACCGACTACCTCATCCACGAGATCGCGGAGCGGATTTAGAGTTACGGCGTTTTACCAAACGCCGTAACGGCTCGACGCTGCGCGGGCCGCATTTGGACAATCTGACGTTCAACTTCAAGGGCGCGACCAGAAGGTCAATGCCGCCTCGCTTCAAGGCACCTTGCTCGCTCTGGCGGGTTTTCGCTGATGTTTTTCTACCTGCGTCGTTGCCAGAGCTGGCACTTGAAGTTATGCAGAAAAACCACCACAAAGGGGACAGGCACCTTTGTGGTGGTTTTTGATTGTTTCGCCGCGAAAAAAGCACCCTGACGCTAGAACCACCACGAAGGTGCCTGTCCCCTTTGTGGTGGTTCTGGGTTGGACAAGTTACTCGCTGTAGCGCGTGGCTATGGCAGCTTGTACCATGCCGGCGCTCATGAGGTAGGTCACCAGGAAGTAGCCACCGTAGGCCGCCAGGAAGATCGCACAGGTGAGGCCCACGGTGCCGCCGATGCTCATATCTCCGAAAATGCTCACCAGCTCGATAATCACCTTGAGCGCCACAAAGGAGTGCGCCAGGCCCACTGCCAGCGGGAACAAGAAGAATACCGCTTGCTGCGCCATCACCGAATGGCGAATCTGGCGGTCGTTACAGCCGATCTGCGCCAGCACACGATAGCTGCGGCTGCCGTCGGCCACATTGGAGAGCTGCTGGATCGACAGTATCGCCGCGCACGCAACGACCAGTACAAAGCCAATGTAGATGGCCAGATAGCTAATCATGCCGTTCATTTGCGCTGCTTGCGTGTACATCTCGGAGCGTGTGATGAAGATTCCCCATGACCCTGGCTCCTTGCCGTCAACGAGCAGATTGTCGAGCAAAGTGTATTTAATGCTCTCGTCTGCCTCGGTCGTATCCATCCCCTGTTTGTAATTAACGAGCAGGCTACTGGAATACGGCTGCAGATTAAGTTGGGACAACAGCTCGTCGGCAACGACGACGGTACCCGGATTACTGCCCATCGCCGAGTTGGCGATGGCCGCCGTGTCCTTGTCCGACTTATCGGTTGCGGGCTTGAGCTCATGCCCGCCCAAGGTGAGGGTATGGCCGCCGGCCATGTACTTGGTGTACAGGTCGCCCAGCTCACCGCCCATATCACACGTAAGCAGGTACTGGTCGCGGCCAATGCTCACCGGCTCCTCGCCCATCATCTGGCGCAGTTTGTTGTACTGGCTCGCCGGCGTCACAAACAGACCCATCGTATCGGCATTGCTACCCCCGAGCGCCTTGGGGAGCTTTTCGCCCATGGTCTTGCACATCTCACCCGCAGACACCGAAGGATTCGAACCGCCAAACGGGTAACTCAGATACGAATCGATCTGAACATGCTCACCGGCAACATCGGCGATATTGACCTTCTTGCCGGTCTCGTCGTTGTTGTCCGCCGACTTGCCCTTGCCGTGCCATGCGGAGTACAAATCGACCGTTGTATCGGCTAGCACCATGCGGTCGGCTTCAGACGGATTGACATATTCTTTGTAGTAGTCGAGCGTATCGGGCGTGTAATAGACATACGTCTGAGACACGTCAACAGGGTTATAGCGCTCCAGGTTTTCGTTCATCACATTGGCAATCGACATACCGCACGTCACCGAGGTGATGGCCAAAAACAGGAGCATCGCGATGACGCCCATCGAAAAGCACACCGTGTTGACCTTGGCCGCAAGCTGGCGCACGGTAAACATGTTGAGGCCGCGCCAATACACGCTGCGCAGGCTCTGCAGCAGCTTGATGAGCATGCCCGAGAGTCCCCAGAACAGGGCAAAGGTGCCCACGGTAACCATAGCGGTCGTAATGCCAAACTGGTTCATGGCCTCTTGCAGCTTGCTGTCCGTCGCGGTTAGCGGGAACCCATCACGTAGCAGACGGTAATAGGCCACGCCCACAAGCACCGCGCCCACGGCAAAGATGGCAATCGCGATCCAGGGGTTGCGTGTCTTGATGCTCTCGTTGCGACGCTCGGCACCCATAAGCTCGATGAGTTTGGTACGACGCACGGCGCGGAGGTTCAGCAGTAGCGTGAGCACAAACATTACGAGCATGCAGGCAAGGGTCAGATTGAACGCATGCACCGAGAAAAAGAAGTGGAAATTGGCGATCTGTGTCTTAAAAAGCGAGGCCGTAAAGAACGTCATGAGCTGGGAGAGTCCCACACCCAGCACAATGCCGGCGACAAAGGCCACGACCGATACTATCACGGTCTCGAGCGCCATGATCGTAGCGACGCGCCCGCGCCCCATGCCGAGCACCTGGTACAGGCCAAACTCCTTCTTGCGGCGTTTCATGATGAAGTTATTGGCGTACACCATCAAAAAGGCCATGACACCGGCCAAAAAGTACGTCAGGTCGCCGAGTATGCTGCCCATAACCTGCGCCAAGCCCTCTTCATCGATTCCGGCGATGTCGACCTGCATCGAGATGGTGTTAAAGGCATAGAAGACCGTGACGCCCAGGGTGAGCGTCAAAAGGTAGACGAGGTAGTCGCGGCCGGCACGGCGGACGTTGCCCCAAGCGAGTTTACAGAGCATCGGAGCCCTCACCGCCCATCATGGCAACGACCTCCATAATGCGGTCGAAGAACTCTCGGCGGTCGGTGTCGCCGCGGCGCAGCTCGGTGAAGATCTTGCCGTCGCGAATAAACAGCACACGGCTCGTGTAGCTGGCGGCAAAGCTGTCGTGCGTGACCATGAGCACGGTGGCACGTAGGCGACGATTGAGGGCCTCTAGGCTCTCGAGCAGCAGGCGAGCGCTCTTGGAATCGAGGGCGCCGGTGGGCTCGTCGGCCATGATCATGGTGGGGTCGGTGACGAGCGCGCGAGCCGCGGCAACGCGCTGCTGCTGACCGCCGGACATCTGGTAGGGATACTTGTCGAGTACCTGACTGATGGACAGGCGCGCTGCCACATCCTGCACGCGGGTCGAGATCTCTGCCGAGTTTGTGCGGGCGATGGTGAGCGGCAGGGCGATGTTCTCGCGTGCCGTGAGCGTATCGAGCAGGTTGGAGTCCTGGAAGATAAAGCCAAGCTCCTCGCGGCGGAACTGCGAAAGCTTAGCCTGCTTCATGCGTGTTACGTCCTGCCCGTTGATGCGGATCGTGCCACTTGTGGCGCTATCGATGGTCGAGACGCAGTTGAGCAACGTCGACTTGCCCGAGCCCGAAGCACCCATGATGCCAACGAATTCGCCGCGGTTGACGGTAAAGCTGACGTCGTTGAGCGCGCGGGTCACGTTGCCCAACGCGCCGTATACCTTTTCGAGATGCGCGACCTCCAGTACCGGGGTCGCCATGTGCGTGGTTTGCATACCGAGTCCTTTCTTGCGATTAGTCTACGGCATCTATAGTCGCAAGAAGACGAGTCGGCTACCATCGATATGGCTTACGCTTGCCTTGCCGTTGTGTAAGGTACGGGTAGCTAGCCTGCCACGCGTTGATGTTGAGAGAGGACTCCTGTTGAAGACTGTTCATGTTGCCGCTGGGATCATTCGCAAGGAAGGATCTGACGAGCTGCTTTCCGTGCAGCGCGGCTACGGCGACATGCAGGGACTTTGGGAGTTTCCCGGTGGCAAACTCATGCGCGGCGAGACACCCGAAGACGCCGTACGCCGTGAGCTCATGGAAGAGCTGCAGGTAAAAGTCACCAACCTGCGCGATTTCTATACCGTTGAGTATGACTACCCCGATTTTCATCTCTCCATGGAGTGCTACTACTGCTCGCTGGCTAAAGAGTCTGGCGAGCCCCAGAAGCACGACCGCCAGCTCGATATCCGCTGGATTCCGCGCACCTCGCTTGCCACCGTTGAGTGGATGCCCGCCGACAAGGGACTCATTGATGCCCTAATTGAGTTGAAGGAAGACCGGCTTGAGGCCAACGGCACTGCCAACGACGCCGAGGCCACCGCGACCGACGAGCCCGCCACCAAGCCCAAGTGCGCACCTAAGCGCCGTAGCAAAAAGCGCCCCAAACCAGGTCTGCTCGACGGCATCGACACCTCGGACCTTTCCGCCGACGAGCGTGAACTCGTGCGCCGTCGCGCCGCTATAAAAAAGTCCATGAAGGGCAACAAGCGTGCAAACACCAAGCCCGAGCTGCTCGTTCGCCAGCGCTTGCGCGCAGCAGGCCTTACGGGTTATCGCTTGGAATGGAAGGTTCCTGGCAAGCCCGACATCGCCTTTCCCGGCCGCAAGATCGCTATCTTCGTCAATGGCTGCTTTTGGCACCGTTGCCCCAAATGCAATCCCAGTCAGCCCAAACGCAATGTTGAGTTTTGGGAAGCAAAATTCCGTCGCAACGTCGAGCGCGATCGCGCCGCGGTGGCAGCGCTCACTCAAATGGGCTGGACACCCATAACCATCTGGGAATGCGAACTCAAAAAAGACCGCATCGACGCCACCATGGAAAAGGTCATCGAGCAGGTGCGCGCCGCAGAGCCACAGCGCTAACAGCGAGCATTCACACGCTCCGCACGTCCGCGCCACATCCGCGTCACAAACCTTAGAAAGCCCTTAAGTCCAAAACCTTTCAAGAGTGTTACTCGATAGCTTTAACCTGCGGTTTCATCGTAATTGCAAACCTCATTAAGCCTTTCTTTAGCGCTTCTTTGCGACGTCCGCGGCATAATACTGCCAACGCACGGGACCTAGCAGCACACCCCGTGCGCTATCTTTTGGTGGACATCGAGGAGGCCGCATAAGCATGCATTCTTCCAATGGCGCAGCACAGCAGCCATCCCTAAAACATGCAAACCTTTTCTCCTTCCCCCCGACACAGAGAAACGGCCTCCTCGACTCCCCCACCACAAAAACCAAGCGCTCTGCAGACCAACACCTCAACCTGCAGACATCCTTCAAAAAACTCCAAGCCTCACTAGACCAGGCATTCCCCAACCAAGCCCGGGCATACTAATCCCCCATCAGCAAAGAAGCCCTAACGCCCCACCCATTTCCGCCCTAACGCCACAAGGGCGACGACCTCGAGTAGGTCAACCTGGGAGGGACCAGGGCTTAGTTCCCCAATCTTTCCGCAGGGGGCAAAAAGCCTCGCCGCACGAAGTGCGCAGCGAGGCTTTTTGCATGCCCGAGGACGATTGGGGAACTAAGCCCTCGTCCCTCCCCGGGATATGTAGCGAGTCGGAGTACCCTTGCTGTTACTCTGCTTTGCCCACAGAGTTGAGGTTGGTCATGCGGATCTTAACCAGCTCGGTGATCTCACGCATACCCTCCTTGGCCGGCTTCTTGGGATCGAAGCAGGCGGGGTTCTCGGCCATGTAGGCCATGAAGCCCTTGGTGTAGGCCTGACGCAGCTCGGTAGCGTAGTTAACCTTGCAGATGCCGTTCTTCACAGCCTCGGCAACCTGCTCATCGGGCACACCGGAGGTGCCGTGCAGAACCAGCGGCACGTCGACGGCGTCGCGGATAGCCTTGACCACGGACTGCTCGATGTGCGGATCGCTCGTGTACACACCGTGGCTGGTGCCAACGCCAATTGCGAGGGAGGTGCAGCCGGTACGCTCGACGAACTCCTTGGCCTCGGCAGGATCGGTGTAGGGGCTCTCGCCCTCAACCGCGGGACCGTCGTCCTCCTTGCCGCCAACCTTGCCGAGCTCAGCCTCGACGGGCACGCCCATGGCGCGGCCAGCATCGGCGACGGACTTGGTCAGGGCGATGTTGTCCTCGAAGGACTCGTGCGAGCCGTCGATCATGACAGAGGTGTAGCCAGTGCGGAAAGCCTGCATGCAGCGGTCATAGCCATCGCCGTGATCGAGGTGCAGAGCGACGGGCACGGAAGCGCGCTCGGCGGCAGCCTTGACCATGCCATAGAAGTAGTCCAGACCAGCGGTCTTGATGGTGCCCGGGGTAGTCTGCATGATGACGGGGGACTTGGTCTCCTCGGCAGCCGCCAGAACGGCCATAACAAACTCGAGGTTCTCGACGTTGAACGCGCCAACGGCGTAGTGGCCGGCTTGAGCGTCCTTGAGCATCTTTTCGGTGGTAACAAGTGCCATGAGCGTTTGCTCCTCTCCCTCGCCCGCATCTGGAAATCGGGCGTACGTGTCCGCAAGGCGTTTTACCTTGCGTTTTACTGCGCTCATTGTATGAAATTCAGCGGCTTTACACGCGCGAGATATTGAGCCCATGCAGGTCAATACAGTCGTTTTTGAAAAGTAAACGGAAGGAATTTGAGCCGAGTGGACATGATCGATATTGAATTTTGGGCGTTCAGCGTCTTTCTTTTATAGAAAAGATAAATAATCGAAAGGTGTTTTCTTACTCAAAAAGAAAATGAACGAAAATAGAGTCAACACAATTCCTGCAAATTTAGCCGAGAATGGAGCAAGCATGGCCCAAGCCACCAACCGCACTTTTGCCGACGAACGCCGTACCGCCATTATGGAAATGCTCGATCATAATGCCTCGGTGCAGGTAGCAGAAATCGCCCAGACCTTTGGCGTGTCCTCCGTCACCGCCCGCGCCGACCTGGACGCGCTCGCCGAAGCAGGCAAGCTGCGCCGCACGCACGGCGGTGCCGTATCACTCCACAAACGTCTGACCGTCTCCACGCAAGATCGCCGCATCAATGTCAACGTCGCCGCCAAGCAGGCCATCGCGCAAAGCGCCATCGAGCTCGTCAATGACGGCGACACGCTGCTCGTCGACTCGGGCACCACGGCGCTCGAGTTCGTCCGGCTCCTCGATCAGCGCGACGGTATCACCGTCATCACGGCCGACATTACCATTGCCGATTACATCGACGAGAGCATGCCCTCAGTCGATGTCGTCATGCTGGGCGGGGCGCTGCGCAAAGGCCATCGTTATTTGTACGGACCGCTCACTATGCAGGCGCTCCAAATGGTCCATGCCGATCTGGCCGTCATGTGCCCCGGCGCCTTTGTCCCCAGCTGCGGCTTTACGACCGACTTTCCCCAGATGGCCGAGACCAAAACGGCTATGATCGCCGCGGCCCATCAAAGCGTCGCCCTCATGGACGCCAGCAAGGTTAACGGACGCGGCATGTACCGCTTTGCCGAGCTTGCCGATGTCGACTCCATCGTGATGGACCGTGACCCCGACCATGCCGTCGCCACCTCGATCGCCGAGGCCACTGACAGCTCACGTCCAGCCCTCGTCATCGCCGGCGCTTAAACAAAAACCACCACAAAGGTGCCTGTCCCCTTTGTGGTGGTTTTGCTCGTTAAAAGCGAAATATCGCTACTTGGACAGCTCGTCGGCGAGGGCCTCGATCTGAGCGCGCGAGGCGTCGTTGAGCGAACCCAGCACGGTCACCTTGTTCTGCGCCATGGTGATGTCCTTCATGCCCCCGAGCTCCTTGGTCATAACCTTGGCAGCGGTGGGCGCCCAGGAACCGGACTCGACAAGCGCCACGGTACGGTTCTGGTAGGCATGCTCGGCGAGCGTGTGGATAAAGGTGCTCATGCACGGGAAGATCTCGCCCTGATAGGTAATGGAGGCGAGCACCAGACGGTCGTAGCGGAACGCGTCCTCAACGGCCTCGGCCATGTCGTCGCGAGCCAGGTCAAAGACGGAAACCCTCTGGCCGCGAGCCTCGAGCGCTGCGGCGAGCTCCTCGACGGCGGCCTTCAGGTGGCCGTACACGCTCGCATAGGCAATCGTGATGCCCTCGTCCTCGGGCTGATAGCTCGACCAGGTGTTATAGGTGTCGAGGTAGTAGCCCAGGTTCTCGGTCAGCACGGGGCCGTGGAGCGGGCAGATAATCTGAATGTCCAGGTCGGCGGCCTTCTTGAGCACGGCCTGCACGAACTTGCCGAACTTACCGACGATGCCAAAGTAGTAGCGGCGAGCCTCGCAAGCCCACCCCTCGGGATCCTCGATGTCGTTGGCGCCAAACTTGCCAAAGCCGTCGGCACTAAAGAGCACCTTGTCGGTGGACTCGTAGGAGAAGATCACCTCGGGCCAGTGAACGTTGGGGGCGCCGATAAAGGTCAGGCTGTGGCCGCCCAGGTCGAGCACGTCGCCCTCTTTGACGACCATCTTGCGCTCGGGGTAGTCGGTGCCAAAGTAGTTGACCATCATGCGGAAGGCGCCCATGCTAGCCACAATCTGGGCCTGGGGATAGCGCTCCATAAAGGCAGCGATACCGGCAGAGTGATCGGGCTCCATGTGATGGACGACCAGGTAGTCGGGCGTACGACCATCGAGCACGGCCTCGAGGTTGCCGAGCCACTCGTCGACAAAGTCAGCGTCGACTGAATCGGCGACAGCGATTTTATCGCCCAAGATAACATAGCTGTTGTATGCCATGCCGTTCTCGGACACGTCGTACTGGCCCTCGAACAGGTCAATGTCGTGATCGTCGACACCGATGTAGCGGATATCCTTGGTGATCTCCATCAGGCAAAGCCTCCTAGATAGACAAAAGAACCCGTCTATCATAACACTCGCCTTCATAGCCACGGCTATCTGTCAGCATCCTTATCGATTGGAATTTAGGCGGAATATACTGCCGTTGACCTGCGCAAACTATGAGCGCGGTATCGCCGTGCTATGTCGAATAATGAGTTGGCCGGGAATACGGATGGCAACGGTTTTGCCCGCCGTACCCGCCTCGGGAACCGCATGCTCGAACACCTCGCGTCCGCGCTGATGTAGATCGAATCGCACGGTCGTGAGCTCGTTGTGTGCTACAAAATCATCGAGCGAATCATCGACGCCCACCACGCTTACGTCCTCGGGCACGCGAAGACCGCTATCACGCAGCGCGGCAATCGCGCCATTTGCCATCTGATCGTTTGCCGCATAGATCGCCGTCATGGTGCGGTCGTGCTCGGCCAGATACCTGCCGGCTTCGTAACCGCTGTTGGCAGACCAGTCACCCTCGAGCGGCTCTACCGGCTCGATGTGTTTACGCTCGAGTGCATCTTGCCAACCGGCGCGACGAAATTGCTCGTCGACCGAGAACGACGGGCCGCCAATATAGCGAATCTGCTCGTGCCCCAGCTCAAACAGGTGATCCATAAGCAATAGCGAGCAGCCGTAATGGTCGGAATCGACCGTGGTCACGCGCGGATGCGCGTACATGGTAACGATGACCGTGCCAATGCCCGGCAACGGATCGAACGTCTCAAAATCGGGCGCCATGCGACTCATACCGATGATGATGCCGTCCACCGGCAATGCGGCCATACGACGCGTGGCCTCGGCAAGCGAGAATTCCTCGGTCTTGGACATCTCGACCAGCGTGATGGCGCAATTATGCTCGCGAGCAGCGCTGGCGATGCCATCGATCATTGAGAGGTTGCCAAACTTGGTGACATCGTTGACGCACAGGCCGACCGAATGGTAACGGCCGTCGCGCAGCGAGCGACCAGCATAACTCGGACGAAAGCCGAGCTCTTGCATAGCAGCCTGCACGCGCTGGCGCGTCTGCTCGTTAACGTTGGGCAAGCCGTTGG
This sequence comes from Collinsella sp., assembly GCA_018382295.1. GTDB lineage: Bacteria > Actinomycetota > Coriobacteriia > Coriobacteriales > Coriobacteriaceae > Collinsella. The sequence goes on from JAGZQF010000012.1 coordinate 44,659, forward strand.
CGACGCGCGAAACCGTCTGCTGCGAAACGCCAGCAGCGCGGGCGACGTCGGCCATGGAGACCGGACGCGTACCTGTATCGTTGGACGGGCGCCTTGCCACAGGATCACCTTCACCCTTGCGAGATCTGAATAGCGTGAATGCCGGCCCGGGCAGAAATACATCCCGCGCCGAGGCCCGCTATCGTCGGACGCATGTTAACGTACTCTACTTTTTCTATCTGCATCTCTTCTGCTTTATAAGTCCATACGGCAGTACCGTTCACGGCTGTATTTCTACCGATTACCAGATTCTCAAAAAGTGATAAGCGTTGTGTTATGAGTACGTTAACATAGCCCGTAACGTGCGGCATCGTGAACACTTGGTTCATGCCGCTTCAAGTTGTTAACGTACTCATAACGGCGCAAAACTCACCCGTGCGCGCCAAGGAAAGGACTCCCATGACCACTCCCGACGAAAAGACACTCGCCACGCTCACCAAGCTATTTGAGGAGGAGTTTGGCCCCATCGGCGACCGCCAGGTGCTCTACGTGCACGCGCCCGGCCGTTCCGAGATCAGCGGCAACCACACCGACCACGAGGGCGGCCACGTTATCGCCGGCTCGCTCGATGTCGCCGTTGACGGCATCGCCGTGGCAACCGACTCCAACAAGATTCGCGTCGCCGACGAGGGCTATCCTACGTTTGAAATCATGCTCGACACGCTGGATATTCAAGAGTCCGAGAAGGGCACGTCCGCGGGCCTCGTCCGCGGCATGGCCCACGAGATTGCAGCCCTTGGCGTTGAGCCCCACGGCTTCGATTTCGCCTTCACCTGCTCCGTCCCCTCGGGCGGCGGTCTTTCCAGCTCTGCCGCCGTCGAGGCCGCGTACGGTCGCGCCATGGAAACCCTCTGGGGCGCACCCGCCATCGAGCCCGTCGCGCTCGCGCAGATGAGCCAGCGCACCGAGAACAACTATTACGGCAAGCCCTGCGGTCTGATGGACCAGGCCGCCGTGTGCCTGGGCGGCCTTGCCTACATGGACTTTGAGGACCAGGCTCAGCCTAAAACCCAGAAGCTCGAGCTCAACTTTGAGGATCACGGCTATGCGCTCGTGCTCGTTAAGGTCGGTGCCGACCACGTGGCCGCCACCGACGACTACGCCGCCGTTCCGCGCGAGATGCAGGACGTTGCCGCCGAGTTTGGCAAGGCACGCCTGTGCGAGGTCGACGTTGCCGATTTTGACGCCAAGCTCCCCGAGCTGCGCGCCAAGCTGGGCGACCGCGCCTGCCTGCGCGCCGTTCACTACTGGTACGAGAACGGCCTGGTCGACAAGCGCTGGGCTGCTCTGAACGCCGGCGACATCGATCAGTTCCTGGTCCTGACGCGCGAGTCCGGCGCCAGCTCTGCCATGTACCTACAGAATGTCGTTGCCAAGCTGGGCTCCGAGCAGCCCTCGATGTATGCCCTGGCACTGGCCGAGCACGTGCTCGACGGCCGTGGCGCCGTCCGTATCCACGGTGGCGGCTTTGGTGGCACCATCCAGGCCTTCGTGCCGCTCGACCTGGTCGACACCTTTATCACCAAGATGAACGGCTGGCTAGGCGAGGGCTCTGCCCGCCACTACGCAATTTCTGACAAGGGGGCTTACGCGGCATGGCTGTAATGACTGACGTGCGCGAGGCCGCGCAGAACCTGATCGAGTACGCTATCCACCGATCGATGATCGGCCAGGACGATCGCATCTGGGCGTATAACACCATTCTCGAGTGCATCGGTGCTACGGGGCCGGCGCTCGACATGGCCTGGGCGCTCCAGGTCGAGAAACTCTCGCTCTTGCACCCCGACACCCTGCCCAACTTTGACCTTGAAGGCACACTTGCCGCGCTTTCCGAGGCCGCCGTTGCCAACGGTGCTGCCGAGGATACGGCATCGGGCCGCGATCGCATCGCCATGCGCATCATGGGTGTGCTGATGCCGAGGCCTTCGGTTGTAAACGAGGAATTCAACGGCCGCATTGGTGTCAACGAGCCCCGCGCCGCAACCGACTGGTTCTACGGTCTATGCTGCGACGCCGGCTACGTGCGCCGCGCCGCCATCGCGCGCAATATCAAATGGAGCACCCCCACCAACTGGGGCGACCTGGAGATCACCATCAACCTGTCCAAGCCTGAGAAGGACCCGCGCGATATTGCCGCGGCCGGTGCCGCCAAAAACACGAGCGAGAAGTATCCCGCCTGTCAGCTGTGCATCGAGAACGAGGGCTACCCTGGACGCTCCGCCGCAGCCGACGGCGGTGCCCATCCCGCCCGTCAGAACCTGCGAGTTATCCCTATCCAGCTCGACGGCGAGCGCTGGGGCTTCCAATACAGCCCGTACGCGTACTTTAACGAGCACTGCATTGCCATGAGCTCCGAGCATCGTCCGATGCACGTCGACCGCAAGGGGCTGACCTGCCTGCTCGACTTTGTCGACCTGTTCCCGCACTACTTTATTGGCTCCAACGCCGACCTGCCCATCGTGGGCGGCTCGATTCTGTCGCACGACCACTTCCAGGGCGGCGCGCACGAGTTCCCCATGATGCACGCCGCCGAGGTCTCGCAGTTTAGCATGCCCGGCTTTGACCAGGTCAGCGGTACCGTGTTGCAGTGGCCGCTTTCGGTGCTGCGACTGCGCTCGCACGACCGCGCCCAGCTGCTCGACGCCACCGAGAAGATTATCCTCGCCTGGCGCGAGTGGACCGATGAGTCTGTGGGCGTCATCGCGCACACAGCCGACGGCGTGGCCCACAACACCGTGACGCCCGTCATTCGCCGCGTGGACTCCCGCGGCAACGCCGGCGGCGAGATTTACGAGGCCTACCTGGCGCTTCGCTGCAATATCACGACCGACGAGCACCCGCTAGGCGTTTTCCACCCACATGCCGAGTACCACCACATTAAGAAGGAGAACATCGGCCTGATCGAAGTCATGGGCCTGGCCATTTTGCCGCCGCGCCTGGTTCCCGAGCTTGGCGCTGTCCGTGAGCATCTGCTGGCAGCCAAGGTCGATGCCAGCTACGACCTTGCCGGTGCGCTCGAGGGCGATGATCTTTGCCGCAGCCACGCCGCATGGGCTGAGGACGTCTTTGCCCGCCGCGCCGACGAGCTTACGGCCGACAACGCCATCGATATCCTGCACGAGGAGGTCGGCGTGGTGTTTGGCCACGTGCTCGACAACGCCGGCGTCTTTAAGTGGGACGAGGCAGGACGTGCCGCCCAGCAGCGCTTTATCGACTCGCTGTAGAGCACAGACCCGGACGCTCAACGGCAGCCCCCACGACATAGCCACCTACACGACAACGGCGCCCGCCGGCAACATCGCCGGCGGGCGCCGTTTTCTGATGCAAGGGTAGCTAATTTGCACCAAAACAAGGAGTGTTCCAAACTGCCGGCAGAGAAGGAGCGCCCCAGGTGCCGACCTAAACCCCACATTATTCGATGGAAAAACGTGGTTCACTCCCACATTATTCGATGGAAAAACGTGGTTGTCTCCCACATTTTCCGATGGAAACTCCCAAATGGCCTTATACTAGCCGAGAGGGTTGGGAGGCAATATGCAGCGACAGCTTATGAGTGAACTTATCGCTTGGAAATCAAGGGCGAATCGCAAACCTCTCTTGCTTAAGGGAGCCCGCCAGACAGGAAAGACTTGGCTTCTTAACGAATTCGCAAGCCAGCAGTATCGAAACGTCATCCGTTTTGACTTTATGCTCGAGCCGAGCACACGCTCGCTGTTCGATGGGAACCTCGACCCCAAGCGCATCATCTCCCAGATAGAACTCCTACGTGGCCAAACCGTAACGCCGGAAGACACGCTCATCATCTTCGACGAGATCCAAGAAGCGCCACGCGGGATCACCTCGCTCAAGTACTTCAACGAGCTTGCGCCCGAATACCACATCGTAGCAGCCGGTTCCTATATGGGCCTCGCGCTCCGACGCGAAAACGAGTCGTTTCCCGTCGGCAAGATCGACCAGCTCACCATGCGTCCCATGGGGTTTGCTGAGTTCGTTCGTGCCGTCGACGGCAACCCGCTCGCCGACGCCATCCTTGCCGCAGACATGGACCTTCTAGCAAACGTTACCGAAAAGCTCGAGCACTTGCTCAAGGAATACCTTGTTGTCGGCGGTATGCCCGAAGTTGTCTCCACTTTCGCCGAGACACGCGACTTCATCGAAGCCCGAAGGCTTCAACAGCAAATCATCGAGGCTTACGAATCCGATTTTGGCAAGCATGCGCCAGCCCGCATCGTCGAGCGCATGAGGTTGGTTTGGAAATCCCTTCCCGGCCAGCTTGCAAAGGAGAACAAGAAGTTTGTCTACGGCGCGCTTCGTCCCGGGGCGCGCGCACGCGATTTTGAGGAAAGCCTCCAGTGGCTCATGGACTATGGAATCGTTCATAAGGTACCGCGTGTTTCCGCCCTAAGAGCACCGCTCACAAGCTACGAGGATCTCTCGGGCTTCAAGCTGTTCTGCATCGACACCGGCATCCTCGGAGCACTCTCCGGCCTCACGCCAGCCATTGTTCTGAACGGGCCCGCTGTCTTTACGGAGTTCAAAGGCTCGCTGACCGAGCAATACGTCGCACAGGAGCTTTTGCTCCAAGGCAATACTCCCGCGTATTGGTCATCCTCCTCCGGCAATGCAGAGACTGACTTTGCCGTCGACCATGCGGGGACCGTGCTTCCGCTTGAGGTCAAGGCGGCAGAGAACCTTAAAGCAAAGAGCCTGAGGATTGCCTGCGAGAAGTTCAAGCTCGAGCGCTGCGTGAGAACATCGTTAGCGGCATATAGAGACGAAGGCACGCTCGTCAATATTCCGCTCTGGGAGATTGGGCAAATCGACAAGCTGGCATAGGCGCTGTGGAGGGGGTGCCCCGTAAGGAGTGTCCCAAACTGCCGGCAAAAAAGGAACGTCTCTATCTGCCGCATTCCCGAAGCAAGGCAACGCCGATGTTTTGGCAACGGCAGCGAGCGGGCCGCATTTGAGACAAGGTGACGTGAAACGAAAGGGCGCTGACCTTCTGGTCGCGCCCTTGAAGTTGAACGTCAGATTGTCCAAATGCGGGGTCCATGACCAGGTGACCGGTCTTGGGATCCATAGCGTTGAGTTTGCCGCAGGTATTGGCGGTCTTGAGCACCGTGACGTCGTCGGCGCCAGCAGCAATGGCATGTGCAAAGCCGGCGATGGTCGAGTCGCCGGAACCCGTTGCGTTCACAGCCGCAATCGCGGGCGTCTTGGCGCGGAACGCGCGACCCTCATGGAAGCCAACCGAACCGGCAGCGCCCATCGAAACGACAACCCAGGGGATACCGGCAAAACGGTCATCGGCGGCGAGCGCCTCGCGCAGGGCATCGACATCATCGGTCGTAAAGGACGTACCCAGCAGGCCGTTAGTCTCGGTCAGGTTGGGCTTTACGAGCTCAGGCTTAGCGTCGGACTCCAGCGCGGCCTCCAGCGATGCACCCGAGGTGTCGAGCAGCACCTTGGCGCCCGCCTCCTCGGCAATCTTGACGAGGTCGGCATAGTAGCCGGCATCGACGCCACGCGGCAGCGAGCCCGAAAGCGTCACGACGTCCGCCTTCGCTGCAAGCTCGGCAAACTTGGCCGTAAAGGCCTCGAGCTCGGCCGGGGCGATCTGCGGGCCGCTCTCCAGCAGCTCGGTCTGATTGCCCTCATGCAGGATATTCAGGCAGATGCGCGTCTCACCGGCAATGGGCACAAAGTCGTTCTTGACGCCGTCGGCATCCATAAGCTCGGCCATATAGGCACCCATGTGGCCGCCGAGTAGACCGGTCGCGAGCACATCGTCGCCCAACTGCAGCAGCACACGGCTCACGTTGAGGCCCTTGCCGCCAGCGGTCTTTTCGGGCGTCACACGGTTAACATCGTCGATGATCAGCTTGTCGAGCTGATAGCGCGTATCAATCGACGGGTTCATGGTAACGGTCAGAATCATGTTGAACTCCTGTTCCGGGGCGGCATGACCCGCCCCAAACATACGATAACTCGTTAAAGGATCTCGATCTCAAAGCCGCGGGTAACGGTCTCCCCCGGCTTGGCCACCAGGCAGCCACGCTTGTGCTCCAGAACATCGTCCTCATCGGAGCAGGTGGACAGACCACCCCACGGCTCAACTGCCACAAAGTCGCCCTCGGGCTTGCTCCATACAATCAGGTACGGCATATCGGGGAACGTCAGGCGCACGCCCTTGTCCTCGGTTTTCTTGGTCAGCGTAACCACGCGGCTCTCGAGCACGTCGAAGATGGTCTCCGCGAAGTCGAAGAGTTCGTGGGTAAGCGGCAGGTTCTGGCCGATCATGGGATTCTTGCTGCGATGCTCAACATCAATCAGGCCCGTCGAGGGAACGGCAGTACAGAGCTCGGCGGCCTCACGCTGCTCAAAACGGAGCTCGTAGTCGTCATAGGACTCGCCCTCGTCGAGCGGGCACTTAAAGCCGGGATGACCGCCCACAAAGAACGGCATGTCCTCGGTGCCCTCATTGGTCACCTCGTACGACACGACCACCTTTTCCGAATCAATCGTGTAGCGAGCAACGATCTTAAACGGATACGGGTACTGCTCGAGCAACTCGGCATGGTCGGCAGAGCTTAGGCTCAGCGCAACCATGTTGTCGCCCTGCTCCTCGAGCTTCCACTCCTGTTTGCGCGCAAAGCCGTGACGGGCGAGCTTTACCTCGCGGCCGCCCATGGCCATTGCGCGACCATCACGAAGGCCGCCGCAGATCGGGAAACAAATAGGTGCCTGGCCCGACCACACCGCCGGATCGCCCTGCCACAGATACTCGCGACCGTCGGCCACAATTGAGGTGAACGAGCCGCCCGCCGTGCTCAGTGCTACGCGGATAGAACCGTTATCAAGAACAAACTCCATAGGAGCCTTCCCTTTCTTACGACAGCCCGCCAAGTCAATAGGGCTGATAGAAAACCGGCCCGCGCCCCCCTCACAGAAACGCGAGCCGTCAACGGACTAGTTAATTACGCCGGATACCCGCTAATCATGGTATTCGCCGCGGTCCCACTTCTCCAGGAACTCGTCAAAGAAGTGCGGGTCAGCCTGAGCCTCGGCGTCGGCCTTGTTGCAGGCATCAATCTTGGCGATCAGAGCATCGTGCTCGGGAGTCTTCTCGTAGGGCTCCTCCAGGAAGGCAAGCATGATATCGGCCATCAGGAACTCGCCGGTAATCTTGCCGCCAAAGCCCACGATGTTGGCGTTGAGCTCGCGACGAGCGTACAGGGCAGAGGTCATGTCGCGGACCAGGGCGCAGCGGGCGCCGGGAACCTTGTTGACGGCGTTGGTGATGCCGATGCCGGTGCCGCACAGGGCCACGCCAAAGTCGGCCTTGCCGCTGGCAACAGCCTCGCCCACGGCCTTACCGTAGATGGGATAGTGCGTACGGGTGTGGCTGTAGGTGCCGCAGTCGAGCACCTTGTAGCCAGCCTGCTCCAGGCGGTCGGCCAGATAGATCTTCTCGTCCGTAACGATATGGTCGCAACCGATTGCGATGGTCTTCTTCATCAGAACGTCCTTTCGTCTGAATTCACAAGTTGAGGTAGAAGTTCGAGTTCTCGGTGGCTCTCGTTAGGCCATCTTGTTGAGCATGTCGACACGGATCTGGTGACGGCCGCCGGCGTACTGGGCGCGCAGGAACTCACGGGCGATCTTCTTGGCGACCTCGGTGCCCACAACGCCCGGGCCCATGGTGACCATGCGCGAGCCGTTGTGCTCGCGGGTCATGTAGGCGGAACGCTCGTCGGAAATGTTGGCGACGACCATGCCCTTAATCTTGACGGCGGCCATATAGGAGCCGACGCCGTACTTATCGAATGCGAAGCCCTGGGAATCCTTGTGCTCCAGCAGGTCCTTGGCAACGGCGGTCGCGGAATCGACAAAGTCCGCGGCAGGGGTCTCGGAATAGTCGACGACCTCGTGACCGTCGGCGATGAGCATCTCCTTGATAGACTCCTTCATCGACATACCGTCGGCATCGGAAGCGATTACAACCCTCATGACATCCTCCTTGAGAGATACGCAGGTGCGTAGTTTCTGTTTGGAAGTGTTGAATCGCGTTCAGGTCCGGGCATCTGAATGTGCGGTTCTTCACTGTTCATGTTTATTTGAACACATTCGAACAGTAACTGCAACAACTATTTGTTTATCTTTGTTCTTTTTTGAACAAATATCGTTCACGGATGATTGCTGACCGTTTGAGCCGGGCGCGGACGTAGCGACCACGTGTTCAACAAACAAAAGAGCGGCCAAGAACGTGTCTCGGCCGCCCTTCGGCGGTATTCCCCGGTATATACAGCTGTTTTAGCTACTCGGACTGCCCACCCTATTTGGCGTGCTTGGACGGAGCACTCAGAAAGCGGCCCGTCAAATAGTTCGCCGGGCCGGAAATATCGATCCCTAGCAGTACGTGTCCCAGCCACAGGAACGCCACGAGCACCAGCAGCGGGATAACGCACGAAGTCACGATCATCACGATGACGCCTTCGATGAGGTCGGTCACCTGCTGCACGATCTCGTCGGTCATCTGCTTGGCACCGCTGGTCACCGACGTAACAAGGCTCGAGGCCCCATCAGTCAACTGCTCGAGCACGTTTTTGGACTCTGTGGCCTCGGATTTTTTCTTATTCGATTTTGAGCTGGTCTCGGCTGACTTGTCCGTGGTGTCGGCCGCGTCCGCAGCGTCCGCAGCCTTTTGCTCAGCTTGCTCAATACTTACGCGATACGTTTCATCGACCTTCTGCGACACCCAAACGCTTGCAGGCACCAACGCCATGCCGATCACGGCAACTACCAGCACGCGTGTCGCCACACGGCGCAGGACAGCGCTCGTGCTCCAGCGCCCGTGAATGCCGAGCGACACCGCAAAGAGCACCAACGCAAACGGGATTAAGATGCCCAAGCCAACCGACCACAAAATGGTTAGCAGGTATTTCTCGAGGTAGAGCACGGCAAGCACGATACCAAGGTTGCCTGAAAGCTGCGCGAGCTGCTCGGCAACCGGCGTTCCCGTATCACCCGGCAGCGCGGTAATGCCCGCAGACAGCGCCACGCACGAGGTCGTGAGCGCCAGTACGTTACCCTTCTTTTGGTCGATGACCTCGATGGTGGAGTCCCAAGTCTTGGTATCGGCGAAATGCGGACGAGCTACAAAGCCCGACAGCAGCGCCAGTACCACGAGCGCAACGATAAAGCCAATCTGCAGCTTTTTGTTTGCGCACACGACATCGGACAGACTGGGCTGCAGCTCGGTTACCGTCGTGTGCTCGGTTATCTGGACAGGACGCCCATGAGCCATCTCGTGCGCGTCTCTTTTTTGTATTGACCCGTTATCCGGCATTTGGATACCTCCTCAGTCCGGGGCTTAATGCGAAAGGAAGTATACCCACCGAGCAAAAAACGAACGGGAAGACGAACAGAGCGCACCAAGACTGTCCCCAATGACTATCTCCGGATGAGTTGCGGTGGAATAGGGATTGTTTTGCGCCCGTCGGCCCCTATTCAGTCCCTATTTCACCGCAACTTGGAGGAGGACAGAAAAAGCCCTGCCGCGGGTAGCGGCAGAGCTTTTGGAAGGGGACTTGGTTGTGAGGGCTCGTTAGGCGAGCTTGGCCTCGAGCTCGGCGATGCGCTTGTAGGCATCGATGGTAAAGCGGGCCTGCTTCTCCAGGATCATAGTGGTCATGAGAGTGTCCTGAGCGTGAGCCATGATGAAGGTCATCTCCATCTCGCCACCGCCGGCCTCCTGCGAAAGCAGCTTGGTCTGCGTGTCGTGGGCGCCGATAAGTGCATCGCTGGCATCCTTGTGCAGCTGTTCGGCCTTCTCAAAATCGCCCTCGCGAGCAGCATCGAGCGCTGCAAGCAGATCGGTCTGGGCGTCACCTGCGTATGCGACAATCTCGAATCCAACCATCGAGATTTCTTCTTTGGTTGCCATATTGCGTTCCTTTCACATATGAACCAATGGAGAGCATCGCGTCCGGGCATACGCGCTGCGTTCTGTATGACAGAAACATTAACATTCAAACAAAAAAGAACAGCGCAAAACGCAATTTCAAGCTATGAACGGTCACTTTTCGCCCGTGAACGGTTTTTAAACCAATCTGAACAATATCGAACACAATTAGCGGAAACCCAAACAGGCCAGTGCCCTAGCGCCAATCGCGCACCGTATCGCCCTCGACGAGTACGCCCGGAAACAGCATGTGCTCCACACCGGGTTCAACGCCCTCGGCACCGGCGATCTTATCGACTGCCCACATGCCGACACGCTTGTTGTCAAAGCGCACGGTGGCCAGGCGACGATCGGGCACGATGTCGCCCAGACTGTCATCAACACCCACCACGCTCACGTCCTCGGGCACGTGCTTTCCGCGCGACTCGAGTCCGCGAATGCAGCCGTAGGCCATGGCGTCGTTGGAAGCATAAATGGCCGTACAGGTCGGATCGTCCGCCAGAGCCTGACCGGCAGCATACCCGCTCTGTGCCGTCCAATCGCCACGAACGAGTCGCGGTGGCTCAATGCCATGCGCGCGCAATGTCTCGCGCCAGCCTTCCTCGCGCCGCATGCCCGAAAGCGAGCGCTCGGGACACGAGATAAAGTGCACGGTCTTGTGTCCCTGCCCCAGCAAGTACTCGACAACCTGGCGTGAGCAATCGAGCTGATCGTTATCGACCGTCGAGCACAGTGGGTGCTCCAGCATGGTAACGAGCACCGTCTGCATGCCAGGTAGCGGCTCGAAGGTGCCAAAGTCCGCCGGCATGCGATTCATGATCACGACCATGCCGTCTACCGGCAGCGCGCTCATACGCGACGATGCGCTCTCGAGGGTATAGGGATGTCCATCTACTTTAGTGAGGGTGATGGCATAGCCATGTTTGTCGGCCGCGGCGGCAAAGCCCTCCATACGGTCGAGATTGCCGGTACCGGTAATGTTGAACATGGCGACGCCGACGGTCTTAAACTTACCGCGGCGCAGCGATCGACCGGCAAAATTGGGGCGATACCCCAGCTCGCGCATGGCGGCACGCACGCGCTCCTTGGTCTCTGGGCGCACGCTGGGCGAATCGTGCACCGTACGCGAGACTGTCTGCTCCGAGACGCCCGCGAGACGCGCTACGTCTTTGACGGATACCGATTTTTTAACAGCGGCCATAGGTCGATCTTTCCGTGTCAACGATGCCATTGACGGCATCCTGCGCAGTCATATTAAACGCCTTCAAGTATATCCAACGCCGCCTCTGCAATACGCTCACCACCCAAAACCTACCGTTCACCGACATTTTTGCTTCCCCGAACGGCTTTTGTCGCTCAAATGTTAACGTTGCCATTGTGCAAACACAGAGCCACCGGGCGGCTCAAACGTTTACGCGCAAGGAATCGACGGTTCGCAGGCACAGGGGCCATCGGTTCGCGTCTTATTTTGTGTCGCAAAATGGCAACGTCAACATTTTGGCAATCAAACGTCAAAAGCTATCATCGTTGCCAACCCACCGACTCTTAGGAGCTTTGCATGGAGCAACTCATCGCCACTATCGAAAAGGGCCAGCCCTTTTTCAACGCGATCGCCCGCAACAAGTACCTCAAGGCGATCCGCGACGGCTTTATCTCCGTCATCCCCATCATCATCTTCTCGTCCATCTTCTGCCTGGTAGCCTCGGTCCCCAACATCTGGGGTTTCTACTGGCCCGATGACATCAACAACGCCCTGTGGAAGTGCTACAACTACTCCATGGGCATCCTGGCCATCGCTTGTGCCGCCACTACGGCCAAGCACTTCGCCGACGCTCAGAACCGCGACCTGCCCAAGAACAACCAGATCAACTTCATCTCGTGCATGTGCGCGGCCATCATCGGCTTCTTGCTCCTTTCGAGCGACACGATCGCCACGGACGCCGCCAGCGGTTTCAACACCACCTACCTTGGTTCCAAGGGCCTGCTGACCGCTTTCATCGCTGCGTTTGCGACCGGCATCATCTACAAGTTCTTCATTAAGCGCAACATCACCGTCAAGATGCCCGAGCAGGTTCCGCCCAACATCTCGCAGACCTTCAAGGACATCATCCCCTTCTCCGTCTGCATTGCCGTCTTTTGGGTCTTTGACATCGTCTTCCGTGCTGCCTTTGGCTTCTGCTTTGCCCAGGGCGTCATCCAGGTGTTCCAGCCCCTGTTCACCGCTGCCGACGGCTACATCGGCCTCGCTGTGATCTACGGCGCCATGAGCCTGTTCTGGTTCGTGGGCGTCCACGGCCCCTCGATCGTCGAGCCCGCCATCGCCGCCGCCCTCGTTGCCAACATGACCGACAACCTGGCTGCGTTCCAGGCCGGCCAGCACGCTTCCGCTGTCCTGACCCAGGGTGCCCAGTACTTCGTCGTCTGCATGGGCGGCACCGGCGCCACGCTCGTCCTGGTCTTTATGTTCTGCTTCCTGGCCAAGTCCCAGGAGATGCGCGCCGTCGGTAAGGCTGCCATCGTCCCCGTCTGCTTTGCCGTCAACGAGCCGCTGCTGTTCGCCGCGCCCATCGTGCTCAACCCCGTCTTCTTTGTCCCATTTGTCTTTGCCCCGATCGCCAACATCTGGATCCTCAAGATCTTTATCGACTTCTTGGGCATGAACGGCTTTATGTACACCCTGCCTTGGACCGTCCCCGGCCCCATCGGTACCATCATGGGCCTGGGCTTCCAGCCGCTCGCCTTTGTGATGCTCGCCCTTATCCTGGTCGTCGACTTTGTCCTGTACTATCCGTTCTTCCGTGCCTATGACGCCCAGAAGTGCGCCGAGGAGGCCGAGATCTCCCAGGAGGAGCTCGCCGCCAAGAACGCCGAGAAGGCCGCCAAGCTCAACGATGCCTTCCAGGGCAAGGCCGACGCCAAGAGCGTTGCCGCCGGCGCTGCTGCCGAGGCCGTGAAGGCCGACGCTCCCGCCGCTGCCGAGGCAACAACTGCCAGCGACCTCGACGGCAAGCGCGTGCTCGTACTCTGCCAGGGCGGCGGCACCTCGGGCCTGCTCGCCAACGCGCTGGCCAAGGCTGCCAAGGAGCGCGGTATTAACCTCGAGACCGCTGCTGAGGCCTATGGCAACCACGTCGACATGCTCCCCGACTTCGACCTGGTCGTCCTGGCCCCGCAGGCCGCAAGCTACCTGGCCGACCTGCAGAAGGACTGCGAACGCGTGGGCAACAAGTGCGTCGCCTGCCGTGGCAAGCAGTACATCGAGCTCTCCCAGAACGGCGATAAGTCTCTCGCCTTCGTCTCCGAGCAGCTTTCGAAGTAAGTAACGCTCAGGGCCAGCCGACCATCCAAGACCGGCTGGCCCTTCGATTTAGACGATTGGATCATCATGTCCGTTAACCCTGCTAGCGTCACCAACCCGCCCGCACAGTTTCCCGAGGACTTTGTCTTTGGCGGCGCCACCGCTGCCTACCAGGTAGAGGGCGAGACCCGCACTCACGGTAAGGGCAAGGTTGCCTGGGACGACTTCCTGGAGACCCAGGGGCGCTTTTCCCCCGATCCCGCTTCGGACTTCTACAACCAGTACCCCGTCGACTTGGAGCTGTGCGAGGAGTTTGGCATCAACGGCATTCGCCTCTCCATCGCCTGGAGCCGCATCTTCCCCAACGGCACCGGCGAGATCAACCCCGAGGGTGTCCAGTTCTATCACGATCTCTTCGCCGAATGCCATAAGCACCACGTTGAGCCGTTTGTCACGCTGCATCACTTCGACACGCCGCTTCCTCTCTTTGAGAAGGGCGACTTCCTCAACCGCGAGACCATCGACGCCTTTGTGGACTTTGCCACCTTCTGCTTTAAGGAGTACGCCGACCAGGTGACCTACTGGTTCACCTTTAACGAGATCTGGGCCGACGCCTCCAACACCTACATCGAGGGCACCTTCCCCGGTGGCGTCAAGGCGCATCTGGCCGAGGCCTTCCAGTGCGAGCACAACATGATGCTCGCCCACGCCAAGGCCGTGCTGGCCTTCCACAACGGCGGTTTTAAGGGCAAGATCGGCGTCATTCAGTCGCTGGAGTTTAAGTATCCGCTCAACGAGAACGACCCCGCCGACATCAAGGCCGCCAACAACGAGCACGTGCTGCAGAACCAGTTTCTGCTCGACGCCACCTTCCGCGGCGACTATGCCCCCGACACCCTCGAGTGCGCCAACCGCCTGGCCGCCGTCTCGGGCGGTACCATCGAGATCCTAGACGAGGATCTGGAAATCATGCGCGAGGCCGCCCTCTACAACGACTACCTGGGCGTTAACAACTACCAGTGCCGTTTCTTGAAGGCTTACGACGGCGAGAACGACCTGCACCACAACGGTACGGGCGAGAAGGGCACCGGCCGCTGGCGCGTCAAGGGCATTGGCGAGCACGTGAACAAGCCTGGCATCCCTACCACCGACTGGGACTGGATCATCTATCCCGAGGGCCTGTTCGATCTGCTCGTCTACATTAAGCAGCGCTACCCCAACTACAAGCAGATCTTCATCACCGAGAACGGCATGGGCTACAAGGACCCCTACAAGGACGGTTTTGTGGACGATCAGCCGCGCATCGACTACATCGAGCAGCACCTGCGCTGGTTGCTCAAGGCCATGGAGGTGGGCGTCAACGTGGGCGGCTACTTCCTGTGGAGCCTGCAGGATCAGTTCTCCTGGACCAATGGCTACAACAAGCGTTACGGCTTCTTCTACGTTGACTTTGAAACCCAGAAGCGCACGCCCAAGGCAAGCGCATACTGGTATAAGCACGTGGCGCAGACCCGTCGTCTGGACTAGTGGCTGGCGGGGTTGCCCGCTCACACAACCTGTCCCCATTTCTCAGCCGGGGGCGGCACGTCACACGGCGCGCCGCCCCCGGTCTTTTTGTTTTTGGGCTGGTCGGGAGCCGTTTGTCTCGATCTGTAACATCTGGCCGAGTTTTTTGGTCCTAGCTGTTACAGATTGAGACGAACAGGATTGCTCTTTCCGAAGAATCTAAATCTGTAACACGTAGCCCGCTTTTGACCGTCTACCTGTTACAAATCGAGACAAACGGAGTAGGACCTAACCCCGTATGTCCCTAACAGTCGAGCGTTCGACCAGCGTACTCGGCACATGAATCGCCTCGATAGACGAGCTCTCTCCAATCGCCGCCTCAAACGCAAGCTTACCGACACCGCGCAAATCAAATCGCAGCGTCGTCAGCCGATTGTGAGGAACAAGTCCCTCGAGTGCGTCGTCGATACCAACCACGCTCACGTCGTCGGGCACGGACAGGCCCGCGTTCTCGAGCGCGGCGATAACGCCCAGCGCCATCTGGTCATTTGCCGCAAGCACGGCAGTCGGCGTCTGCGACCCGCCGGCAAGCACCTCGGCCGCAATCCGCTCGCCCATGGCGTACCCACTGTCCGCACTCCAATCGCCACGCAGCATCGGAGCGGCATCGACATGAGCACGACCCAGCGTATCGCGCCAACCGGCCTCACGAAAACGCGAGGAAATCGAGTTTTCCGGACCCGCCACAAACCGCATATTCGAGTGACCATGTTCCAGCAGATAATTGGTCAACAGCTCGCACGAACCATACTGGTCGGAGTCGATCGTCGTGCAGCGCGGATGCGCATACATGGACAGGATGACCGTTCGCACTCCCGGCTGGGGAACAAACTCCTCAAAATCGGGAGCCATGCGGTTCATGTTGAGAATCATGCCGTCGACGGGTCGCTCGACCATGCGGCGCGAGGCATCGGCAAGTGCATAGGGCTTGTCGCCGCCCATCTCGATCATAGTGACGGCAAAATCGTGCTCGCGCGCCGCTTGCATGATACCCTCGAGCGTCGCCAGGTTACCGACACGTGTGATGTTGTACATGCACAGGCCAATAGAACGATACGACCCGCCGCGCAACGCCGCTCCAGCAAAATTGGGACGAAAGCCCAGCTCTTCCATGGCGGCCAGCACACGCTTGCGCGTCTTTTCCGTCACGTTGGGCATACCGTTGACCACGCGAGACACAGTCTGGCGGCTCACGCCAGCGAGCGCCGCAACCTCTGCCGCGCTCGCCGAACGACCATTCCTTGTCTGCTGATCCATGCCTTCCACGCTAACCTGCTTCCCAACTATTCCCCGCGCCCATGGCGCATCGTACATACATTGATAACGTGCTCATGATACCCGAGCCATATACCACAACATGAAAACTTCTGTCAATCAAAACCGCTTACCGAACAAATACAACCGTTCGCGGCTGTTTGAAGTTGTTTTGTTTCTATACATCCCAGCCGGATGTTAACGTGCTCATTGTCAAATGTTCACGTGCTCATTTTGGTTCTAATCATTTTAAGATAGTGTTTATCGGGCTTTTTCACCGCTGAACGCTAACCAGGGAGCCTCCTGAGCGCAAACGCACAATATCGAACAGCGAGACGAGAGGATGTATGCATATGTCTTTGCTAAACCGCGTACAGCAGCTGCCGAAGGGCTTTGTTTGGGGCGCCGCAACCGCCGCGTACCAAACGGAAGGTTCCACGAAGGTGGCAGGCAAGGGTAAGACCATGTGGGACGATTACCTTGTCGCCCAGGGTCGCTTTTTGCCCGACCCGGCCAGTGATTTCTACAACCGCTACGAGGAGGATATCCGCCTTTCTGCCGAGCATGGACTCAACGCCATTCGTGTGTCCATCGCCTGGACCCGCATCTTCCCCAACGGCGACGATGCCGAACCCCTCGCCGAGGGCGTTAAGCACTACCACGAGCTGTTCGCCTGCTGCAAAAAGTATGGCGTCGAGCCCTATGTGTCCCTGCATCACTTTGACTCCCCCGCCGCCCTGTTCAACCAGGGCGACTGGCTCAACCGCAAGACCGTCGACGCCTATGTGCGCTATGCCGAGTTCTGCTTCCGCGAGTTCCGCGAGGTCAAGAATTGGTTCACCATCAACGAGCTCATCAGCCTCTCGCACTCCCAATACATCCAAGGCAACTTCCCGCCCAACCATCACTTTGATGTGACGAGCGGCATCCAGAGCCAGCACAACGAGCTCGTTGCCCACGCCCGCGCCGTCAACCTGTATAAGGATCTTGACGAGACCGAGCACCTGGGCGGACGCATTGGCATGGTCAACGTCCTGACGCCGGCATATCCTGCCACCGACTCGCCCGCCGACCAGCACGCCGCCGACCTGTACAACGCCTTCTACACCGACTTCATCATGGACGGCGCCTTCCTGGGTCACTACTCCGCGCGCACCCTCTCACTCATCAACGAGATTCTGCGTGCCAACAACGCCACACTTACGGTTGAGGACAGCGACATGGAGGAGCTCGCCAAGGCGGCGCCCCGCAACGATATGTTCGGCCTCAACTACTATCAGTCGGCGTTTATCGCCGCCTACGATGGCGAGTCCACCAACAGCTTTAACGGCACCGGAGACAAGGGCACCTCGTGCTTTAAGTTTAAGGGCGTCGGGCAGCAGGTCGATATGCCGGGTATCCCCACCACCGACTGGGATTGGCTCATCTACCCGCAAGGCCTCTACGACACGCTCAAGCACATCAGCGCCACCTATCCCAACCTCCCCGTCATCTATATCACCGAAAACGGCCTGGGCCACAAGGACCCCGAGCCCGACGCAAACGGCATCGTCGCCGATCCCGAGCGCATCGACTTTGTCGACCAGCACATGGAGAAGGTGCTCCAGGCGCGCGCCGAGGGCGTCGACGTCCAGGGCTACTTTATCTGGAGCCTGCAGGACCAGTTCTCGTGGGCCAATGGCTATAACAAGCGCTACGGCCTGTTCTACATCGACTTCGACACGCAAAAACGCTACATCAAGCAGTCGGCACTCTGGTACAAGGAGCTCGCCGACACTATGGCGGACGCGCAGTAGCGCATCGCCTCGCTTTCCCCCGAGAAGGGAGCGGCCCTATGCGATACAAACCCAGCCGCTCCCCTCTCTCCCCCTGGGACCGACCCCGCCTGCACCCGGGCTTTTAGCAAGCGGGAGACCATATAGGTTTTCAACGTCCATGCCATTAAGATTTCATGCAAAGAGGAGCGTGAACTATGGAATCGATCGTTAAGTTCTTGGAGAAAGGTCAGCCGTACTTCGACAAGGTCTCTAAGAACATCTACCTTCAGGCCATTAAAGACGGCTTTTTGGCAGCAATGCCCATCATCCTGTCTTCTTCTGTCTTCCTGCTTATTTCGACCCTGCCGGGCGTTGTCGCCACGGTCGGCGGCTTTACGCTGCCCGACTGGTGGAACGTCGACGTCGTGAACTTCTGCAACAAGGTTTACAACTTCACGATGGGCGTCGTGGGCATCATGGTCGCCGGCACCACCGCAAGCGCGCTGACCGGCTCCAAGAACCGCCGCATGCCTGCCGGCAAGGCCATCAACGCCACGAGCACCATGGTCGCCGCCATGTGCGCCATGCTCATCTTGGCCGTTACCCAGACGAGTGCCAAGATCGACGGCGCCGATGTCTCGGTGTTCTTTACCGACAACATGGGCACCAAGGGCCTGCTGAGCTCCTTTGTCGCCGCATTTGCCACGGTCAACATCTATGCCTTCTGCATTAAGCGAGACATCACCATCAAGCTGCCCAAAGAAGTCCCCGGCGCCATCGCCCAGAACTTCCGCGACATCTTCGCCTTCAGCTTCTCCATCCTGTTTGTCGCCGTCATCGACGTTATCTGCCGCACCTGCTTGGCCGTCCCGTTTGCCAACGTCATCTCCACGCTGGTGAGCCCGCTGTTCGCCGCTGCCGATTCCTACGCCGGCCTCGCCCTCATCTGGTTCATGATCCCGCTGTTCTGGTTCATGGGCATCCACGGCCCCTCGGTCGTTAAGCCTGCCCTCAACGCCGCGCTGTTTGGCAACATCACCACCAACCTCGCCACGCTGCAGGCCGGCGGTCACCCCGCCCTCGCCCTGACCGAAAACTTCGGTAACTACATCGGCGAACTCGGCGGCACCGGCGCCACGTTCATTGTCCCGATCATCTTCCTGCTCTTTATGCGCTCCAAGCAGCTCAAGGCCGTCGGCAAAGCCTCTGTCGTGCCCGTGATGTTCGCCGTCAACGAGCCGCTGCTGTTCGCCGCGCCCATCATCCTCAACCCGTACTTCCTGATCCCGTTCCTGTTTGCCCCCGTGGCCAACGTCCTCATTGGTAAGTTCTTCATCGACTTTTTGGGCATGAACGGCTTTATCTATGCCATGCCGTGGGCACTCCCCGGACCGATCGGCACCTTCATCGACACCAACTTCCAGCCGATCTCTCTGGTCCTGGTTGTCGTCCTGCTGGTCGTTGACTTCTTGATCTACTACCCGTTCTGCAAGGCCTACGACAACGTCCTGTGCAAGCAGGAGGCCGAGACCCTGGCCGAAGAAGAGGCCGAGGAGACCAAGGCCGTCAAGACCGCTGCCGCCCCCGCCGTTGAGGCTCCTGTTGTCGAGACCGCTTCTGCCACTGAGGCCTCCGCAGCTCCGTCCGCCCTTAAGGGCAAGGATCTGAGGGTTCTGGTTCTGTGCGCTGGCGCCGGCACCTCTGCACTGCTCGCCAACGCGCTTAAGGAAGGCGCCGACGAGCTGGGCATCGACATTACCGCCAACGCCGGTGCCTACGGCAGCCACTACGCCATCATGGACCAGTACAACGTCATCGTCCTGGCTCCGCAGGTTCGCACCTATTACAACGAGATGAAGGCCGACACCGACCGCCTGGGCATCACGCTGCTGTCGCCCAAGGGCAAACAGTACATCGACCTCACTAAGGATCCCAAGGGTGCCGTCAACTGGATCGAGGAAAACCTCGAGGCATAAGACGCTGACGCCACCTGCCGCTCGCAGAAAATAATGGCCCGTGCATCAATGTGTGATGCGCGGGCCATTTTGTTTAGACCGCACCCGTCCTCCTGTTCATCTCAATCTGTAACATCTAGCCGAGTTTTTCGGTCCTAACTGTTACAGATTGAGATGAACGCACAGGCCAATCCTCTCAATCTCGATCTGTAACATCTAGCTGGTTATTTCACCCTTAACTGTTACAGATCGAGACAAATGGAATAGGCGGGGCCGAATTGTCTAAATCTGTAACACTAAAACCGGTTTTGAGCGTCTGGTTGTTACAGATTGAGATGAACGAGCCGAGCACGTCTACGCCCGCAAGTCCTTTACGCTGGAACGCTCGACCAGCACGCCCGAGACAAGCGTACGGCTTCTGGAGCTCGGAGCTTCTAGGCCCGCAACGACCTCGTTGAGCGCACGGATGCCCAGCTCGCGGTGGCGAAACTTCACCGACGTCAGAATCGAGTTGGGAATCGTCTTGTAGAGCTCATCGTCGAAGCCGATCACGGACACGTCGTCGGGCACACTGAGCCCTTTGTCACGTAGAGCCATCATCACGCCGTTTGCCATGCAGTCGTTAGCAGCGAGGACCGCCGTGCAATCGGGTTTATCGGCAAGCACAAGGCCCGCGGCATAGCCACTATCCGCATTCCAATCGCCTTGCAGAGGCTCGGGCGGCTCAATGCCACGCGCCTCGAGTGCCGCACGCCAACCTTTCATACGGCACTGGCTCGACAGCGACTCTTTCTTACCCGAAACGAAATACACGTTCTTGTGACCATGATCCAAGAAGTACTCGCACGCCATGCGCGCGCCGCCCTCTTGGTCGTCACTGACGGTGGAGCAGGTAGGATGCTCCATCGGTGTAATAATCACCGTCTTGAGGTCTTTCGGAGCCTCAAAGGTATCAAAGTCATCGACCATCTGGCGCAGGTTGAAGATCATGCCGTCGACGGGAAGCTGCGACATCCTACGCGCCGCTTCGGCAAGGGTCATCTTCTCCCCCGCTCGCTTTTTGATCATCGTGAGCGCAAAGCCGCGTTCTTCGGCGGCATCTGCGATACCGTCAATCATGTCCACGGCACCGCCCGACAAGTGGAACATCACCACGCCGATGCACCCGTAACGGCCCAACTTGAGTGAACGCGCGGCAAAGTTCGCCCGGAACCCAAGCGCCTCCATGGCAGCATGGACCTTATCGCGTGTCGACTCTCGTACGCTATCGGGCTCGTTGATCACGCGCGACACCGTCTTGAGAGAAACGCCCGCGGCAAGTGCCACATCATTCATCGAGACATTTTTCTTGTCCATCGTTGCCACTACTTCTCCAGTCGGTTTTGCATCGCTTGTTTTTTGCGTTCTAGCATACACTACCTGCCTGACTGATAAATCAACCGTTTACCGGACAATATCGACCGCTCACCCGTATATCCTTGTTGCTCTTCCAAAAATGTCTTACGTTGTCATTAACGAAATGACAACGTTGTCATTTCGCAATGCCTTCCTTAAGCAGGAAGGTTTCCGGGCAGTCCTGACCATCCATCGACGACCAGTTCCATCCACATGCATCGCGCATCAAGTAGCAAAGGAGCTTTATGGACGCCATCGTAAAGATGCTCGAAAAGCATCAACCGTTCTTCGAGAAGATCTCGAGAAACATCTACCTCCAGGCCATCAAAGACGGATTCCTTGGGTGCATGCCCATCGTCCTTACCTCTTCGATCTTTCTGCTCATTGCCACCCTTCCCGGCGTAGTTGGCATCACGCTGCCCCAGCCGCTCATCGACTGGTGCAACAAGCTCTACAACTTCACCATGGGCGTCATGGGCATCATGGTTGCCGGCACCACTGCCAAGAACTTCACGGCATCCATGAACCGTCGCATGCCCGCCGGCAAGGTGCTCAACGACGGCTCCACCATGGTTGCCGCCCAGTGCAGCATGCTGCTGCTCGCTGTTACGCAGTTCACCACCAAGTTCAACGGCTCCGAGCTTTCGGTCTTCGATTGCACCAGCATGGGCACGCGTGGTCTGTTCTCGGCCTATATCGCCGCGTTCATTTCCGTGTGGGTCTACAAATTCTGCGTCTCGCGCGATCTGACCATTAAGCTGCCCAAGGAGGTCCCGGGCGCCATCGCTCAGAACTTCCGCGACATCATCCCCTTTGGCGGCGCTGTCATCATCTGCGGCATCATCGATGTTGTCGTGCGCAACCTCATGGGCGTTCCGTTCTCCGAGCTGCTCATCAAGCTGCTCTCCCCGCTCTTCACTGCGGCAGAGACCTACCCCGGACTCATCCTTATTCAGGCGGCCACCGCGTTCTTCTGGTTCATCGGTGTCCACGGCCCCTCGATCGTCCAGCCGGGCATCGACCCCATCCGTCTTGCCAACCAGGCCGAGAACCTGCAGGTTCTGCTGGCCGGCGGCCACCCCGCCCACTCCCTCACCTTTAACATGTCGCTCGTGGGTGAGTTCGGCGGCACCGGCGCCACGTTCATCGTGCCGCTTCTGCTGATTCTCTTTATGAAGTCCAAGCAGCTCAAAGCCGTCGGTAAGGCCTCGATCGTTCCTGTTGCCTTCGCCGTCAACGAACCGCTGCTCTTTGGCGCGCCGATGATCCTTAACCCCTACATGCTCATCCCCTTTGTTGCCGCCGGCTGCGTCAACGTAAGTGTTGCCAAGTTCTTTATCGACAACGTGGGCATGAACGGCTTCTCCTTCGTGGTGCCTTGGGCTACCCCTGCCCCCATCGGCATCTTCATCACCACGAACTTCCAGCTTATCGCCCTGGTATTTGTCGCGATCATCATCTTGCTGGACGCCATCATCTACCTGCCGTTCTTGAAGGCATACGATAAGCTGCTCTGCGACCAGGAGGCCGAGCGCGCCGCCGAGCTGGGTCTTGAGTCCGATGGTGCTGCCACCATGGCCGCCAACGCCTCTGCGCCCGCTGTCGAGCAGACTACCGTCTCCGTCGAGCCGACCGCCGCTGCCGCCGACAGCAAGCCTGTCGCCGATCAGCCCGAGCCCGCAGCCGACGCATCCGCCAAGAAGGATGTCGATGGCCTGAAGGTCCTCGTCCTGTGCGCCGGCGCCGGCACCTCTGCCATGCTCGCCAACGCCATCAAGGAAGGTGCTGCGCAGACCGGAGAGAACATCGCTTCCTCCGCAGGCGCCTATGGCCAGCACACTGCCATCATGGATCAGTACGACGTTATCGTGCTCGCCCCGCAGGTTCGTAGCTACTACAACGACATGAAGGCCGACACCGATCGCCTGGGCATTAAGCTGCTCGCTCCCCGCGGTAAGGAATATATCGACCTTACTCGCGACCCCGCTGGCGCCATCAAGTGGCTCCGCGAGAACCTCGACTAGTTCCTCCCTCTGTTGGTGCCCGGATTCCCGGTTCGGGCACCTCTCCCTATTCGTATCCCACAGAAAGGATGACTCATGACCAACCCCATGCAGTTCCCCGACGGCTTTGTGTTTGGCGGCGCCACCGCTGCTTACCAGGTTGAGGGCGAGACCCGTACGCACGGCAAGGGCAAAGTGCCCTGGGACGATTTCCTGGCTGCTCAGGGTCGCTTCTCCCCCGATCCCGCAAGCGATTTCTACAACAAGTACCCGGTCGATATCGACCTGTGCCAGCGCTTCGGCATCAACGGTATCCGCGTCTCCATCGCTTGGAGCCGCATCTTCCCCAACGGCACCGGTGAGATTAACCCCGAGGGTGTTGCCTTCTATCACGAGCTTTTTGCCACCTGCAACAAAGCTGGCGTTATCCCCTATGTCACGCTCGATCACTTTGATACGCCCGAGGCCTTTTACCAGAACGGCGGCGAGGGCTTCCTGACGCGCACGACGATCGACGCCTTTGTCGAGTACGCCAAGTTCTGCTTTGCCGAGTTCACCGAGGTCAAGCACTGGTTCACCTTTAACGAGATTCCCGCAACCGCCGAGGGCAGCTTTATCGTTGGCAACTGGCCGCACGGCGAGAAGTACCGCCTGGACAAGGCCTTCCAGCTCATGCACAACATGATGGTGGCCCACGCCAAGGCTGTCGTTGCCTTCCATGAGGGCGGCTTTGAGGGCGAGATCGGCATTGTCCAGAACCTGGAGCCCAAGTATCCCCTCGATCCCAACAGTGCTGCCGACTGCGAGGCAGCTCGCATGGCCGATGTCATCAACAACCGCTGGGTGCTCGACGCCACTTTCCGCGGCCACTATGCAGCCGACACCATGGAAGCCGCAACCAAGCTGGCCCATATCGCCGGCGGCGAGCTCGACGTCCGTGACGAGGACATCGCCGCGCTGACCGCCGCGCTCCCCTACAACGATTGCCTGGGCGTCAACACCTACAAGTGCCAGTTCCTGCGTGCTGCCGAGGGCGAAAACGACATCAACCACAATGGCACCGGCGACAAGGGATCCTCGCGCTGGTTCCTCAAGGGTGTGGGCGAGTCATGCGTGCGCGAAGGCGTACCCACCACCGATTGGGACTGGATTATCTATCCCGAGGGCCTCTACGACCTGCTGCTGCGCATTAAGAACGATTACCCCAACTACAAGAAGATCTACATCACCGAGAACGGCATGGGCTATAAGGACGACTTCGAGGACGGCTTTATCGACGACGCCCCCCGCATCGACTACATGCGTCAGCATCTCGCATGGATCCTCAAGGCAATCGACGGCGGCGTGAACGTCGACGGCTACTTTGTGTGGTCGCTGCAGGACCAGTTCTCCTGGACCAACGGCTACAACAAGCGCTACGGCCTGTTCTACATCGACTTCGAGACCCAGAAGCGCTATCCCAAGGCGAGCGCGTACTGGTACAAGAACGTCGCGGAGACCGGCCTGCTTATGGCCTAACTTTTGCCGCATACCCCCTGTCGGCCGCATGCGAATCCCTCCACGGGTTCGCATGCGGCCTTTTTTGTTTTTGGTGAGCCCGTGCGGGCCGTTTATCTCGATCTGTAACATCTAGCAGGGATTTTCGGTCCTAATTGTTACAGATTGAGACGAACGCGCAGGCCGGTCCGAATAATCTAAATCTGTAACACCTAGCCCACTTTTGACCATCTACCTGTTACAGATCGAGACAAACGCACAGGTCAATCCGCTCAATCTCGATCTGTAACATCTAGCCGAGCTTTTCGGTCCCAGTTGTTACAGATTGAGACAAACGGAATCGGCCAGGCAGAAAATCTAAATCTGTAACATCTAACGAGCATTTGATCGCCTAGTTGTTACAGATCGAGACAATCAGATGGTCAAATCCTCACTTTCCAGGCAGCTACGAAGCGCTCCTCTTTCTTAATTATTATCGGCATCACGAACACACTTCGGTATCTTTTAATGCCAAAATGATACCGAAAGCGTGTTCGAGAATACGGATAATTCCATGCGTTAGCCCAATCAAGCCCCAGGCTTACAAACTCCGTTATTGTTCAGAATGCCAATGCATTCGCGTTTGCGCGTCATTTCGCGTCACTTTGACGCGCATAATGACACGCAAATTTTTTCGTGTCATAATTTTGACGCGTAAAATGACGTGTAAAATTTTTACGTGTTATTTTTCACGTCAAATTGAAGCGAAACGGAGCATCACAATGCAAGAATCCAAAGATCTTGAATTCAAGGAATGCGTCACCAATTCGTTCCTTAAAACCGTCTCCGCTTATGCAAATGGCACGGGAGGACGCGTTCTATTTGGAATTAACGACGACGGAGAAGCCGTTGGCCTCGATGACCCCAAGCAGACCTGCCTGGATATCGAAAACAAGATTAACGATTCGATCATCCCCCAGCCCGATTACTCCCTAAAGATCGACGAGCCCGATGCAACCGTGGAGCTTACGGTCTTTCCCGGCAGATCGAAGCCTTACCTATACCGCTCGAAGGCATACAAGCGCAATGACACCGCGACCATTCCAGTTGATACCCTAGGCCTTTCGCGTCTTGTACTCGAGGGTCAAAACCTCTCCTTTGAGCAGCTCCCGGCAAACAAACAAGATTTATCTTTCACCGTTTTAGAGAATCGTCTAACAGCAAAACTTTCGCTTCAGTCATTCACAACCGATACTCTCAAAACCCTTGGCCTGCTTGATGAAACCGGAACCTACAACAACGCGGCAGAACTGCTCGCGGACGAGAATGGCTTCCCGGGTATCGACATCGCAGTGTTTGGTGAAACTATCAACCTCATTAAGCAGCGCAAGACTCTTGAACATGCATCCGTTCTAGCGGAAATTGACGGAGCCCTTGAGCTTTTCGAAGCCCAGTACTGCTACGAAGAGATCCAGGGGATGGAGCGGATCCGCAAGGAGCTCATTCCGCTCGAAGCATTCCGCGAGGCCATTACCAATGCAGTCGTTCATAGGACTTGGGATGCGCCCGCACACATCCGCATCTCGATGTTCGACGACCGTGTGGAAGTCGCTTCGCCCGGCGGCTTGCCGGCAAGCATGACCGTCGATGAATATCTGTCCGACATGCTATCCGTTAGACGCAATCGTATTCTTGCCGAAGTCTTTTTGCGCCTGGGTCTTATCGAAGCCTTTGGAACGGGCATCATGCGAATTCGCGATACCTATAAGGACAGCGTCAGAAAGCCCCGGTTTCAAGTTTCGGATAACGCCATTGTGGTAACACTTCCCCTACTCATGGATAACCCGGGGCTCAAAGGCGACGAACTTATCGTATTCGGACTGCTGAGCGGAGTACACCCTCAATCGACAAGCGAGCTTGCGGCCAAAGTCACCTTTAGTCGCTCGAAGCTTCTTCGCATCCTCAAAAAACTCGTTGAGACAGGCCTGGCGACAGTTGAAGGCACCGGCAGAGGGCAGAAGTATCGCCTGCTACGCTAGTTAGCAAATGACCTGCGCGTGCTCCTCGATGGCGGCGCGGTCTTCGGCGGAGATGCTCGGCTCGCATACTACGGCGTCCAGGCTGTCCAGGCGGCAGAAGGTGTAGAAGTCGCGCTTGCCGATCTTGCTGGAGTCGGCAATCAGATAGCGTGAGTCGGCCTTGCTAAAGGCGAGCTGCTGAATGCGGCCCTCGTCCATGTTGGACGTGGACACGTCGCCATCCAGAATGCCGTTCGCGCCGATAAAGGCCGCGTCGATTCCCAGCGCGCGCAGGGTGTCCTCGGCCGTGGGGCCAACAAAGGCGGCAGTGCGGCGGCGGTACATGCCGCCCACCAGGCACAAGTCGCAGTCCTCGCGCTCCTCGAGCAGGTTGAACACCGAAAGCGAGTTGGTCACGATGCGCAAGCGAAACGCCGGCAGCATCGAGGCCATCTGCTCAACTGTGGTGCCCGTACCCAAAAAGATGGTCGAGCCCTCCTCGATAAGCTCCACAGCACGGCGCGCAATCTGCAACTTTTCCTCGGCATGCTTCGTGCGCTTTTCGCTGTGCGAATACTCATGGCGCAGCATAGCGTGTGGACGGCTCTGCGCACTGCGGGCTCCGCCGTGCACGCGCTCGATCTCGCCCAGGCTCGCAAGCTCCTCAAGATCACGGCGGATCGTCATATCCGAGACACCTAACGCATCCGAAATCTCCTTGACCGAAACCGTTCCCTGTTCCTCGAGCAGCTGCCGAACCTTATCCTGTCGCTCCGCTTTAATCACGATGAGTCCTCGCTGTTCCATGCTTGCGTCAATTCAAACAGTAACGAACAAATTGTATCAGACTCGTGCGCGTCAAAATGAACGCCTGCACAGCTCCAATCATCACTTTTTTGAGAAAAATACCCCCTGCTTTAGTGGGGTGTAGTGATAATCTCGCCTGTTCGCGCTACAGTTTGTCGGAAATACCTCGATGTTAGGAACCAAATGATCACTTCCGAGCTTTTCGGCACCGCGCCGTGCGGTACCCCCGTTCATCGTTACACCCTCAACGGGCCCGAGATCTGCGTTCGCATTATGGACTATGGCGCCACCGTGTTGGGCATCGACGTGCCCGACATCCCCGGCAACGTGCGCGATGTGGTGCTGGGCTTCGATAAGCTCGAGGATTACTTTGACAACCCCGCTTGCTTTGGCGCGACCATCGGCCCGGTGGCCAACCGCACTGCAGGTGCAACGATCACCATTGCTGGCACGGACTGGCATATGCCGGCCAACGAGGGCGCCAACAACCTGCACAGCGATCTTGAACATGGCCTGCACAAGCGCGTGTGGGATGTTGAGCTCGACGAGGTCCAC
The DNA here is from genome assembly GCA_018382295.1 of Collinsella sp. Classification (GTDB taxonomy): domain Bacteria; phylum Actinomycetota; class Coriobacteriia; order Coriobacteriales; family Coriobacteriaceae; genus Collinsella. The sequence continues at coordinate 72,746 of JAGZQF010000012.1, forward strand.
AATGCCGTGTGCATGACCACCTCGCTTGAGGATGGCGAGTTGGGCCTGCCCGGCAACCGCACCTTTACGGCCGTGTTTACCGTGACGCGCACCGGACGCTTCCGTATCGAATACGGCTGCGAGAGCGACCGCGCCACCTACGTGTCCATGACTAACCACACGTACTTTAACCTTGCCGGCCATAACGCCGGCATGGACTGTGAGCACTTTTTTGTTGCTAACGCTGCCCACTACCTGCCCATCAACGAGCAGAACATCCCCACCGGCGAGATTGCTCCGGTCGAGGGCACGCCGTTTGACTTCCGTGAGCTGCGCCCCGTCGCGCCTGGCATGGAGGCCGACGATCCACAGATTAAGCAGGCACGCGGCTACGACCACTGCCTGTGCATCGATGACTATCAGTACGGTCGCAACCTGCGCCGCGCCCTGCATGTCGAGGAGATGTGGACCGGCCGCGAGCTGGACTACTACACCACCGCCCCGGGCGTGCAGCTCTACACTGGCAATTGGCTGGGCGACGAGCACGCCAAGGACGATGCTAACTATGGCTGGGGCGCCGGCTTTGCTCTCGAGGCCGAGATGTACCCCGACACGCCGCACCAGCCGTTGTTCCCGCAGGGCATTGTGGGCCCGGGTCACCCCTACAGCAATGTGATCGAATACCACTTTATGAGGCACTAAGCCCACAACGCAACATATCGCACAGCAGCGCCCGCCGGCACCACCGCCGACGGGCGCTTTGCTACCTAGTCATTGGGGACGTTCTTAAATGACTAGTTGGATGGGGTCGGGATTGGAGCTGGGGAAATAACGGATTTCTAGTTCTATGCCGAGCTTTTGCAGCTCTTTGAGGGAGGCGACATCTGCGCCGTCTACGGCGACTGCGGGCGTTATGGGGTGCTTGCCCTCACCCGCCCGCATATGGCCAATGCTGATCTTGGTGATCGGCACACCACCCTTAACCAGCGCGAGCGCATCGGCGGGTGAGGCCACCATGATCAGAATCCATTGACGCGGCGTTGCGGTATGAATGATGTCGATGGTCCTTTGCACCGAGAAAAACCGCATCCACACGCCTTCTGGCGCCGCGACCCTCATAGGCGCCCACTTGCGCGAATCCGCCGCAATCTCGTCGTTAACGATTAGGACGAGGTTGGAACCAACCGCCTCATTCCACAGCACAACGTCTTGCCCGTAAATGAAACGGTCATCGATACGCGTGAGAAGGATCTTGGGTTGAGCCATGGCTGCCCCATTCTGTTTGAGACCCATATGAGCGGGACGTCGGCCACCAGCTCAATAGCAGGTCAAGCGCCAAATGGACGCCGCAGACATCACGTCTCCAATATTAGTGCATTTAAAGTGAGAAAAGCCGTCAGAACCCTTGCGCGGATGTGCGATGTCCCGTATCATAGACAGCCGTTGACGCCTCAGTTGCGTCACCACATGGCCGCCAGCGTAGCTCAGTTGGTAGAGCACCGCTCTCGTAAAGCGGGGGTCACCGGTTCGAGCCCGGTCGCTGGCTCCATTGCACAAGAAGGCCGCCTTTGGGCGGCTTTTTTGTTGCCGATTTGGAGTGCGAATGCGCCAACCCAAGTAAAACGCCGCCGGTAACTCCCCTACTCAACAAAAAGCCCCGCCAGCCGCAATCCCCTAAGGAACCGCGATCAGCGGGGCCTAAGCGCGCTCCTCCAAAGGATAACGCTCGCAACACGAACAGCTCAGCCGAGCAGCGTGCTACTCCTCCCAGTAAGCGTCTGCAAGCAGCTTAAAGCAGATCTTCTTGACCGGCTGCGCGCCATCGCCCGGGAACTCGAGCGTGGGCATGTGAGGCTCGCCGGCAACGAACAGCGCAAACTTATCGTCAGCAAGATCGCCGGCAATCGAGGCGTCGGAATCGACCAGATCGTAGTCGTCCTTCTCGTCAAACTCCTGGACCAGCGTCAGGCTGCCCGTGGCAACCTTAAAGGCCTCACGACCCTCGACATCGATCTGCAGGTCGTGATAGCGCTGATGCGTCTCATAGTGAGCCTCGGCCTCGGGACGCGTCGTGGGAGCCATGACGTTCGCAAAGACCTTGTTGCCCAGAATCGGATGGCTGCCGACCTCGAGCTTCGCCGGATCGTTCTCCTCGAGCCAATCGATCAGCACGTCGAGGCCCTTGAGCATTCCGCGATACTCCTCGATATCGCCCAATGCACCGTAAATCATCTAAATCCCCTCTCGGATCGTTCCTTTGGCGGCTACTCGATAAACGCGTTACCGACGCTGTTGCCGCCCACCTACGTCTCGACCAGGGTAAGGTCGGGATTGAACACGACAACGTCGGCGTCGCGCCCCGACATAATGCTATCGCACTTGTCGTCGACATGAGCTAGCAAGCGATGCCGGGACCGACGCCCAAGCCCTTACAGCTCGGTCACGACAACGCCGTTGTAGACCTCGTCCCAACGGTCCATGACCAGATGGCCAGTCATGGGATCCATGGCGTTGAGCTTGCCGCAAGTGTTGGCGGTACGCAGCACCGTCTCGTCGTCTGCGCCAGCAGCGATGGCATGCGCGAAGCCTGCGATAGTGGAGTCGCCAGAGCCTGTTGCGTTAACGGCAGGGATATCGGGCGTCTTTGCGCGGAACGCACGGCCATTGTGGAAGCCCACGGAGCCGGCGGCACCCATGGACACGACGACCCAGGGGATATCGGAGAAGCGGGCGTCAGAAGCGAGCGCGGCGCGGAGCTCGTCCACATCGTCGGTGGTAAAGCTCGTGCCCAGAAGGCCGTTGATCTCGGTCAGGTTAGGCTTGACCAGCTCGGGCTTAATTTCGGACTTAAGGGCGGCCTCGAGCGAGGCACCCGAGGTATCGAGCAGCACCTTGGCGCCGGCGTTCTCGGCAATGCCCGTGATCTTGGCGTAGTAGTCCGCCTCGACGCCGCGGGGCAGCGAACCCGAGATGGTGACGACATCGGCCTTGCTCGCAAGCTCGGTAAACTTGGTGGTAAAGGCATCGAGCTCCTCGGGGGCAATCGTCGGGCCGCTCTCGAGCAGCTCGGTCTGGTTGCCGGCGTGGAGGATGTTGAGGCAAATGCGAGTCTCGCCCTTGATGGGCACAAAGTCATTGTTAATACCATTGGCGTCCATGAGCTCGGCCATGTAGGCGCCCATGTGGCCGCCGAGCAGGCCGGTTGCCACAACGTCGTCGCCCAACTGACCAAGGACACGGGCCACGTTGAGGCCCTTGCCGCCGGCGGTCTTTTCGGGCGTCACACGGTTGACGTCGTCGATGACGAGCTCATCGAGCTGATAGCGCGTATCGACAGACGGGTTCATCGTAACGGTGAGGATCATTTTTAGCTCCTTATCTCGCAGGCTCCTTGTGCCTCGCGATACGAGTCGACAAAACGGAATTACAGAATCTCGATCGTGAACGAGCGAACGACGGTCTCCTTGGGCTTGGCGACAAGGCAGCCGCGCTTATGCTCAAGCACGTCGTCCTCATCGGAACAGGTCGAAAGACCGCCCCAAGGCTCAACCGCCACAAAATCGCCCTCGGGCTTGCTCCACACGATGAGATACGGAAAGCCCTCGAAGCTCAGGCGGACGCCCTTGTCCTCGCCCTTTTTGGAAAGCGTGACCTGACGGCTCTCGAGCACGTCAAAGATGGTCTCCGCAAAATCGAAGAGCTCATGTGACAGAGGCAGCGTCTTTCCCACCATGGGGTTCTTGGAGCGGTTTGCCACGTCAATCAAGCCAGTCGAGGGGACGGCGGTGCAGAGCTCCGCAGCCTCGTCCTTCTCAAAGCGCAACTCGTAGTCCGTATAGGCCTCGCCCTCATCGAGCGGACACCTAAAGCCGGGATGACCGCCGATAAAGAACGGCATGTCCTCGGTGCCCTCGTTGGTCACCTCATAGGAGACGCGCACGGCAGCGTCCTCGAGCGTATAGCGGGCGACAAGCTTAAACGGGTAGGGATAATCGCTCAGCAGCGCCGCGTTATCCTCCGAATCCAGGCACATCGCCAGCTCGTTCTCGCTCTGGCTCAGCAGCTTCCACTCCTGTTTGCGCGCAAACCCGTGGCGAGCGAGCTTTACATGATGCCCGGCAAACGTCATGGCGTTGTTATCGCGCAAGCCTCCGCAAATCGGGAAGCAAATCGGTGCCTGGCCGGACCACACGGCGGGATCGCCCTGCCACAGATACTCGCGACCTCCGGCCTCGATCGAGGTAAACGAACCACCAGCCGTGGACACCGTAATAGAAATCGAATCGTTGGAGAGAGCGTATTCCATTGTCCATCCTTTCGAACAACTGCTTTTTGCTCGCAAGAACCCGTCTCGGCCCTGACCAAAGGACAAACCCGCACGTTCATCGATGCATCCGGTTTCCCAGCCATACAACGGGGTACCATACAGACATTGATGCAATTACAGCTGAAAGGCCTTCTTATGCGAACCATCATCCTCTACGCCTCGCGCCATCACGGCAACACGAAAAAGCTCGTGGACGCCATCGTCGAGGCGCACCCCGAGATCGATACCCTCGATGTAAAGACGCTCGGCAAAAACGAGTATCCCGACCTGCACGAATACCATCTGATCGGCGTCGCCACGGGCATTTATTACTCCGAGATCGACAAGGACATGGCACGCGTGCTCACGAACGTGCTGCAGCCGCAGGACAAGGTGTTTGGCCTTATGACCTATGGCGGCAAAAACAAGTGGTACGGCAAGGATATCGATGGCATCTGCCGCATGAGGCAGGCTATCTTTATGGGTGTCTACGGCTGCCCCGGCTTTGATACGTGGGGGCCGTTCAAGCTCACCGGCGGTGTCCAAAAGGGACACCCGACCGCTGAGGAAATTAAGGGCGCCGTCGACTTCTTCGACAAGATTGAAGACGAGTATGGCGACATCATCGTCGAAGAGTACGCCAAGCGCGAGAAGCGTCTAGCATACGAGAAGGAGCATCCTGCAGGAGGCTTGGTGGCCGGCGTCAAGCGCACGGCAAAGAAGATCGCTAACAAGCTGTAACTGTGAAGGTGCTTTTGAGCGTTTAACCCATACGGCGGGTCCGAGCAGATTCGGGCCCGCCGTCTTTTTCTATCGTTACTCGGTAAAGGCGTTGCCGACGCTCTGGCCGCCAACATACGTCTCGACGAGGGTGAGCTCATGGTCGAACACGACAAAGTCGGCGTCGCGACCCGGCATGATGCTGCCGCACTTATCCTCGATGTGCGCAGAGCGAGCCGGCACCTCGGTTGCCATGCGAATGGCGATATCGGCGCTGGCGATGCCCCAGTCGACGATGTTCTTGACGCCCTGGGCAAGCGTGAGCACCGAGCCGGCAATGCTCTTGCCGTCGGCGAGCCAGCACAGGTTGTCCTTCATGATGACGTCCATGCCGCCGCTGGTGTAGCTGCCCTCGGGCATGCCGCCGCAGCCCAGGCAGTCGGTGATGAGTACCGTGTGCTGCCAGCCCTTTGCCTGCAGCAGCGCCTTGATGGCGGCAGGGTTTACGTGCTTGCCGTCACAGATGATCTCAGCGTAGGTCTCGGGCGTGGACATGGCAGCACCCACGACACCGGGCTCACGGTGATGCAGCCCGCGCTGGCCGTTATAGGTATGCGTAAAGCAGCTGGCACCGGCGTTGATGGCGGCAATGCACTCATCGTAGGTGGCGTCGGAGTGACCGATGCTGGTCACCACACCCTTGGCGTTCAGAGCAGCCGCATAAGCAGCGGCTCCGTCGCGCTCGGCTGCCATGGCGCTCTTAACGATGCGACCGCCCGCAGCCTCCTGCCACTGATCGAAAACCTCCTCGGAGGGATCGATCAGGTAAGCGGGATTCTGCGCGCCCACGTGCTTCATGGTAAAGAAGGGGCCCTCCAGGTAGATGCCCTGAATGCGTGCACCGCAGAAGTCGGGGCCGCGACCCTCGTCCGCCTGGGCGATAGCGGCGCAGGCGTCCTTGATCTGCTCAACGCCATCGGTGAACGTCGTGGGCAGCCAGCTGGTGGTACCGCGACGGGCGAGCTCGGTCGAGCTGATATCGATGCCCTCGGGATCGTTATCGGTAGTTGAGTGGTTGTAGAAGCCATGGATGTGAGTATCGACCATGCCCGGTGCAATCCACGATCCCGTGTAGTCCTTAATCTCGCAAGAGGGCTCGTCGGCCTGCCAAGCGCCAAAGACGCCATCCTCGACCATAAGATAGCCGCCCATTTGCGGACCTGCCGGCAAGAAGAACTTGTCAGCCTTAATTGCGTACGTGCTCATATGCACTCCTTGCTTCTAAAGCAGTTGACTGTGGTGTTGCTTATACCCAGCTCATGTAAAAACAAAAAGCGCCCGCCCGCCGTTATGAGCGGACGGGCGCCCTTACAGGGGGACGCGATTAAGCGGTGAAGGGGTGAATCGTCACGCCCTTAACCACGCGGTTGACCGTGCCGGTGGGGCTCGGCGTATCGGGCGTGTTGCCCACGCGCACGGAGTTGAGCAGGCTGATAGCCTGGGCAAACATCACGAACGGCAGAGCAAGGTAGCCCTCGGGAAGCGCCTCGTAGCCCTTAAAGGTGAAGGACTCGCCCTCATAGACGGTGGCACCTTCCTGCTGAACGGCGACGGTGTGCTGAGCGATGTCGTCGCCACCAATCTCGTTGAGGATGTCGATGTCGTACTGACGGGTGTAGGCGTCGTTGTTGACGAACACGAAGACGAGCGTCTTATCGTCGACGAAGGACTTGGGTCCATGACGGTAACCCATGGAGGTGTCGTAAGAAGTGGCAACCAGACCGTGAGCGAGCTCGAGGATCTTGAGCTGGCTCTCCTGGGCAAGGCCACCAAAGGAGCCAGAACCCAAGTAGGTCACGCGGCTGAAGTCGCCAGCCAGGTAATCGGCGATCTCAGACTCACGAGAGATGACCTCCTCGCCCATCTTGGCAATCGTCTCGACCCACTCGGCCTTCTGCTCGTCAGAGGCAGTGTCGAAAATAAGGGTGGAGAGCAGGGTCATGCAGGAATAAGAGCCAGTCATGGCGAAGCCCTTGTCGTTGGCGCGCGGAATGAGCAGCGTCAGCGCATTGGGATCATCGGCAGACTCGACGGCGAGCTTGCCCTCGGGAGCGCAGGTGATGTTGAGGAACTTGACGTTGTGGACGAGCTCCTTGGCAACGGCAACGGCGGCAAGGCTCTCGGGACTGTTGCCAGAACGGGCAAAGGAAACCACGAGCGTGGGATCCTCGGCGCGCAGGAAGTCGCGCGGGGCGCTCACGATGTCGGTCGTGGCGATGGGCTTAAAGTCGTAGAGATCAGTGTTGCCAGCGTGACGCAGGTACGGGGCGCAGGTATCGCCAACGTAGTCGGACGTACCGGCACCGGTGAAGACAACGGACAGACGACCCTCGCCCATGGCGCGAGCCTCGGCCAGGAAGGCCTCGATGGCCTCCTTGTTCTCGCGATAGATGTTGAGCGTATCATGCCAAAGCTCGGGCTGCTGAGCAATCTCGGCCGTGGTGATCTGGGCGCCGAGCTCGGTGAGCTCCTCGACACTCTTCTCGAACATTTCTAATACCTCTCTCTAGAAGTAATCCTCTGACGTGCAATTATACACTTCGGTTGGTTATCTGGTAGTAACCAGTTAAATGCAAAGAATCACCATATGGAAACGATGCGGACACTAGTTGCTACGCTGGTGATAAACCTTGTATTTAAACTGATCGGCACGAGCAACCGAGAGCGTATACTCCACAACCTCGTTTGACTCGTTATACGTTGTACGGACCAAATCGAGCACGGGCGAACCCTCGACAATCCCCAAAAGGTGAGCATCGGTGGGACGGGCTATGCTCGCATAGAATTCCTCTTCGGCCACGCGTATCTTTTGCTGAAAGTCTTGTTCAATCACATCGTAAAGCGGCTTGCGCTCTAAGAGCGGTCGCTTCAAAGACAAAAATTGACGAACCGGTAGATAGCTGCGTTCGACCATCATGGGCATGTTGTCGGCAGAACGAAGGCGCTTGAGCTTAAAGATGCGGTCGCCGATGCGGCATCCCATATGCTCGGCCAGATTCTTATCGGCCTCCATCTCGCAAAACTCGAGAATCGTGGTCTCTGGATCGCGACCCATCGCACGCATCTGCTCGGTAAAGCTGTAGGACTGCATAAGATTGGTTGCTTTTGCCGAACGGTCGGTCACAAAGGTGCCGCGACCGTGCTGCCGAACCACCAGTCCCAAACGCTCCAGCTCCTGCAGAGCCAGGCGCACCGTGGTGCGCGAGAGACCATAGCGCTCCGAAAGTTCGCGCTCGGAAGGAATCATGTCACCGGCGTGATATTCGTGGCCAATCTTTTCGGTCAGAATATCGACCAGCTGATCGTACAGCGGTTGCTTGCGCGCTCCGATCGCCATCCTATCCTCCCTTTTGCTCGAATTCAGCTACTACCTAGGGTGTTTAGCATTATCTGACTGCTGCACCCGAATCATCAAGAAAACAAAAGCCGCGCGCTCTTTCGAGCACGCGGCTTTTAACATACACATGGCTTAAGGGGTCGGGGTGTGAGCCGCGTAGGGACACACCCCTCAAGCTAGAGCCTTACCAGATGCTAGGCCAGAGACCAAGCGGGCCAGCGCCCAGGATGCCCAGGACGAAGAGCAGGAGAATGCCCTTGGTCGGGGTCCAGCTGTGCTTAGCAAACATGTAGTAAAGCAGCAGCGTAAGCATAAGCGGGACGAGCTTGGGGACGATGGTGTTGAGGGTGTCGGCAACAGAGAAGTTGACCGGATCCTCGGTAACGGTACCGTAGGTAACGGACTCCATGCCGTTGCCCAGATCGGTGACGCCGCACTCGACAGCGTTGCCGTCAGCATCGGAAGCGGTGAGGGCGTTGCCGTCCTCATCGGTCATGGCGATGGTGCCAGCCTCGGCGGTCTCGGTGTCGATGCCCTCCATACCGGTGAAGTTCTCGGCCTCCTTCTCGGAGACGATCACGGTAGTGGCGGAGAGGCCACGGGTGGTGCCGTTGGGGATCTCGAGGTTGATCTGGGTGCCACCCATGGTGACGACCAGGCAACCGACGACGAAGACGCCCATGATGGAAGCGGCACGCGTAAAGGCCTGCATGTTGGCGGTCAGAGCGTCAATAGCGCTGGTGCCAAGCTTGTAGGACCAGTTCATGAGCCAGAAGCGCAGAGCGAACTGGACGGCGTTGAAGATCACCAGGAAGATGATCGGCGCAGCGGCGTTGCCGTTGATGGCCATGTTGGAGGTGATGCCGGCCGTGATAGGCACGAGCGTCAGCCAGAACAGGGCGTCACCGATACCACCGAGCGGGCCCATTGCGGCGACGCGGACGGCGCGGATCGTGGGGATGTCAACCTTGTTCTGCTCGAGCGAAAGCACGATACCCATAACAAAGGTGACGAGGAACGGGTGGGTGTTGAAGAACTCCAGGTTGTGGCTCATGGAAGCCGCGAGGTCGTTCTTGTTGGTGTGGATCTTCTCCAGACCGGGGATGATGGAGTAAAGCCAGCCAGCGGCCTGCATGCGCTCGTAGTTGAACGATGCCTGCAGGAAGCAGGAGCGCCAAGCCATCTTGTTGAGGGTCTTCTGGTCGAGCTGCGGAGCAGGAGTGAGATCCTCGTAGTGCTCCGGGATCACATACTCATTAGATGCCATCTTCGAAGTCACCTCCGTCAGAAACAGCTGCACCCTTCAGCTCGGTCTGCTGCTGGAAGTCCCAGAAAGCGATGCCGAAGCCGATGAGAGCGAGGATGAGCAGAGCAGGGGTTGCCAGCGAATCGTTGGCAACGGTGATGAGCGCGAGGCCAAAGCCCATGAGGAAGAAGCCCCACATATCGCGGTTCATCATAACCTTGAGCAGGACGGCGAAGCCGACGAAGCGCATCATGCCGCCTGCAGCGGACAGACCGGTCTGCAGCCAAGTCGGGATGGCAGAAGCGATGGTCTGACCGATGGTAGCGCCAGCGATGAAGAACAGGGTGACGACGACAGCGAAGATCAGGCCAAGCAGAGCCATGGCGAAGTAGTTCAGGCGCTCGATGCCCTTGGTGTCCGCGTTGTGAGCCATGTTATCGGCCGTGGACATAAGCGGGGACATAAGCGTGAAGACCAGGGTAACGCCAAGCTGGCCAAGCAGAGCGAACGGAATGGCGAGGCCGACTGCCGCGTTGGGCTCGAGGCCCGTGGCGATAGCGAGAATGGCTGCCATGATGCCGCCGATGACGGCGTTAGGCGGCTGAGCGCCTCCGATCGGCATGTTGCCGATCGTCATGAGCTGATAGGTACCACCCACGAGAAGACCGGTGTTGAGGTCGCCAAGGATAAGACCGATGACGGCGCCGGTGACGATGGGCTGATAGAGAGACTCGAGGAAGTCAAACTGGTCGATTGCCGCGATGAACGTAACAACGAAGACCAGAGCGATCTGGATGATCGAGTATTCCATCTTGCTCCTCCTTTCAAAATGTATGTACGCACTTTGGATATCACGTACAGAACGTCAGGGTTTCACTCCTGACAACGTGGATCACGAGGATTACGAGAAGAGCTTGCTCGTGTCCTCAACAGGCGTGCTCGGAACGCGCCTGATCTCCAACTCCACCCCCAATTCCTGCAGCTCTTTAAACGCAGCGACATCCTCGTCGTTAACTGCGACGGAGGTGGCGACTTGGCGCTTTCCTTCCGACATGTGCATGTTGCCGATGTTTACCTTCTTTATAGGCACACCGCCCTTGACGAGCGTAAGCACGTCTTCCGGTGTTTCGGCCACGATGAAGATCTTCTGGCGCGGGCTCGCCTTGCCAATGACGTCGATGGTCTTCTGCAGGGAGAAGAAACGCGTAGCGACGCCGGCGGGAGCGGCCATCTTCATGAGGTTCTGGCGCATGGTGTTGGACGCCACGTCGTCGTTGGCGACGAGGATGAGGTTGGAGCCCAGAGTGGAGTTCCACTGGGTGGCAACCTGACCATGAACCAGTCGGTTATCGATGCGGGTAAGAAGAATGTTGGGTTCTGCCATGTTGATCAGCTTCCTTTCGATATTTGCTGACGACAGTTACTTGATCTCCTGAATCGCGTAACGCGAAACATCTACGACGGCTCCGGATCGGACTTTGATCTGGACCTTCTCGCCTTCGATGCCTTTGACGGTTCCGTAGATACCGCCGGCGAAAAGAACCTCCTGACCCGGCTTGAGCTCGGTGTGCAGCTCCTTGAAGTACTTCTGCTTCTTCTTCATGTTGATTTGCGACCAGATGGTGTAAATCAAGCCCATGATGACAAGCAGGCCTAAAAGGGCGACCGAGGAGCTCAGGACGTTGGCTCCGAAATCGGCCATTAGATGCCGTCCTCGTCGCCGAAGATATCCTCTTCCTCGGCACCAGCGACGGAGGCGACCGTCTGGGCGGTGATGCCCGTCTGGCCAACGGTCACGGCCTGCTCGCCAAGCTCGGCGAGCGTGGCATTGCCGCGGAGGAACAGGAGCTCAATAACCATGGGAAGGTTGGTGCCAGTCAGAACCTCGACGTTGTCGACATCCTGGGCAATCATCATCGACTGGTTGAACGGGGTACCACCGAGCAAGTCGGTAAAGACGAGCACGCCATCGCACTCCTCGCGCATGGCGGTAATAGCGGCGCGGAGATCCTCACCGTAGGATGCGGCCTGATCGCCCTCAAAAGGAACGACGGTAAAAGCAGGCTGGTCGCCGGCAACCATAGCGATAGCGCTTGCAAGGCCGGGTGCGAACTGTCCATGACCGGTAAGAATAAAGCCAACCATTCAAATTTCCCTTCCGAAGGTGTGTACGATCTGAGTCCGATGATTTTCGGAAGCCAGCGGGCACTTGCCCTTAAAGCTTCTTAGAAAGCGTTCTTTGAAGACCAGTGGTTTCTAAACTGGTAGTAACCACGTGACGTGTTGTTGTCACTATATCACCCCAGAAGAGATCGCTTTCGCTGATTCAAACAGTAAAACGTTTTTGCACCGCTCACGGTGATATTTCGACCGTTTACCGCTCGTTAACACTTCTACCTGCGGTTTTGAAACCGTTTCGAAACGCTTTGGCAAAAGAACGGATCTTTCCCGGTGTCTAAACAACGCAGGGCGGCTAAAAATAGCGTGTGGAAAAAATGCAGGTCATTGTGAAGATTTATGAATTGGTCTTTTTGACTTAATACCAGTTAGAACCAGCTTCGAGATTATCGGTGAACGGTAGTTTTCGACCGTTCACCGGTTATTTGCAATCGTTTTCAGCCATTTTCCCAGATGAATTGGGGAGACCCGATGAAGCACCTGCGCGATCACGGGAAGTTTTGGCATTTGCCCTCATCCCCCGCGCGCCAAACTCCGGCATCCAAAATGAGCTAATAGCTCACGCTAATCGTTTTCAATCATCACTTACTCAGTATCCGAAATTATTTATCGTTTGTCGTTAATTCTGATATGATACAAGTATCATCCAAGACATTGGTTGGAGGAGCTATGATCCGCTGGAACGTATCCAAATCGAATGAAGCCATCGACCGTGAACAGGCAATAGCCAAACTGAGGAAGCTCACTCGCTACTGCAAATGGGGCACAATCTGCACCATCGTGGCGCTCGCTCTGGCACTCCTCGCAGTCATTGCAATCGAACTTCTATTCATATTGCCTAGCCTCTCCCAAGGGTTCTGTCTCCAATCCGTAGAGCATACGGCTGGCGAAGGGCCATTTCTCGCTCTCGTCGGCGCCAACGAACAGACCCCTCTTATGCTTGTCGCGCACGACGGTCATACTGCCATAGGGAGCGGCATGATGGCATGCCTCGCGCTTGCCATCGCGCTAAGCGCATACAGGTTTTTCTCCGCCATTGAAAAGGCGGGCAGGCCCTTTGACCTCGAATGCATCCGCATACTACGTCAAATAGGACATTTGTTCCTTATCGGCGGCGCCGCCGTGAAACTTTTTGGTGCCATAGTCACAGGGCTGATACTCTCAGGATTTGGCGGTAGCTTTACGGATGCGCTTGGCGGCCAGCATCTCGACCTCTCCATGCTCTTTACAGGCCTGATTATTAGCCTGATTGCCAGCGTCTTCCAGTACGGGTGTATCCTGCAAAAACAAGATGACGAGTTGCTCTAGGGGGAATCCATGATTATTCTGCGGCTCGACCGCATGCTGGCCGAACGCAAGATCTCATCCAAAGAACTTGCAGAACGCGTGGGTATCTCTCAGGTCAATATGTCGCGCATCAAGACGGGCAAAGTATCTGCCGTGCGTTTTTCAACTCTAGACGCGATATGCCGAGCACTCGACTGCCAGCCGGGCGATGTACTGGAATATATACCTGACGATGAAGCCGATAGCCTCTTTGGGCTTAAGGATGAATAGCCATAATTAAGCCGCCAATCACGCCCTCAACGCAAATAGCCCGCTAGAACGTTGTCCGTTCTAGCGGGCTTATTCAGATATTTCGGCTACGCGCTCGGTGGCTCAGACAAATCTTTACGCAAACAGGCCGTAGATGCTGATGTTGGCCTTGGCGTAGAGGCCGTTAGCATACTCGGTCCACTTGGAGCTGGCGCTCGAAGCCTGCGAGGAATACTGCTGATAAGCAGTGTAATAGGCGGTCATGGCCTGCTTGTAGGTGGCGCTATCGGCCGTAAAGGCATCATCGGCAAAGGCCTTGGCATAGGTGCTGTCGGCATCCTTCCAAGTGCCCTTCTCGCTATCCCACTCGTCGCCGGCAAGGTTGATGATGTAGTCGGCGTAGTCCTTGCTCGCGGTCTCCTCGTTGCCGTCAGCAGGCTCGGTCGGGGCGGTCGGCATGCTTGCGGAGCTATCGCCCACCTTCTTCTTGTAGAGCTTCTGCAGCGTCGCAGACTGGCGGACGATCTGCTTGGCCTGGTCCTTGGACACGCCGTACTGTGTGGCCATGGTCTTGTAGTCGGAGGTGCCGATGGAATCCTCGGCGTACTGCTTCATCTCCTTGGAAGAGACGGTAATGCCCTCGTCCTCGGCAGCGTCCAGCAGAATCTGGTTGCGCACGTAGGACAGGATAACGTCGGCAGACGGTGCGGTGTAGTTGCCGTCGTCGTCCTTGACGGTGTCGAGGCTATACTGGCTCTCGATGGCCTCGCGCGCGGTGATGTCGCTCTTCTTGCCGTTGTAGCTATAGCTTGCCACGGTCGAATCGAGCTGGTCCTCGGTCAGGGTCGCCGAGCCGACGCCCTTGCCGCCAAAACCACCGTTGCCGATAAAGAAGCCGACCACAGCAGCGATCACGATAGCGACCACAAAGGCGGCAATCATCGTCTTCTTGTGCTTGCAAGCGTGGTTGTCCACGTCGGAGTCGTCGTCCTCGTCCTGCTCCTCGGGCATCAGATTCTCGTCGGCGGCGTCCGCGGCGATCTTTGCCTCCAGGCGAGCGTCCTCCTCCTCGGCGGTCGTGCCGGCGGCAATATGCTCGGCAGACGTGCCGGCGACCAGGTCGATCTTCTCGTCCTCATCACCGTCGGGGCCTTCGCCGCGCTCGATGATCTGGATGCCGTCGATCTCGTCCTTCTCGTCCTTCTTTTGAATCAGACCCATAGTCAGCTACTCCTTATTGGGAACACAATCCCTCATAGAATACGCCCGACGAGGCGCCGGGCGTATTGATTCTTAGGTTATACGCAAACACTTAAGTACTATTTAGGCGTTTGCAGCCTGTATGTCTTAGGCCAGGTGCTCAATAACGGCATCAGCAAAGGCCTGCGTACCCACCGCGCCCTCGACAGAACCGGTCTGGGCACGACGTACGTCGCCGGTAACCCGCTTACCCTCGTCGAGCGTGGCAGATACGGCGGCACGAATGCGATTGGCCGCATCGTTCTCGCCCAGATGATCGAGCATCATAGCCGCAGACAGAATCTCGGCCGTGGGGTTGGCGATATCCTGGCCCGCGATATCGGGCGCGGAGCCGTGCGTTGCCTCAAAGATGGCGCAGTCGGCACCGATGTTGGAACCCGGAGCCATACCCAGTCCACCCACCAGGCCAGCGCACAGATCGCTGACGATATCGCCGTACAGGTTGGGCAGCACCAGGACATCGAAGTCGTTGGGGTTCTGGACCAGGCCCATGCAGGTGGCGTCGACGATCTTGTCGTTGAACTCGATATCGGGATAGTTGGCGGCCACCTCGCGCGCCACGCGCAGGAACAGGCCGTCGGTCGCCTTCATGATGTTTGCCTTGTGCACGGCCGTCACCTTTTTACGGCCGCAGCGGCGGGCATATTCAAAGGCATACTCCACAATGCGGCGGCTCTTGGCGATAGAGATCGGCTTGATCGAGATCGCGGAATCGGCGGCGAAGGCCTTTTGACCCGAACGCTCGATGAGCTGCGAGAGCTCCTCGACCTCGGCAGCGCCCTCATCGAACTCGATGCCGGCGTAGAGGTCCTCGGTGTTCTCACGCACGATTACCAGGTCGACATCGCGGAAGCGCGAGCCGTCGCCCGGCTGCGACAGGCAGGGGCGCACGCACGCGTACAGGTCGAAATGCTTGCGCAGGGCCACGTTGACGCTGCGGAAGCCCGTGCCGACCGGCGTGGTGATGGGGCCCTTGATGGCAACCTTGGTCTCGGCGACCGCATCGAGCACATGCTGGGGCAGCGGCGTGCCAAACTCGTCCATGACGCCGGCGCCGGCCTCCTGGACGTTCCAGTTGATCTGGACACCGGTGGCCTCGACTACGCGGCGCATGGCCTGCGTAATCTCGGGACCGATACCGTCACCGGGAATCAGGACTACATCGTGCGCCATAATCTGTTACTCCTCGTCTTCGGCGGCCTCAGATTTTTTAACGCTAGCACGCTTCTTCTTTTTGGAGAGATCCAGGCCAAAACGTTTAACAAGCATTTCGCAAATCTCGCTCGAACGGGCCTTGAGATAGCTGCCCTTGCCGTTCTCGGCGTCGAACTTAAGGCGCAGCGCGAGCTTCTCGGCAACCTCGGCATCGATCTCGCCCTGGCCAAACTCGTACAGGCAACCGAGCATATCACGATACTCAAGGTCGCCGTGGTAGCACTGGATGGCCTCGTCCAGGATGGGCCAAGCCTCGCGCGAACGCTCGACGCTCGTGGCGCCCCACACGCACAGCAGGCGGAAGGCAGCATAGCGCAGCGTGGAGGAAATCTCGTCGAACAGTGCGGTCTCGGCACCCTCAAAGGCATCGCCCAGCTGCTCGGGGCAGGTGGTGGCGAGCGCCGTCAGGGCATCGAGGGCCTCCCAGCGGGTCTGAGCCTCGGGGCGGTCGAGCGCCTCGATCAGCGCGGGCACGCAGGGCACGACGCGCTGCGGATCGCGCTCGGCAAGCAGGTGCAGCACGCGGGCGGCAAACTGGCGGATGCGGCGCGTGGGGCAGCCGAGCTCCTTGACCAGACGGTCGACGGCGTTCTCGTTCTCCTCTGCCAGCTGAAGCTGTGCCAGCTCCTCGTCGGTGAGCTGTTCGTCTTTGTTTTCTGCCATAGTTACCTCTTCTTACTATTTCTTAGCGTGCTTGCCAGCACCCTTGCTGTCATCGGTGACCGAGATGAGCTGTCGGTCGGCCGCGCCATTGCGACGCGCACGGCGGCGTTCCTCAGCGTCGCCTGCGTCGGCGGCGGCGCGATGAGCCTTGTTGACGTTAAAGACCTCGTCGTGCTTGCGCCACGGACCGACGGACTCGCCAAAGCTCATCTTAAGGCCGGCGATAAAGCCGCCGAGCCAGCCGATCGGCGCAAACTGCACCAGCGGGAACAGCGAGAACACCCAGGTCAGCAGGACGACTGCCGCCGCGCCTGCAAAATTGGCAATCCAGTAGTCGCGCTTGGTGATGACGCGCTTTTCGCACGCCCACTGGCCGCACAAAAAGCCGATGTAGATCGCAAAGAGAAAGAGCACCAGCGCAAGCACCACGAACGTCCAGCTCATGGGCGCTACTCCTCGTGATGGTGGCCGCAGCAGCACTGGTGGCCGTCGTCATGGCCGTGGCCGCCGCAGCACTCGTGGTCCTCGCCATGGTGGTGGCCGCAACCGCACTCGTGGTCGTCGCCGTGCTCGCCGCAACCACATCCGTCCTCGTGGGCACCACGCTCCTCGGGACGATACTGCGACCAGTCCAGACCGGCGGCGATGGCGTCGGCCTCCTCCTTGTAGAGGACCGTGATGGCCTGGGTGCCCAGCTTGGCACCACCGATGGCGTCGAGCATATCGTAGAGCGTAAAGGCCACGTCGGCGCCGGGCAGCGCGAGCTCGCGATCGTCGGCGTAGGCGAGCGCCAGGCGCAGGTCCTTAATGAAGTGCTCGACCATAAAGCCGGGCTTGTAGTCGCCGTCGAGCGCCTTGGGCGCCAGGCTCTCCATGGCGCCGGACTTGCCGGTACCGCCCAGGATCATCTCGCGGGTCTTTTCCAGATCGAGGCCGCTCAGCTCGGCAAATGCCATGGCATCGGCCATGCCGACCATACAGGCGCCCAGCGACACCTGGTTAGCAAGCTTAGCAGCCTGGCCCTTGCCAGCGCCATCGAAGCAGCAAATGTTGGCCGCAAAGGTGGCAAGGATGTCGCGGACCGGAGCGATGTCGTTCTCGGTGGCACCCACGATAGCCGTGAGCGTGCCGGCGATAGCACCCGACTCGCCACCGGTAACGGGGCAGTCAAACGCCATGCGGCCGGAGACCTGGGCGGCTTCGGCAATGTCGCGCGCCAGCTCGGGCGAGCTCGTGGTGAGGTCGATCAGGACCGCACCGGGCTTGGTGCAGGCCAGCAGGCCGTCGCCCGCCAGGTAGAGCTCCTCGACCTCGGAGGGATAGCCCACCATGGTAAAGACGACGTCGGCGTTCGCCACGGCGTCGGCCGGCGTATCGGCCCAGACGGCACCGCGCTCGACGAGTGCGGCGGCCTTGGACTTGGTGCGGTTGTTGACCGTGACGGAGTAGCCGGCGTCCAGAATGTGGCCGGCGATGGGGGCACCCATGATTCCGGTGCCGATAAATGCGACAGAGAGCTTGTTTGCCATGAAACCTTTCCTTTTGGGTTGGGTGTTGTTACCAGGTTGAATACTCGGTGCCAGCGCTTGAACTGCGGGGCGCCTGCGGTCGTAGCGCCTGTCTACTCACCGCGCACGCGGCGTGCGATGCGGTCGGAAAGCGAGGCTTTCTCGGCGCGGTTCTTACCCCAAAACGCGCAGGCCACCATACCGGGGCCCACGTGCGAGCCGATGGTGGGGCCCACGGAGCTGCGAATGATCGTGACGTCGGCGCAGCCCTCCTCCTTGCGGATGGCGGCTTCGAGCCAGTCGCCGTCCTTTTCGGCATCGGCCGTCATGATGGCGATGGGCATGGTGCGATCGGGCACGTAGTTCTCGCGGAACGACTTGAGGATGGACTTGAGCGCCTTCTTGCGGCCGCGGTTGACGCCGATCAGCGACAGCGAGCCGGCCAGGTCGTAGGAGAGCTCGGGCTTGACATCGAGCTTCGCCGTGAGCTGTGCCGCCGCGGGCGGAATGCGGCCGCCGGCAGCCAGTGCGTCAAAGCTCTCGAGCGTAAAGTAGCCGTGGACGTAGGTCTTTGCCTCGTTTGCCCAATCGACCAGCTGCTTGGCGGTCAGTCCCGCCGAACGCTGGCGCACGGCCTCGAGCGCCAAGAGCGCGCCGGTCGCGCAGGGTAGAGCGTTGTCGACCACGTAGAGCTCAAAATCGGGATACTCGGCGCGCACGGCATCTGCCGCCTGGCACGCGGAGTTGTAGCTCGACGACAGCGCCGAGGTAAAGCACAGGTAGACCGTGGGTGTACCCTCTTTGGCGCACTCGGTAAAGAACTCGATATAGCGACCGAGCGACACAGCCGAGGTGGACACGCGGGCACCGGCGCGCATGCGGTCGTAGAACTCCTTGGGTGTGATGCTCGACCAGATATCGTCCGTGCGCTCCTCGCCATCGATGATAAAGGGGAAGCCCAAGATATCGACATCGAGGTTCGCGGCGACCTCGGGGCTAAAGTCGCAGCAGGTATCGACGACGATGCGGCAGCGGTCAGAATGGCCGGTAGATGCAGCCTTGTCCATCAAAGCGACTCCTTACGTAAAAAGGCGGCCACCCGCATGGGATGGCCGCCAGCCGTTAACTCATGCAAGCTAACGTATTTTACTCGTCAAGTGTTTCGATGCGGGGCTTGATGATGCCATATCCACCATTCTTACGGTGATACACCACATTGATGAGGCCAGTCGTCGCGTTCTCGAACACGTAGAAGTCGTGGCCCAGCAGATCGGTCTGCACCAGCGCCTGCTCCTCGGTCATCGGGGTGACGTCGATAACCTTCTCGCGGACGAGCAGGTCGTCCTCCTCCTCGGGCAGCAGCAGGTCGGCCAGATCCTCGACGCGCTCGACCGGTGCGACATCCGCTGCGCTGGCACCGCCCTGGCGGTTGTCCACGACCTTGGTCTTGAACTTGCGCAGCTGGCGGGTGACCTTATCGGCGGAGAGGTCGATGGCGGCGTACATATCTGCACCGTGCTCGGCAACGCGAATCACCGAACCGCGGGCACGAACCGTAACCTCGACGATTGCCGGGTTGGGGTTCGAGGGGTTCTTCTCATAGCGAAGTACAACGTCGACCGTCATGGGCTCGATATCGAAAACCTTGAGCGCCTCGCCGATCTTCTCATCCACATGCGCACGCAGAGCATCGGTTACCGTCGTCTTGCGTCCAGAAACCTTGATATCCATACGTGGCTCCAATCTGCCTCGGGGACTTACTGTACTGGCTATGTACCCATTGCCGTGCATTTAATCACGCGGATTCCTGAAGACCCGAATAACGATTGCTTGATACCGCATACCGAAGTCTCGTACTTTTCCATGGCAAAGTGCGCTATGGGAGGGCTTCGGCGACTTTGTATTTGGTCCCGAAAATTGGCTTTGACCTGCTGGTTTTATAGGGATGAAAAAGCCGGGCTCCCCTATTGGGGAAGCCCGGCAGTGCGTGTTGAAACCGTGAAGAGGTGTCCTTTCCAACGTATAGGAGACACCACCCCTAGCAATAACTAGCTATTGAGTTTGTTAATGTCGTCGTCAGTGATGGTGCCTTCCTGGCTGGACGATTTGTCCTCGGAGGATGCGGTCTCATTGTTGGAATCGGAAGACTCGCTGCCGGAGGACATGGTCTCACTGGACTCAGAGTCGCCCGGTTGCACGTTAGCGCCCGAAACCGTCTTAGTGGTGAGGTCGTAGGGCATCGTGCCATACCAGACGCAGTGGACTGCCTCGAGCGTGCCGTCGGCCGTAATACCGTCGAGGGCATCGCTCACGGCACGGCACAGTTCGTCATTGGACGAGAGGCCCGCAACACCGAGCGTCGAGGGCGCCTCGAGCGCACCGACATAGGAGATCTCGCTCATCAGACGTGCAAGGTAGCCGCCGACCGTGGAGTCGCAGATCACATAGTCGACCTCGCCGGACTCGAGCGCCTCAAAGCACTCGTTGATGTTGGAGTAGGTCTTTTGGTTGGCGGTAATGCTCTGCTTGGCAAGCGCCTCCTGCGAGGCCGAGGACATCTGGACACCCAGGGTGGACGTGTTAAGGGTATCGGTGGAAACGCTTAGCGACCCACCATCGCTGGTTTTACCGAACACGGAAGCGGCATCGTACAGGCAGGTGCCGAGCGAGCTAACGTCCCCGTCTGTGGAGTTGATCTCGCCGATAAAGATATCGGCCTTTTTGTCGCCGAGCGCGGAACCTGCCGAGGACGCATCGACAAAGGCGACCTTAAGGCCCATGCGGCTTGCGAGGGCGCGGGCAGCGTCGACTGCATACCCCGTAAGCTCGCCGTCAGCGCCCTGCATCGCCTGCGGCGCATCGGAAGTATCGAGGGCGACCGTCAGGGTTCCGGGAGTGACCAGGGCATCGTCCGACACCGCCGGCGTGACGGTCTCGTGCTCGATCTGGTCGATCGTGGGAGTCGTGAACGTAGACAGCGGGTTGAACGCGCATCCGCTCAGGCCCAAAACGGCGATGACCGCTGCGGTCCCAGCACCTAACCGAGCCGCGTGCATCAAGCTGCCCCTCACCATGTCCACTACCCTGCCTTCTGTGTCGTATACGATCCGTGCGTTGCGCGGAATATCAGGTTGTTCCCACCAGCTGACCTGGTATTTGACCCCACACTTGCGCACCGGGGTGTTTGCTCGGGAGGCCGCAGCCACCTTCACGACTGACCCGCTCGCCCGCGAGGCGGTATTGCCCCAAAGAAAGTAGAACGGACGGTGCGGCTTACATCTAGGACGCGCCATGATCGCGCCGCGCGCACGCGGTCGCTTACGTGGATCCCTTTGACCGCGTCTGTCTTGGACTAGGACGGGCATTTCGTCCGTCCGCAACCACAGCCTGGTAGGAACGAAGCGCATTATAGCTAAGTTCAAGCTAAAGTTTAAGGTTAGGGGCGTCATTCGCATCGCGAGTACAGATTTCGCAGGTCGGAGCGGGCTATTCGTGCCCCTATGAAGCCCGGAGCTCCCCTACGGGGAGCTCCGGGGCGCCCTTCTTAGGGTGCCCCGGCCAAAATACGGCAAATATGAGTACTGTCACCAATTTAGTAACAGGCAATTTTGGCCTTTCGGACAGATTTTGCGCTCAGAGTCGCCAACCTGATGCTTAGTTATTCTACATTTGTTTATTATCTTCTTACTTTACGGGTAGCGCGCAGAGATGTGGTGTAAGAGGCGGGGCATGCCCCGCCTCTTCTCTTTCTTGAAAGGGAGGGGACACCGCCTAGAATTCGTCGTTGGAGTAA
>JAGZQF010000060.1 GCA_018382295.1 Collinsella sp.
AAAAATTTCTGGAAAGCCTTATAAACAGGGCGTTTCCGGGCAGATAAAGTTCTATTTGATAACAAAATGATAACACTGGATATTTTGGCATTATTTATCAGGTATCCTGTGGTTATCGAGTAATATGTGTGAAACCGACAAAAAAGGTCTTACTGAATTGAGTGAAATCAATTTGGTAAGGCCTTTTTTCGTCGGCTTTTATTTTGCGTTTTTTGGATAGTTGTAACGCCACTGATCATATTCTTCCTGAGTGATCTCGCCGGATTTGAGTTTTTCTGCCTGTTCCTGCCACGCATGGAACATATCGAACATGGAAAGGTAGGTGGTTCCCTTGGCCTTGTCCAGCCGGAGACAAAGTTCTCCGTCAATCTCATCAATGTGAAGCCCGTAAAGGTCTTCTAAGGTAAATAAGGTATGCATCAGTCCAACGTAACTGTCAATATCCGGGACAGCAAGAGCATGAGGGGATACTTCAAAAATATCAGCCAATGCGTTCAGATATTTTTCTTTTGGACTGCGTGCCCCTTTTTCATACTGTGCAATGCGGACATCAGCCTGTGAATCACTGAATCCCAGCTGTTGACCCAAATATTTCTGCGTGAAACCACGCAGAAGTCTGAAATGGTGGATTCTTTCGCCTATTGCCATATGTTTATATCTCCTGTCTTTTTCTTGATAGGTTGAGTATAGCATATCCAAATGGTAGAGACAAGAAAATCCATACAAAAAAGTATGGGTAAATGTATTGAAAGCACTTGACCCATACAGAATAGTATAGTATAATTCAACCAATACAAAATAGTATAGTAAAAAGAAAGGAGAAATTTTCTATGAGTAAAATGTTTATGAATGTGAAAGAGGTCATGGAAGTCCTGGAAGTATCGGAGTCCTATGCATACAAGCTGATGAAAAGGCTAAACAGGGAATTGCAGGCAATGGGATGTCAGACAATCGCAGGAAAAGTTGACCGGAAGTATTTTTATGAGCAGTTCTATGGAACAAGATCGAATGATGGGAGGAATTAGGAATGGCAATTTACAAGAATGACAATGGCACCTGGTATGTAATGATTCGTTATCAGGACTGGACAGGTGCAAGAAAACAGAAATGCAAACGAGGATTTTCTACAAGAAAAGAAGCTGCGGACTGGGAATTACAATTCAAATTACAGAAGAAAGCAAGCGTGGATATGACAATGGAAAGCTTTTGCACTATGTATGAAGAAGATGTCAGACCTTCTTTGAAGCAGAGTACCTGGCTTACAAAAGAAAATATTATTCAGAAAAAGATTCTTCCGTATCTTGGAAAACGTAAAGTATCGGAAATTACAGCTAAAGATGTGATGGACTGGCATAACCAGATGAGAAAACTGAAAACGAAAACAGGAAAACCGCTTTCGCCAACGTATCTGAAAACGATACATGGACAATTAAGCACTATTTTTAATCATGCAGTGAAATATTACGATCTTAGCATTAATCCGGCAAGAAAAGCTGGGGCACTGGGAGAAGAAGAAGGCAAGGAAATGTTGTTCTGGACAAAAGAGGAGTATAAGCGATTTGCAGAAGAAATGATGGACAAACCTCTTTCCTACTATGCTTTTCAACTGCTTTACTGGTGTGGAATTCGTTCGGGCGAGCTGCTTGCTTTAACACCAGCAGATTTTAATTTCAAAAAGAAAACGCTTCGGATCAATAAGTCCTATCAGCGTTTGAAAGGAGAAGATGTAATCAGTACGCCAAAGACAAAGAACAGTGTACGGACAGTCATAATGCCACAGTTTCTGTGTGATGAAATGCAGGACTGCCTGAAATTATATTACAGTTTAAAGCCTGACGACCGCATTTTTCCGGTAACAAAATATTATCTGAATCACGAAATGGAAAGAGGCTGCAAAGCGAGCGGGGTAAAGAAAATCAGAGTTCATGATCTCAGGCATAGTCATGTATCCCTGTTGATCAATATGGGGTATACCGCACTAGCAATCGGAAAAAGGGTTGGACATTCAGCAGAAAAGATTACTTACCGGTATGCACATCTGTTTCCGTCGGTACAGCAGGACATGGCAGAGCAGTTGGATGCGGAAAATATGGATAAAGAATTAAATGAAGTGGAAGGAGGACTTGCAAATGTCGGCTAAATGTCTGGATCAGCAGGGACGTTGGAGAAATAAAGTTGTAGCATTTCGGATGTCACCGGAAGAAGATGAACTTCTGGAGACGGCAGTACGGCTATCGGGATTAACCAAACAAGAATATATTATCCGAAGATTGCAGGAAAAAGAAGTTGTGGTTACAGGAAATCCCAGGGTGTATAAAGCTTTGAAGAAGGAACTTGAAAAGGTACTGGGTGAGCTGAAACGTCTGAAAAAGGGAGAAGATGTGCCGGAGGATTTATTGGAAGTGATTCGGCTTATCACAATAACAATGGCTGGAATGAAAGCGGAATAAAAGAGCCTTTAAGTGTCGGCAAACACCTAAAGGCAGGGATTTGGTAGAATACTCTTCCAAAAAACTTCTATGAGTATTCTATCAAAAACCACTCTTTCTTTCAACGGGAAAATAAGGAGGATTTGATGGAAAACAAAAGAACAGAAACAAATAAAACAGTACAGAAAAGGCTGGAACCGGAACTGAAACTCATCAATATGGATACGGTGGAAGTGGAGCAGATTGAATGGCTGCTTTATCCATTTATTCCCTATGGAAAAGTAACAATTATACAGGGAGATCCGGGAGAAGGAAAAACGACAATGGTGCTTCAAATTATTGCAAAACTGACCAGAGGAGAGACTATTCTTCCAGCTGATTCAACAAAAGATAAAAGGATAGATATTGATAGTGAAAGCGATATGGTAGATGCAGAAAATATTGAAAACAATGCGTCAACACAGCATTTGGAGGCACCAGTAAATGTAATCTACCAGACTGCAGAAGATGGTCTTGGAGATACGATAAAACCAAGATTACTTGCTGCAGGTGCAGACTGCACAAAGGTCATGGTTATCGATGACAGTGAGCAACCGCTGACGATGGCAGATGTCCGGTTGGAAGAAGCAATTGTGCAGACAAAAGCCAGAATGGTTGTGCTTGACCCGATTCAGGGCTTCCTTGGATCAGAGGTGGATATGCACAGGGCCAATGAAATCCGTCCTTTGATGAAACGTATAGCAGTCTTGGCAGAAAAATATCATTGTGCGATTATTCTGATTGGACACATGAACAAGAACAGTAACGGAAAATCTTCTTACCGGGGACTTGGTTCTATTGATTTTCAGGCAGCTGCAAGAAGCGTTTTGATTGTCGGACGAATTAAGGACGAACCGGAAGTAAGAGTTGTGTGCCATACAAAGAGTTCCCTGGCACCGGAAGGTAAAGCTATTGCGTTCCGTCTGGATAAAAACAACGGATTTGAATGGATTGGTGAATATGACATTAGTGCAGATGAATTGCTCAATGGAGAGGGAAAAGGACAGAAAACCCGGAAAGCAAAAGAATTTCTGCTTGAGATACTGGCTGATGGAGGTATGGCACAAAAGAAAATTGAGGAAGAAGCAGAAAAACTGGGAATTAAAAAGAAAACACTGAGAAATGCCAAAATGGAACTGGGAATAGATTCCGTAAAACGTGGAAATCAGTGGTATTGGATGTTGTCAGAGTAGAAAAAGGAAGATGGCAAGATGACCATATCTTAATAATAGGGCATCTTGCCACCTTGAAAGGAGATCAGATGAAAAATAGAAATGTGCAGATACCATATGAGTTATTCTTTCAACTGTTGCAATATTTCCTGATGGAGAATTATGAGGGCGAAGAAATCATAAGGAAAGGGTTAGAAAAGAAATTGAATGCAATGGTAGATCGGGAGTTATACAG
>JAGZQF010000061.1 GCA_018382295.1 Collinsella sp.
ATATAGGGAGAGGGCCTGACCCCATATCGTTGGGGCCAGGCCCGATTTTGCCTCTTGACAATGTCCTGCTCATATTAAAAGGAACGTCCCCAAGTGCCGAACAAGTGCCGGCAACGACAATGCCGCAGGTAGAGAACGGAAAGCGAAAACGCCCCTAAGCGAGCAAGGTGACGTGAAAGAGGAGGGCATTGACCTTTTGGTCATGCCCGACGATTGAACGTCAGATTGCCGCTTAGGGGCGTTTGCAGCGTCAATTGGTTATGCGAAGACGATTAAATTATCCCTGTGTATCGCCGGCTTCTCGGCCAGGTTAGCGAGCAGGCGGTTGCTGGCGATCTGGTCCTGGCGGCGACCGGCAGCAAGTTCCAGCACGTCCGAATCGGCCTCGGCGATACCGCGGGCGACGACCATACCGCTCGGATCGCACACATCGAGCACATCGCCCTCGGCAAACTGGCCATCGACCTCGCGAATACCCACCGCAAGCAAGGAAGAGCCACGGCTAACCAGCGCCTTCGCAGCACCATCATCAACCGTCACCGACCCATGTGCCTTGTCGCCCAGCGCGATCCACAGCTTGCGGGGCGCGATGTCCAGACGCTCCGCCGGCGGATCGAACAGCGTGCCCACGCTCTCGCCGCGGGCGAGGCGCACGAGCGCATCGGGCTCCTCGCCCGAGCAAATCACGCTCTGAATGCCCGCCGTCATCAGGATGCGACTCGCGCGGATCTTGGTAATCATGCCGCCCGTGCCCACCGATGTGGAAGAATCGCCCGCCGAGGCAATAATCTTGGCATCGATCTTATGCACGACAGGAACAAACTCGGCCGTGGGGTCCTCATGCGGATTGGCAGTATAGAGACCATCGATGTCCGAGAGCGTCACGCACAGATCGGCAGATACCAGGCAGCTCACGAGCGCCGCCAGTGTGTCGTTGTCGCCAAACTTGATCTCGTCGACGGTAACGGTGTCGTTCTCGTTGACGACCGGCACCACGCCCAGCTCCACCAGACGCAGCAGGGCGTCGCGCGCGTGCAGGTAGGACGTGCGACGCGCCGTGTCGTGACGCGTGAGCAGCACGAGCGAGGTGAGCAGGTCGCGCGCATGGAACTCCTCGTCGTAGGCCGACGAGATGATGCACTGACCAGCCGAGGCGCAGGCCTGCAGGCTCGGAAGGTCGCCGACCGGCTTGCGGTCGAAGCCCAACACGGGATAGCCACAGGCAATAGCGCCCGAGCTCACCACGACCAGACGCCAGCCGAGCTTGCGCAGCGCTGCGGCTTGATCGGCAAGTCCGCCGATAAAGGCGCGGTTGACCTTGCCATCGGCGCCCACCACCGTGGACGAACCGATCTTTACCACCATCGTTTTATAAGAAGTCGTCATACGTCAAACCAATCAACTGTTCAGCGAACGGCCGAGCTGGCGGCCAAGGGAGCGTGACTCGCCCCTACCGCCCAAGGAATCATTTTGCCCAGGGGAAAGCCGAGGCCGCGGCCATATTCTTGCGCACGAGCTCGTCGCGCACCTGGGCCAGGCCCTGTTCCATACCCACCACGTAGGTCTGCGGATACAGGAAGCGCTTGAAAGCCGCATCCAGATGATCGAGCGCCCAAACACAGCGCTCGCGCGCGTCCTGGATGCTCTCACGCGGAGCCACCGCACTGCCGTCGCGCACGATCGGCACCAACAGCTCACGATACTCAAGTTCGGACACGTCGGTCACCAGGGCGGCATCATTCACGGCCACGAGGGTATTGCCGCGCGCGGCGCCCTCCCCCGCCAGATGGTCCTCGTCGTAGATCATGTCGCAGACCGGGCCGCCAAAGCCGTCGTAATAACGGCGCACGCGCTGTACGCCCGGGATCGTGCGCTTATAGGGCTGCTCGGAGAGCTTGACCACCGGCGTCCACGGGTCGGCCTCGCTCGCACGGCGGGCGGAAAGCTTGTACACGCCGCCCAGCGCCGGCTGGTCGTAGCAGGTCGCGAGCTTGGTACCCACGCCAAAGCTATCGATGGGCGCGCCCTGGTCGAGCAGCGACTGAATCGTGTACTCGTCCAGGTCGTTGGACACCGAGATACCCACATAGGGCAGGCCCTCGGCATCAAAACGGCCGCGAACATACTTGGAGAGCTTGGCAAGGTCGCCGGAGTCGATGCGAATAGCCGACAGGCGCTCGCCCACCGCCTCCATCTCCTTGGCAACCGTAATGGCATGCTCGCAGCCCTCGCGCACGTCATAGGTGTCGATGAGCAGCGTGCAGTTCTTGGGGCTCGACTTGGCAAAGGCGCGGAAGGCCTCGAGCTCGGAATCGAAGCTCATCACCCAGCTGTGCGCATGCGTGCCAAAGACGGGAATACCGTAGCGGCGGCCGGCGAGCACATTGGACGTAGAGGAGCAGCCGGCAACGTAGCTCGCGCGCGCAACAGCTAGGCCGCCATCGGGGCCCTGGGCACGGCGCAGGCCAAACTCCGCCACGGGGCGACCGTCAGCGGCGAGCACCACGCGCGCCGTCTTGGTGGCGACAAGCGTCTGGAACCCGACGATGTTGAGCAGCGCCGTCTCGAGCAGCTGGCACTCCAGCGCGGGGCCGGTGACGCGCACCATGGGCTCGCGCGGAAAGACGAGCTCGCCCTCGGGCACGGCGTCGATGTTTACATGCGCACGAAAATCGCGCAGATAGTCGAGGAATGCGGACTTAAACATCGCGCCGCCGGCCGGGGCCTCAAGCGATGCGAGGTAGTCGATATCCTCGGGCGTAAAGCGCAGGTTCTCGACCAGCTCGGGCAGCTCGGCGGTGCCGCACATGACGGCATAGGCGCTGCCAAAGGGATGGTCGCGGTAAAACGCGGTAAAACAACCCTGCTCATTGGCCTTGCCGCTCTCCCACAGGCCCTGGGCCATAGTGAGCTCGTACAGATCGGTGAGCATTGCAATGTCGGTGGGATGCGAGATGTCGGTCAAAGCCATGGGGCGACCTTTCGGATGTGTGGTACAGAATTTGAGGGTTAGACGAGAGCAGAGGATGCGGACATAACGCCCGATGCAAATAGGTTAGAGCAGGCCCATGCTGGTCAGGATCGTGTAGCCCATAAAGATGACAAACGCGATGAGGGCAAGGACAATGATGATTTTTTGAGCCGGCGCCATGCCAGGGATCTCGTTCTCGCCCGTAGGTTCCTTGGAGGTAACCATGCGCTGGGCAAAGGTCATCTCGTCACGGCTCGGCTTGGGCTCGACGGACTTGGGACGAGCGGCCTTTTTAGGCTGAGGTTTGGGCGCGGCGGGTACAGGCTTCGCAGCAGCGGGCTTGGGTGCGGGTGCGGGCTTGCGCTCGGATGCGGCGTTCGAGGCGACCTCCTCGGCCTTCGCACGCTCGGCGCGCAGGGCAGCCAGCTCCTCACGCTCGCGACGGGCCTCTTCCCGAGCCTCGCGGCGGGCCTTCTCAGCGCGGAGCTCTTCCAACTCGGCGCGCTCCTCGTCGGACAATGGTTGGGACTCAAGCTCGGCCATGGTATAGCCCTTTCTTTTAAAAAAAGCCGCCGACACAATGTCAGCGGCTTATCAAATCCAAGGGTGGAGACGAAGGGAGTCGAACCCTCGGCCTCTGCCATGCGACGGCAGCGCTCTCCCAACTGAGCTACGTCCCCAGGACAAGTTGATATTTTACCTACGGCTCGCCAACTGTCAACGCCCAATACCCAGTCTTTTTGGGACGCGGCTATTTTGACAACTTTTCGAGCAGGCGATCCTCTCGATGATTTTTTAAGGCTCTGTTAGACCAGGATTGACATACATGTGTCCCCACGGTGCCATATCTTTGACCCCGTAGACCGCGATGATGGGGGCAGCATG
>JAGZQF010000062.1 GCA_018382295.1 Collinsella sp.
AGGGCATCGATGCCGTCCTGCAGGCTCCCGCCAAGGGCATTCAGGCTGCGGCCGATGTCGTCGCGTTCGTCCTGCTGATCGGCGGATCGTTCGCCATCGTCACCAAGACCAACGCCCTAAACGCCGGCATGAGCCGCGTGATCAAGAAGCTGAAGAACAAGGACATCTTGATCATCCCCATCTCCATGATCCTGCTCTCGATCTGCGGCACCACGTTCGGCATGTCCGAGGAGGCGCTGCCGTTCTACGCGATCTTCATCCCCATCATGCTGAGCATCGGGTATGACTCCATGACCGCGTTCATCATCTGCTTCCTCGGCCCCAACCTTGGTTACTGCGCATCCACTATTGATCCTTTCAACGTGCTGATCGCCCAGGGCGTTATCGGCATCGAGGGAAATCCCCAGCTTTGGCTCCGCGCCATCCTGTGGGTCATCTTCACCGCCGCGGGCATTTTCTGGGCCATGCGCTACGCGCGCCGCGTCAAGCTCGATCCCAAGTCCTCCATCACCTATGAGGACGATAAGCAGAAGCGCATCGAGTTCTCTGTCACCGATGCCTCTATCGAAGAGGAGTTCACGCTTCGCCACAAGCTCGTCCTCATTGATTTCGCGGTCGGCATGGGCGTTATCGTGTGGGGCCTCGTTACCCAGGGCTGGTATATGGACGAGATCTCCATGGTGTTCCTGGCCATGGGCCTTCTTGCCGGCATACTCGGCGGCCTGGACGAGAAGACCATTGCGGAGGAGTTCGTCCGCGGAATCGCCGACTTCGCCTACGCAGCCTGCATCATCGGCATCGCCCGCGGCATCCTGGTCGTCGCAGAGGGCGGAATGATCATCGACTCTATTCTTAACTGGCTCGTCGGACTCCTTGCGGGCGCTCCGTCCTTCATCTATACCACCTTCATGTACATCGTCCTCGGCCTGCTTTCGCTGCTGGTTCCTTCCAGCTCCGGCCTCGCTGCACTCACCATGCCCGTCATGGGCCCGCTGACCGAGCTTATGGGCCTCAATCCCGGGGCTGCCGTCACCGCTCTGCAGTTCGCGAACCAGACCGTCAACACCATCAGCCCCGTTGCGGGCATGACCGTCGCGGGTCTTGCCGTGGCGAAGATCTCCTTCGGGCAATGGTGGAAGACCATCTGGAAGTTCTTTATCTTCATGGTTCTGTTCGGATTGGTCGCGACTGTGATCTCCGGCCTACTGCCGATGTAGGAGGTGCCCAGCATGGATTTAAGCGCTTCCACACCCCGTCTGCGTCGCGAGCAGGTCGCCGGCATGAACATTCACTACATCATGTGGTCGCTCGATTACTTCCTTGATGCTCAGCAGCGCCTTGGCTTCAAAACCATCGAGCTTTGGGCGGCCGAGCCGCACGTGACGCTGGACCACACGGGGTATTTCGAGGCCGACGAGCTTCGCCGCAAGATCGAGTCCCGCGGACTCTCCGTGAGCTCCCTGTGTCCGGAGAACGTGGTGTATCCGTGGCAGTACGCTGCCAGAAAGCCCCTCCACGCGCAGCGGAGCCTCGCTTACTTTAAGCACGGCATCGAGCTCGCCGAGGTGCTCGGCGCCCCGTATATGTCCATCAACTCCGGTTGGGGCGATTGGGACGAGGACCGCGAGGAGGCTTGGAAGCGCTCTGCCGAGCACTTGGCGATTCTTGCGGACTATGCCGGCGAGCACGGCGTGACCCTCTGCATGGAGAGCCTGAGGCCGGAAGAGAGCAACTTGGTGGTTACACTCGCGGACGCCAGGCGCATGCTTGACCAAGTAGCCAGCCCGCACCTTACTCCAATGGTGGACACTACCGCTATGGGAGTCGCCGGCGAGAGCCTTGAAGAGTGGTTTGCTGAGTTTGGCGATGGTGCCATAAGGAACATGCGCTTCATTGATGGCGACCCATATGGCCATCTGGTTTGGGGCGATGGAAAGCACAGTATGGACGATTTCGTACGCGTCCTCAACGCGCATGGGTTCGAGGGCTATCTTGGTCAGGAGATCACCGATGGAAGGTATTTCGATGATCCCGCAGCAGCGGACCGGCACAACATGGACGCCTTCGAGAGGTATTTTGTCGACTAGCGCGTAGCTCCCATTCGCGTGGGGAAGTCAACACGCTTGACGAGAAGACTCGCAGTAAACGTTGGCGGATTCGTCCGCCGTATCGAAAGGAAGAATAACAATGAACGCACATGATCTTATCGCCGACGCAATCGCTGAAAAGGGCGGTTTCGATAGCGTCTTCTGGGTTGCCTGCGGCGGCTCCCTCATCGACCTGCTGCCCGCCCACGAGCTGCTCAAGCGCGAGGCGACTACGTTTGCCAGCGAGGCGTATACCGCCCGCGAGTTCGATATCATGCGTCCCAAGCGCCTGGGCGAAAAGTCCCTTGTCATCGCTTGCAGCCACTCCGGCAACACCCCCGAGGTAATCGATGCGTGCTCGATCGCCAAGGCGGCGGGCGCGACCGTTATCGTGCAGACGGACAACGCGGGTTCCGGCATCGATAACGGTGAGTGGACGTGCTGGGTATATCCGTGGGGCGAGGGAGTTCCGCAGGCGGAGGTGCCCGCCGGCATCTCTTTGGCTCTCGCTTCCGAGCTCCTGGATCAGCAGGAAGGTTATGCCGACCTTGCCGACATGTACGAAGGCATCGCCAAGATGGACCAGATCCTGCCTGCAGCTCGCGAGAAGGTCAACGCCGAACTCTGCGACCGTTTTGCCGCCCTGTGCCAGGACCACAAGTTCCTGTATATCTTGGGGTCCGGTCCCGTGTTTAGCCAGGCCTATGGCTTCGCTATCTGCTCGCTTATGGAGATGCAGTGGCAGAGCTGCGCCTATATCCACTCCGGCGAGTACTTCCACGGCCCCTTCGAGGTGACCGAGCCCGGAGTCTTCTACTTCCTGCAGATGTCTTCTAGTGAGTGCCGAGCCATGGATGAGCGCGCCCTCGCATTCCTCGAGACCCATACCGACACTCTTATGGTGCTCGACGCCATGGAGTACGGCATGGACCAAGTACCGGCGAGCGTTCGCGCGTTCCTTGATCCAATCCTGTTCTACGCGATGAACTGTGAGCTGCGCTCCGCTCGCGGCAAGGTGTTCGACCATCACCCGGACGTGCGTCGTTACATGGGCATCGAGAAGTACTAGCGATTTTAAAACGGGGCGCGAGGCGCGTTGAGACGTGCGAATCCCTCGCGCCCCGTCTGCTCGCCGTAACCACGGCGGTTTACCTGAATGGAGATAACCATGGCAGCCTATCCTATAAGCGTGCTTGGCTTTGGAGACAACGTTGTCGATA
>JAGZQF010000063.1 GCA_018382295.1 Collinsella sp.
ACGCAAAATGCAGGCGTGAGATTTACTCGCCCTTTTCGGTCGTGTAAAACCACCCCTGCGGTCAGAAAAATCATTCCGATTTTTCCGACTGCGTTTACAGGGTGTAACACACTACACTTTGCCCTGCAAAGTCGTGTGCCAGACGTTCCCTCTGGACTCCCTTAAGGCAGGGCTGTGCCCTGCTATCCTACGCCTTACGGCTTCGGATAAAAGAATGGCGGCATGACGGTGACGGCTCTTGCGAGGGGGGTATCCCAAAAACACCGTCATCATCGACATGACCGTCATGCAGGGGGTGAGGGTGACAGTTGCGGCAGTCGGCAGGGGGTATCCCAAAACTGCTGTCACCACCGTCACCGCTGTCACCCCAAAGGACGGTCACCCGCCGAAAGAAAGGAGGAATCCGCCTATGCCTTATGCAATCCTGCGTTTCCAGAAACGAAAAGCGGGCGGCGTTGCGGCTTGTGAACGCCACAACGAGCGGAAGAAAGAAGCCTACAAAAGCAACCCAGATATAGATATGGAACGCTCTAAAAACAATTACCATCTCATAGCACCACCAAAGTACACCTACAAGAAAGAGATTAACCGCATGGTAGCCGAAGCGGGGTGCAGGACAAGGAAAGACAGCGTGATGATGGTGGAAACGCTCATCACAGCTTCACCAGAATTTATGAACCAGTTACCGCCCGAAGAACAAAAAGCGTATTTCCAGACGGCTCTTGACTTCATTTCGGAGCGTGTTGGAAAGCAGAATATCCTCTCCGCTGTCGTCCATATGGACGAGAGAACGCCCCATATGCACCTCTGCTTTGTGCCGATTACGCCAGACAATAAGCTGTCAGCGAAAGCTATCTTAGGCAACCAGAAATCATTATCCGAGTGGCAGACCGCCTACCATGAGCGGATGTCCTCACGGTGGAATCAGCTTGAACGGGGGCAGTCCTCAATGGAAACCAAGCGGAAACACGTCCCCACATGGCTCTATAAATTAGGCGGCAGGCTTGATAAACAGTATGAAGAAATCGTGTCTGCCCTATCCGACATCAACGCCTTTAACGCAGGGAAGAAAAGGGATAAAGCGTTAGATTTACTCTCTGCATGGCTGCCAGACGTGGAGAAATTCTCTAAGGAAATCGGGAAACAGCAGGCGTATATCGACAGTTTGAAAGAGAGAATTGGGCAGGAATCAGACTATGCGGGGCGTATGCGTGATGAAAAGTACGAGCAGGAACTAAAGGTGCAGAAAGCGAATCAGAAGATATTTGAATTGCAGAGAACCAACGAGCAGATGGGGCGGCTGCTGTCAAAAATACCGCCCGAAGTGTTGGAAGAATTGCAGAAAAATCATAGAAGCAGAGCGAAAGAAAGGTAGATATGTGAATGAAGAAACAGGATTTTAAGGTGTTAAAGACCAAAGACTTGTACCCGTTCCCCGACAATCCGTTTCATGTGGCAGAAGATGAAACACTGTCAGAGTTAGCGGAAAGCATCAAGGAATTTGGCATTGTCACGCCGATAATCACACGCCCGAAAGAGCGTGCCTGCGTTTGTCCTGCCCTTAGACCGTGACCGAGCCATCATCACCCTTGTAGACAGCAATTTGCAGCGTGAGAATATCCTGCCATCGGAGCGGGCGTTTGCTTACAAGATGAAATCCGAAGCCATGAAGCGGCAGGGTTTCCGCACAGACTTAACCTCGTCACAAGTTGTGACGAAGTTGCGGACGGACGACAAGGTGGCACAGGGCTTCGGCGTGGGCAGGATGACCGTGCAGCGTTTTATCCGCCTGACGGAACTGATACCGCCGATTTTGCAGATGGTGGACGAGGGGAAAATCGCCCTCACGCCTGCGGTGGAACTGTCCTTCTTGAAGAAAGACGAGCAGGAAAACCTCTTTGCCACGATGGAGAGCGAAGAAGCAACGCCCTCACTCTCACAGGCACAGCGGATGAAACAGTTAAGCCAGAGCGGGCGGCTTGACATGGATACGATATTTGCGATTATGACGGAGGAAAAGGGCAACCAGAAAGAAACCTTGAAAATCAACACAAGCAAGCTGAAAAAATACTTTCCGAAGAACACAACGCCGAAGCAGATGGAGGAAACCATCATCAAACTTTTGGAGCGTGAGTTGCAGAGGAAACGCAACCGTGACAGCCGCTAATCTTCTTTTTTCGGGAAGTAAATACAGAGAGTTGAGGTATGGAGAATGAGAGAAATCCAGTATGAAATCGTAAAGGAAATCGCAGTATTGTCTACGGGCGACAGTGGCTACACAAAGGAAATCAATCTCATTTCATGGAATGGGAAAGAGCCGAAGTATGACATCCGCAGCTTTTCCCCGAACCGTGAAAAGTGCGGCAAGGGAATCACGCTGAACGCTGATGAAGCGGCGGCACTCCTTAAAGCATTACAGAAAGAATTAAACAGCGAGGATTAATGGTATCTGATTGGCAGGGCGGGGACATTTCCAAACTCTTCCCTGCCCTGTCTGGAAAGGAAGATTTAAGTATGGGCGAGGATAAGAAAGCAGATAAAAAGAGAAAGCGTATCGTGCCAAAAGCACCAGTGCAGATGATAATCAGCCGTGAATATGTCGGCACACAGACCGTTACAGAAGCGTTTGTCCCGATTATCTCCGAGGATATTCGGAAGAAGATTGCCGAGGGCGACACCTTCGACAATGAGGGGCTGTCCGCTTAGAATGTACGCAATGGGACATGAAAACAGATAGGACAGATACGGAGGTTTTACAGTATGGCAGGAATCAAAGAAGAAAAGAAAATCTATTTAGTCGGCATTTATTGCCGCTTATCTAAAGACGATGGTACGGATAACGAGAGTGCGAGCATTGCGACACAGAAATCCATCCTCACGGATTATGTGAAAAAGCAGGGATGGCACATAGCAAAAACGTATGTGGACGATGGTTATTCTGGTACAAATTTCCAAAGACCAAGTTTCCAGAATATGATAAAAGACATTGAAAGCGGTCTGATAAACTGCGTGATTACGAAAGATTTATCCCGTCTGGGGAGAAACTATCTTGATTGTGGGTTATATCTGGAAGTTTTCTTCCCAGAGCATAACGTGAGGTATATAGCGGTCAATGACGGCGTAGATACCTTGAATAAATCTGCTATGGACATCACGCCTTTCCGCAACATTTTAAACGAAATGTATGCCGCTGACATATCTGTTAAGATAAAATCGGCATATCGGGCGAGGTTTCAACAGGGGAAATTCATGGGAACTACCGCCCCTTATGGCTATATCAAAGACCCTGCCGACCACAACCATCTGCTGATAGATGATAAAGTGGCACATGTTGTAAAAGAGATATTCGACCTTGCATTAAAAGGGAATGGAGTTGCCAAAATTTGCAGACATCTTAATAAACAGCATATCCTACGCCCTGCCGCTTATGCGGCGGAGCGTGGCGAAACAGGCTTTGAACGTCATTTTGAGGGGAACGAGGACAAACGCTATATTTGGAGTGGGAACAGCGTGAGGAGCATTTTAAGAAGCCCGATATATGCGGGAAATCTTGTAGGCTACAAACGGATTGCCGCCAATATGAAAAGCAAGAAACGCCCCTCTAAGCTGCCCGAAGAATGGGAAGTGATACCCAATACCCATGAGGGAATAGTCACGCAGGAGGAATTTGATATTGTCCAACAGCTTATTACAAGTCGTAGGCTTCCACAGAACAAGGGAGGATTTGTAAATATTTTTGCAGGCGTTATCAAGTGTGTGGACTGCGGATGTGCTCTGCGGGCAATGAACGTACACAGGAGGAAACGCCCAGAGATTATCGACTGTGTACAGTATTCATGTAATAATTATGCAAGAAACGGAAGAAGCGAGTGTAGTGCCCACAATATAGAAGCAAGGGATTTATTCAATGCCGTTCTTGCCGACATCAACTGTTTTGCGGATATGGCAGTGAATGATGAAAAGGCGGTCAGGGCCATAGAAAAGCGGCTCACGGAAACAGACCAGAGCAGGGCGAAAGCATTAGAGAAAGAACGTAAGAAGCTGAACAAACGCCTTGCGGAACTGGACAGGCTGTTTTCCTCTCTCTACGAGGATAAGGTCATGGAGCGTATTACCGAGCGGAATTTTGAGATGATGTCGGGGAAATACCAGAAAGAGCAGCTTGAAATTGAAGCAAGGCTGAAAGAGGTGACGGAAACTCTTAATGAAAGCTACGAGAAATCACGGGGAATCCGTGACTTCCTCGCCCTTATCCGAAATTATCAAGGCTTAAAAGAACTGGATGCAACAGTTATAAACGCACTCATAGACAAGATACTTGTTTCGGAGCGTGAGAAGATGGCAGACGGAACAGTGAAGCAGGAAATCAAGATTTACTATAAATTCATCGGCTTTGTCGATGAATTACATATCATACCTACAAAACGGTGGGCAGCAATGCCCGCTAAAAATTGTACGGTGTGCGGCGTTGAATATGTCCCGGGCTCTGGTGCATCAAGGTATTGTCCTGCTTGTGCCAAGAAGATACGGAGGGAGAAATCAAACGAGAGCAAACGCAGGAGCAGAGAACAGAAAAGGATAGCATGTATGAACTGTCCGCAAAAAATGACCGACTGA
>JAGZQF010000013.1 GCA_018382295.1 Collinsella sp.
TGCCGTTCGAGATGAGGGTCAAGATGCCGGCGCCCGACGGGGAGACGGCGAGTTAGCCGGCAGGTCGGCATGTCAATCCTGGTCTAACAGAGCCTTTTTTAATCCCCGTCCCGGAAAATCATTATGCATAGAAAGTCATAATTATCATTTCGTAAACATTTCGATGAAATTAACGCCATGAGGCATGCTTGCGGTTACAATACCGCGAGGCCTAACTACACACCTTTAAACCGGTCCTGTGAGACCGGGAAGGAGAACTATGGCGAACAACCATACCGCGGGCGCTGCCGCCCGCACCTTCGCGCCCAGCGAGCTTTGCCAGCGTATGCTGGCCAAAACCAGCAAGGGCACCTGCGGTCCCTGCATCCTGTATCTTGAGGATGGGACCATTTTTTATGGACGTGCATGCGGCGCCGAGGGCACCGCGACCGGCGAAGTTTGCTTCAACACCTCGCTCGAGGGCTACTTTGAGGTCATGACCGACCCGAGTTATGCCGGCCAAATCGTAACCATGACCTATCCGCAGATCGGCAACTACGGTATCGACGAGACCGACGTCCAGTCGGCCCTCCCCGGCGACGCCGTGCGCCCCGCGAGCGCTCCGGCTATGCGCGGCATGATCGTTCGCGACATGTGCGCCACGCCTTCTAACTGGCGCTCGGCCGTAAGCGTGCCGGAGTACCTGCGCGCTCATGGCATCGTCGCTATCGAGGGTGTCGACACCCGCGCTCTGGTGCGCCATCTGCGCGACAATGGTTCCAAGATGGGCATTATCTCGACCGAGATCTTCGACGTCGACGAGCTTGCCGAGCGTCTGGCCGCAGCGCCCATGCTGGTAGGCGAGAACCTGGTCAAGACCGTAAGCTGCCCCGCGTCTCACGAGTTTGTGGCCGCCGACCTGCCTGCCACGCATGACTTTGCACTTGCGGCTGCCGCCCCTGCCCGTCACAAGGTGGTCGCCTACGACTGCGGTGTGAAGCGCGGTATTCTGGAGGGGCTGGTCCGCGCCGGCTGCGACCTTACCGTCGTGCCGTGGGATACGCCCGCGAGTGAGGTGCTCGACATGAATCCCGACGGTGTCTTTTTGTCCAATGGCCCCGGCGACCCCGACGCCGTGGTGGAGACCTACGAGCAGGTGCAGCAGCTGATCGGCAAGGTACCGGTCTTTGGCATTTGCCTTGGTCACCAGATGATCAGCCTGGCCTGCGGTGCCCAGATGGAAAAGCTTAAATTCGGTCACCGCGGTGGCAACCAGCCGGTCATGAACCTGGTAAGCCGTCGCGTGGAGATCACCGCGCAAAACCATGGCTTTGGCCTGCTGTTTCCCAGCTTGGGCAAGCTTGTCCCCGAGCTTTCCGGCGGCGAGACCGAGCATGCGGCCGATGGAGATCTGCGCGTCTGGGTGCGCCGCGGAATCGCGCCGGTCGTGATGAACGAGCGCTTTGGCCGCATTCGCCTGACACATGTGAACCTCAACGACGGCACCGCCGAGGGCATCCAGCTGCTCGACGCCCCGTGCTTCTCGGTCCAGTACCACCCCGAGGCCTCGCCTGGCCCCACCGATGCCCACTATCTCTTTACCGCCTTTACGCGACTCATGGACGGCGAGGAGAACTACCTGGACATCGACACCGCGAAGGACCGCCTTGCCGGCTGGAATTTCGCCGAGACTGAGACCGAGGAGAACTAACATGCCTAAACGTACTGACATCAAGCGCATCCTCGTCATTGGCTCGGGCCCCATCGTTATCGGCCAGGCCTGCGAGTTTGACTACTCCGGCGCCCAGGCCTGCAAGGTGCTCAAGGAGGATGGCTTTGAGGTCATCCTGGTCAACTCCAACCCGGCGACCATCATGACCGACCCGGGTCTTGCCGACCGCACCTATGTCGAGCCCATCACCGCCGAATTTATCGAGCGCGTAATCAAGAAAGAGCGCCCGGACGCGCTGCTGCCCACGCTGGGCGGCCAGACCGGTCTGAACGCCGCCGTCGAGCTGGCAAAGGACGGTACGCTCGACAAGTACGGCGTCGAGATGATCGGCTGCGACCTGGCCGCTATCGAGCGCGGCGAGGACCGCAAGCTCTTTAACGAGGCCATGGCCGAGATCGGCCTGGAGGTCGCGCGCTCGGGCTATGCCTACAGCGTGGCCGACGCCGAGGCTATCGCCGAGCGCGTGGGTTATCCCTGCGTACTGCGCCCGAGCTTTACCCTCGGCGGCGCCGGCGGCGGCATCGCTCACACCCACGAGGAGCTCGTCTCCATCGTGAGCCAGGGCTTGGAGCTCTCGCCTGCCCACGAGGTGCTGGTCGAGGAGTCCATCGAGGGCTGGAAAGAGTACGAGATGGAGGTCATGCGTGATCACGCCGGCAACGGCATCATCGTGTGCTCCATCGAGAACCTCGACCCCATGGGCGTGCATACCGGCGACTCCATCACCGTGGCGCCGGCGCAGACGCTCTCCGACCTTGAGTATCAGCGCATGCGCGTGGCCTCGCTCGCCATTCTGGAGAAGATCGGCGTCGAGACCGGCGGCTCCAACGTGCAGTTTGCCGTGAATCCCCAGACCGGCCGCCTGATCGTCATCGAGATGAACCCGCGCGTGAGCCGCTCGTCCGCCCTCGCTTCCAAGGCCACGGGTTTCCCCATCGCCAAGGCCGCCGCGCGCCTGGCCGTGGGCTACACGCTCGACGAGATTGTCAACGACATCACCAAGGCTACGCCCGCCTGCTTTGAGCCCACAATCGACTACTGTGTGGTCAAGGTGCCGCGCTTTGCCTTCGAGAAGTTCAAGGGTACCGACCCCACGCTCACCACACGCATGAAGGCCGTGGGCGAGATCATGGCGATTGGCCGCACCTTTGAGGAGGCCTTTGGCAAGGCCATGCGCTCGCTGGAGGACGGACACCAGGGCATTTGCGCCGGTGGCAAGGAGGGTGCCGACAAGCTGAGCGACGATGAGCTCGCCCAGGCCGTGGCCACCCCGACCGAGCATCGCATCTTCTTTGTGGTCGAGGCCCTGCGCCGCGGCTGGGACGTTGCGCGCATCCATGCTATCTGCGGCATCGATCCGTGGTACCTCAACCGTATCAACGACATGGCGCAGGTTCAGGAGAGCATCCGCGGCCTGCGTGTGGAGGATATCGACGCCGACGCGATGCGCCTGCTCAAGCAGTACGGCACGAGCGATGCCGAGATCGCCGCGCTGACCGGCTCGGACGAGCGCTTTGTGCGCGCCTACCGCAAGGGCCTGGGCGTGGTTCCCAGCATGAAGACGGTCGATACCTGCGCTGCGGAGTTCTCGAGCGCCACGGAGTACCACTACAAGACGTACGAGAACATCTACCGCACGAGCCCGGATGCCAAGAAGTGCGTGGCTCCCGACGAGACCACGCCGGCGGACAAGCCCAAGGCGATGATCCTGGGCGCCGGCCCCAACCGCATTGGCCAGGGTATCGAGTTCGACTACTGCTGTGTGCATGCGAGCTATGCACTGGCGGCCCGTGGTTTTGAGACCATCATGGTCAACTGCAATCCCGAGACCGTCTCGACTGACTACGACACGTCCGACCGCCTGTACTTTGAGCCGCTCACCTACGAGGACGTCATGGATGTCATCGACGTTGAGCGACCCGACGGCGTCGTGGTGACGCTCGGCGGCCAGACCCCGCTTAAGCTGGCGCGCATGCTCGAGGAGAGTGGCGTCAACATCATGGGCACCAAGCCCGATGCCATCGACTTTGCCGAGGACCGCGAGCGCTTTGCCGCCCTGCTCGACAAGCTGGGCATCATGTACCCGCCGGCGGGTCAGGCCACCTCGTTTGAGGAGGCCGAGGCCGTTGCCGCACACATTGGCTACCCGCTGCTGGTACGTCCGAGCTACGTGCTGGGCGGCCGCGGCATGATGATCGCCTACGATGCCGAGCACCTGCGCGATTACATGGCCGAGGCTGCGCGCATTAGCCCCGACTACCCGGTGTACCTGGACCGCTTCCTGGAGGGTGCGATCGAGTCCGATGTCGACGCCCTGTGCGATGGCGAAGAGGTCTACATTGGCGGCATTCTGGAGCATATCGAGGAGGCTGGTATTCACTCTGGCGACTCCGCGACCTGCATCCCGCCGTTCAGCTTTAGCGAGAGCCTGCAGGCAAAGCTTCGCGAGACCACGCGTCGCATCGCGATGGCGCTGGGCGTACGCGGCCTGGTCAACGTGCAGTACGCCATCAAGGGCGAGACCGTCTACGTGATCGAGGCCAACCCGCGTGCCAGCCGTACCGTGCCGTTTATCTCCAAGGCCACCGGCGTGCCGCTGGCCAAGTGCGCGGCGCGTATCATGGCGGGCGATTCCATCGCGAGCCTGGGCCTGC
The DNA here is from genome assembly GCA_018382295.1 of Collinsella sp. Lineage (GTDB taxonomy): Bacteria > Actinomycetota > Coriobacteriia > Coriobacteriales > Coriobacteriaceae > Collinsella. The sequence goes on from JAGZQF010000013.1 coordinate 4,366, forward strand.
CGAGCGACGAGCGTCAGCTCGATTGGTTCTGCATGAAGGAAGCCGTTATGCCCTGGGGCCGTTTCCCCGGTGCCGACGTTATTCTGGGGCCCGAGATGAAGTCGACGGGCGAGGTCATGGGTATCGCCAAGAGCTATCCCGAGGCATACGCCAAGACGCAGCTGGCGATCGACTACAAGCTGCCCGATCCGAGCTGCGGCAAGGTGTTCATCAGCGTGTGCGACCGCGACAAGCGTCATATCCTTTCGGTCGCCCGTATCCTGCGCTACCTGGGCTTTGATATTTGCTCCACCGAGGGTACGGCGCGCGTGCTGCGCGGCGGCAACGTGACGTGCGAAGTCGTGGAGAAGATCAGCGGCCCGCACGACGGCGAGCGTCCCAACATCGGCGACCTCATCGCCGATGGCAAGATTGCGGTAATCATCAACACGCCGTACGGCCCGGGCTCGCGTGGCGATGGCTACCTGCTACGTACCGAGGCCGTGCGTCGCGGCGTGACCTGCGTGACGGCGATGTCCGCGGCCAACACGTATGTGAGTGCCATCGAGGCCGTGCGCGAGGACCAGCAGGGTCACGGCAGTGCCAACGACATGGGCATGGACGTCATCGCCCTGCAGGACCTGCCGCAGCACACGGTGTAGGGTGACCTGTCCGGCCGGGGCGGGGGCCGAGTTTCCCCCTTCGCTCCGGCTGCAAGCAGAGTCGCTCAGTGGGAAACTCGGCTCCCCCGCCCCGGCCTGCGGTGACTTGGTTGTGCCGTGTGCTGCAGAAGGGGCTTTGTGCGTCCGGTGGCAATCAGGGTTCCGGCAACGGTGGGCAGACATCCGGCGGTTCGAACGATGGCGCCCAGGCGGGAAAGCCCGCTGGTGACAAGGCTCAGGGTGGCAAGTCCGCTAACTCACTTGCGAGCACCGGTGATCAAACGGTGGCGACCGTCGCCGCGATCGGCGGCCTGGGTGCCGCGATCGCCGCAATCGGAGTCTTCCTTGCTCGTTTCCGCCGCAAGGAAGACTAGCGCGAGCGATTGACAATCGCACACGTTTCCCAAGAGGGCCGCGGTAACCGTCGCGGCCCTCACTTTACCGGAGCGGTCTGAGGACTCGCGTCTTTCGCTTCGGACTGCTGCGCAGGGTCAATCAGGCGGAGATCTCACCCGTGTCGGGTTTGCGATAGCTTGGCGAATATAATTACGCGAAATCTAGGATTTCTCAAAAACGCGAAGTAGATGATATATTGTACTTCGCGTTTTTCAGTTAATCTTAATTTTGCGAAGTGGATTGCCATGAGACTTATTAATCGACCGTTCTATATGGATAAGCTCTCCAAGGTGGCGGGTTCGCCAGACATCAAGGTGATTACCGGAATCAGGCGATGCGGAAAATCGAAATTGCTTGAGGCGTTTGCCAGCCAACTTCGTTCAAACGACCCCTCGGCCAACGTCATACACGTCAACTTCAATCTACTTGAGTTCGAGCCGTTGGCGGAATACCATGCGCTGCATACATATGTGGAAAAGCATTATATCGAGGGTTGCCGGAATATCGTCATGATCGACGAGGTCCAGATGTGTGAAGGGTTCGAGCGGGCTATCAACAGTCTTCATGCGTCAGAGAAATATGACATTTACATCACGGGGTCGAATGCCTTTCTTCTCTCAAGCGACCTCTCGACGTTGTTCACGGGAAGAACGGTGGAGATCGAGGTCTTTCCGTTTTCACTTGCGGAGTTCTCGGCGTATCAAGAGATCACTTCTCCAGCCGAGGCCCTTGCTCGCTATGTCCGCGAGGGAGGAATGCCGGGTTCCTATATCTACCAGGACGAAAGGATGCGTTTCTCATACATCTCGGATGTGCTTGAAACTCTTATCCTGCGCGACATCAGACAAAAATATCGTATACGTAATGCGGAGCAGCTTAAACGTTCCTGCGAGTTCCTGATGGATAACGTCGGAAACATCTCTTCTCTCAAGGGGATGGCGGCTGAGCTGTCACGAGCGAACCTTAAGATAAGCGACAAGACGCTGGCTGTGTATATCGACTACCTGTGTGATGCGTTTGCGTTCTACCGGTTTCGTCGCTTTGACGTCTCAGGAAAGAAATACCTGTCGACGGGAGATAAATACTACCTGGCCGACCACTCGTTTCGCTACGCCGCGCTTGGTACGAAAAAGCTCGATTTTGGCCATGTTTACGAGAATATGGTGGCAATCGAGCTTATGCGCCGCGGATGGGAAGTCTACGTGGGCGTTCTCTACCAAAAGGAAGTAGACTTTGTCGCCATCAGGCGTGACCGCCGTGTCTATATCCAGGTGAGTGACGACATTTCCCAAGAAGCGACGCTTGAGCGTGAGCTTGATCCGCTGCGACGGATTCGAGACGCCTATCCCAAGTGCGTCATCGCCCGAACAGGGCACGAAACGACTGATTGGGATGGCATCAAGGTCGTCGACCTGGCACGATGGCTTATGGGTGAATCAGGCGAGCTGGCCGTCTAGCACGCGATGACGCGGGCTGGAACGAACGAGCGAGGATTCCGTCCCGCGAGGAGGCCAATACGGCCCTCTTCGAGGGACGGAATCCTCGCTCGATCTCTTGGCGGGACATTTTGCTCGGTCGATGATCAACGGTTGGTGGAAAGCGATGCCTCGTCCGTGCCACTATTCCGTGATTGCTGGTATTTTCTGCATGCTAAAATGAATGCATAAAAGACTTTATATTTGGAGGTCTCGATGCCTGCTTTAAAGATGCTCGACAATCTTGTTCCCATCAGCGATTTCAGTCACGGTAAGGGTCCCGCTGCGTTTTCGAGAGTGAGCAACGACAACCCGGTTGTAGTTTTGAAACACAACAAGCCGGCGTTCGTTATCGTGACGCCCGATGAATACCGAGAGGCTAAGCAGGCGGAGGAGGACCTCGCCTTGTTGACGTTGGCCCTTAAGAGGACGGCTGCGACAAGCGATGATGAACTCGTTTCCCTATCTGATGTTATGGCAGAGTTGGGTGTGGGCCAGGACGAACTCGATCAGATGGATGAGGTCGAGTTTGAATGAGCGGGTACGAAGTCGCTTTCTACCCGGATACTCTCAAGGATCTCAAGCGTCTCGATGGTTCCCAGCGAAAACACGTGTTTAAGGCTATAGAAAGAATCAGAACGAACCCATTGCCGCAGAACGAAGGCGGATTCGGCAAGCCTCTTGGAAACAAGGCAGGCACGGATTTGACGGGCTTCATGAAAATCAAGCTCAGGGGAAGTGGCATTCGGATTGTGTACCGCCTCATTAAAATCAAAGGAAAAATGGCCATCGTAGTGGTAGGCGCTCGTGAAGACATGGAAGCGTACCGAACCGCCCAAAGGCGTGCGATTGATTTCGAGAAGTGGGCGGAAGAGGCTCTCTAACTTCATGGGCGAAAACAGGAATGCAGCGATGTGCTTCAGGTGTGCGAGTTTTGAAAGGCTCTGGTGATTCGGAGGTCCGCCAGAGCCTTTTTCTATCTGTGGACATTCCTCTTGGACAGTTAGTTCAGATACGTATTTTTCAGAGGACGTGTGGAGGCCAATTTGGGCACAATTGAGCTATTTTTGATAGTCTGGACCGACAAGGCCGCGCGGGCAATAGCGAGAAAGACCTATTATTAGATCTAAAGCGACTTAAAACCAGTTTGTTAGCGCCAATTAGCACCGCCAAAATATACGTATCTGAACTAACTGTCCACCACCCTCCAACAACCTCCTATTTCAAATCAAATCAGCCACCGTGCGTCATGGATATTCCCGGTGGGTCGCGGGGTGGCGGCTACGACTTTCCCTCAGGATAATTCGCGAAGCCCGTTTTCCGAGGAAAGGTATTGGTTATGTAATACCAGTTAAACAGTAAAACTATGCTTAAGTGGTATCTGGCTGGAGAACCAATTGGTATGGTTGATTAGACCCACTTCGCCATCTACGTTCATTTTTATACCGCTGGGAGAATTCCAAACTTAATTTGCGCAACTGCTCACGTATGCTGGTTCAACCTTATAGGTGGCTATCTGGTTACTACCAGTTGACCCCTTGGTAACGGGTGGGCCAATTGTACGGAATGTACCGAACACCCCCCCCGTTTGATGCGTTCGCCCATGCTGCGGGGCGCGCGTCCGCGACACTTCCGCATGTCGGAGGGAAGGAGTCCAGGTGCGTAGGAATTCCATTTTTACGAAACGATGGGTGAAGGGAAGCGCAGTCCTCGTTGCCACGGCAGCGACGCTCGTGTTCGCCAGTCCCCAGCAGGCGGTTGCCACGCCACTCAAGGGCGTCGAATCGGCGACCGTGTCTCAGTCTGCCTCGAACGTCGTTGACATCGATTTCGCCGGCGGCATCAAGGGCCGCATTACGTTCCTCGAGGACGGTATTTTCCGTTACAACGTTGATCCCAAGGGTGAGTTTTCCGAGTACGCAACGCCGCGCAGTAAGTCCCACACGGCTAAGATCCAGGCCCAGCCCGATGCCTCGGACACCTACAGCAAGCCGAGTGCGACGGTTGCCGACAAGGGCAACACTATCGAGATCAGCGGTGGAAAGGCGACCGTGATCCTGGACAAGGCGACTGGCAAGATGAGCATCAAGTCGGGCGACCGTGTCGTGGTCTCCGAGTCCGCGTCCCTCGACCTTGATAAGAAGGGCACCGTACAGACGCTCGCCAAGGAGAAGTCCGAGAACTTCTTTGGCGGCGGTACTCAGAACGGCCGCTTCCTGCACACCAACCAGACTATCGCCATCTCCAACACCAACAACTGGACCGATGGCGGCGTTGCTTCGCCCAACCCGTTCTACTGGACGAGTGACGGTTACGGCGTGCTCCGAAACACGTTTGCAGAGGGTTCCTACGACTTCGGTTCCACGGACGCATCAACAGTCACGACTTCGCACAGCGAGAATGAGTTCGACGCCTACTACTTCGTGGCGACCAATGAGGGCGCCTCGAACGTGGCGACCGAGATGCTGCAGGACTACTACAAGGTGGCCGGTAATCCGGTACTGCTGCCCGAGTACGGTTTCTACCTGGGTCATCTGAATGCCTATAACCGTGATGGCTGGTCAACGACCTCGGGTCAGAAGAAGTGGGAGACCAAGGGCAGCAAGTCCTCGAGCAAGGAGGGCGACGTTAAGTACGAGTCTGGCATGGCGACGGGCTACAAGCTCGACGGCACGCTTGCGGCCGAGACGCTCAACGGTGAGGGCCCCACGGTCGATACCGAGAACATGAAGGCGACCGATTTCGACCGCCAATTCTCCGCCCAGCGGGTTATCGATGACTACGAGGACAACGACATGCCGCTCGGCTGGTTCCTGCCGAACGACGGATACGGTGCCGGCTATGGCCAGAACGGTTATTACAAGACCGGCGGCGTCAACTCCGACGGAACGAGTTCAGCCGAGCGCCTCAACGCCGTGCGTGCCAACGTCGACAACCTTAAGAAGTTTACCGAGTATGCTAACTCCAAGGGTGTGAGCACGGGTCTGTGGACCCAGTCTAACCTGGAGCCTGACAGCAACTCCGAGACCCCGTGGCATTTGCTTCGCGATTTCGACGCCGAGGTCAAGACGGGCGGCATTACCACCCTCAAGACCGACGTCGCTTGGGTGGGCTCTGGCTACTCCTTTGGCCTCAACGGCATCAAGACGGCCTACGATACGGTGACGACCGGCGCCAACAAGCGCCCCAACATCATCACGCTTGACGGTTGGGCCGGCACGCAGCGCTTTGGCGGCATCTGGACCGGCGATCAGTACGGCGGCAACTGGGAGTACATCCGCTTCCACATCCCCACGTATATCGGTCAGAGCCTCTCGGGCAACCCCAACATCGGCTCCGATATGGACGGCATCTTTGGTGGCAGCCCCATCATCTCCGCGCGCGACTACCAGTGGAAGACGTTCACGCCCTCTATGCTCGACATGGACGGCTGGGGCACCTACCGCAAGTCGCCCATGACGCACGGCGATCCCTACACGGGCATTTCGCGCTTTTACCTCAAGCTCAAGGCGCAACTCATGCCCTATATCTACACGAGCGCGGCCTCGGCGGCCAACATCGACACGGGCAACGGCGATACCGGCCTGCCCATGATCCGCGCCATGCTGCTCTCCGACAACTCCGAGTACGCCGCAAGCACCTCGACGCAGTATCAGTACATGTTCGGTGAGAACTTCCTGGTGGCACCGGTGTATCAGGATACCCAGGCAGATGAGAACGGCAACGACGTTCGCAATGGTATCTACCTTCCCAACTACGGCACCGACGAGAATCCCACCATCTGGATTGACTACTTCTCGGGTAAGCAGTACCGCGGCGGCCAGGTCCTCAACAACTACGATGCTCCGCTTTGGAAGTTGCCGCTCTTTGTAAAGGCCAACGCCATCGTGCCGATGTATGCCGAGAACAACAACCCCGAGGCCGTGACCGAGACTAACACCAAGGGCACCGATCGCAGCCAGCGTATCGTCGAGTTCTTCGCCACCGAGGGTGACGGCACCTTTACGCAGTACGAGGACGACGGCTCCTCCATCCAGAACAACACGACCGAGGACGATGCCTACGGCACGATCGACAACATCTCCTACGGCGAGCACGTGAGCACCGTCTACAGCTCCAAGGCCACGGGCGGCACCGCCACCTTTACCGCCGAGGCTTCGCAGGGTGGCTACAACGGCTACGACTCCAACCGCACCACGACCTTCGTGGCCAACGTGTCCGCCAAGCCTGCGAGCGTCATCGCCAAGAATGGCGGCACTGCGCTCAACGTGACCGAGGTCGACTCACAGGAGGCTTTCGACGCCGCGACCCCCGAGGCTGGCCAAGCGGTCTACTTCTACAACGAAAGCCCCAACCTCAACCACTACGGCAGCGATGCGGACAGCACCGAGGCCGAGAAGGGCGAGAGCTTCAACGACACTAAGATCACCACGAACCCCAAGGTCTACGTCAAGTTTGCGAAGACCGATGTCGCTGCAGCGGAGCAGACGCTCGAGCTGGGCGGTTTCGTGAACGCCGACGCCACGCTCGCGGCCGACCGCCTCAACGAGAACCTCTCCGCACCCGCGAACCTTGCTGCCCCCGAGGACGCCACGACCCCCACGAGCATTAAGCTCACCTGGGGAAAGGTCGATGGTGCTACCTCCTACGACCTTAAGGTCGATGGCACCGTGTTCGCAGTGGGCGATGCAGCGGAATTCACGCATACCGATCTTGCCTACAATAGCAAGCACACCTACCAGATCCGTTCGCGCAACGCCGAGGGCTACTCCCGTTGGAGCGATGTGCTCGCGGCGAACTCCGCACTCGACCCATGGCGGAACGTGCCCGAGGCCGAGAAGATCACCTGGGAGGGCTCGATCTACGGCAGCCATAAGGCCGATCTCGCCTTCGACCATGAGTTCCAGACGAGCGACGGCGGCTTCCACTCCGGCGGCAACGACCTGGGCAAGGCGCTCACCGTCGACTACGGCCGCGCCTACAAGCTCGACAAGCTCGAGTACTATCCGCGTACCGACGCCGGCAACGGCACTGTGACCAAGATGCGCATCGAGACGAGTCTCGACGGTGTCCATTGGACGAGCCAGGAGGTCGATTGGGAGCGCTCCGCCGCCTGCAAAACGGTGACGTTCGACGGCGCCGTGGCCGCACGCTACGTGCGTATGACGCCGCTCGCTTCGGTTGGTAACTTCTTCTCCGCGTCCGAGATCGCCATCTACAAGGCCGATGGTACGGACGGCTTTGCTGTGGGTTCCAACCTCAACAAGGCAACGATCTCCGATGGCGACTATTCCAACATGAAGAATTATCTGGGTCTCGAGAACCGCGAGCCCGATACCTCGACGTTCGACTCGCAGATTCGCGACCACTTTGCCGATCTCAACGGCAACGGGGTCTATGATGTCTACGACTACTCGTTTACCATGGCGGGGCTTGATGGCGGCACCAAGCAGAAAGGCAAGGTCGCCGGCAAGCTCGCGGTGATTCCGAGCAAGACCGAGGTCGATGCCGGCGATGAGATCACCGTCGATGTCTATGCGGCCGACGCCAAGAACGTCAACGCCCTGGGCGCGCTCGTCAACTTTAAGAGTGACCAGTTTGAGTTTGTGTCCGAGAGCATCTCGCAGGATGGTTCGACCGCCGGCATGGAGAACCTGTCGCGCGAGAAGGTCCAGTTCGCGGACGGCACACAGACCATCAACCTCGCCTTTGCCAACCGCGGTGACGGCAAGCTCTACAACGGCACTGGCGCGGTGGCGAGCTTCAAACTCAAGGCCAAGACGGCCGGCAAGGTTGAACTGCCCTCGACGTCTTGGCTCATCGGTCCGGCGTGCGATGCGCTCGAGTTTACGAGTGACGGTACCGTGACGATGCCGGACGTTCCGCAGCCCACGGTTGCCGAGTACGGTCAGGATGCCTTCAACATCACGATGACCAACGACGAGCTCACGACCGACGACGGTTCCAACGTCGAGAAGCTTATTCAGCAGAAGAGCTATAACGCGCTGTTCGATAACGATGAGGGCGACAACGGCTTTGAGTTCCTGTGGAACTGGAGCGGCAACTGGGACAGCGAGGGCAAGCTTCCGAGTTACGTGAAGCTTCCCGCCACGATGACATTTGCCTTTAAGACACCATCGAAGCTCGATGCCGTTGAGGTCATCAACCGCGACGGCGGTAACGGCACCGTGCAGAAGATCAAGGCCGTCGTGACGTTCGAGGATGGCTCGACCCAGGAGTTCGCGGGTGGGGAGTACGATTCCTTCCAGGCTCGCTACGCCTTTGGCCTCTCTGCCGAGAACAAGGGCAAGAAGGCGACTAAGGTCGAGATCACGCCGCTTGAGGCATCGGGTGACCAGATGCTCACACTGCGCGAGATCAACTTCAACTACACGCAGGGTGTCGAGGCCATCGAGGGTATCGAGCTGGGCAAGAACCAGACCGAGTTCTTTGAGGGCGACGTTACGCTCGTCGACGCTAAGGCCACGCCCGAGAGCGCCGGCTACCCCTATGTGACGGTCGAGAGCTCCGACTCCTCTGTGGTGAGCGTCTCCGCTGTTCAGGCCGGCGATAGCGTGAACTACTACTTGCGTGCCAACAAGGCCGGCAAGGCAACGATCACGGTGGCGTCAGTGCTCGACCCCTCCAAGACCGCATCCTATGAGGTCGAGGTCAAGGCTGGTGTCGACACCTCTGCGCTCATGGCGGCGCTTTCCAAGGCCGCGGGCTACAGCGAGTCCGTCTACACCAAGGATTCTTATGCAGCTCTCACCGCTGCGGTCGAGGCGGCTCAGAAGCTTCTCGACGGCGGCCAGGGCAGCTATAGCAAGAAGGATGTCGCAGACGCTACGACCAAGATCGAAAAGGCAATCGACGGCCTCAAGATGCGCCCCGTTGATGAGAAGAAGCTCATCAACACGCCCGAGAACCGCGAGAACGTCAAGGTGACCGGCTTCTCGAGCGAGGCCGACTATGAGGGCAGCAACGCCGTCAACGCTCTTGACGGCGATGAGCAGACGCTCTGGCACAGCGACTGGGCCTATAAGGCCGGTATGCCCCAGTACCTGACCGTCGACCTGGGCCGCGACTACGATCTCACCGACGTCACGTTCCTGCCGCGCCAGGACGGCGGCACGAACGGCGATATCTTTGAGGCCGAGGTGCTGGTTTCCGACACCGCCGACGGTTATGAGATGGGCACCGCCACGTCGATGGGTACGTTTACCTTCGACAACGACGGCCGCGTGCTCACCGACCGTGGCGACTGGAAGCAGATGAGCTTTGGTGCCGCGCGCGGTCGCTACGTGACCGTCAAGGTGCTCCACGCCGGCGGTGGCAGCGTTGACGCCTACTGCAGCATGGCGGAGCTCAAGTTCTACGGTACGGCCGTTCCCAATCCGGTGGCGAAGGACGACCTCACTGCCGCGATTGAAAAGGTTGATGCCGAGGTTGCAGCCGGCGACCTTAAGGCCAGCGACTACACCGAGGCTTCCTGGACCGCGTTCCAGAACGCCTTGGCGAGCGCCCGCGCCATCCTGAACGACGAGAACGCCACGCAGGACGAGGTCGACCAGGCACTCAAGGCACTCGAGAGTGCTCGCGACGCGCTTGAGAAGACTCCGGTGGCCCCTGTCGAGAACCCGACCAAGAAGCAGCTCAAGGCCTTGGTCAAGCAGGCGAAGGAGACTGACACCAGGGGCAAGACGGACGAGTCTGTCAAGGCCCTGACGGATGCCATTACCTACGCCGAGGACGTCTTGGGTGATGAGAATGCTTCCGACATCCAGCTCCAGGCGGCCTATGACCAGCTCAAGCTGGCCATTGAGAGCCTCAAGGATGCCGATTCCGGCAACCAGGGCGGCTCGGGCAACCAGGGTTCCGGCAATGGCTCAAACGGCGGCAACCAGGCGGGCAAGCCCGCAGGCGACAAGGCCCAGGGCAGCAAGAAGAGCGGTTCGGCGATCCCCAATACCGGCGACCAGACGGCGGCGACCGTCGCGGCCGTCGGTGGTCTTGGCGCCATCATCGCCGCGATCGGCGCTTTCTTCCATCGTCGCAGCAAGGCTAAGTAGTCCCAGCGACAACTAAGCAAACGTGCCCGCCGCTCCGTCAAGGACGGCGGGCATTGCTTTATTATTTCAGCCAACGTACGTCATAGCAATCCCCGGTAGGTCGCAGGGTGCTTCGCGGGCGGGCCAGGCTTTATCTGAACGACTTTGCGAAGCAACTGGAGTGAAGATGAAAACACCGGGCCGCCGCAGAGCACCCACAGACCGCAGGGGCGGGAGCAGCTATACTACTCTCAGTAGTTAAGGGTCGCGGATTCGCTGCGTCACCGCTCTCAACAGGAGGTCTTTGTTTATGGCAGATCAGAAGCCGGTTGTCGGGATCATCATGGGCTCCAAGTCCGATCTGGGCGTTATGGAAGGTTGTACCGCCGAGCTCGAGGCACTGGGCGTGCCCTATGAGCTCGTGATTGCAAGCGCGCACCGCACGCCGGCGAAGGTCCATGAGTGGGCCTCGACTGCTGCCGACCGCGGCATCAAGGTAATTATCGCTGCCGCCGGCAAGGCTGCTCACCTGGGCGGTGTCGTGGCTGCGTTTACGCCGCTGCCGGTCATCGGCGTGCCTATGAAGACGAGCGATCTGGGTGGTATGGACTCACTGCTGTCGATGGTTCAGATGCCTTCGGGCGTGCCCGTTGCCTGTGTGGCCATCAACGGTGCCAAGAACGCTGCCATTTACGCCACGCAGATTCTGGGCGCATGCGACCTCGAGTACCGCAAGGTTATCGAGAAGATGAAGCAAGAGATGGCTGACGCCTAAGCGCTCTGCCAGTCCATTTGCAGCATAAGGAGAGCCATGTCCGACTATCAGGGAAAGCTTTTTTCGGCTTCTCGGATTCCCGATCCAGCCAAGTCGGGAGCAGCCCGCGCGCCGCAGCGGGGTCGGACATCCTCTCCTCAGCAGTCGCGTGCGCCGCGCCCCGTGACGCCGGCGAAGCATCGCCGTCAGGATACGCCTGCTGCATATCGCCCTTCGTCATACAGTACGGCCAAGAGGTCACCTCGCTCTTCGGCGCATACCGCGCCATCGAGCTATACCGAGCCGCCGCGCAAAAAGCGCCGCTCCGTCATTCCCATTCTGCTCATCATCATCGGCATTGGCCTGATCGTTGCTGCGGCCGCCATCTTTATCAACGCGCAGATTGGCTACAAGCAGGCGAGCGAGTCGTATCAAAAAATCGAAAAGCAATATGTGAGCGACAAGGACGCCAGTGGCGTGCCAATTGTCGACTTCAATGCGCTGGCCCAGACAAATCCCGAGGTTGTGGGTTGGATTTACGCGCCCGGCACCAACATCAACTACCCCGTGGTGCAGACCAACAACAACTCCAAGTACCTCAACACGCTGTTCGACGGTACGGCCAATGCCTCGGGAGCCATCTTCCTGGATAGCGACGACACCGCGCCGGGCATGGTGGATCAGCAGACCACGATTTACGGTCATCATATGAACGACGGTTCGATGTTCAACGTGATTTCGGATACGACCGATCAGGCGACGTTCGACAGCATGGAATACGTGTACTACATCACGCGCGATGCGACGTATAAGTTGCGCCCGCTGGCGACCAAGGTGGTCGAGGACACATATGCCAAGGCGCGCACGCCCAACTTTGAGGGCGATGACGGACTGAAGAATTACCTGTCCGAGATGCTCGACGGCGCCTCGGCCGTGGCGAGCGATGCCACCGATCGTGCCGCTTCGGCAACCAAGGTCGTAACGCTTGTGACTTGCCGTTCGCTGTCATTTAGCAATACGCGCGCCGTCATGGTGCTCACGCCGGTCGAGGAATAAAGTGTCCGGGAGCCCCGTCCCAAAAGATTACCCTGGAAATCAAAAGGAGAAATGATGCTTGAGAACGGCAAATCGATGCCTTCGGTTGATGCTTGGCTGCGCGAAGCCAAGGCCGATGTTTCTGCGGCTGATTGTGGAATGTACCTGACACACAACGGCGTGGTGCGTGCGACGCCCAAGGCCGAGGTGCGTGGGGTCGAGACAGATGGTGTGGCGCCTGGGCATAAGGTGGGCGGCATGGTGTTTGGCTTCGATGCCGAAAAGGTGCAGGCCGCTATCGAGGCAACGCGCGCGATGCCGGGTATCGGCTATGTACGCGTGTGGCTGGCGAGCGGCGAGCTTACCGTGGGCGACGACATCATGCTCGTGCTCATTGGTGGGGACATTCGCCCGCATGTGGTCGATGCGCTGCAGGCGCTCGTCGGTACCATCAAAAATGAGTGTGTGAGCGAGGTCGAGCGCGAGGCGTAAGGCCTCGTCGGCAATCCGAGTCTGTCTATAGCGAAAGCCCGCCGGCAGTTCATGTAGATCTGCCAGCGGGCTTTGATGTGTTGGAGCTATTTTGCTCTGGCGTTTGCTACACGCGTGTGGCGTCCTTGGGGCTCATGGTCATACTCTGAAAACGGTTCTCCATATATTCGTTATCGAAATGCTTGTCATAGAACTGTGCGACGGGAATATTTCGAACGGTTCCGTTGACGCGCTGATACCAATAGTCGAGCGATTGCAACGTCATGACGCCGTCGATCAACATGACGGCGGTCAGGATGACGGTAGCAGAGTAGCGGCGTTTCCATGGAATCATATTGATGAGCTTAAGCAGGCGCGGCAGCAAGACCTTGATCCAGATGAGGCCACCCAGGCCCCACATGCAGGCAAACGGCGTGCATGTGCGTCCCCCGGTCAATACCGCGATGGGATCGGGCATGCCGAATAGCCTAATGTGTGAATAGCTCCACGACACCACGCCAAATGAGGTCTGCATAAACCAGCCTACAAACACCTCGAAAGCGCCGCCGATCAGGGCACTTACCAGGAAAATGATCAGAGGATTCTTTTTATAGAAGCGGTTGAGCGCCATGGTCATGAGCACCGCGCCAAATCCGTAGATGGGGCTAAAGGGGCCAAATAGCATACCGGCACGGTCCTGATAGACGCCGGGATCGACGACGACCATATGCCAGACTTCCTCGAGAATGAGACCTAACACGCTGCAGACGAAGAATACCCAGAACAGGTTGAAGTAGTTGAGCTTGATGTAGCCCTCGCCGGTTTCGTCGCGGCCGAGCATCCCCTCGGCGGCGGCATCGCGGTCGAGCATCTCTTGCAGACGGCGCTGCAGTTCGCGCTCCTGGCGTAGCGTGGGGTCGACGGTGGCCGACAGCGCAATGAGGATGACAAGCTGGACGGCGGGGCGCAGCAGGAAGGGTCCGATGCCCTGGAGCATCACGTCAACTAAAAGCTCCACGACGGTAAATGCGATGAGGACGTAAGACAGGCGGGCGGCATTGCGCCGCTGGTCCTTGATGAGGTCCAGGCCAAAGACGATCAAGATGATCGCGCTTGCCGCCGAGAGCATAATGCCGGCGACGATAAGGCCAACCGCGACCAGGGTGTTATCACCGAGCTTAGCGGCGACGTTGCCGTTAATGAGTGCGGTGATGACCTGCCACATAAAGACGGCGACTGACGGGAGCGTGCCCACGCCAGATAGGGTGCACAGGACTGCGTAGACCTTGATGATAAGGGGGATCTTCTTGGCCTCCGTGGTGCTGGGGACACTGGGGTCGAGTTGATTTCGATCCATACGCTACCTTTCTCGTCTTGTAGTAGCCTACAAGGATACGCCGACGACCAGCTAAAAGACAGGACGAACGTCCCAATTGCAACAATGTAGCCCCTAGCGCGGGCGAGACACGGCGCACGGGAAGTCTTCGAGGTCGTTGCCCCTGAGAGTGGACTACCCAATAAAATGTTTGGTCGCAAAACGGATAATAAGCTCGGTGGGCTTTTAAAAAGCGCTGCTCATGCGCGGGGGAGCGCGTCGCGCCGTGCGTATAATAAGGCGGGTAACGCCAAAATACGAGGCTCTGAGGGGATGCCATGTCTCAAGAAACCATCCGCGCGGCCGAGCGTGCCGCGGGACAGGTGAACGCCATGTCGACGTATGATCCGGACTCTGACCAGCTGCATGAGGAATGCGGCGTTTTTGGTGTCTGGGCGCCCGATCGCGACGTGGCTCGACTGACGTACTTTGGCCTGCGTGCACTGCAGCATCGCGGCCAAGAATCGGCGGGAATCGCCGTTGGTGACGGCGGTACGGTTATGGTCCGCAAGGATCTGGGCCTGCTCGACCGCGTGTTCTCCAATGCCGACTTGTCAACGCTCTCCGGTCAGCTGGCCGTGGGTCATGTGCGCTACGGCACCGCCGGCGCCAAGAGCTGGGAAGCCTCTCAGCCGCACCTCTCTACCATCAATAGCGTCATTATCGCGCTCGCGCACAACGGCACCCTCGTCAACACCGACGAGCTGCGTCGCCAGCTGATCGAGCTGGGCGTACCGTTCCTCTCCAACTCGGATTCCGAGGTCGCGACCAAACTCATCGGCTACTTTACTCAGCGTACTGGCCATCTGCGCGAGGGCATTCGCAAGACCATGGAGCTCGTGCGCGGCGGCTACGCCATGACGCTCATCAACGAGCAGGCGCTCTACGCATTCCGCGATCCGCACGGCATTCGCCCGCTCGTGCTGGGCAAGCTGGTGGATGAGGGCCTGGACCAGGCCGATGCCGCATCCGTTTCGCAGCTGCCGTCGCAGGACGGCGCCGCGACGGTCGACGCCACCACCCATGTCACGCGCGCCGGCGGCTGGGTCGTTGCCTCCGAGACCTGCGCGCTCGATATCGTGGGCGCCGAGTACGTCCGCGACGTCCGTCCCGGTGAGATTTTGCGCATCAGCGCCGAGGGCCTTGTGTCCGAGCAGGGCGTGCCTGCCGCCGAAGAGCCTGCTAACTGCATTTTTGAGCAGGTCTACTTTGCTCGCCCCGATTCCATCATGAACGGCAAGAGCGTCTACGCCTGCCGTTATGACATGGGTCGTCAGCTGGCACATGAGGAGCCCGTCGAGGCCGACCTGGTCATCGGCGTGCCCGACTCCGGCCTGCCGCCCGCGGAGGGCTATTCGCACGAGAGTGGCATTCCCTTTGGCGAGGGCCTCATCAAGAACCGCTATGTGGGCCGTACGTTTATCGAGCCTACGCAGGAGCTGCGTGCCATGGGCGTGCGTATGAAGCTCAACCCGCTGCGTGACAACATCGAGGGCAAGCGCCTGGTCGTCATCGACGACTCCATCGTGCGCGGCACCACCATGGTGCAGCTCGTCAAGATGCTGCGCAACGCCGGCGCCAAGGAGATTCATATCCGCATCAACTCGCCCGAGGTCATCTGGCCGTGCTTCTACGGTATCGATACCGACGTGCAGTCGCAGCTTATCAGCGCCAACAAGACGGTCGACGAGATTTGCGAGTATATCGGCGCCGATTCGCTGGCCTTCCTTTCGGTCGAGGGCCTGCTTAAGGTCATGCCCAAGGGCGGTTACTGCGATGCGTGCTTTACCGGCCGCTACCCCGTGGCGATTCCCGAGAGCTTTGGCCGCGACAAGTTCATGGAGGGCTTTAAGCCCCGCAACCTGGACAAGCCGCTGCACTTTGATGACGACGCCGTGGTCGAGAAATACGACGATCGCAGCTGGGAAGAGGAACACGGCGAGGCCTAAAACCTGCCAAAAAGGGACAGGTTTATTTTGGTAGGTTTTACCTGCTGTTTTGTTGATATGACGGCGCGCGTTGTTATGGCGCGCGCCGAAATGAACGCAACTATGAGCACCGTTTGGCGCCCGGGCGGCGCCACGGTAGTGGGAGAGGAAGGCTCAGATGAGCGACAGCAAGCATGTGACGTATGAGGATGCCGGCGTCGATACCGCCGAGGGCGGCCGCGCCGTTGACGCTATTAAGCAGATGGTTAAGGACACCAACCGTCCCGAGGTCATCGGCGGCATCGGTGGCTTTGGTGGCCTGTTCTCGGCTGCCGCGCTTAAGGATATGGAAGACCCGATTCTGATTAGCGGTACCGACGGCGTGGGCACCAAGCTCGTGCTCGCCCAGATCATGGACCGTCACGAGACGGTGGGCCAGGACCTGGTTGCTATGTGCGTCAACGACATTCTGGCTTCGGGTGCCGAGCCGCTGTTCTTCCTGGACTACGTTGCCATCGGCCACATCGAGGCCGAGCACATGGCAAAGATCATCAAGGGTGTGGCCGACGGCTGCAAGCTCGCGGGCTGCGCGCTCGTGGGCGGCGAGATGGCCGAGCACCCCGGCGTCATGGCTCCTGCCGACTACGACCTTGCCGGATTTACCGTGGGCGTCGTCGACCGTCCCAAGATGCTCGACCCCGCGAATGTCCGTCCCGGCGACGTGATCCTGGGCCTGCCTTCCACCGGCGTGCACTCCAACGGCTACTCGCTCGTGCGTAAGGTCATTGGCGTCGACGGTATTAAGCCGGGCACGCCCGAGGCCGCCGCTAAGGCCGAGGAGCTGAGCCGTCCGCTCGAGGAACTCGGTGGCGCATCGCTGGCAGACGCCCTGTTGGCCCCCACGCGCATCTATGTCAAGCCGATTCTGGAGCTGCTGCGCGGTGGCGCTCCGGTGCACGCCATCGCCCATATCACTGGCGGCGGTATTACCGATAACCTCAACCGCGCGCTCGCCGACGACGTCGACGCCGTGGTCACCCGCAACGGCGCCGAGATGGGTTGGGACGTTCCGCCCGTCATCACCTACGTGTCGCGCCAGGCCGAGCTCGCGCCCAACGAGGCATGCAAGACCTTCAACATGGGCGTTGGCCTGTGCCTGATCGTCGCCCCCGAGGACGAGGCTGCCGTGACCGAGGCCCTGGTCGCGCTGGGCGAGAAGCCGTTCCGCGTGGGCGAGTGCGTCGAGGGCTCCGGTAAGGTCGTGTACTCCGATGAGTGCTAACGAGCAGATGGCTGCTGCCGAGGGCCTGGGCTTTGTGCCCTACACCCGTCCGACCGGCACCGATACGGCCGAGCCGCTCAAGATCGGTGTGCTCATCAGCGGTTCGGGTACCAACCTGCAGGCGTTGATCGACCTGATCGCCGCCGGCAAGCTCAACGCCTCGATTGAACTTGTGGTGTCGAGCCGTCCTTCGGCCAAGGGTCTGCAGCGTGCCGAGCGTGCGGGTATCCAGACACTCACGCTGTCCAAGGATGTCTATGCCGATCCCATCGCTGCCGATGAGATTATTGCGCACGAGCTGCTCGAGCGCGGCTGCGAGTACGTGGTGATGGCCGGTTACATGCGCATGGTGCACACGCCGCTGCTGGCGGCGTTCCCCAATCGCGTGGTCAACCTGCACCCGGCACTGCTGC
The DNA here is from genome assembly GCA_018382295.1 of Collinsella sp. Lineage (GTDB taxonomy): Bacteria > Actinomycetota > Coriobacteriia > Coriobacteriales > Coriobacteriaceae > Collinsella. The sequence continues at coordinate 22,187 of JAGZQF010000013.1, forward strand.
CGAGCTTTACCGGTGCCCATGCGATCGACGATGCGTTTGCGCGCGGCGTCAAGGTGACCGGCGTGACCGTGCACTTTGCCAACGAGATCTACGACAACGGTCCCATCATCGCCCAGCGTGCGCTGGCTGTTGAGGAGGGCTGGGACGTCGACACGCTCGAGGAGCACATCCACGCGATCGAGCATGTGCTGTATCCCGAGGTCGTGCAGATGCTCGCCGACGGTCGCGTTCACGTGCTGGAGAGCGGCAAGGTCGCAATTGATGCGCCTCGCGGCTAGTGGCACACAGTACAATTTAGCCGAGTAGTCAGGGTGGTCATTGGCGCCAAGGCGCAAGTGGCCATCCTTTGTTTTAGGTAGTCATTGGGGACGTTCTTAAACGACTAGTCGTTTAAGAACGTCCCAGGTGACTAGGTGAGAGAGGTGAGCGTGTGGCGGATAACGAAGCGCTGTTTACGCCTGAGCTGGTGTTTTTTGATTGGGAGTGCGCGGCGCCGGATGAGGTGTTTGCGCAGCTCGAGGACGAGCTCGCCCCGCGCGGCTACATTGCGCCCGGTTGGCTCGACGCCGTCCGCACACGCGAGGGCGCTTATCCCACGGGGCTTGCCATGCCGGCGGCTAACATCGCTATCCCGCATACCGACCCGGGGTTTGTGGCTAAGCCCTATATTGCCGTGGTAAAGCCTGCCGCGCCTGTGACGTTTAACGCGATGGCGGGCATGGGCGCTCCGGTGCCGGCGCAGATCATCGTCAACCTGGGTATTTCCGAGCCGGGCGGTCAGGTCGAGGCCCTGCAGGCGCTCATGAATATCTTTATGGACGCCGACGCCGCAGCCGATGTTCTCGGCCAGACCACGCCCCAGGGCATGGTCGACGCCATCCGCCGCCACTTCTAAGGTGGCAGTTAGACCTGTCCCCTTTGCACCAAAATGGTGCAGATTAACCTGTCCCCCATGCACCAGGTGTGTCGCGGGGGCTGCGTTGTGACACAATGGCGTTTGTTCGATTCGTGATGCGAAAGGCCAAACATGGCAAACAAGAAAAAGAACCCCGAGGTCGCGCCGACGTCCGAGCAACGGTCCCGCGCCGCCTCCAGCTCTCGCAAGAAGCAGCGCAAGACCTATGTGTCCAAGACCGTCAAGATTGTCCTGGTGGTCATCGGCGTGCTGGCGATGCTGCTCTCCGTCTCGGCCATGGCGTGCTCCGGCCTGATGTCGCAGACCGAAAGCGCCGGCTCGGGCTATAAGCTCACCGGTGGCGTGGCTGCCACTATCAACGGCACCAACCTCACCGAGGACACCGTGACCAAGCAGATTATGAGCATGCGCACGTCCTATGGCTACACCAAGGACAAGGACTGGGCGCAGTACCTGGTCGACAATGACCTCACGCCCAAGAAGTACCGCAAGCAGCTCATCGACTCCTACACGCAGCAGATTCTGCTTCAGCAGGCGCAGAAGGAAAACGGCGTGACGGTGTCGGACGAGGAGGTCGAGAAGGCTTGGAAGGACGCGTGCAAGAGCGCGGGCGGCGCCAAGACCTTTAAGAAGACGCTTAAGACCTACGGCTACACCGAGGACACCTACAAGGATTCGCTCAAGGAGAGCCTGGCGCAGCAGAAGCTCAAGGATGCCGTGGCACCCACCAGCAAGCCCAAGGACAGCGAGATTGTCGATTACATCAATGAGAACCTGTCCAACTACAACGATGCCCGTCGTTCGTCGAATATCCTGATTAAGGTCGATTCCGACGCATCTGACGAGGACAAGGCCGCCGCCAAGGCCAAGGCGCAGGAGTGCTTGGACAAGATTAGCTCCGGCGAGCTGAGCTTTGAGGACGCCGTAAAGCAGTATTCCGACGACACCGGCTCCAAGGAGAAGAAGGGCGATGTGGGCTGGGACAAGCTCACCACCTTCGTCGACAGCTATCAGGCGGCGCTCGAAGGCCTTAACAAGGGCGACGTGAGCGACGTCGTCGAGTCGACCTATGGTTACCACATCATCAAGTGCACCGACTACTTCCATGTCGATAATCAGGTCGATGACATTAAACAGGTGCCCAAGGACATCAAGAAGTATGTCTCCAACGTGGTGAAGACGCAGGCAGAGAGCACTGCGTACAGCGAGTGGCTGGAGCAGTACAAGAAAGACGCCGACATCACCGTTAACCCCATGCCCAAGGATGTGCCGTACAACGTCAGCCTGAAGGGCGTCACCAAGAGTTCGACCGACGATTCGTCGACGACTGAGTAATCATGGGGCGGCGCTCACATGAGTGCCGCCCACGCTATTGAGGAGGATTTGCAGATGACTAACGAAGAGCTGCAGAAGGAAATGATCGCGGCCATGAAGGCCAAGGACAAGGTCCGTCTGTCCATCATTCGCCAGGTTAAGGCCGAGGTGAAGAACATCGAGGTCAACGAGCGCCGCGATGTGACCGAGGAAGACGTCAACAGCATGATCAAGCGTCTGATCAAGCAGACGAGCGAGACGCTGGAGATGTCCATCAAGGCCGGCACCGACCAGGAGCGTACCGACAACCTGACCGAGCAGGTCAAGATTCTGGAGAGCCTGCTGCCCGCGCAGGTTTCGGGCGAGGAGCTCGAGGCCCTGATCGAGCAGGTTATCGCCGAGCTGGGTGCGACCTCCAAGAAGCAGATGGGCCAGGTCATGGGCGCTCTGGGCAAGGCCACCGGCGGCAACTTCGATAAGCCGGCCGCGGCAAAGATCGTCGGTGCAAAATTGGCGTAAGCGCCGGCCGACACATAGCCGATGCTGAGGGGCGTGACCATTGCGGTCGCGCCCTTTTTTGGCTGGGTACTCATTGGGGACAGGCTTAAATGAGCACCCAATGAGCGGGTACTCATTTAAGTCTGTCCCCAATGAGTAGGTGGAAGGTTGCGGGTTCTTTACGGGAATGTAGTGTGGGCTGCGGAAACGTAGTTCTTTCCGTACAATAGTTCAACTCGTGTAAACGCAGGGAAGGGACATTCATGGCAGACATGATCGAGATCAAGCATCTCAACAAGTACTTTGGCGACCTGCATGTGCTCAAAGATATCAATCTCACCGTCAAGCGCGGCGAGAAGCTCGTAATGATCGGGCCTTCCGGTTCGGGTAAGTCGACGCTCATCCGTTGCGTCGATTATCTGGAGGAGCCCACGTCGGGCGAGGTCGTCATCGACGGTACGCCGCTTACCAAAAAGAACCACCTGGAGATGGCTCGCAAGTATAGTTCCATGGTGTTTCAGCAGTTCAACCTGTATCCCAACATGACGGTGCTGGGCAACCTGACGCTCGCGCCCATCAAGCTGCAAAAGAAGAGCAAGGAGGAGGCGACCGAGATCGCCATCGCCGCGCTCAAGCGCGTCGGCATGGCGCATAAGGCCGGCGAGTATCCGCAGAATCTCTCGGGTGGTCAGCAGCAGCGCATCGCCATTGCCCGCGCCCTGTGCACCAAGCAGCCCATCATCCTGTTTGACGAGCCGACCTCTGCGCTCGACCCCGAGATGGTCCAGGAGGTTCTGGACGTTATGATTGAGCTCGCGCAGGAGGACATCACCATGATCTGCGTGACGCACGAGATGGGCTTTGCGCGCCAGGTGGCCGACCGCGTCATCTTTATGGAGGACGGCCGCATCCTGGAGGAGGGCACGCCCGAGCACTTCTTCGATAACCCCGAGAACCCGCGCTGCCGCGAGTTCCTGTCCAAGATTCTGCACTAGGCGCGGTGATGGAAATGACGGATATGACGAGGGCGGCCGTGTCGCGCCGTCGCTTTTTGCAACTGGCTGGCGCCGGCATGCTTGCGCTGACGGGGACTGCGCTTACCGGTTGCGGCAACTCCACCAGCGGCGAGGGCTCCGACAAGGGGTCCAAGCTTGCGGCCATCAAGTCGCGTGGCCATCTGAATGCCGGCGTTAAGAAGGACGTTCCCGGCTACGGCTATTACGACACCGCCAAGGGCCGCTTTGAGGGCATGGAAGTCGATTTGTGCTACCAGATCGCCGCTGCCGTCTTTGGCGTGAGCTACAAGGAGGCTCGCGCCCAGGAGTTTGTCGAGTTTACCGACGTAACGCCCAAGACACGCGGCCCGCTGATCGATAACGGCCAGCTCGACGTGGTCGCGGCGACCTACACCATCACCGACGAGCGCAAGAAGAGCTGGGATTTCTCGACGCCGTACCGCACCGACTACGTGGGACTCATGGTCAAGAAGCGTTCGGGCTTTACCTCGATTGAGGATCTGGACGGCAAGGTCATTGGCGTGAGCCAGGGTGCCACCACGCAGGGCCTGATCGAGCAGATGATCAAGGACAACGGCTTTAGCTGTAAGCCCGAGTTTAGGGCCTTTAGCGGCTACCCCATCATCAAGAGTTCGCTCGATGCCGGCAATATCGACGTCTTTGCTATGGACCGCTCCACGCTGGCCGGTTACATGAACGAGACCGTTGAGCTGCTGCAGCCCGAGGTCAAGTTTGGCGAGCAGGGCTACGGCGTGGCGACCAAGAAGGGCTGCGACCTTTCGGCCGTGGTCGATCAGGTGATTTGCGATCGCCTGGCCGACGGCTGGCTCGACCAAGAGGTCAAGACCTGGGGTCTTGTATAGGCGCATCGTCCAAGGAAGGAATCAAATGCTCGAAGGATTATTTGACGCCGACCGTTGGTCGACGACATTTCAAAACATGGGGCCCTTCTGGGAGGGCTTTGGCGTGACGCTGCAGGTGGTCGTTGCCGGTCTGCTGTTGTCGCTGGTGCTGGGCACGCTGCTGGGCGTGTTCTCTACCACTCGTTCGCGCGTGCTGCGCGCCATAAGCCGCGTGTACGTGGAGTTTTACCAGAACACCCCGTTGCCCGTGCAGGTGCTCTTTATGTACATGGCCGGTCCGCAGTTTTTGCAGGCCATAACCGGTGCCGACCAGCCGGTGCGCATCGCGCCGTTCGTGCTGGGCTTCTTGGGTGTGGGCCTGTATCACGCGGCCTACATTTCGGAGGTCATCCGCACCGGTATCGAGGCGGTTCCGCGCGGTCAGATGGAGGCGGCCCAGAGCCAGGGCTTCACCCGTGCGCAGGCGTACTGGTACATCGTACTGCCCCAGACGTTCAAGATCATTCTGCCGCCGCTGTGTAACCAGGCGCTCAACTTGGTCAAGAACACGTCGGTGCTGGCGCTTGTGGCCGGCGGCGACCTTATGTACCGTTCCGACAACTTTGTGAGCCTGTACGGTTACCTGCAGGGATACATCGTCTGCTGTCTTATGTACTTCATCATCTGCTTTCCGCTCGCCATGCTGGTGCAGTGGCTCGAGCGCCGCTCCAAGGAGCGTCCGCGCGGTGTGAGCCTGGCCGAGCTGGGGCTCGACAACGTAGAGGAGGCCTAGCGCATGGAAATCTTCAACGCGACCAACCTGCTCTACATTTGGGGCGGCTTTGTTAAGACAATCGAGATCTCGGCGCTGTCGATCTTTTTCTCGCTCATCTTTGGCACGGTGCTGGCGCTCGTTAAGAGCTATGCGCCCCGCCCGTTCCGTATTTTGGTGAGCGCCTATATTGAACTGTTCCGCTGCACGCCAAACCTGTTGTGGATTCTGTTTATCTACTTTACGGTGCAGGGTTTGGACATTGTGATTTCGACCATCGCCTTTACGCTGTTTACTAGCGCTGTTATGGCCGAGATTGTGCGCGGCGGCCTCAACTCGATTCCGCGCGGCCAGTTTGAGGCGGCGCAGAGCCAGGGCTTTGGCTTCTTTGCCACCATGCGCTATATCATTCTGCCGCAGACGTTTAAGACGATCATTCCGGCGCTGTTTAGCCAGTGCACGACCGTCATTAAGGACAGCTCGTATCTTTCGGGCATTAACGTGGCCGAGCTCATGTACACGGCAAATGTCGTGATGGCCCATGCGATCGACCTGTCGCAGGTGCTTATGCTCTACGGCCTGGTGTTTGCGATGTACTTTGTGCTCAACTTTGGTATCTCGCTGCTGGTCCGAGCGTATCAGAGGCGAATGGTGGCAGCGTAGCCCTGCTTCCCCAAGCACGGCACCTTGCCCCTCAATCGTCGCTTGCGTACATTTAGTACGCGGCGCTCCTCTTTCGGGGCAATCTGCCGCACTTGGGAAACCAGGACGGTCGTAAGTGACAAAATGGGAATCAGGAATCGCCTATTTCTCATTTGCTAGAAAGGAATCGCGATGAGCGATCTGGAGAATAAGAAGAATCCTGTGGTCATTACCATCGCGCGCGACTTTGGCGCCGAGGGCCATGAGATTGGTCGCATGCTTGCCGACGAGCTGGGGATTCCGCTGTATGACAACGAGCTGCTGGTGCGCGCGTCGCTGCGTGCGGGCGAGTCGCTCGATAAGATGGCCGCCTACGACGAGCGTCTGGCTGTGGAGAACATGGCGTTTCTGCCCGACCGCTACGATGCGCGTTCGTACTCGGATAAGTTGTTCCAAAAGATGAGCCAGGTGATTTTGGATCTGGGTGAGACCGAGAGCTGCATTATCGAAGGCCGCCTGTCCGATTACCTGTTGCGTAACAACCCCAATCACATTGCCGTTTTAGTGACCGCTCCCTTTGAGGACCGCGTCGAGATCGTGCGCAAGAAGCGCGGCCTCAACAAAAAGAAGGGCGCCAAGCTGGTCAAGCAGCAGCAGAAGGCGCGCGAGGCGTTCTATAAGCGCTACAGTGCCGGAAAGTGGAAGATGACGAGCGGCAAGGACATCGTCGTCAACCGCGCCAAGCTGGGCCGCGAGGGTTGTAAAGACGTTATCGCCGCAGCCTACCGCTATAAGGTGGCGCAGTTCGAAGGCTAGCCGACCAAAACCACCGCAAAGGGGACAGGCACCTTTGCGGTGGTAGGGCGGCCGGCATAGAAAAAGTCCCCGCCGGGCGTGTGCTCGACGGGGACTTTGCCGTTTGATGGCTAGCGCTGTGGGTGATTACTCGCCCAGCAGGCTCTTGGTGATGGAAGCGGCGGCCTTCTTGCCGGCGCCCATCGCCAGAATGACCGTAGCGGCACCGGTGACGATGTCGCCGCCGGCCCAGATGCGGGGATCGGTGGTCTGGCCGGTCTCCTCGTCAGCGACGATGTAGCCCCACTTGTTGAGCTCCATCTTGCCGCCGATCTTCTTTGCGAAGGGGTTGGCGTTGGTGCCGATAGCCGAGATCGCGACGTCGCAGGGAATCTCCTCGATGGCGCCCTCGATGGGCACCGGGCGACGACGACCGGACTCGTCGGGCTCGCCGAGCTCCATCTTCTGGACCTTGACGGCGCACACGGAGCCGTCCTCGCCAGCGACAAACTCGAGCGGGGAGACGAGCGGCAGAACCTCGACGCCCTCGGCCTTGGCATGGTGCAGTTCGGCGCGACGGCAGGGCATCTCGTCCTCGGTACGACGGTAGGCGATGATGGCGTGCTCGGCGCCCAGGCGCTTGGCGGTACGGACGGCGTCCATAGCCACGTTGCCGCCACCAAAGACGACGACGTTCTTGCCGTGCTTGGTGGGGGTGTCGTACTCGGGGAACTTGTTGGCCTTCATCAGGTTCACGCGGGTGAGGTACTCGTTGGCGAAGAAGACGTTGGGCAGGTTCTCGCCGGGGACGTTGAGGAACTTGGGCAGGCCAGCGCCGGTCGCCACGTAGATGGCGTCGAAGCCCTGCTCGAACAGCTCCTCGGCCGTGGCCATGTTGCCCACGACGGAGTTGTACTCAAACTTGACGCCCATGTCCTCCAGGCCGTCAATCTCGCGCTTGACGACTGACTTGGGCAGACGGAACTCGGGGATGCCGTAGACCAGCACGCCGCCGCCGGTGAAGAAGGCCTCAAAGACGGTAACGTCAAAACCGTTGCGGGCGAGCTCGCCGGCGCAGGTGATGCCGGACGGGCCGGAGCCGACGACGGCGACCTTCTTGCCGTTCTTGGGGGCCATCTTGGGCGTGGAGGCGAGCTCGGGGCGGTCGCCCAGGAAGCGCTCGAGCTGGCCGATGGCCACGGGCTCGGACTTCTTGCCACGGATGCACTTGCCTTCGCACTGGTTCTCCTGCGGGCAGACGCGACCGCAGATGGCGGGAAGCATGGAGTCCTCGCGGATGGTATCGAGAGCGCCGCCGAAGTCCTTTGCGCGGATCTGCTCGATAAAGCGGGGGATGTTGATGTTGACGGGGCAGCCCTCAACACAGAACGGCTTCTTGCAGCTGAGGCAGCGCTCGGCCTCGGCCAGCGCCATCTCCTCGGTGAAGCCCTTGTCGACGGGGCGGAAGTCGCAGGCGCGCTCGGCAGCCGGCTCCTCGTTATCGGGAGTGCGGGGCGACTTCATATCGGCAACGAAACGACCGTTAACTAGTGGCATGCGCAGCTCTTTTCCTCATAGGCCTTGAGGGACTCGCCCTCTTCGGAACGGTAAGCGGCCTGGCGGGCACGAAGGTCATCCCAGTCGACCAGGGTGGCATCGAAGTCGGGGCCGTCGACGCAAGCGAACTTGGTCACGCCGCCCACCTCGACGCGGCAGCAGCCGCACATGCCGGTGCCGTCAACCATGATGGGGTTGAGCGACGCGGTAATGGGGGTGTCGTACTTCTGGGCGGTGAGGGTCGAGAACTTCATCATCGGAACGGGGCCGACGCAGAAGACCTGGCTCACGGCCTTGTCCTGCAGCAGGCGCTCCAGCGGAGCGGTGACAACGCCCTGCTCGCCGTAAGAACCGTCATCAGTGGTGATATGGATGTGGTCCTCGTCGAGGAGCTCGCGGAACTGGTCCTCCATGAGCAGGAGGTCCTTGGTGCGGGCGCCCATGATGGCGTGCACCTCGTGGCCGGTCTCGACCAGGTGCTTGGCGACCGGGAAGGCAATTGCCAGGCCGACGCCGCCGCCAATGACGGCGCAGGGGCCCTCGGCCATCTCGGTGGGAACGCCCAGCGGGCCCACGACGTCGCGCAGCGACTCGCCGGCCTCGTAGGTGGAAAGCATCTCGGTGGTCTTGCCGATCACCATGAAGATGAACTCGACCCAGCCCTCGTCACCGTTCCAGCCGGCCAGGGTAAACGGGACGCGCTCGCCCGTCTCGTTGGCGCGAACCATGAGGAACTGTCCAGCGTGCGCATGTTTGGCGATTGCAGGCGCCTCGATGCGGAACTTGAACACCTTCTCCGAGAACTGCGTCTTCTCCAGGATCTTATACATAGAACCCCTCTCTTGTTAGGGCGACCGAACCGTGCCTCCACGGAAATGGACGGTAGCCCGAATAAAACCGTACGCGCACAGGCGTTGTGCAGGCATACGGTGCAAATTATACCCTCATGGACATGTCGCTTACGTGTGTCTTTGGCAGACGGGAAAAGTGACCTGCCATTTAGGGACAGGTTTATTTTGGCAGGTTTTATCAGGCAAAACGGCAAAGGGGGCCGGCCTCGCGCTTCGTTGAGGCCGGCCCCCTTTGGGGCGTTGCGTATGAATGGCGGCACAGGGTTTATTGCGACGCGGCTGCCGCGGCGTTTCCGCATATAAAACTTGCCAAAATAAACATCCCTAAATGGTAGGTTTTAGTGTTTGCCGTTGGCGGAAGCGGCGCCGTTTACGTGATCGCGGGCGTAGATTACGCCGTGGACGATGGCCAAACCGGCGGCATCTGCGGCGCGGGCGCAGGTGTCCTGGAAATTCTCGGCCTCGCGGGCGCGCAGCTGCTTGAGCACATAGTCTGCCACGGCCATCTTGCCGGGAGGGTTGCCGATGCCGGTGCGGATGCGACTAAAGTCGCGGCTGCCCATCTTGTCGATGATGGAGCGCAGGCCGTTGTGGCCGGCGTGGCCACCGCCCACCTTAACACGTACGTCGCCGGCGGGAATATCGAGCTCGTCGTGAATCACGAGCAGCTCCTCGGCCTTGATCTTGTACTCGCGGCAGAGCTTGGAGATGGGGCCACCCGAGGTATTCATATACGACTGCGGCTTGACCAGCACGATTTGGCGCTTGCCGCCCTCTTCCTCGGCATCGTTGATATTGATGAGCGCGACCTCGGCGCCTGCCTGGTTTTTCCAGTACGTGACGCCGGCCTGACGGGCCAGCTCGTCGATTGCCTTAAAGCCGGCGTTGTGGCGGGTCTCGGCATACTCATCGCCAGGGTTGCCAAGCCCGGCAACCATGCGAATCTTAAGCGGCTGTGCAGCTGCCATATTTGTCCTCCGTTACGTAAATAGTTCAATCAACGACAAAGGCTACCACGCCCGCCGAAGGCGAGGAAAGGTTGCAGCAAAGTCATTTCAGAAAACAGCTGCCCCGAGACAGCAGGAAGCCCCGGACACGCCGGGAGGGGTTATCAAAGCGAACATCCCGCAGCCGCAAAGCGGCGAGGACGTTCGCGTGATAACCCCGCAGGCGTGACCGGGGCTTCCGGAGGGATGCGAGGGTCGAGCGACTACAGCGCGAAGTCGCCGCCGACGAGCGTGGAGACGGGCTCCTCGTGGTAAACGGCGGAGATGGCCTGAGCGAACTCCTCGGCGACCGAGATGGTCTTGATCTTGCCGCCGACCTCAACGGGAATGGCGTCGGTGACGAGGCACTCGACGATCGGGGCGTCGTTCAGACGCTCGATGGCCGGACCGGAGAAGATGCCGTGGGTGGCGCAGACGTAGATATCGCCAGCGCCCATAGCCTTGAGCTCCTTGACGTTGGCGCACAGGGTGCCAGCGGTGTCGATCATGTCGTCGTTGATGATGCAGGTCTTGCCCTTGATGTCACCGATGATGCCCATGACCTCGGCGGCGTTGTGGCGCGGACGGCCCTTGTGGGCGATGGCCAGGTCGCAGCCGAGCATGTCGGACAGCTTCTTGGCGGCCTTGGCACGACCCACGTCGGGGGAGACGACAACCAGGTTGTCGGTGTCGAAGTGCATGTTGTTGTAGTACTGGCCAAACAGCGGCAGCGCGGACAGGTGGTTAACCGGGATATCAAAGAAGCCCTGGATCTGGCCCTGGTGCAGGTCGAGGGTGATGATGCGGTTGACGCCGGCGCGCTCGAGCAGGTTGGCGACGAGGCGGGCGGTGATGGGCTCGCGCGGGCCGGCCTTGCGGTCCTGGCGGGCATAGCCGTAGTGGGTGATAACGGCGGTGATGGAGCGGGCGGATGCGCGCTTGGCAGCGTCGGTGGCGATGAGCAGCTCCATGAGCATGTCGTTAACGTTGCCGCCGGCCACGGACTGAATCAGGAAGACGTCGGCGCCGCGGACGGTCTCGTCGTAGCGGGCGTAAATCTCACCATTGGCGAACTGCTTTAGCGTAAGGCCCGAAAGCTCGACCCCAAGGAACTCAGCGATCTTCTGAGCGAGGGGACGGTTGGAGGAACCGGAATACACGCGGATGGACTTGCGCATATTCTCCGACTTCTCGGGATCATTAATCGGCATTACCCTTCTCCTTTATATCGAATGCCATATAGATGCCTTGTTGCATTGTAACCGCGCGGCGGGGTTTATCGAGTCTTGATAACGTCTTTACCGTCAACGGACACGAACCGACCACTCATCCGGCCACGCAGGTCAGCATAGAAAAAGGAGCCGTCCCCCATGGGAACAGCTCCTTAGATGCTTGGTAAAACGTTATACCTCGTCGTCCTCGTGCAGACGGCGGCGATAATCGGCGGCCCAGCCCTCAATATTTACCTGACGGGCGCGGCCCAGTCCGAGCGCGTCTGCCGGGACCGGCTCGGTGATGACGGAGCCGGCGGCCACGAGCGCGCCGTCGCCAATTTGGGCGGGCGCGACCATCATGGTGTCGGAGCCGATGAAGGCATCCTTGCCGATAACGGTCTTGTGCTTGTGGACGCCGTCGTAGTTGCAGGTGATGGAGCCCGCGCCTACGTTGACGCCGGAGCCCATGGTGGTGTCGCCGATGTAGGACAGGTGGGGCACCTTGGAACCCTCGCCGATCGTGGACTTCTTGATCTCCACGTGCGTGCCGGCCTTGGAACCGTCGAGCATGTGGGTACCCGGGCGCAGGTAGGCGCGCGGGCCGCAGTCGACGCCGTTCTCGATGACGGCCTCGATGGCGATGGTCTCATCGATGGTGCAGCCGCTGCCGACGGTGGTGTCGGTGAGGCGGCTGTTGGGGCCGAGCTGGCACTCCTCGCCCACGGTGACGTGGCCGATCAGGTGCGTCTGCGGCCACACGACGGTGTCGCGGCCGATGGTGGCGTCGGGGCCGATCCAGGCCTGCGTGGGGTCGATGAAGGTAACGCCCTCGGCCATCCAGTGCTCGTTGATGCGGTCGCGCGCGATGGCGGTGAGCTGTGCGAGCTGGATGCGGCTGTTGACGCCCAAGCCGTCGCGGTAGTCGTCACAGTGGAAGATGGAGACCGCCTGGCCGTGGCCCTTGAGGATCTCGAGCATGTCGGGCAGATAGTACTCGGACTGCGCGTTGTCGTTGCCGATCTCGTCAATGTGGGCGGCGAGCTGCGCGCCGTCGAAGGCGTAGCAGCCGGCGTTGCACTCCAGCAGCGTGGCGGCCTGCTCGGGTGTGCAGTCCTTCTGCTCGATGATGCGCTCAATTTGGCCGTCGGCACCCAGCTTGATGCGGCCGTAGCCGAAGGGGTCGGGCGGGGTCATGGTCATGACGGTGCAGGCGAGCTCGCCGGTGGCGACGGTCTGCGCGAACTTGGCGACGGTGTCGGCGGTAATGAGCGGCAGGTCGCCGTTGAGCACGACGACGGGGCCTTGCGTGATGCCGCAGGCCTCGAGCGCGACCTTGACGGCGTGGCCGGTGCCCAGGCGCTCGGTCTGCTCGACGCACTCGACCTTGGTGGCGCTGTTGGCGTAGGCGCCGTTGATAAGGGCGCGCATCTCGTCGGCGTGGCTGCCGATGACGACCACGACGCGGCTGCAGCCGGCCTTGATGGTGGCGTCGACGATCCACTGGACCATGGGCTTGCCCAGGATCTTGTGCGAAACCTTGCAGTGGTTCGACTTCATGCGGGTGCCCTCGCCGGCGGCGAGGATAATTGCGGTTGCGTCCATGTGATCTCCTGTTACGTTATAGAGACGTGTGTTTGGAAACGATACACGGCACAATATGATACCGCAGGCATATGATGAGCGCGTAACGATTGACGCGTGACGGCCGGTGTCGCTGCCGCCGGCGTGGTGTTTGCGCTGGTTGTGCATGGCGGCGGCGCTGCGGCGTTGGCGTTTTGCGCGAGGGGATGGGAGGTGCCCGTGGATATCATGCGAGAGGAATCGGGCAACGAACCCGTCGCGGCATTTTCGATGTCGCATCCGGCGGCGCCGGCGCTCTACACGGTGCTGACGCTGGGACTCACCATGTTCTCGATGCAACCGGTGCTGATTGCGCTGTCGCTTGCGGGCGGGTTGGCGTACGGGTTTGCGACGCGCGGCGTCGCGCGCACGTTGGGGGCGCTTCGCTGGCAGCTGCCGGTGATTTTGATCATCGCGGTGCTCAATCCGCTGTTTAGCGCCTCGGGCTCGACGGAGCTGTTCCGTATTGGCATGCGTGCGGTGTATCTAGAGAGCATGGTTTACGGCCTGTGCATGGGCGGGCTGTTTGTGGCGAGCGTGCTGTGGTTTGAGGCGGCGGCATCGATGCTTGGCTACGACAAGGTGCTTGCGCTTTTGGGTAACGCCGCGCCGGTGATCGCGCTCATGATCTCGATGTGCATGCGGCTTATCCCGCAGTTTTTGCGCCGCGGTCGTACGGTGCTGGCGGTGCAGGATGCGATTGATGTGCCTGGCCGCGCGCCGGCCGACCCCGTGCGCTCGCGCCTGCGGGCGTCGAGTGTGTTGATGGGCTGGGGCATGGAAGATTCGCTGGAGCGCGCGGACGCTATGCGCTCCCGTGGGTGGGGCGCCGCGACACGCCGCACGACGTACGCGCGGTATCGGCTGGGGCGCGGCGATGTTGCCGCGCTGGTTGGGCTTGCGCTGTTTGGCGTGGCCACGACGGCAGTGGCGTGGACCGCGATGGCGCAGTATTCGTTTTACCCGCAACTATCGGTGCCGGCGCCGTGGCTGGGCTATGTCGTATATGCGGCCTGGATGGCGCTGCCCTGCGTGCTGTACGCGATTGACGAGAAGAGGTTTGGCTGATGACCCAGTTGGATAGCTGCTCGGTAACGGGCGTGGCGTGCGGCTCTGATGTACCCGCGATTGAGGTACGGGGCCTGAGCTTTACCTACCCCGGGGCTGAGGCGCTGGTGCTCGACGGGCTCGACTGGTCTGTCCCCCAAGGTGCGTTTGCACTGCTCGTTGGCGGTACCGGGTCGGGCAAGTCGACGCTGCTCTCGCTGCTCAAGCCCGAGATTTCGCCGACGGGTGAATGCGCTGGCGAGCTGTTCGTGCTGGGTGAGAGCGTTGCCGACATGGATGTCCGGGCGTCCGCGGAGCGTGTGGGCTATGTGTTTCAGGACCCCGAGAACCAGATCGTGTGCGAAACCGTGTGGCACGAGATGGCGTTTGGCCTGGAAAACTTAGGCATGTCGCGCGACGAGATGCGCCGCCGCGTAGCCGAGACCAGCTATTTCTTTGGGTTGGAGGACTGGCTCCACCGCGATACCGATACGCTTTCGGGCGGACGCAAACAGCTGCTGTCGCTGGCGGCTGTGCTGGCGTTGCGCCCGCGCGTGCTGCTGCTCGATGAGCCTACGTCCCAACTGGACCCCGTTGCCGAGAAGAGTTTTCTGCATGCGCTGTTTCGCGTGAATCGCGAGTTGGGCTGCACGGTTGTCGTGGCGACGCACCAGCCGCGCCCAATGCTCGAATACGCGACGTGCGCGTACCGGATTGAGGGCGGACGCGTGTACGAGGTGGCTGACATTGTCTCCCTGGGGTACCGTGAAGAGCTGTTTTCTGGCGAGGTGCCGGGGTGGGGTGCCTCGCGGCGTGCAAAAAACGGAGTTTTCAGCAGCGCCAGTGGCCAGCCGGGCTCTTTGGACCCGCGCGGGGGCGCTCCGGGTGCAAAAAAAGGACTGAAATCGGACAAATCGGCTGAATTTGGGGCGCAAATACTGCCGCAGGGTGACTCGGGGGCGCCATCGCGCGCCGGTGGATGCCGAATACTCCCAAAAATGCACGCTGGGCCGGCTACCACCCTGGCAGGGAGCTGGTTTCGCTACGATCGGGCGTCCGGCTGGGTGCTGCGTGGGCTCGATGCGTCGTTTTCGGCAGGCGCGGTGCATGCGGTTGTTGGCGGCAACGGTTGCGGCAAGTCGACAATGCTTTCGGTGCTGGCCAAGACGGTCAAGTTGCAGCGTGGTCGTATGGTGCGCGCGGCGGCCTCGGCTGCACTGCTGCCTCAGAATCCCAAGGCGTTGCTGGTTGCCGAGACGGTGCGCGATGAGCTGATGGAATGGGCTTCGACCTGCGGATATGACGAGGCTGTGGCGCGGGAGCGCGCGGCGAGCCTGGGGCTGTCGGGCTTGGATGGACGCCACCCGTACGATCTTTCGGGCGGGCAGCGTCAACTGCTTGCATTGGCAAAACTGCTGCTAATCGGCCCCGAACTACTATTGCTCGATGAGCCCACCAAGGGTTTGGACCTGACCAGCCGCCGCATCATTGCCCGCGCTCTGCGTGACCATGCAGAGGCTGGCGGCACCGTCATCATGGCCACGCACGACCTGGATTTTGCCGAGCAGGTTGCCGATGACATTGCCATGATATTCGACGGTGAGATTGCCTGCATGGAGCCGCCGACCGACTTTTTTGCCGACAACGTGTTCTACAGGGCGTGATGGGATGACGGATTATCGCGTCTCGCGCCTACTAGCAAAACTGGAGATCCCACTGCTGCTGGCGGTGCCGGCGGTAATGGCCGCGGCGTTGCTGGCGGGCGTTGAGCAGGCGGCGCTTGCCATGCTTGTCGTGGTGGCGCTGGTGCTTGCGTTGTTCTTTGCGGGCTACGAGGCGTCGCGACCGGGCCTGCGCCAGATTATGCCAACGCTGGTTTTGGCGGCGTTGGCCGCGGCGGGGCGCATCTTGTTTGGCCCCATTCCCGACTTTAAACCTGTGAGTGCCATCGCCATTATCGCCGGGGCGACGCTCGGTCGTCGTAACGGCTTTATGGTCGGTGCGCTGGCGGCGCTGACCAGCAACTTCTTTTTTGGACAGGGCATGTGGACGCCATGGCAGATGTATGCCTGGGGCCTGGTTGGCTATGTTGGCGGCGCGCTGGCGCATGCGGGCGCGTTCGACCGTGCGGATGGAACCGTGCGCATGCCGGCGCTGATGGCGTACGGCTTTGCATCGGGCCTGCTCTACGGCGTGGTAATCAACGCCTACGACATCATCGGTTTTGTGCAGCCGCTCACGTGGGCGGGCGCCGTGGCGCGTCTTGCCACCGCCGTACCGTTCGATATCACGCACGGACTTGCGACCTGCGTGTTTTTGGCCGCCCTGTACAAGCCCTGGTGTCGCCGCATCAACCGAGTCGTCGTGAAATACGGACTATAGGGCTGGTTGCGCCGGGACGGGAATCAATACTGTCGAAGTACCATTCCAAAACTATGCCGGTTTACGGGGCCAGATTGGCACAGGCAGACCATACCGGCTTTTTTCGAAATAGAGCAAGCCGTCTACCTGCACTGATAATTGTTCTCGGGGGAAGCGGGCACTGCGGGGCGCGGCAACGGCGCGCGATTTCCGCGTCGCAGCGCTACCCTGAT